>CAYQQJ010000001.1:0-234441 GCA_964419935.1 uncultured Cellvibrionaceae bacterium
TCGTTAGCTCAGCTGGTAGAGCAGTTGGCTTTTAACCAATTGGTCACTGGTTCGAATCCAGTACGACCCACCATAAAATAAAAAGGGGAGCTTTTAGCTCCCCTTTTTTGTGCGCGCGTTATACTGTCCTACCTCCGTAATAGCTTTTCTCCTTCCCGGAGACCCGATATGAACAAGATTTTTGACCCCAAAACCACAGAATCCCCCCGCGAGCTGGTGCAAACCTATATCTCCACAGTGCATGAGACGCTGAGTGAGGATGAGGCCGAAGCTTATCGCGAGCGCATCCGTGAGCTGCTGAAACAGCACAACGCGGTTTTGGTGGCCCATTACTACACCGACCCGCTGATCCAGGCTCTGGCGGAGGAAACCGGTGGCTGTGTGGCTGATTCGCTGGAAATGGCCCGCTTCGGCAAAGAGCATCCGGCGGACACCCTTGTGGTGGCAGGTGTCAAGTTTATGGGTGAGACGGCCAAAATCCTTACGCCGCACAAGCGCGTGTTGATGCCGACTCTGGAGGCCACCTGTTCTTTGGATCTCGGTTGCCCGATTGATGAGTTTTCGGCTTTTTGCGACGCGCACCCTGATCGCACCGTTGTGGTCTATGCCAATACCTCGGCGGCAGTTAAAGCCCGTGCTGACTGGGTGGTCACATCCAGCATCGCCTTGAAGCTGGTGGATCATCTGGACAGTCTTGGCCAGAAAATCCTCTGGGCGCCGGACAAACATCTGGGCAGTTATGTGCAGCGCGAAACCGGTGCGGACGTATTGCTCTGGGATGGGGCCTGCATTGTCCATGAGGAATTCAAAGCCAAAGGCATCCTGGATTTGAAGGCTCAATATCCAGAGGCTGCGGTTCTGGTGCATCCGGAATCGCCCCAGCCGGTAGTGGAGTTGGCGGATGTGGTGGGGTCCACTTCACAGCTGATCAAGGCGACTCAGACGCTGCCCAACCCGGCGTTTATTGTCGCGACTGACCAGGGGATCTTCTATAAAATGCAGCAGGCAAGCCCCGGCAAAGCGTTGTACATTGCGCCTACGGCGGGAAGCGGGGCAACCTGTCGCAGTTGCGCCAATTGCCCATGGATGGCCATGAATGCCTTGCAGAACCTGGCTGAGGTCTTCGATCGTGACGACAACGAGATACATGTCGACCCCGAAATAGGCCGGCAGGCGATGGTACCCCTGCAGCGTATGCTGGATTTTGGCGCCTCGCTCTGATTTTGACTTTTTGTTGATCCGTACTCTTAACTATCGGATTGCGAAGCTCCCGGAATTCAGTCGCGATCTACGGGTGACGTTCTTATCGAAGATTTGCTCGAATCGGGTACGCCCAAGTGAGTTTGTCATCAGGGGTAGATCTTTTGAAACCCTCGCGGCAGGGACGCCGCGGGGGAGCCACAGGGAGGTGTTTATGCGTTTTCAAAAGGTCTACCCCTGATGACAAACGGATCGAAGCCCCAGCGTCGCCTTTATCAAAGCTCTAGTTGATATGAAGGCTGGTATGGACATTGTTAATTTCCCGGCTTGACAGCTTCGTCATCAACGGCGCTAACATATTATTAAAAAGTCATAGAACGCTGAAGCTATTCGGCGTGCTTGAATCATTGGAGTTTATTAATGACGCCCAATAGCAGTACCACTCCCGACACAGCCGCGCCCGAAAAGCTGATTATTTTCGATACCACGCTCAGAGACGGAGAGCAGAGCCCTGGTGCGTCCATGACGCGCGAGGAAAAAGTTCGCATCGGCAAGATGCTCGAAAAAATGCGCGTTGATATCATTGAGGCCGGTTTTGCCATTGCCAGTCCGGGGGATTTTGAATCGGTTCAGGCGGTCGCGAATGCGGTCAAGGATTCCACCGTCTGTAGCCTGGCGCGAGCTATCTACGGTGATATCGACCGCGCGGCAGAAGCACTGAAAGGCGCCAATTCATCGCGTATTCACACCTTCATTGCCACGTCGCCCATCCACATGAAGTACAAGCTGCAGATGGAGCCGGACCAGGTGCTGGATCAGGCCGTCAAGGCGATCAAGCGAGCGCGGCAATACACGGGTGATGTGGAGTTTTCCCTTGAAGACGGCAGTCGTTCCGAATTCGAGTTTATGTGTCGCATCACCGAGGCCGCCATTGCCGCAGGTGCCCGAACCATCAACATTCCCGATACCGTGGGCTACGGTGAACCCGGCGAGTACGGCGCCATGTTCAAGCGGCTGATGAATAACGTTGCCAATGCGGATCAGGCTGTTTTCTCGACCCACTGTCACAATGATCTCGGCCTTGCCGTGGCCAACTCGCTCTCGGCTGTGATGAACGGTGTGCGGCAGGTGGAGTGCACCATCAATGGTTTGGGTGAGCGTGCGGGCAATGCGGCGCTGGAAGAGATTGTCATGGCGGTGCGCACGCGCAAAGACATCTACCCGGTTGAAACCACCATCGCGGCGGAATACATTGTGCCCACCTCGCGGCTCGTGGCCAACATTACGGGGTTTGCGGTGCAACCCAACAAGGCCATCGTCGGTGCCAACGCCTTTGCCCATGAATCGGGCATTCACCAGGATGGCGTGCTCAAACATCGCGAAACCTACGAGATTATGAAAGCGGAAGATGTTGGCTGGAATGCGAACAAGATCGTGCTGGGTAAACACTCCGGCCGCGCGGCGGTGAAGGCGCGGTTTGCGACCTTGGGAATCACCTTCGAAAGTGAGGAGGCGTTTCAGGACGCCTTTACGCGATTCAAGATTCTGGCAGACAAGAAGCATGAAATCTTCGATGAAGATCTGGAACTGCTGGTGATGGATGTATCCGACAGGCTCAACGAGACTTATCAGTTGAAGGCGTTGGAAGTATCCAGCAAGACTGGGCAGAAGCCCTACGCCAAAGTGGAGCTCAGCATTGCGAACCAGCCGGTTATCAGTGAGGCCGAGGGCAGCGGACCGGTGGATGCAGCATACAAAGCGGTCGAGAAGGTGGTGAAAAGCCAGGCAGATTTGCAGCTGTATTCGGTGAATGCCATTACCCAGGGGACAGATTCCCAGGGTGAAGTCAGTGTGCGGCTGGAAAAAGACGGCCACATTGTCAATGGCGTGGGTTCGGATACGGACATAGTGACAGCATCGGTTAAGGCCTATCTGCACGCTCTTAACCTGTTGGCTAGCGGTGCTACGCGCCACCACCCACAGCGCGATGGCGTGTAACAACAGTTTAGGCGGAGCCATACTCTTGAACGAACTGCAGCGCATGCAATATCTGGAAACCATGGGGGTGGATACATTCGTACCCCGTTGGGTATTGTCTGGCGCGCGGCAATCCAGTCGATGTGTGCTTCCGCAAGCAAATCCGACACAAGTTGATCTGTCGGTGCGACCCCTTGCAGGGGCTGCAACCGGTGCGAGCATGCCTATTGCGCAACATGACGCCGCGGCGAGCTCGCCCCAGGCCGTGGGCGCCCTGGTAGATGCACTGCGCGAGACCCAGCCTGCCAGAAAGGCTCCTGTTGCCGAATCATTGGCCTCGTCCCGGGTTCCAGGGCGCCCAGTGGAGCAGGTGAGCTTCTCATTGGCATTCTGGCGCGTGCATCCGCGATTGATCGTTGTAGACTCTCGACAACCCAAGGCGTTGCCCACCGAGGCACTATTGGCATCCATTGTTTCTGCGCTTCAGTTGAGTGACCGGCTTCCCCGTGCGGACATTCAGAATTGGCCGGTTCCGGGGAGTCGCGACAGCGGCTGGAACGCGGCACAGGAAATGATACAGGCCTACCTGGAAAGCCGCTTGGATGGCGAGCCGGTCAGCCACATGGTATTGATGGGTACCAATGCGGCCAGGGCCATTGCCCCCGAGACGCTGGCAGACTTACCTGAGGGCCAAATCCATCTGGCGAAATTCGCCTGTCACGCCATCCTGACACCGAGTTTGGCGGAACTGCTTTTGGAGCCAGGCCGCAAGGCCCAGCTGTGGACGCAGTTGGCGCCCCTGCGTGCAGCGGCCTGCGAATGATTCCTTGATGATCCAGAGAATGATGGCGTGACCAGGCGCACCCAGTGGGCCGGCGAATTGATAGTCGGGACTGATACAAGACTGCAGATCGATGTCATGGCGGAAGACGATCTGACGGCGATCTGCGCCATCGAAACCCGCGCTCATTCACTTCCGTGGAAGCGGAGCCACTTCGTCGATTCCATCAGAACCGGACACCATCACTGCCTGGGCGTGCGTTCCGGCAAACACTGGGTGGGTTATGCCATAGTCAGTTGTATTGCTGGCGAGGCGGAGCTGCTGTTGTTGGTGGTGGACATTCCCTGGCAGGGCCGGGGTGTAGCCAGCGGGCTGCTGAAGCATGTTTTTGCGTGCCTGCAAGGCCAGGCGGACACCTTGTTTCTAGAAGTGCAAGTGAGCAATGAGCGGGCAATAGCGCTCTATGAGAGCCTGGACTTCAACCAGGTCGGCGTTCGGCCCGGCTACTATCAGACCGCCCGTGGTGCTGAGGATGCCTTGCTCTATGCGCGGATGATCTATCAGCCCGCTTGAAAAGCCGTTGGCGAGATCATAACGGGCCGCTCGCCGGCAGTAAGAGTCTGCCGTCTCACCATTTTCGGTATTCACCTACAGATTTGCCTATAATACGGCTTCACGTCGGGCTCTGATGTTTAGCCAGAGAGACCCGAGCAAACTTCTGTACAAACTGAAGAAACATTGATGTCGAGTAATACAAGTCAAAGCGAAGTCAGGAAGCGACGGACCTTCGCCATTATTTCCCACCCCGACGCCGGTAAGACCACCATCACGGAGAAGCTTCTGTTGTTCGGCAATGCCATTCAGCTGGCCGGGTCGGTGAAGGGTAAGCGTGGGCCACATGCCCGCTCGGACTGGATGACCATGGAGCAGGAACGGGGAATCTCGGTGACCTCGTCGGTTATGCAGTTCCCTTACAGGGAACGCGTGGTGAACCTGCTCGACACGCCCGGCCACGAAGACTTCTCCGAAGATACCTACCGTACACTGACGGCCGTCGATTCTGTTCTGATGATGATTGACTGCGCCAAGGGTGTGGAAGATCGCACCATCAAACTGATGGAAGTCTGCCGATTGCGCGACACGCCGATTCTCACATTCATCAATAAGATGGACAGGGAAGGGCGGGACCCTATTGATGTGCTGGATGAAGTTGAATCCGTGCTGAAGATCGCCGCTGCGCCGATCAACTGGCCATTGGGAATGGGTAAAGACTTCAAGGGCGTCTATAACCTGTATACCGACACGATTCATGTATACAAGCAGGGTCAGGGCCACAAGGTGCCGGAAGACGTGCAGATCCAAGGGCTGGACAGTCCCGAAGCGAAAGCGTTGTTGGGTTCCTATGCGGACGAGCTGCGAGACGAGCTTGAGCTGGTGCGTGGCGCCACACCGCAGTTCAATCTTGAAGACTATTTGGCGGGGCGCCAGACGCCGGTATTCTTTGGCACCGCATTGGGCAACTTCGGTGTGCGGGAAATGCTGGACGGTTTTGTGGAGTGGGCCCCACCGCCGCAAGCCCGGAAAACGGATGTGCGCACGGTATCTGCCGAAGAGGAAAAGTTCAGCGGCTTCGTGTTCAAGATACAGGCAAACATGGATCCGAAGCATCGCGACCGCATCGCGTTTATGCGGGTGTGCTCCGGCAAATACCAACACGGTATGAAAATGCGCCACGTTCGCCTGGGCAAGGACATCAAAATCGGCGACGCCGTCACTTTCCTTGCTGGCGACCGCAGCCATGTTGAAGAGGCTATCTCGGGCGATATCATCGGCCTGCACAATCATGGCACCATTCAGATTGGCGACACCTTTACCGACAATGAGAATCTGAAATTCACCGGTATCCCACATTTCGCACCGGAGCTGTTTCGCCGAATCCGCTTGAAGGACCCGCTCAAAACCAAGCAGCTGCAAAAGGGCTTGCAACAGTTGTCTGAGGAAGGCTCCACGCAGGTGTTCTTTCCGTTGAACAACAACGACATCATCGTTGGCGCTGTGGGTATTCTGCAATTCGAGGTTGTCGCCTACCGGCTGAAAGACGAATACAAGGTCGAAGCGATATACGAGCCGGTCAATGTGGCGACGGCTCGCTGGGTGCATTGCGACGACAACAAAAAAATGGAGGAATTCCGGCGCAAATGCAGTGACAATCTGGCAATTGATGGCGGGGGATATTTGACTTATCTGGCGCCGACCCGGGTTAATCTTTCGATTAATCAGGAGCGTCATCCAGACGTGATATTTCGCACCACACGGGAACATTAGGACCCGGGAGATATTCATGGCAGCTGACCCTATTCCGGTTTTACCTGAACAGGCGCCCCGCATGGGTAACCGCTTTACCCGCTGGGTTGGGCGCAGCCTGTTGCGGATCCTCGGTTGGAAGGTGCACGGGGAGTTTCCCAACCATGCGAAACTGGTCGTTGCTCTTGGACCCCATACATCCAACTGGGATTTTTTCGTCGCGTTCCCGGCGCTCATGGCTACGGGCTTGCGCGTGTCCTATCTGATGAAGAAAGAGGCATTTATCTGGCCCTTCCGCAATTTCTTCATTCGCTGGGGAGGGATTCCGCTCAATCGGCAGGCGGCGCAGGATACGGTGGATCAGATCCATACCTGGTATCGGGAACATGAGCGTGTCTGGGTGGCAATTACGCCGGAGGGAACCCGCAGCAAAGTGACTCGCTGGAAAACCGGGTTCCTGCGCTTGGCCTATACGGCAGAGGTTCCCGTACTTCTGGTGGCGTGGGATTATCCCAGCAAGACCATCGTGCTGGATCAGTGCTGGCCACTGAGTGGCGATTTGGAAACCGATGTTGTTGAAATTCAGAACTACATCAATAGCACTTATCGCGGGCGCCACCCGCAGAATCAGTGATCCGGAATTCTTTTGAGGATGAATCTGAGCCGGCACGAGTAATTTCGACTATCATTATGGAATAGCCTTGTAGTTCGACAGGCCCGAGGTTTTCCGACGTCAACAGTGATTGCACATGAACAATAATAATGATCTGGTCTGGAATCTGGAAGCGTTCAAACAGCGGCAGCGCGCTCAGGATTTTGTGCTGGGCTTCGAAAATAAGATCTGTGTCTATTCCGGCTCTGTCAGCCAGTTGTATACCAACTACAATATTTTCTTTCCCAAGGAAGAAAACCGGAAACTGGTTATTCTTCCCAATCCCTACGCCCAACACGACAATTTCAACGGCATTACAGAAGCCTTAGTTGCGCCCACAGGCCTTTGTATCGTGCCTGGAGACGCTGATAGTCGCGGCCGTAGTCAGCTGTTCCTCAGCATACCGTTTCGCAGCGGTAAAACCCGCTTTCGGCAGGTGCCATTGCAAGTGGGACTCCGGGTGATCAATCAGCAGCGTCCGCCCAATAAGCCTTTATTGCCCGTATTGGTGAAAGGGGACTTGCGTGAACTGGATGCGCGAACTCCGTGTCTGCATTTACATTCGTTGCAGTTGTCTGGACTTACGCAGCTGTCGAAAATGGAGCTGGATGATATCCAGCGGGTAATCCTGCAGCGCCTGGCTGAGCTTTCCTGACTGCCGTGCAATTAATGGCAGAACGCATTCACGTAGCATGTTGCGAGGAATAAACGCTGAGGAGCGTGGGTATCACCTAGTGCCGGTATGATGAACGGACCCGCTTGCGGGTCCGTCGGCTTGAACCTATTGCAGCTTGAACGCCACGGGCAGGGTAAACAGGAAGGTTTCACCCGAGACATCTTCAGGCATGGGCGGGAAAGGTTCAGCACTGTCTACTGCACGCAATGCTTCTTTGGTCAACACGGAGTGTTCGGCTTCTTCAGCCACTTCCACGCTCACCAGGCGGCCACCACGGTCAAGGGTAATATCCAGACGGACGTTGCCCTCCCACTCACGTCTCAGCGCGCGATCGGGGTATTTCAGCTCACGTTGTGCCCAGCTTTTTACCTTCCCGATATACAACTGCCGACTCAACAGGCTCGCTGCGGTGAAAGACTCTTCATCTTCATCTTCGAAGATATCGCTGGCCTCAGGTGCCTTGGGTTTAGGCGTAGTCGCCGGTTTGGCTTTTGCCACTTGTGTTACAGTGGGTTCAGGCTTGGCCACCGGCTTGGGTTCTGGCTCCGGCTTTGGCTTGGGCTCGGGTGTTTTGGTGGCAGCGGGCGGGGTATCCACGCCAAGGCTGGGGGGAACAAGCGCCAATTCCGGGTCGGGCTTGGTCAGTGTGGGAGCCTCAATCAAATCAGCAGGCACCTCATTGGGAATGGCGGCTATGGCGGGCTTGGGTTCTTCAGCTCGCTGAGCGACCTTCTCCTGATTGTTGTCAGCTACTGCCTGTTCAATGGCGGCGATGCGCTCGTCAGTAGGGCGCGTGGCCTGGAAGCGCGTCAACAGATCCGCTTCAATCTCGCCATCGGCAAGGAGGTTATCGCGGAAACTGGAAGAAAGCGGTACCGAGCCGATCCAGGTGCGCAGTAGCAGGTCAAAGAAGCCACGATCCTCAATGAGGCCCAGGCGAGTCCCATTCAGACTGACGATGACCCCTTCCTCCATTGATCGATCAACGGTGAGAATATCGCCAGCTATCAGCTTGATGCGCAGCATGTTGCTGAAGTCAGCCAGATTCTGGGCATTGCTCTGTAGGTCCGCCTGACTGCTGTTGATAGCAATACCCTCAATCCACATACGACGGAACCGTCGTGACGACAGATGGTCTGCCAATACTCGTACCTGAATCCGCTTGTTCTCATCGGCACTCAGCAATGGACCTGCCTCGGTACTCAGTGAATCCGAGTAGAGGCCGGCAATAAATTGCTCCTTTCCCAGTTCGGTATGTACTGCCACGCCATTCAGTAAGGGCGCAGATGACACATGCAGGCTGGTGAGTGTGAGCGCAACGGCCATGGCAACTAGGGTGGCGAAGCGGGTGAAGGTGTGCATAGATGTCCCCATATTGTTCTTGAAACGGACTGACAGATCCGGTTGATGCCAGGCATTCTTATCGCTATGACTTAACGTAGCCCTGACACTATGTGAATGTACGATCATAAGCAGGTTATGCTTTTTCGCGCCATTCTGATGGCGTTCTCTGATAGCGCAAAACCGATACTCTAATACTAGCTTGTATTCCTGACTTTGGGGAGTCTAAACGGGCGGATGCCCACCCGCGCGAAGACGGTTACATAAAAATAAACCATTTTCGAGGGGCCACCACGCCGTTTGTCACTTCGAAAAGGTTGATCCCTCGCACGGCGTGGTGGATGCGAACCCGATATAATGGCACCTCAAACGTTTTCTTTTAACGTCTCATAATAATTTTTCAATAATAATGGAGAACCCATGGAAATCCGGTCGCTGCAGCAATTTCCCAGGGACTCGCTGGATGCCCTGGTTGCCGCTATTCCGTTTTATCGCGCCGTGCGTCAGCAGGACCAGTGGCAGTACGATCTGCTGATGAGTCACTCTCGCATCATCGAATACCGGCCAGGCGAGGTGTTGCTGGAAAAAGGGCAGGCGGACAACTGGCTGTACTTCCTGCTGAAAGGGCAGCTGGTGGTCAGTGTCGGCGATCACCGCCCTGAAGATCGCCAGGTCAACTACATTACACCGGGCGAAGTGTTCGGCGATCTGGCGGTATTGCTCAACCATGAGCGTACTGCCACTGTGACGGCGGATCTCAACTGCAAGCGAGTGCTGGTGTTCGGTACCGATTTTCGCGTGTTTGGCAGGCTACAGGACACCCACAAGATTTCTCTCAAGACCAAGCTGCTTTACTATAGAAACATGGTGCATAACCTGCGTTGGAAGCTGGAAGTCTACCGTGTTACCTACCCGGACCACATTTTCGCGTCGCTCCACCGCAAGGTGAAACTCTACAGCGGCGTCAAGGATACACTGGATGAACTTGTGAGCCTGGATGATCAGGCCCGACAACTGGCGAAACTGCTGGTTGACTGGAACCTGGAGTTCGATCGGCTGGCGTCGGCTCCCCGAGAACCCTTCGATGATCAATCCCTCGCGGCATTCGAATGAGCATTGCGGCACCTGTGACCCGTAAACGATACGGAGGTGCCTGCGCGGCAGATTAAGCGCGATGCGCTATATTACCGGTGTTGACCTGAAGATCCGGTCGTTTCTCTTGATTGTATATGCCATGTTCAATAGCCGCTTGAAGCTCGTTTCAGTTGTTGGCGCAGCCTGCCTGTTAGCCGCGCCGCATTTCGCCTGGTCTCTGGATGATGATCGTCTGTGGCTGCCGGCCAAGTATCGCGCTCACTATTTCGATCTGAAAGAGGCCGCTCTGGTCGCCGAATCCTTGGATAACTGCACCGAAGTTCTGCGCGCAACGCTGGATTTGGACCTGAGCACACCTGATCATGCGTTTTACCGTGTCCTCTGCCGGCGTGCCGATGGCGTCAGCTATTCGGAAGTCATCGATGGAAGCACTATGGTTGCCCAGTCATCCATAGCCAACGAAGCACCTCCGGAAACCGCCGGGGAGCGTGAGCAGCGGCTCGCCCTGGAAGCGCAGAAGCGGAAAGAGGAAGAGGCCCTGGTACAGCAGCGACAAGAAGAGGCGGCGAAAGCGGCTGTTGCGGCGCGGAATGAAGCCGAGCAGGCTGCCTCTGCGGAGGCGGAGCGACAAGCGCGTCGTGCCCGCGAGCTGGAACGTCGCGCTACAGTGTTTGCGGAGGTGTGTACCGCGGAGATAGTCGCGCGCACATCGATGATGGAAAACCTCTCGTGGATTACGGAAAAGCCCATTGCCGAAGAGCTGGATAATGGTCAGATGCGTTTTCACGCGGAATTCGATGCGCAGAACATGTGGGGCGAAGAGCTGCACTACAAGGCGGTTTGCACCATTTCAACCCCGGCGGAGCTGGTTGTGGTTGTCTCAAAGCGCTAGAGAACCTCTGATTGTCTTCACGCCGGGGACCGAAGCTACGCACGAGCGTTGGCGGATTGTGTTTTCTCCGGGTACTGTATATAGTCACAGTGTCGCTACCCCGGGGCTGATATGCGTAAGATACTTCACATTGATGCAGATTGTTTTTTTGCTGCCGTCGAGATGCGGGAAAACCCTGCACTTGCGTCGGTGCCGCTGGCTGTAGGCGGCGATCCGGGCCGGCGCGGGGTCATCGCGACCTGCAATTATGAGGCGCGGCGCTTCGGTGTTCACTCAGCCCTGCCCTCGGCGGTGGCCATGCGGCTCTGTCCTCAGTTGACCATTCTCAAACCTAACATGGCGCTCTACCGCGATGTATCCGGCCGAATGCAGAGTATATTCGCGGATTACACGGACTTGGTGGAACCCTTGTCCCTTGACGAAGCTTTTCTTGATCTCACCGATACAACCGCCTGTCGCGGCAGTGCAACACTGGTTGCCAGGGAAATTCGTCAGCGGGTTGAATCAGAATTGGGAATCACAGTGTCCGCCGGTGCGGCACCGGTGAAGTTTCTGGCCAAAATCGCCAGCGAATGGCACAAACCCAATGGCTTTTTCGCCATACCGCCCAGCAACATCAGCGCATTTGTCGCGGATTTGCCAGTGGGTGCGCTGCCGGGAGTAGGTAAGGTGACGGCGGGCCGCTTGAATCGGTTCGGGCTCTACAGCTGCAGCGACATTCAGGGCTGGGGGCTGGACAAGCTGGTTCATCACTTCGGCGCGTTTGGCGAGAAGTTGCACCGCATGGCGCAGGGCAGGGATGAGCGGCCGGTGGTGGCCAGCCGGATTCGCAAGTCCATCAGTGTTGAGCGCACCTATGACGAAGATATCAGCGCGACAGAGGAACTCAATGCGGCCGTCGGAGAACTGCTGCAGGACTTGAGTGGCCGCTTTGATTGCATCCGCGGTGAATACTCCGCCAGCAAGCAGTTTGTGAAAATCAAATTCGATGATTTCAGTCAGACAACTCTGGAATCGCCACTGACCAGTCGGCGCGGCTGGGTGGACGCGCAGAACTTCTGTCGGCTGCTGCAGGCCGCCTGGCACCGCCATAAGCGGCCGGTACGCCTGGTTGGGCTTGGTCTGCGGCTCAATAACCGTTTGGCGGGTGCTTGTCAGCTTCCGTTGTTTGATTGACAGGCGCCGCCTTCACTGGGCCGATCGAGGTAGCAGGCTCGTCAAATGATGAGCATCAGCCAAAAAGTTGATGTAGAATGTGCCACTGAGGGAGGGAACCGGTGTATGCTCTCAAGTTAAAGAGCGCAATGTCATTTAGTTTGAGGCAGTACTCCAGGTAAATAACCGGTGATCATACAAATCGGACACTACCGATATCGCGCGGCGTTATTGCAGTGATTCGGAAGCTGGTTTAACCTCTGCCAAGTTTGCAAGTGCCTACATCTGGTTAGGCTGTCAATCTGTATACAAAAGTGTGGAGAATAGACGGTGAGTCGTAGAAAGAAGAAGGTAGAGTCGGAAGATAAAGCTGAAATTGACCTGACGCCCATGCTGGACGTGGTGTTTATCATGTTGATTTTCTTCATCGTAACCGCATCTTTTGTGAAAGAGCGGGCGATTAATGTCAACGTACCCGAAGACAACGAAACCCCTCCCACGAAAGAAAATGCATCCATCCTGGTTCAGGTGAATGCCAATGATGAAATCTTCATTGATGGGCGCCGTGTTGACGTGCGGTCTGTGCGCTCGCTCATCGCGCAGAAGCATGCTGAAAACCCTGAGGCGCCTCTCGTGGTGCGTGCTCACGAGGAATCCAGCGCGGAAAGCTATGTGAACGTGGCTGACGCGGCGCGTGAAGCCAATGTTTATGCGGTGTCACTGGTTCCTTTCAGCGGCCGCCTGTAAACAGTTAGCGGCGCAAATAAATGCAAAAAGCGGTGGTTATTAATTAGCCACCGCTTTTTTTGTGGATAAGATTTAACCTTTTATCTATAAAATGTCATTCTTGCTTGTCCAATGCAGGAACGAGGGCGTCGGGTGTCTCCCAGGCGCGCTTCACACAGTATTCTTTCACCCTTCAGACGCCATACCGGGAGCCAATGAGCCATGTCTGCAAATCCGCTGGAATATTATGATCAAAAGACTTTTGAGCGAATAAAAAAGTTCGCTGACAGCCAGGAAACTCCTTTTCTGGTGGTGGATACCGGGACATTTGAGAAGCAGCTTGAGCATTTGATTGAATGTTTTCCAACGGCGGGGATTTTCTATGCGGTAAAAGCCAACCCCGCGCCGGAGTTGCTCACTATTCTGCGCGACAGGGGATGTAACTTCGATGTGGCATCGCGCTATGAGCTGGATAAGGTACTGGCTTTGGGGGTAACGCCAGACCGGGTCAGCTATGGTAACACCATCAAAAAAGCCCGGGATATTCGCTACTTCCATGAGAAGGGGGTGGATCTGTTCGCCACTGATGCAGAAGCGGATTTGCGCAACATCGCCAAGGCCGCGCCGGGCGCCCGAGTATTTGTGCGTATCCTGACCGAGGGTTCGGAAACGGCGGACTGGCCACTGTCTCGAAAATTTGGCTGCCAAGTGGATATGGCGCTGGATCTGTGTATCCTGGCGCGGGACCTGGGGCTCGACCCCTACGGTATTTCGTTTCACGTGGGTTCTCAGCAGCGGGACATCGGCGTCTGGGATTCTGCCGTTGCCAAAGTCAAGTTCATATTCGAACGTCTGCAGAACGAGGACGGTATCAACCTGCGGATGATCAACCTGGGCGGTGGGTTTCCAGCGAACTACCTGAGCCGTACCAATGATCTTCAGCTGTACTCCGATGAAATCACCCGCTTTCTGCAGGAGGACTTTGGCGACAATATGCCTGAGATTATCCTGGAACCCGGTCGTTCGCTGGCGGGAAACTCTGGCGTGCTTGTGAGTGAGGTGGTATTGATCAGTCGCAAATCCCGTACCGGGCTCAACCGCTGGATTTACACCGACGTGGGCAAGTTTGGCGGCTTGATCGAAACCCTGGGCGAGGCGATCAAGTATCCGATCTATGTTGAAAAGCAGGGCGAGCTTGAGGAAGCGGTGATCGCAGGGCCGACATGCGACAGCGCGGATATTCTATATGAGGATTACAAGTACGGGCTGCCATTGAACCTGGCAATTGGCGACCGGATGTATTGGTTATCCACCGGTGCTTATACCACCACCTATAGTGCCATCGAGTTCAATGGTTTTCCGCCACTGCAGGCGTTCTACATCTAGGAGGCTTTCGGACTTACGCGATCGTAGCGAGCAAGGTGGAAAACCGCAGACAGTTTTTCGCGCTTTTGAGACGCATAGTGGTTCTATGCAACGAGAAAACGCGGAAAAATGGAACGGTTTCCCCCCGGCGCAGTAGATTGGTCGTAAGTCCGCAGCCTCCTCGCACGGCCGCTTCTGGCCCGTTCATCTTTACCTTGTGCCCCCGGTCTACGCGGATCGACAAGATAACCTTCAAATACAATCAATGGCTCATCAACGACGGGTGTCTCGTCCGATTCTGGCTTGGCCTCTCGCGTCGGGAGTCGGTCCGGTTCGCCCGCGATTCACGCCGATTGACGGACCCACCTGATACTGATCTCCCTGGGTGAGTCACGGTTGAGCGAGACCGTGGATCTCTCTGTATAACCCCGCCAGAGGGCAAACGGTCCCGCTCCACCATGGGGCGGCGCTCAGATGAATCGATTTGACGAACATGGCCGGGCCCGCGCTCAATTCGAATCGGGCGGTCGCGGTGTCCAATGACGTCATGCCTCCGGTCGCTGCCAAAGTGGATATCCCGGTGATCACGCCGCGGCTGATGTATCACCACAGGACCACGCCTGTGGTTGCGCTCCCAGTTGTGGCGGTAGGCGCGGTGGTCTCGCCAGGGGTGGGCATCATGGTGGGAGGCCAGCTGGCGGCTGGAGTAGAAATGTGATCGGTGCCGGTCGCCAATCGACGACAGGACCACCACCTGATTGAGGTGCCAACGAACCGAGCTGGTGAAAAAATGCGGCGTCAGGCTGATACCGGCACTCCAGTAAACACTGTGATTATGGCCCCGGTGGTGGCTGCGGCGGCCACGGGGGTAGTCCCAGTGCACCGGCGGATAGGCATTCCAGTGCCATGAGCCATACACGATACGGGGATCATAGTAGGGGATGTAGACGACCTTGGTTTCGGCCGGCTCTATGATGATGGTCTGCGCGTTGCGCTCGATCTTGAAATGTTCGAGGGTTTTCAAATTCCCTGCCGCGTAAGCCTGTTCCCGGAGGGCCTGGATCCGAGCAAGTACATCGGCCTCGTTGGCGATGAATGCTTCTCCCAGCGTTTCGGTCCACTCCAGATCTTCATTCATGCGTGCCACGATTTCCGGAAAGGCTACCAGCGCCTTGATGCTGGGGTTCCAGTCTTTGTATTCAACCGCATTTACCGCGGACTCCCCGCTCAGGTCGCGATTGCTTTGCCACCAACGGGCTGCCTGAACCACGTCGAGTGGATAGGTGGCGGCAATCAACACGTGGGAGAGTATGGTGTCCGGGTAGAGCGCGATTGGTGCCAGCATTTGATCCAGCTCGGCCTGGCTGAACTCGGCTTCCTCTGCCCGTGGATTATCAAACAGAGTCCCGGAGAGAGGACCCAGGCAGGCGAGCAACATCAAGGTGGCGAACAATCGGGCAGACGTACTCGCCAGCATTTCATGCAAGAGTGCTCGATTTGTGGATACTGATTTCATGGTGCTTCCCCCTCTCTGCCAATGGGCCAGGCAGACGCAATGGTGCCTCAAGACACTGGTGGCCAGCGTGAATTATGACGGATTTCTGGTCCCACTTATGAGACCTGTCGCCATGCACATAGTTTAGAGCGTGAAAGGTTATGAATTGGGGAGAAACTATGCAACCTGTCGGTTTAGTGATCAACGGCGCAGAGCGGGGTAAGCAGAAGGCCCGCTGCCCGATGGGGCTGCGGGGCACATGCAGTCTAATTACGACTAACTAATTACCATTTACTAATTACTAGTAAGACCATATCTACTTTGCCGCCGGCTTGCGGAATTTCAGCGTCATACGGTCACTCTCGCCGATGGCCAGATACTTCTGGCGGTCCTGATCTCCCAGGGCTAACGAAGGCGGTAGCGTCCACACGCCTTTTGGATGGTCCTTGCTGTCTTTGGGATTGGCGTTGATATCACTGCGGGCAACCAGCTCGAACCCAGCCTTTTCGGCTAGGGCAATAACCACAGCCTCGGTCACATAGCCACTGGTTTGCATGTCTTCGCTTGCAGTGTCGGGCTCGGCGCGATGCTCCACTACACCCAGCAGACCGCCTGGTTTAAGGGCGTCATAAAAGTCTGCAAAGGCATCAGCGGCGAAGCCATCGCCCAGCCAATTATGCACGTTGCGGAATGTGACGACGCGATCGGCACTGCCGGACGGTGCTATTGGCGTATCGACACCCGCACCAAATTCCGTGACCCGAACCTTGTCGTAGGTCGCGGGGTTCTTCTCCAGCTTTTCCAGAAAGGCTTTGCGGCCGCGGATGTAGTAGGGGACGTCAGTTTCCACCGGAAAGTGCGCGGCGTAGAGCAGCCCTTGATCTCGTAGATAGGGTGCCAGAATTTCGGTGTACCAACCGCCGCCGGGTGCAATCTCAACGACCGTGTGGTGCGGCTGAATGTCGAAGAATTCCAGGGTGGCCACAGGATGGCGGTAGCTATCGCGAGCCGCGTTGGCTTGGCTACGGTGATCGCCAGCGACAGCATTGGCCAACTCACTGGCGAACGCCGTCTGCAGGCTCAACAGACCGGCTAGTGTCAGGCAAAACAGGTGCTTTATCATTATGAATCCTCATCGGTTTGGTGGCGGGCAATCAGTAGTGGCAGATAATGCAGGAGGACAATATGAGCTGACAAGTCGTGAGTGCTCCTGCCAGTGTGGGTTTGCAGAACCCGGGTTCTTAATAATCAGGCTTAAGCTCAAACAATGCTCAAGCGCAACTCCCGACTGATGGCGGCAATGCTCTCGGCATCCACCCCGGCCTCGCGGGCCAGTTCCGGCCACTGGGCAACTGCATCGGTCACTTGCTGAATAATGGTCAAGGCGCGAGCATCGTCAATGGCAAATCGTCGGGAGAGCGCCAGGAAATCTGCAGAGTCAAAATGGTCCCGTTTGCCGTTGAGAGTCATCTGGTGCTGGTTGGTCCATTGCCCCTCCGGGTTATAGGCGAAGGTCAGATCATAGGCCGGTGCGAGTGACCAGGCTCCCTGTCGGCTCATCAAAAACGCGGTGTTCTTGGCATGATCATCATGGTTGCGCGCAATGATATTGAACGCGGTGCGGCGAAACTGTTCTTCGAGCGTTGACTGGGGCATGTCGAGTGTCTTGATGATCTCCATGACCTGTTCATAGGAATAGCGGCCTGCGGCGTCAAAATCCATGTGCCCCAGAGCGCACAGGGACTGCCGGTGGACTTTACCGCCGGCGTCGGTGCGGTCGAAACGGCGCGTAACAAAATGGTGTCGCCCGTTTTCGTGAAGCAACCGGGATTCGGCTATGGTTATACCCGCCGCGCGCGCCATCAAGTAATAGGTATATTCGATCAGCCCGTAGCCTTGGGGGTCATCAGCTTCCCGGTCCCGATTGCCGGTGATGCCGTCGAACTTGAGCAACCAATAGCCGAAATCATCCGCCAGTGTTCGGTGCCCCGGTCGCACTTCATTGGTGGCCGGATTCAAGCCGATCACGGCCTTGGCTCTCGCGCCATCTGCGGACATGCCCATTTGCAGCAAAAGCTCCAGGGTTTGCGCCATCTCGCCACTCACTGGCGGTAGTGCCTCCGGCTGGCTGATGAGGTGGTTGATCAGGGTCACCATCTCGCCAAGGTCAACGGCTAACTCAGTGGTGGCTTTTGGCCCACTGTCATGGAACCTTGAGTCCGACGCTACAGGCGTGAATTCGAGGGCACCCATGGCACGGTCATGGATTAGTAACAGACGCTCGACGGGGTTCAGCGCCGGGCTATGGCCAGCGCGTTGCGCCCAGGCTTCGATTATTCGGTTGCCAAATTTATCGGGCAAGGAATCGGCCAGAAATCCCGGCAAACCTTTGAATACATTGGCGTTGAGCTCCGGGAACGCATAGACATCGGCCTTCAGAGGCATGGTCACCGGGGCCACCGGAAGGCCATTGCGGCAGAATTCATCGCTGTAGGAGAAGTGCCCCAACTGGCGGGATTCGTCCCAGCAGATGGCTCCGACATGGAGTCCCCACAAGTGGACATTGGCGGTGACGGCTGCTGAAAATTCTTTGATCAATGGTTCCCTTCCGTTACGGCATGCATTACTGCGTCAGACCGCAGTTCCCTGAGGTTTTCTCCCAGGCTGTTTTCCGCGCGGGCGATACCATGGAGTTTGCCCTGGTACCAGGGGCTGTCAGATTCGCTGACTGAAATGACCACCGTCGACTCGATCTCGATTCGTATGGCGGCTTTGGTGGCTGATAAATGTACTCCGGCCAGATCGACTCGGGAGGCGTTCAAGGCGATGGCCACAGGAGCCGAAAAATGGGCGTCAGTGATGCGTGCTGAGGAGTTGTCCATCCGCAGTGCGACCTGATTTGCAGGGAGAGCGCTCGACTGAGGAGTGCGCGATTGGAGAGTACTCGACTGGAGGCTGACCCGCGTCATTTGGACGGTCGAATCGTGCAGCTCGATAGACTCGGCCTGCACATCGAAAAGTTCGGCATTGAGGCAGTTGTGCAAACGAATGCGGTCGTAGCGGCCGCTGTAGCGGGCGCCGGTTTGGTCTCGGCATATGAGATCCCCCTTTGACTCAGACATGCCCGGCAGGGCGGCGGCTGTATTGTGGCTTAAAGCCTGACTCATCAGTCCGACGATTTTCGTCGTATGGGTCGTCAAAGGAACATGCTGCGCGCCAGGAATGATGTGCAGCTCGCTGTCGGCAATTTTGCCCTGCAACAAGTAACCGGTACGCACCGGGGCGACGGGATCCACACTGCCCCAGATGATCATGGTGGGTGTTGTGATGGCATCCAGAATATACGAGTAATCCGTATGTATCAGTGACAAGGCGGCATTGGTGTTGGGGCGGTCACTCATCAACTGATTCCAGATCAAATCGCTCTTTTGCAGCGGTTCGGTCACATCCGGCAGCACATTGATCTTCTCCACCACCCGATCACCGAAATTCAATAAGGTGGCTGCGGCACGCTCCAATGGATTGGGCAGATAGCCATAGTCATATTGATCCAGATCGACCAGGGATTTCACGAACGCCGCACGGTGCAGAATACCGGCTACATCCACCAGGGTGAGTCTGCTGAGGGTTTCCGGGTAGGTCGCCGCATAGTAGAGCGCCACGGCTCCACCCAATGAGTGACCGGCCAGGTGGATATTCTGCAGCTCCCGGCTCTTCACCAACCAGTGCAGGATATAGGCATAATTTTCCGGTGACAGGCGACCGGCTGGCATGGACGAACGGCCGAACCCGGGCAGGTCGAAGGCGACGATGTAGTAGCGCTGCTTTAGTTGGTCGATCACCGGCTGCCAGTCCATCAGCCCGTTTTGCCCCAAACCGTGAAGTAGCACCAGCGTGGGCCGGTGCTTTTCACCAATGGTCACCACGTAGAGGGACGAACCCAACACCGGCTCACGCACATATTCGCCGCGCCATCCGGCAGGGAGTTCCACGGCATTGGTAACGGGGGGTACGGTTGGCTGTTGTGGAAACGCCTGCGAGGTCTGTTGCGACGGGAGGGGATTCTGCGAAAGACTCGTCTGCGATACGGCCAGCGCCGCGAGTGCGATGGCGCAAAGCACGCAAGAACGCAGAATCCGTTTGCGCAGGAAAGATATTGTTATTGTCATGGTGTTGCTTGTCCTCTTCAGGTCGATGAGCGCCTGCCAAACCATTTTGGTGTACTCGACTAACACTAGACTTCGAAAAGAAACATTACTCGTAGGTAGGAGCCCTGCGAGCGTCGTAACCGGACAATCAAGGTTGCCGGTTTAATAGCAGACTGGACTGCAAAATTTTGGATTCCACACCCAGTAAATCCTCGAATGCGTTGCGGATGTCGGCCAATGTCACCTCGCGCTGCACCACCAACTTTCGGGTCAGGTGATCAAGGGTGCGTGCGCCTTTGCTGATGGAACGAATCTCCCGGTCCAGCTCATCAAAAAGCACTGTGGCCCGCGCGGTAACGGCGCCGGTAGAACGGCGTTTGAGTAAGGTTTTCACGTCTTTGCCCCGGTCCGACAAGCCGGCGAATATTTGTGCTCGGCGCGCATCGGTCATGCCGTCGGCGCGGTAGAGCAATTCAACTGAATAGAATTCCGCCAATCCTTCGGCAATCCAGTCGCTGTTGTCGCCGCCGCGTACTCTGGACACCATATGAAACAGTTCGTGCATCAACGGGCTGGTCCCGTTTTCGCTGACCAGCGGACGCTCCTCGTGCAGAAACAGTGAATTGGGTGCGGACAGACCGCCGCGCCACATGGGATCCCCCGCGCCCACAATCAACAGGTGCGGTGGCGTGTTCTGTATTACGGCATTGAGCTGCGGCCAGACGAAGTTCAAAAACGTCAACACGTCCATGCGGTGTAGCTGTGAGCCTTTGGGGGCACTGACAGCCACTTCCGTGCTGCCAAGCTGATCTCTTCGTGTGCCCAGCTTGCCGGCAATCATCCAGCCGGTGGGGCGGTCAAACCGGCGCTCGGGGTTGTCAATACGAAACACATTGTCGTCCATTTCTTCCCAGCCGGCGTTAACGCTGGGCCAACCTTTGGGCAATTGGAATTCCAGCACCGCGCGGGAGCGGGCATTTTTTTCAGCTTTAACCTTGGCCGGCGGGATCAGGTCATCACCGCGAAAAAGCGCCCAGTTGGTGGTCATCCTCGCGTCATATTCATCGTCTTCGCGCAGGTGGGATATCTTTACGCGGAGACTCAGGCGTGCATCTTCTGGCGGAGGATTCCAGCGCGCCCGGCCATCGGCCAATGCCAGCTTGCCGTTGGCTGTGACCCTGCTGTGCCGCTCCGGGTCCAGGTTGAAGTCGATCTCATGCAACAATCGGGCATCTTCAATGGCGATGGTTACCTCGGCGCTGTCAGATGGCGGATCCAGCTTTACGGTGTAATGCAGTGGGTACTCGGCGGCCGCGGCCTGAGTTGTCCCGCACAGGGGGAGAAGTAGAGCCAGAATCATGGCTAAGCCGATTCTCAATCCCGACCTCGATTCTGCTCTGCGGCCAAAGCGCGACCGGGTGGCGATGTTAAATATGGCTTCAGATCGTGATCGACGAGTACGGGTAAAAATCATATTTTTCTCTATGTCCATTGTGTAGTTCGCCCAACTCTATTCACATGCCGAGAATGCATCAAGTGCCAGGGGGGCAAATTGAGCAGTTGAACACCTTGACTTTCGTTAAGGCTGTGATAGTGTACTAGTACATGAATACTATAATTTCACACCGCGATCAGTTGCTGGACCATCTCTTGAGGATGAACAGTCGCGAGACCCTGGACCAGGCCCTGCGAGACCTGCTGACACCGGCGGAATATACCGAGATCATCAAAAGGCTGCAGATACTGCGCATGTTGCAAGACGGCGTGCCGCAACGGAAAATTGCCAGTGATCTGGGGGTCGGCATCGCCACGGTCACTCGGGGTGCTCGCGCGCTGAAAGACCATGAGCCGCAATAGCCGGCTTTCAACCGGCCGGTAAACAAACCGCAACCATAAATTTGTTCAGAATAGAGACCCGTCATGCAACGCAGACCCGACCGAATCGAACTACCGCGCAAGCCGCACTACATTACGCTGACGGCGGATTGTGATTTTTTCGAGCTTTTCAAGAAAATTGAAAAGCGCTTCGACACCTGCTTCATGCTGGAGTCTCTGGGCGAAGAAAGCCACGTCTCACGCTATTCGATTATTGGATTCGACCCCGAACTGATTCTTTACGCCCGGCAAAACCGTCTGTATATCGAGAACCGCGCCGGTCACACGGAATCCTACGAAAGCGAAAATCCCTACTACTTGCTGCGCGACATAGTGCCCCAGGACGTGATTGCCAGAAAATACGCGGGCGGGCTCACTGGCTACCTCGGCTACGACGCCATGCATTACTTTGAGCCTTCGTTGACGTTGCAAAGCAGTGACTATTTTGATGTGTTCAAGTTCGGCCTGTTCAAAGACGGGCTGACCCTGGACAAAATGACCGGTGAAGTCACTTATTTTTATTACACCGAAAGCCGCGTCGAATTGATCCGACAATTGCTCGACGAAACCTATGCAGGTAACGGCCCGCTGAAAATTACAGATCTTGGCGACACCATGAACCGGCAGCAGCATACGGATGCAGTGCTGAAAGTTAAGCAGGATATTATCGACGGCAAAATTTTTCAGTGCGAAGTGGGTTTCAAAAAACGCTTTCGGCTGGAAGGCGACACCATTAACATTTATGAACAGATGCGTGAAATGAATCCGTCGCCGCAGATGTACTACGTCAAATTTGGCGAGCAGAAACTGATTGGCGCGAGCCCCGAGCTTCTGTTTCGTTTGCGTCAGGGTGAAATGGAAACCTTCCCCCTTGCCGGTACCACCAAACGTGGCGCTACACCGGAAGAAGATCAACAGTTTGCGCGAACTTTGCTGAACAATCCCAAGGAAATAGCCGAACACAAAATGATTGTGGATTTACACCGAAATGATATTGGTCGCGTGGCCCGTTTCGGCACGGTTAAAGTGCGCAGCTTGATGGACATCAAACGCTTCAGCCATGTGCAGCATATTTCCAGTGAGATTGTCGGCATCATGGCGGAATCCGAGGATATGTTCTCCGCCCTGGCCAGCAATTTCCCCGCCGGCACATTGACCGGTGCGCCCAAAATTGAAGCCATGAAAATCATTGATGATCTGGAGTCGGAAGGTCGCGGGCCGTACGGCGGTGCGGTGGGACATTTCGCGTTTAATGGCGACTGCACGTTTGCTATTCCTATTCGTACAGTGTTTGCCAAGGGTGAATCCGCTTACGTACAAACTTGCGGCGGAAATGTTTACGATTCCAACCCTGCCGATGAATATGAAGAAATTCGTCAGAAATTCAACGGCACAAAAAAAGTATTGGATCAGTTCATGGCTGACAATACGCGGGACCAGGAGGCTGTACAGTGAAAGTCTACATTGTCGACAACTACGACTCCTTTACCTACAACCTTTACCAGTTTGTCGGTGAAGTGCTGGCGCGTGAGAAATCCCAGGGCACACTTGAGGATTTTGATATTGTGGTCAAGCGCAACGATGAGATTACATTGGAGGCGATTGCTGCTGAAAAGCCGGATCGAATTATTATCTCCCCTGGTCCCGGGTCACCGGATGATGCCGCCTATTTTGGCGTGTGTGCACAGGTAATCGAAACACTGGGGCAGTCAACGCCGCTGCTCGGTGTCTGCCTGGGAATGCAGGGAATCGTTCATGTGTTCGGTGGCAAGGTTGTCAAAGCACCGTTGCCGATGCACGGCAAAATCAGTCCGATCAATCACAAGGGTACGGGCGTTTTTAATAATATTCCGGACCAGTTGGAAGTAATGCGTTATCACTCCTTGATTGCCGATGCGTCGAGTTTGCCGGACTGTCTGGAAGTGACCGCGACGGTGGGTGATTCAACCGCGGCAGGCGAGTTCGAAATCATGGGCGTGCGCCACAAGGAATTGCCTATTGAAGGCATTCAGTTTCATCCGGAATCTTTCGCCACCGAGGGCGGCAAGGAATTAATTCGCAATTTTTTGTTGGGTGCTTCTTAACCTGATAACTAATAATGCAGGACTGCACAATAACGGTGGTGCTTGGGCTTCGACCCGTTTGTCATCAGGGATAGACCTTTTGAAAACGTATAAACACATCCATGTGGCTCCGACGTGCATGGACGCACTAATGCCGCGATGGCATGGATGCCAAGGAGCGGCCTCGCGGCGTCCCTGCCGAGGGTTTCAAAAGGTCTATCCCTGATGACAAACTGTTTCACTGCACTCGATTAGCGCAGTGTCTTCGACAAGAACGTTATGCCTAGATACCAGTCTTGGGCGCGTCATAACTCAACGACTAAAATTGATCGTTAACTCAAGTTTCGGAGTTCGCGACACCTTTTTTCATAACCAAAAAGGTAAAGAAGGCAACAGGTGGAGACGCCACAGTGGTGATGCAGGGGGAGAGTTTCTAAAACCGTCACAAGAGGGACCTTGTGCCGGAGCCTACAGGGACGTATTTACGGCGTTTTTAGAAACTCTCACGCTGTAGCACCACACTTTGCTTACGAAGCGCTTAACTTCAGCACTTAATAAGCTGTAACTCGGAAACTTTAGATCGTTAACAATCGATCAATTGTCGATATTGCCTTCTTGATAATCCTGTTCCCGCGAATTATAAATAGCGCCGCCGTGATCGGCATAATAGCGTAAAACCGAAATGGCTTTCGTTCGCTCAATATCGGTGACTACGTCAATGCCGCGGGTTTGCAGCGCCGCTTGCCAATTATCAGGTTTGGGTCCTTCATCAAATCCGATAGCCTGCGCATCTGCGGCGCGGGCGCCGGTGACCAAACGTTTGATACCGGACCAGGGCAGGGCGCCGAAGCACATGGCACAGGGCTCACTGCTGGTTACCAGCGCATGGGGTGGCAGGTCCGCACGGCCCAGATCATAAGTATCAAGTTTGCGCTGCGCCAGGGCAATTGCCACCATCTCGCCGTGGAGAATCGACAATCCCTGGCTGGTCACCATGTTGACGCCCAGAGATATCAAGCGGCCGCTGTCCATTTCGAATATGGCGGCTGCGAAAGGCCCGCCCGTTCGGTGAACGACATTCTGTTTGGCTGCGCCAATAACAAACGCCATTTTTTCCTGCAAGGTCCCGAGCCGGTGCTCCGCGCGGGCGTAGTCCGTTAGCCAGTCCGGCAGGGTGAAACCGACGTCGGTAGGTTGCTGGAAGGAGCTGCTGGTGACGCGGTTGTCGTTATCCTTCGCCATTTCAATCCTCCGCCCACAGACGCAGCAGATTGCTGCGGGTTTTCAATAGCAGGGCCAGAGTTTCCTCGGCCTGGCTATCCCGGCGATCAATTCCGCTATCTTCGCGCAGGTTGAAAATTGCCCGATCAAGGTCAAACAGCATTTCCCGCTGCTGCGGGTCGCGCACCAAACTGCGCAGCCAACCGACAATGACCAGCCGCGTACCCTGGATGACGGGCGCCACCCGGTGCAGGCTGCTCGATGGGTAGAGAAACAAATGCCCAGCATTCAGTTTGATGTGGCGCTCGCCGGCTGCCTCGTCGAGTATCAGTTCACCGCCGGTGTAGCTGTCGGGCGGCGTAATGAACAGTGTGAAAGAAAGGTCCGTTCGCTGGCCGTCGATGAACGCATCGTCCACATGAGTGCCGTAGGACATTCCGGCGTCGTAGCGGCTCAGCATGATCCTGACGAGATTACGAGGGCGCGCGGCGACTTGCACCAGATCATGTTGCAGCAGTAATTGTTCAACTTTCTTCAGTACGCCCGTAACCAGTCCGCTTGGTTTTGCCTGTAAATTGCGTTTGCGTTCCCGCGCGTGCCAGCCAGCGGTGCCGGTGCCGTCGACAAACAGGTCGTCCCGGCTGGCAATCTCGCGTATTGCAGAAAGGGTGGTGGCATCGAGCAGGTCCGGGATTTCTAGCATCATTGTGAAACTGGATCCTTGACTAGGAGGCGGTAATTATTTTTGCGAATAGTTCTCATTGCTGATAATCTCTACCTGTTTACATTATCGTGCATCAGGGACCATTACGGTTTTACCCGTGCACCTGTTCCGGCACCTATTCCTACATTCTCTGAACGAGGAGAGACAATGTTCGTCCGCAAAAAACTCTGGTTGGGCCTTAGCGCCGCACTGGTGACATCAACAACGGCTCTGCCGGTACTCGGTGCAGAAGAAGCTCAGACCATGCCGAATCATAACGCAATGCAGAGCCATGGCACCATGGCGTTGCCAGCGGGTGAGGGCGGCGAAGGCGCGAGTGTTGAAAGTATCGTTGACAGCGACTCCGCCTATCTGACTCAACTGGCATTGATGCGCGGCCACCTGAATGTTGGCCTGGAGCTCTATCGAATAGGCGAACAGGCGGCGGCAGCCACCCATATGAAACACCCGGAAGACGAGCTCTACGCAGACCTGATCGCCGGGTTCGAAGCCCGAGACGTTCCGGGGTTCGCCAATCAGCTTGCCGCTTTGGCCAAGGTGGTGGAAAACCGGGGCTCGGTTGAGGATGCCAATGCGGCCTACGAAAATATCCTGGATGCGATCGGCGTCGCGGAAAACGCCGCAGACCGGCAGAATCCCGCAGTGCTGGGCAAGGTGATCCACGGCCTGGTTAAAACTGCGGCCATTGAATACGACATTGCCGTGGAAGAGGGCAAAATCGTCAACGGACACGAATATCAAGATGCGTTGGGTTTTGTGCGAACAGCTCAGGATTTCACTGCCGAACTGCGCAACCTGACCGAACAGGATGATCTGGTCGACGAAATCGATGAGCAAATAGCCGGGATTCTCCCGGTATGGTCCGGTGTTGTGCCGCCCGAAACCACCGATACCCCACCATCGACGATATACGGCGCAGCCGCCCGTATCGAGTTTGCCACACTGCCTCTTTAGGGCCGATCTCGTAGTTCATCCTCGGAGCCCGATGGGCTCCGTTTTCTGTTCACGTCTCCCTTTCATGCGGGATTAGTACGCATAGATGGTCTTTTCGCACCACGGCGCTTGGCTTCCCCATTCTTCCCCCCTATCATCGGAACTGCCCATCCGGCGTGAACTCTAACGCCGGCAATATTCTTCAATCTGGAGCCTTTATGTTTTCTTGGAAATATCTGTTGCGCGGGCTGGCCTGCCTCTTGATTAGTGCCAGCAGCAATAGCGCATGGGCGGTTACCGGGGAAGAATTTGCCAGTTGCGTTGCCGAATTCAAGGAGGAAGCGGCCACACGGGGAATCTCACAGACAGTCATAGATAACAGCCTTGCCGGTGTCGAACTGTCCACTCGAGTTCTTGAGCTGGATCGCCAGCAGCCGGAATTCACCACCACATTTGCCGATTATTTCAATCGTCGGGTGACACCTGAACGTGTCGCCAAGGGGCGACTCCTTCTTGCCGAACATCGCGAACTGCTCGAAAAAATCGAGGTACAGTATGGCGTGGCGCCGCAGTATCTGGTGTCCTTCTGGGGCCTGGAAACAAATTTCGGCAGCTTTTTCGGCCGTATGCAGGTACTCGACTCCCTCGCCACGCTCGGTTGCGATCCCCGGCGTCGCACTTTTTTCACCGAGCAGTTAATGGCGGCCCTCAGCATTATCGACGAGGGTTCCATTGCCGCCGAGCAGATGGAAGGCTCCTGGGCCGGTGCCATGGGCCATGTGCAGTTCATGCCCACTGTGTTCGTTAAACACGCGCTGGATTATGACGGCGACGGCCGTCGCGATTTGTGGAACAGCCTGCCGGATGCCATGGCTTCTGCCGCCAACTTCCTCAACGCCATTGGTTGGAAGGAGGGCGAGCGTTGGGGGCGTGAAGTGCGTTTACCAAAGGATTTTCCCTATCTGGAAGCGGGCATGAACAATCGCAAATCCCTGGCCGAGTGGCAGAAAATGGGGGTGCGGCGCAGTGATGGCAGCGCGCTGCCGCAGGAGGACATGATGGCCTCACTGCTGGTGCCTGCGGGGCACGAAGGGCCGGCTTTTCTCGTGTACCACAACTTCAAGGTGATCATGGGCTGGAACCGTTCCGAATTCTACGGCATCGCCGTGGGCCAGCTTGCCGACCGCATTGCCGGCATGGGGCGACTGCTGCAACCCCCACCGGAAGATGCGCCCCGTCTGCGGCGTGCGCAAGTGATTGACCTGCAGACCACGCTCAACAACAAAGGCTTCGACGCCGGTGCCGCAGACGGAATACTCGGGCCGGGCACGCGCAAGGCCATCAGCGCCTTTCAGCACCAGCAAGGCATGGTGGCCGACGGATTTGCCAGTCGAGAAGTCTTGACCCGGCTCGGCGTGGACCTCGACACTGCCGAATAATCGGCGGGTGCTTAACTTGCAGGGCAATCCGGTTGCCCTGGTGGCTGTTGCTGGTAAGATGGCGCCCCCTGAAACTTCGCGCCTGACCAGCACGATACTGTCAACGTCCGGTACTCGAACGCTGCCACCGTCTGCCGCTACTGGCTTTTTCTGAACTGAATGAGACGAATCGACACGATCCTATGAAAAACATTGCGCTGTTATTGTTTTCGCTTTGCTATGCCCAGGCGGCCAACGCCGGTTTTATCCAGCTGTTCAAAGACGAGCAGGGCGAAACCAAATGGCAATACGTGGCCAATTTTTCCAGCGGCGTGCTGATTATTCTATTGTCGCTGACGGTGATTACGTTATTTTTCAGCCACCGGCGAGCGCAAAAAGCCAATCGCGCACTGGAGGAGATTCGCAACGTACTGGAGCATCGAGTGCAAACTCGCACAGCGACGCTGAACGAATCCAACCGCCTGTTGCAGGAAGCCAATCTGCTGCTGGAGGGCGAAATTGCTCATCACAAGGAGACCACTGGTTTACTCAAGTCCTCCGAGGCGTACATCAAGGATATTCTCGAGTCCATGCCGTTGATGTTGGTCGGTTTGAACAAGGATATGGAAGTGACCCAATGGAACAAGGGGGCGGAGGAGCATACCGGCATTGCCAGCAGTCAGACCATCGGCAAGAACCTATGGGAGGCCTATCCCACCATTACGGTCTCGCCGGATCAAATTACCGAGGTGCTGCAGGACCAGAAGCCCATTACCATCAAACAGAGCCAGCGCGGTCAGTATTATTTCGACATCACCATTTACCCGCTGCACGCACAAATCGAGACGGGGCTGGTGATTCTGATTGATGATGTCACTCAGCGCACCATGGCTGAAAATATGCTGATTCAGCGAGACAAGATGTCGTCCATGGGCGAGCTCGCCTCGACCATGGCTCATGACATCGATATGCCCCTGCAGGCTATTTTGCACAACCTGGGTGCGGTTCGGCAGTTGATTGATCAGGGTGTGGAGAAATACGATCTCGATGCCTCCTCGCCTCTGGTCCACCAGGTTCATCAATTGCTGGAGGGTGCTGCCGAGAAAGGCAAGCAGGCCTCGGGTACCATCTGCAACCTGCTCAGCTTTGCGCGTAGTCACGAGGATACCAAGCAACTGGTTTATCTGCCGGAAATCCTCGACCACTCGGTAGCCTTGGGCTGCGATATTATTTCCGAACCTTCAGGCCTGCGCTTCAAGGATATTCAGATCGAGCGACACTACGAGGAAAATTTGCCGCGGGTGCCAGCATATGCATCAGAGTTGCAACAGGTTTTTCTCAGCCTGTTTCGCCACGCATGCCACGCGTTGGGCAATGTTGATCGGCCGGATTTCACGCCGTTGATCCGTATTGAAGTGATGGAGTTCTACGATGCGCTCTGGTTCAAAATTCAACACAATGGTCTCGGGCTGACCAGCGAGGAACAGCAGGACATTTTTGAACCCTACTTCACCAACACCGCGACGGAATCCGGTGCCGGTGCAGAAAAACGTCTGTCATTCTCCTATTTCATTATTACCGAACACCACCATGGTCAAATGGCGGTGACGTCGGACCTGGATGTCGGTACCACCTTCCATATGCAGTTGGAATTGCGTTAACGCCAGTTAAGGCATTTTGTGGTCGTCAAAAAAAAGCGCTGACCTGAGTCAGCGCAAATACCGTTAACCGTTACCGTGTCAGTTCATTCGGCTGACGTCAGTTGTCCACCTCATCAATTCACCGTTTGAACAAAATCAGTGCCGGCTTGGCGCAGAGAGGCAATTTCCCCGTTCACCTGCGCTGGCGTCAGCACTGTATCCTTCTGGTAGTAGACCCAGTCCACATCTTCATAGTATTCGCGGTAACTGGTGGAGGTAATATATCCGCGGGAGTTGCAGTTGGGGTCGAAACAATCATTGCTGAACCACAACTGAAACATGATGTACATCGGGTAATCCGGAGCAACACTGCCGCTGAAGCTGGTGTTGAGCACGCCGTCGATGTAGAACGCAATTTCACCATCCTCAACCTGCATCACCAATGTGTGCCAGCCCGCCAGGCTGCCTGTGGTGCGTGTCACCCCATGGTTGCTGGGGTCATTCCAATCTACCAGGCGGTAGGTGCCGGCCCACATGGCCGGTGTACTTTCACCGGACCACCAGCCACCGTTCGGCAGGTACTCGAAGTCAATTTCGCTATAGGGCTCCGTGCCTTCAACATAGTCTGTAATACCGAAAAAAGCCTCTATTGCCGTGTCGCCGTCGGGGCCGGTCGTGGGGGAGTCCGTCAGGTACATGCGGGCGGCCCAGGTGCCGTTTTTGTAGATCTGTTCGCCGCGAGCCACTTCCACCTGGGAGCTGGTACCGCTGGATGCGGCATTGCCGGAGATATTGTTGCCGCTGACGTTGGTGCTGGCCTTGAGGCGCATCAGCCGGTTATTCGGTGATGCGGGGTCGCTGATAAATGACACGTTCTGACTGCTCCAGCTGCCATTGCTCAAACCGGGTGAACCATCCCAGGTGCGGATATTCCAGCCATTCGCGGCGAGCTCGGAGGTCGAGTTATAGCTGAAGTCATCGAACAGGACCTGCCCGCTATTGGGGGTCGGCGTGCCGCCGGAACTCGAACTGCTTGAACCGGAGCCGCCGGTGCTGGAAATGCGGAACCAATCGATGTTCCAGCCGCTCTGGGGTGCATACAGGCCGAACGCGAAAGTGCCTGCGTTGAGGGTGACGGTGTGGCTCACGGTGGTCCAGTTTTGCCAGCCGCCTGTGGCGGGTACGGGCACTTGTCCCAGTTGAACCTGGCCGGCGTCGAGATCCAGAGACAGCGCCGAGCCATTCAGGCTGGCGACACGATATTCCACGAGATAGCTGCCGCTCGCCGGTATGGTGATGTTGGCATAGGCCAGCCAATCGCCGGTGTCGATGTAGCCCACGTTGGTGCCGCCATCATTGGTGGGCTCCAATTGAATGCCGGACATGGCGGAATAGTCTTCGGCCTGGATGAGCTGACTGAAACTGTTGCCGGAACTGCCAGAGCTTGAACTGGACGACGAGCTTGAGCTTGAACTGGAACTCGATGAACTGCTGCTGGAGCCCCCGCAGGAAGAACCACTGGCCGGATCCCAGTAGTAAGTACTTACCGTGGGAATATAACCGGGGTTGTCGTGTTCTGCGACGTAATAGGCGCCCTCGTAAAATACCACGTCACCGGCGTAATAGGTATTGCCGAATACCCATACGGGGCAACTGGAGCCACCGGAGGACGAACTGCTGGAGCTGGACGAACCGCCGGACTGTTCGATGACTTCATCGATGGCATTCAGCAAACTGTAAGGGCCTGTCACGTCGTGGGACATTTCCCAGATCATCACCCCGGAACCCTGCGAGAGTGCCAATTCGGTTTTTGCCTTGATAGTCGGTATGCCGTTGTAGGTGATATAGCTACAGCCATTGCACGGGGTGCCGACAAGATCGCTATTGGCCGCCCCGGTGCCGAACTGACTGAGAAGGCTTTGGTAGCTGTAATCTCTTCCGTTACCGGTTTGCGTATCCCCGTAGCTGCCAAAGCCGTAACCGTAAAAAGGCACACCCAGTACCAGCTTGTCCCGAGTCAGCCCGCGAGACTGCCAGGTAGCGATATGCGCTTCGGCCTGCGCCATGGTTGAGTGTTCGATGCCTGGCGTTCCCCAGGTGGTGCCAACGGCGTCGTAGGACATGATGTTGACGAAATCAAAGTACGGGATGGATTCGATGGGAATCATCCCGCCGAAATAGGATGCGGTGGCGGAGGTTACCAGCTTGCCCTGGGGGTGCAGTGCGTTGGCCAGCGCTTCAATGAATGGCGTGTAATTGCCGGCGTCGTCGATGGCGGTCAATAGCACGCCTTCAAGATCCACATCCAACCCATCCAGATTAAAATCGCTGACGAACTGCACCAGGTTATTCACCAGGGTTTGTCGGCTGCCCGGCTGCAGCAACGTCTGCCAGTCGCCGGAACAGGGGGGAATGCCGCCCCCACCGAGGGAAACCAGAACTTTCACACCGGCCTGATGGGCCTGCTGCACCACATAGTGAATGTCGGCACCGGTGGCCCCCACCATGCATGCCGGATTGCCGTTGATCGCCACCGCACCGCTGGACGTCGGGTTGAGAAATGAAATGTTGATATGAGTCAGCTTGTCGAGGTCGGTGTTGTTGACGGTCGTGACCAGGTTTTTATAGCTGGGCATATAGCCCACGACCTTGGGTGCCGCGAGTGTGGTCACTGACACTGACGCCAGTATCAGTACACTAAAGGTGCGAACGACTGCGCGACGCAAAACAGTGCCGGCCTGGACGAGATCATGACTGAACCGCACCGGTTTGTTTATGAACAAATCCATGGTTATGTCTCCGAATGGTTATGATCCTGCCAAGCTCGTATTGCGCCTGCGTGATTGTCTTAATCACACGTGGCTGCAGGAATGGCTACGCTGGCAAGGGTCTGTGGTAAAAGGATCTGGGGTAATAAGCGCTACGTTAAGGACGCTACCACCATCAAAAAAGCCGTTCCAGCGCTGGCTGAAAGTCATACCCGAACGCGCGGAAGTCGAACGTTTGTCGAGAAGTTTTGTGATGTTTGTCGCGCTATGCCATTGACCGTGTCGCCTCACGATAAAGGCCCATAACGCGCTCGGTAAAGTGGGAAAGGTGCCGCCAGCTGGCATTTGTGCCATTCCCGGAACCCGGCTTGATCAAGCAACCGGCTAACCCAGATGTTGCTGGCGGTAATGACTGGGGGTGACGCCAATGCGCTTTTTAAAGGCCTGGTTGAATACCGACTTGCTGTTGAAGCCGCAGTTTTTCATGATTTCGCTGATGGAATAACGCTGTAGTTGCATATCGGCCAATTGCGATTTGGCTTCCGCTATGCGGTAACAACTGATCATTTCGAAGAAGTTTTTATTCAGCTTGCGGTTGATCGTGTGGGACAAAAGCTTGGGCGAAACGTCCAGCCGCGCGGCGAGACGGTCAAGAGTAATGTGGGGCTCGAGAAAGGGTTTCTCGGTGTCCATCATCGTCAACAGACTTTCCAACAAGGGTTCGCATTGATCTCGCGGCGTTGCCGGGGTGGCTATGGCGTGTTCCGGCTGTATGTCGGCCAGCCCCTGCGAGTTGAGCAGGAGATACACCACAAGCGCGCCGATCAGAATCAAGCGAATGTAGCTCTCGGCGATACCCATGAAACTGGCCATCCCCAAATTGAGCAGACGGGATTCGACTAGCGCCAACATCAGCCACGCGCTGACACACAAAAAGCCCGGCAATAACAACTTGAGCCATTGCAAATCCACCTTGCTGACCGAGATCGAGTGAGTCTTCAGATAATGGATGTACTGGTATAGCTTGCTGACGCAGAGCAGGCTGTAGCCAAACACCGACAGGCGCTGTGCCCAGATAAGCGCCTCGAACCAGGGGTTGGCAATAACCAGGCTCCAGTCGTGGGCATAGGCGAGCTTGGCGTTTTCATCCAAACGGTAGTAAATGACATACATGTAGAACGGGTACAGCAGTGCAGGCAGAAGGTGGAGCAGGTCCCGGGGCTTAAGCGCGAAGTCGCGATAGATGGCGGCCCGGGTGAAGCCGTAGAGCAATGGCCCCTGTAACAACAGGGAAAATCCGAACAGAAAAAAAAGATTGGCGGACACAGAGGACACGGCGGCATTGATGTTGGCGTTCCAGTAGATGAGTGTGTCTACCGCATGGAGAACCCACTGGAAGAAAAACACCGCCAGCAACAGGTTTTTCAAGCGGCGACTCTGGGCGATAAGCAGAAATGTCAGCACCAGCGACATCACCGCGCACAGCAGTACGGCAATATCGTTCAGATTGAATAGTTTGAGCTCGATCATGGGCGGTTCCCGATATTCCCGAAATAACAGCTTAATCAGCTGGCGGAGTCACTATCTGGGATGAGTTTTATTATTATTCTGCAACGTTGAGTTGCGAGTCGTTTTCAACAAGCATACGCCGGCGTGAGCCCGGCTGCTGAGGCATAGGTCACATGCAGTTAGCGGTTGTGATATTGGTCTGCCCGCTGCAGAGCTTCATCGGCTCCCTGATGGTCACCCCGTGCGGCTCGGGATTCCGCGATCAACTGCCAAATGGCGGTTCGCTGTCTGTTGTCGCGGCTGTAGCTGTTGGCGCGCAAAGCGAAACTCTCGGCCTGGTCGAATTTATCCTGTAACTGGGCCGCCAGGGCCAGCTCGTGCCACAGGTGCGCGTTGCCGGGCTCGATGCGCAATGCCCGTTCCAGATTTGCCTCCGCGCTGACATACCGGCCCGACATTAAATCCTTCTGTGCCCGATCCAGTAGCGAAAGCACCGCTGGATTATGTGACGCCGGTGTGTCCGCCGGCATCGGCGGCACAGAGACGCAACCAGTCAATAATAAAGGGAGCACCAACGAGACTGCCAGAACCCATCGACACAGATGACGCAGAACCGCAGTCGGTTTCTCCGCGGCCGGTTGATGCTCGAGGCAGTGGGCGTTGATCATGGAAGAAACCCTTGTTCAGTAGCTAAGTGTCTAATTGTCGGAAGAGGCAGCTCTTACGGCTTATCATAACGCGGCCTGGTACAACAGTGGATACCCGCATCACGACTCTCCGCCACCAAAAAGTCGACTGAACCAGCCCTTTACTCTGGATGTTGCGGTGGCTGCGCCGCTACAGTTGACCTGTTCCTCCGGCACCGAGCCGGCGATGAAGGGCAACATCACGGTGTTGTCGCAGTCCGCGCTCACGCGAGCGCCGCTGGCGCGGTCGGTGGCCACTTGCTCGATGCGTTCGGGCATCGGCGGCACCAGGGCGCGGGGGGTCAGCTCTGCCATTATGCTCCCCCAGATTGTCAGGGCCCCAGTTGCACCGGTGAGATCAATCGCGCGGTTATCGTCATTGCCGACCCACACAACACCCACTCGGTCACCAGTAAAGCCGGCGAACCAACTGTCGCGCAGACCATCTGTCGTACCGGTTTTACCTGCGGCCTGGATCTCCGGCGGCAGGTAGCGATCCAGGCCGCGGCCGGTTCCATCTGCCACCACATGCTGCAGCGCCCTGATCATCAAGTGAGCGGGACCAGGCTCCACGACCTGTTGAACCTTCAGGCCGTAACGCCCCAGTGGCTGACCGTCCACGGTCAGCACCTCCCGGATTGCACGCAAGGGCATACGAAAGCCGCCGGTCGCCAGCGTTTGATACATGCGCGTTACTTCCAGTGGCGTTAAATCAACGGTGCCCAGCAGCGTCGACGCGTAACCGTGCAGTGGTCGGTCGAGACCCAGCCGCTGCGCCGTATCCAGAACATTGTCGACGCCGAGCTCCAGGCCGAGCCGCACGGCAGCGACATTGTAGGACTTCGCCAAGGCCAGCCACAAAGGAATGGTGCCGTGGTACTGGTTGTCGTAGTTATGTGGCACCCAGGGCTCCATGCCGGCTTCCTGCCATACCAACTCGGTATCGTCCAGAGGGGTGGCCAGCGTGTATTGTGCGGGGTTTTCCAGCGCGAACAGGTAGATTGCCGGCTTCAACAGCGAGCCGATCTGCCGCTGCGCTTCCAGTGCACGATTGAAGCCTTCGTATCGCGGGTCGCGACCGCCCACCACGGCTTGAACTTCGGCGGTCTGCACATCGGTAATAATCACTGCACCTTCCAGCAGCTTCTCAGGCAGGCCGCGGGCGCGTTCCAGTGCGGCAAGGCGCTCTGTTAATGCGATTTCAGCAGTACGCTGCACAATGGGGTCCAGCGTGGTAAAAATTCTCAAACCTTCGGTGCGCAAGTCCTTTTCTGCATAGTCCCGCCGCAATTGCTGCACGACCAGATCCAGAAACGCCGGGTAAGCCGAAAGTCCAATGTTGGGTGTGGCACTCACATCCAGTGGCTGTGCTACTGCGGCGTTGTATTCATAGGAGGCAATTGCGCCCTGGCGATGCATCTCACTCAGGACAAGATTGCGCCGTTCGAGTGCGCGCTCCGGGTTGCGCCTCGGGTTGTATGAGCTGGGGCCCTTGAGCATACCCACCAACAACGCAGACTGGTGCAGCTCCAGCTGTTCGATGCTGCGGTTGAAATAGAATTGGCTCGCTAGGCCAAACCCGTGGATGGCGCGGGTGCGATCCTGACCGAAGTAGACTTCGTTCAGGTAGGTTTCCAGAATATCGTCCTTTTTGTAGTGCAGTTCCAGGAGCAGCGCCATGATCATTTCCGTGGCTTTGCGCCGTAGGGTGCGCTCCGGTGTGAGGTAGAAGTTCTTGACCAGCTGCTGCGTCAGCGTGCTGCCACCGTGAACTCGCTCACCGCTGAACAGCGTCAGGAAGGCGCGGGCCATGCCGCGCGGGTCAACGCCCATGTGTGAGTAAAACCGTTGATCCTCCACTGTCAACAGCGCCTCCACCAGATGGCGAGGCGCCTGCTCCAGGCGAATTAGCTGACGGTCCTCATTCTTGCCGGGGTAGATGCCACCGATGGGAACGGGATCCAGCCTCGCCAAATCCACCGCTTCACCGGTCTCGGCATTGGTCAGCTCAGTAACAACGTCGCCGGTGAGGTTCACGCGTATGAGTTGACCGGGCTGGAGGCCGTCCCAGAATTGGAAAGGTCTGATGTTAATCAGAAAGTAGTGGTCCTCCTGCCAGTATTCACCGGCAGCGGTCGGGTGCTTCAGTCGCGCGTAACCCAGCATCGACAGCTCCGAGCGAAGCTGCTCTGGCTGAAGTTGTAGCCCCTGGTAAAGCTCCAGCGGTCGCGCATAAACTCGCGCGGGCAGGGCGAAGCGCTTACCCTCGAATTGCTCCCGCACCTGATGGTCCAGATACAGGCTGAAGCCAGCCAGAATCAGGAGCGTGAGCAGAAACAGGATGGTCAGGCGCTTAAAGGTGAAGGGAGCTCGCAGGCGAGAGAGAAAAGAGGCTGACATTGCAGGCATTTATCGCTAAGTGAAGTACGAGGCGCCAGTATATAGTCGCGGGCTCGCCGGGGCCAATCGCAGCCGTCATGGGATGTGATGAGCTTCCGCGGTTACTGCGGCAATTTCCGGATAAGGCGGAAAGGGCCCAGTTCATGAAGAAGCTCGCCGTTACATGTCATTGGCCCGATTGCCTTCCTGACTGAGCTGCATGGCTTCATGTTGTTCCAGTTCGAGCAACTCGCGCAGCAATTCATGAGCGGGGGATGTGCCTGCGCGGCCATAAAGATAGCGGTAGAACTGGATGATCTGGTCATGTTCTTCCATGACTTCGCCCATAATCTCGTCGGTAGTCATCTTGCTGTACGTTTTATGATCACCGCCGGTGCGGACCACGTTATGTTTTTGAGTAAAGTCGTAAAACCAGGTGTCCAGCTGCTTGGCATCGGCATTTTTTTGAATGCTATCCACCGCCTGCTCCAGTTTCTCCTCGTGTTCGCTCAAGAAATCCATCAGCAGTTGCGCCCGCGGGTCATCCGTCGCGCTTGCTGCCCGGCCAAGGCTCGCCGCCAGGCCGCTGTGAAGTTCTCTGGTTCTGTCCAGCACGTCATTTAGTGTTTGCGCCATTTTTCTGTCCTCTACGTTCTGTCCGCTACGCTGGGGCGAATAATCGTTGAAGGTTTGACACGGCCGAACGCAAATCTATCCGGAACAGGGGTGGCGGGTACCTCCAAAAAAAATATAGTCGCCAATATCACCCGTATGGGTGATGTGGAAATGTGAGCCAGTTCGTATTATTAACGGTGATCAACCAAGCGGAAACGTTTGGCTCGAATTCCAATAAAACGAGTAACTATTGCTCTTCAGGGGTAAACAATGAACACATTCAAATTGGGTATGGTTTGTAGCCTGGTGCTGGCACTTGCCGCGTGCGGTGGTGGCGGTGGTTCATCGGGCGATGATTCCGGTAGCAGTTCAAGTTCGTCGAGCTCAAGCAGTAGTTCTTCCAGCTCATCATCCAGCTCAAGCAGTTCGTCCAGCGGCGGGGAAGCACCCCTGGTAGGCGTTTTCAGTGATAGCGCGGTTGCTGGCGTTGCTTACTCGACTACCCCTGGCAACCTTACCGGTAAAACCACCGGTGAAGGTGAATACGATTACGTGGAAGGGGACAAGGTAACTTTCACCATAGGCGGAATTGACTTCCCGGAAGTGACAGCGAAAGGCCGGGTCACGCCACTGGATATGGGTGGCGCCGACGCAAATCTGGACAATCCTGTAGTGGTCAACATCCTGCGCCTGTTGCAGACACTGGACAGCGATGGCGATCCCGAAAATGGCATCACCATCACAGCGGCGACGGCCACGGCGTTGAACGACACGGCGCTGGTTTTCGATGCTGCTACATTTGAATCAGAGGCAGCCACAGCACTCGCGGCAGTCAATACGGCGACCTCTCAGACCCTGGTACTGGTATCGGAAGCGGATGCCAAAGCTCATTTTGAGGGGTCACTCCAAGGTGAGTTGTTGGGCAGCTGGCTCTATGTTGAGGAAGGCGGCAACCAAAACGTGTTGACTTTCGTCGACGACAGCCACTACATCATCGCTCATTCCATGGCTGACGACGAGGAGCAAACCGCAGGTTCTGCAGAGTTCGGCACTTACAGCTGGAATCCGGTAACCGGCGACTTCGCGATACTGAGCGTTATTGAGCAATCGGACGGCAGTGGCGGCCTGAGTGACCTGCAAGGAACTGTAACCACCGCAAGCGTCGTGGGAAATCAGTTCAAACTGGAAATTCCCGGTGAAGTCGCGGCTGAGTTCACAGCTGTCGCATCAACGGATAACCCCTTGGTCGGCGCGTGGTACCTGGGTGAATTGGGTGAAGTTGAAAACCACAATGTGGTGACTTTCCTGAACGACACAAACTATGTGATTGTTCACACCAACAACCAGGAAGCCTACGCTGGTGATACGGTTTATGCGGCGTCCTCGGAATGGAATAGCTATGATTGGGACCGGGCTACTGGCGAAGTGATTCTCGGCACGCCACTGGTGGAGACCGATGGTGACGGTGGCTTGTACAATCGTGACAACGTCGTGGACACCAATCAGATTACACTGCATATAAATGGTGATCTGGATTGGGCGGACGACGACGAGGTCGCAAGCTTCAGCCGTATCGGCGCCATGACCGTTGAACAGGTGGATCGTGAAGGCGACACACAGGCGGCTGTGGTTAAACGTGAACTCGGCGGCTTCGATGAAGACATCGCCGGCACCTACAGCATCAGGGACATTACCGCGAGTGCTGACGGCTTTGGCGTCCATGGCTCGGATAAATTCATCACTTTCACCCTGGCAGCGAATGGCACGGGTAGCGTTCTATACCCACCCAGTACCGATAACGACTTTGATGAAAACGACAGCAATGCCCTGAGCTGGGAACGCAAGAGTAGTGGCACATTGCTCTTTACCGAGACCAATGGTGATGGCGATGTTTATCAATGGGCAATTACGCCAATCGAAGGCAAATCCGGTTCAAGCGTACTGATACAGGTGACGCCGCCCGCCGGTGAAGAAGCTGCGGAGCAAGTGGTGTTCATCACCGCCTACGGCGAAATTGTCAATCTGGTGATGGAAGTCACCAACACGCTGGTTACCTATGAGCCGGGTGAACTTTTTACTTCAGGTGAGAACACCATGCAATGCCGTTTTGGGATGGAGGTCGGTGAGTCCGAAGTGTTCACTGAAACCTGGGTACTGAATTCCGATCCGAATCAGCGAAGCTATCTGGTTTGGGAGGAGGACGACGGCACTCTGGTGGAAGAAGACATCACCTTTGATGCTGCCAGCGGAACTGTCAGCGTGGATGAGCACGAACCAAAAGAATTGGTGCCGGCGGAAGAATGTGGGGGTTGTACTATCGATTACTTCAGTGAAAGTACCTGGGCTTGGACTGCAGCTCTGGATGAGAGCGCAACGCCGGCTGTCAGCGGCGACATTACCGAAGTCCAGAAACTCTACTGGGAGCTGGACGATTCGGTTTCTGTATGTACCGGAACCTACACCATGACCGCTGAAGTGCTGACACCTTAAAATTTCATAGTGTGACAGCCAAAGATCCGCCAGCCTAAACACGAGTTTGGGCTGGCGTTTTTTTTACGATGACCTTTATCATCATCCATTATCGCAAGTGAGCATCCAGTGGATGCCAAACTGATCGACCAGCATTCCAAATCGTGATCCCCAGAATGCGTCCTGCAAAGGTTGAATTACAGTGCCGCCGTGTGACAGCCCATTGAAAACCTTGTCCTGTTCCTGCAATTCATTGAAGGTGATATTCAGGGTGATATTGTTGCCGTGAGCAGCATCCTGGCCAGGCATCCCATCGGTTGCCATCAAATGAATATTCTCGGCGCGCAGTTCTGCGTGCATAACCATGTCCTTGGCGTCAGTCGGGACATCTTTGCCGCCATCCTGCCGCGGCATATCCGCAAACGTTAAGAGAACGGTGATTTCGCCTCCCAAGCACTGCTCATAGAACGTCAGTGCCTCCCGGCACCGGCCGGAGAAATTGATGTAGGGATTCAGGATCTTCATAGTGATTCTCCCGGTTTTTCACTGGCACCGAGGCATTAGCTCGGGTTTAATTCCCGCACTGGTCGAACTTCAATGCTGCCTACCCGCGCCGGTGGGATTTTAGAGGCAATTTGAATCGCTTCGTTCAAATCCCTGGCGTCGACGAGGTAAAAGCCGGCAAGCTGCTCCCGGGTTTCGGCAAAAGGGCCATCCGTGATGGACAGCTTGCCGTTCCGCACTCTGACGGTGGTTGCCGTCTCCACCGGTTGCAGAGCCTGTCCGGCGATCAACTGCCCACTTTTATCCAGTGCGGCCGCACAGGCCATGCACTCGCTGTCATTGATCGCTTCGAGTTCTCTCTCATCACTGTAAACAAGGCAGAGGTATTTCATGGGTTTCTCCGGATAGGGTTGTCGTGGATTCACTTATGGTCGTTGGCGCGCGCCTGCAATCGACACTTTTTCAGTGCGTTATGATTTATTTATTTTTCCTGTGAGACTTCCGCCAATCGACACTCCAGAAAGCGGCGTTCCGGTTCCAGTTGAGTGAGCTCCAGTGCCTGCTGATACGCCTGGCGGGCATTGGCGTGCTGCCCCAGCCGGCGACACAGATCCGCCCGCGCTGCATGGGCCAAATGATATTGGGCAAGCTCGCCGCCCGCCAGCAGTGCATCAACCAACCTCAGACCGGCCTCGGCGCCGTCGCGCATGGCAACGGCAACAGCGCGATTCAACTGAATGACCGGAGAGGGATGCCGGCGCAGAAGGAGGTTGTACAGACCGACGATTTCCGCCCAGTTGGTATCGGCAGAAGTGGTCGCCTCGGCGTGAACTGCCGCAATGGCCGCTTGCAGTGTATAAATGCCGGGGCTGCCGGCATTCAAAGACTGCGTTACCAACGCGCAGCCTTCGTCAATCTGGCGCCGGTTCCAGAGGCTCCGGTCCTGATCATCCAACAGAATCAATTCCCCATCGGGTGTACTGCGTGTGGCACTACGGGCTTCATGGAGGAGCATCAGCGCCAGCAAGCCCGCAACCTCAGGTTCTGGCAAAAGTTCAGCCAGCAGCCGACCGAGGCGTATGGCTTCCGTAGCCAGGTTGGCGCGGGTGAGATCCGGTCCCGTGGATGCGGCGTAACCTTCATTGAATACCAGGTAAACCACATGCAGTACCGCATGGAGGCGGTCGGGCAGTTCGCGTGCACTGGGCACTTCATAGGGGATGCCGGCTTTGCGGATTTTGGATTTGGCGCGAACAATCCGCTGGGCAATGGTCGTCGGCGTGGCCAGATAGGCGCGCGCAATCTCTTCCGTCGTCAATCCGCAAACTTCCCGCAGGGTCAGGGCGATTTGGGCATCCGGTGGCAATGCGGGGTGGCAACAGGTGAAGATCAGACGCAAATAATCGTCTTCCAGATCGCCACTGTTGTTCTCGGGACCGTTCTTGGGGCTGCCATCGGGGCCTTCGGCATCCAGTTCATACTGGCGTGCGAGGCTATCCAGGGACTGGTCGAAGCGTGCCCGGCGGCGAATGTGATCAATGGCTTTGAAGCGGCCAGCGGATACAAGCCAGGCACGGGGATTGTCCGGTATGCCATCCCGGGGCCATTGTTCCATGGCTGCGGTGAAGGCATCGTGGAGGGCTTCCTCCGCTCGTTCGAAATCGCCGAGCAGTCGGATCAGTGTCGCGAGAACGCGTCGGGATTCATCCCGGTAGATATCATTGATGGTGTTGCGTATGAGTGTGTGAGGGTCGTCCATATCCGGTTTCATGGCGACGTACCTTCAACGTCTTTGTCAGTTTACGTTGGTGGTCAACGGGTTCAGAGGTTCGAAAGTTCAGAGCGCCGAAACGCTGGGGTCTGAGATGTCAGGCCAGCACCATCATCGCGGCACCATCTGGCGTTACGCCAGATGGTGCCGACATCGGTTAAGGCCGCGATTGAGATGGGCTAGGCGTCCTTTGCCGCCCGCCGGTCCAGTCTGCGTCGCTCCTTGTGAACGTTCTCGGGCAATCCCTTCTGCTCCTTGCGGCGGTCAGGATTTTCACGTTCCTCAAGAGCCTCTTCTATCTGACTGAGCGCAATAATGGGGTCTTTTTTCTCGTTCATGATGCCTCCTCTGATTCTGGATCACCGTTTGAAGCTACTGACAAACCAGTAGATTACAGCATAGACCAGATTGATGGAATTCTAACCTATGTCAGTAGAACTTATGCTACACCGCACTCGGTCATTTTTGTCACCTCAGACATCGAGTATACTCCCCCACCACAAGAAATTTAACGACACGGTCCACGGCACCCTCGGTTCAGGCGCCGGGGAACCTCATGATTCGAATAATCAAGGCGTAACTATGGCCTCACTAACTATGGCCTCACACGCAGCTGTGAAGAGCATCCTGATCTATTTCATTGGCGCGCTCGGCCTCGTGTTGTTGCTGTCCGCCAGCTGGAACACGTCCTATCGCTTCTCAAATTTTGAGCTTCGCAAGTCATCCGGCGCCTCCAGTGATGTCAGTTTCCCGTATGCATCCCAATCCCCTACGCGCCGGGGCACCTATAAGCTGGAAGGAACAATGAGTCTGGGACGGTTTTCACCACGGTCCTACCGAATTGTGCCAGACGACCGGTTGCTGCAGTTGGAGGTCAATGAGCAGGTCGTGGATCTCAGTGATATAACTCCAGCGCAGCTGAGTGATTACCGCCAGGGCTTTACCGTTGATCTGTCTCCATATCTGCACACAGGTACCAATTCGATAGGTTTCCAATTCTTCAATCGCGGGGGTGTGACGGGCATCGGTATGGAGGCGTTGCCGACAGACTGGCGAGTGATCTCGCTGGTTGTGCTATGGATGTTACTGGTTGGCGCACTACTGGTGCACGCCATGACATCGGCGCGCATACGCTGGCCCGAGCAGCTATGTTACTTGGTGATTATTGCCGGAGCCCTGGTACAGATAGGGTGCATTCTTGATTCCAACCCCGTTTCCAATATTTGGAGTGATCCACAGCGGCATTGGGAACAAGGCATCGATCCCTTGCGCATAGATCTGATGGCAGCGACTGATCCTATTTTGTATCAGCTTTTCATCGGGATACTGGCCAAACTGACCCTGAAACAGGGGCCGCTGGTAGCTTTCTATATCAGCATGCTCGCGCTCGTAACGCCTTGGGTCTGGTATCGGTTTTTCCGTGAGTTGCAGCCGAGCAGGCGGGTGGCGTTGGTGGGCTGGGCATTTCTGGCTTTTTTGCCATCCTGGACCACGATCTATAGCTATTTCATGCAGGAGACCCTGTTACTCCCGCTGTTGGGCGCAGCACTTTGGGCGACCTGGCGGTGCCGGCGCAAAGGCACGGCGGCGAGCTTTGTCTTGATGATACTGCTGTGGATTCTAGCGGGACTGACGCGCGGCATCAGTATTCCCCTGGCCGCAGTCTGCAGTACCTGGCTCTGGTTCGAGCAGGAGGACAAGGTTCGCAAGGCCATTCTTTCCAGCGCCGTATTGCTATTGATCCTGGGGCCGCTGACCTACCGCTCTTACTACACGGTGCACCAATTCGCTCCTCACGGTATGGGGCATTTGGCTTCGATTTATGGCATGTCGGGCAAGCGCGAAATTCGCCTGCGTAGCGAACGTGAAGGGGCGAGGTGGGTGCATATATTCGGGTCTCCATCCACCGGTGCCAAACCCTTTGCGCCTTTGAGCGACTGGTCCACCCGCCGCACGGGCATCATCGACGTGCAGGTTGATCTGGATGAGGGGAGTGAAGGCTGGAATGACGCCTACGAGCAGATCAATATGGACTGGGAGGATTTTCTGTGGATCACCAAGGAAAATCTGATTTTCCTGTTTTTTGCGCCCTCCTGGCCGGACAGTGATATGGCGCGAGCGCTGGGCGTTGCCAATTATTTGATGCGCTGGTTATGGGCGCCAGCATTCCTGCTGGTATTGGTTTGGACTCTGGTGAGTCGCCGCCGTATGCGTGACCACTGGTTGTTGCCGGTAGTCATTCTTGCCTGGTTTATCGTGCAGGGATTGCTGCCCATATCCGTGAACGAAGGTCGCTATCGAAAACCATTTGAAGGATTGCTGATCGCGCAAATCGTATTGCTGGCGGGCTTGAGTTTGGGTCAGGATAAGCCAGGCCCAATGCGTTCCCGCCGACCCCGAATAAACTTCCGATTGTGGTCTCGCCAACTGGAGAACCGGTCCTCGGCGCGGGAACGGACATCATTTCCCGCCCTAACCAATAGTACCAGTCCTAATGAGTAGTGACGGCTCTATGGTGTATTCACCCGGACGAGTAGTGCGTTTGCTACGTACGCCACTGTTTCGTTTTCTCTGTGTGGGTGGCGCGGCAACGCTGTTTCAGTGGATGCTTTTGGCGGCGTTCGTCGAATTGCTTCACATTCCCGCAGTGGCTGCGTCTGCGCTGTCGTATTTGCTCGCCGCCATGTTGAATTATCTGTTGAATTATTACTTTACGTTTCAGAGCCGCAAATCTCATGTGGTCGCCAGTAGCCAATTCGTGCTGGTGGTCATTATCGGTATCGCGGTCAACACGGCGACCTTCTACGGTTTGTTCCAGGTTCTGCCTCATTATTTGCCGGCCCAGGTCGGAGCTACTTTTGCAGCGTTGGTAGTCAATTTTCTGCTGCATCAATATTGGATATATCGGAGTTGATTATGTCCGTCCGCACGCCCTCATTGGCCATTGTTATTCCTTGTTACAATGAAGAGGATGTTCTTCCCCAAGCGTTTGAACAACTGGAATCGCTGCTGGAAAAGTTAATCTCGCAACGAAAAGTTTCGGGTAACTCGCGGCTTTATTTTGTCGACGATGGCAGCGCTGACAGAACCTGGTCCATATTGGCTGCTGCATCCGAGCGTAATGAACAGATAGTCGCGATTAAACTGTCGCGCAACCGGGGACATCAGAATGCCTTATATGCTGGCTTGTGTTTTTCCCAGGAAGACATAGTCGTCAGTATTGATGCGGATCTACAAGATGATCCCGCCAATATCGAATACATGGTCGACGAATACATGAAAGGTCATGATGTTGTTTATGGTGTTCGCAATGAACGAAAAACGGATTCATTTTTCAAACGCTTCACCGCAGAAAGCTACTATCGAATCATGAAAAAAATGGGCGTCGATCTGGTATTCAATCATGCGGATTTTCGCTTGATGTCACGCAGAGCACTCGACGCATTCAAGGAATATCCGGAATCCAATCTATTTCTGCGTGGCATTGTTCGCGAAGTCGGCTTTCCATCAACTACTGTTGAATATGAACGTCAGGCAAGAGTGGCGGGTGAAAGTAAATATCCGCTGAAGAAGATGCTGTCGTTTGCTTGGGACGGCATCACATCGTTTTCCACAGCGCCGTTACGTGTTATCACCGTTCTGGGAATTCTGGCGAGCCTGGCCTCATTGTTGACCCTGATATGGGTGCTGATCATCCGCCTGTTCACGGAAGAGGCCGTGCCCGGCTGGGCATCAATGCTTCTGCCGCTGTTGTTTATCGGTAGCGTTCAATTATTGTCTCTTGGCGTCATTGGCGAATACCTCGCCAAGCTCTACAAGGAAGTCAAAAGACGCCCCAGGTATCATGTCAGCGAGGCGGCGAATCTGACCCAGGATGAATTTGGAAAATAGGACGCCCGTGCCGATTCGCGGGTACTGAGATCGATATTGTTTGTCGCACACTCATAAGAAAGGGATATTACTATGACCAAAATCCGACACGTCACCGGCGCCATGCCTTTTTTCGTCGCCGTGTTTTTGAATGCTTTCATTGATCTTGGTCACAAGATCATTATTCAGAACACCGTGTTTAAGCTCTACGATGGCCCGTTTCAGGTTATTTTGATTGCCATTGTGAACGGCTTGATTCTGTTGCCTTTCATACTGTTGTTGAGCCCGGCGGGCTTTCTCTCGGACAAGTACCGGAAAACCGATGTGATGCGCCTGTCTGCCTGGATGGTGGTGGTGGTCACTTTGGCCATTACCGTCTTCTACTATCTTGGCTGGTTCTGGCTCGCGTTCGCCATGACGTTTTTACTGGCGGCACAGTCTGCGGTTTATTCGCCGGCAAAATACGGTTACATCCGCGAGCTGTTCGGCAAAGAGCGGTTGGGCGTTGCCAACGGCGTGGTCTCGGCAATTTCCATTTGTGCAATTCTCGCCGGTATTTTTGCCTTCTCTGTACTTTTCGAGATGTGGTTTCCGGTCGATGGCAAGAATGAAGCCGACGTTCTGCGGGCCATTGCGCCCATCGGCTGGCTACTGGTGCTGAACAGCATTATCGAACTTGTCATGATGTATCGCCTGCCGGCGCAGGCCGCTACCGGTGTCGAGAAAACCTTCGACACCAAACGCTATTTGACTGGCCGACTGTTCAAGGACGATCTGCAGCCGCTGGTCAAGCGTAAAGTCATTCGTTTATCGGTCATTGGTCTGGCGACTTTTTGGTCGGTAGGGCAAGTGATGCTGGCGGCGTTTCCGGCGTTTGTGAAGCAGGAAATGCTGGTCACCAACACCATAGTGGTGCAGGGAATCTTGGCCTGCTCCGGTATTGGCATTGCGTTGGGTTCGGTTTTCGCTGGTCGTTTTTCCGCAATTATATTGAGACCGGCCTTCTGCCTGTTGGTGCTATCGGCATCGCGCTAGGCTTGCTGGCATTACCCTATACAGATTCAACTGTCACCGCGGCCCTGCTTTTTCTGTTGGTCGGATTCATGGGTGGCTTGTTCATTGTGCCGCTCAATGCATTGATCCAGTTTCATGCAGGTGAGCATGAGCTTGGCAAAACCCTGGCGGCCAACAACTGGTTCCAGAATGTGGTGATGCTCAGTTTCCTGGCGCTGACTGTTGTGTTTGCACTATTCGGCTTGAGCAGCAAAGCGCTGCTTCAGTTGATTGCCGCGGTGGCGCTTATCGGCGGTTGTTACACCATTTATCAGCTACCCCAGAGCCTGACGCGTTTTGTGCTCAGCTTTCTGATGTCGCGGCGCTACAAGGTCGCGGTGCAGGGCATGGACAATATTCCGGCCAAAGGCGGCGTCCTGCTGCTGGGCAATCACGTTAGTTGGGTGGACTGGGCCATTGTGCAATTGGCTAGCCCGCGCCCGGTGCGTTTCGTCATGATTCGCAGTATTTACGAGCGCTGGTACCTGAAATGGTTGTTTGAGTTGGCCGGGTGTATTCCTATCGAACAGGGACCGCGCAGCCGTGCAGCTTTAAAGGAGGTGACGCAGGCACTGAATAATGGTGATGTGGTTTGCCTGTTTCCTGAAGGCGTCATCAGCCGAACAGGCCACCTTGCAGAATTCCGCCGCGGTTATGAGCGCGCCTGTGAAGCGGCAAACGACGACGTAGTGATCCTCCCGTTCTACCTGCGTGGCTTGTGGGGCAGTCAGTTCTCGCGCTCCTCCGCCCGCTTGAAAAGCCGTTCAGCGTCCTTCCTGCGCCGGGACCTCATTGTGGCTTTTGGGCAACCACTGGCGAAGAACACGACGGCGGATGTCCTTAAGCGGCGTGTTCTGGATCTGTCGATATCATCCTGGCAAAAATATATTGAGACCCTGCCAACACTACCTTACGTCTGGATCAACACGGCGAAGCGTCTGGGCGGACGCCTGGCAATCGCCGATGCGGCCGGCAAGGATTTAAGCGGGCATCAGGCCCTGACGGGCGCGTTGATTATGGCCCGGCACTTCAAAACGCGCAGCCGCGGGCAGAATGTTGGGTTGTTGCTGCCAAGTAGTGCCGGCGGCATGCTCGCAAATATGGCGGTTCTATTGCGCGGGAAAACCGTGGTGAATCTGAACTACACGGCCAGTTTGCAAGCACTCGGGGCTGCGGTCAACCAGGCGGGTATCAAAACCATCTATACGTCCCGTCGGTTTGTCAAAAAGCTGCAAAGCCGCGGTATTGAGGTTGATGTTTTTCTCGCTGATATACACGCAGTGTATCTGGAGGACTTGCTCAGCAATGTTTCATTGTTGGAAAAAGCTGGAACGTTGCTATGCGTAAAACTATTGCCTGCCCGTTTACTGAATTTGCTCTACTGCCGCGCAGGCAATAATGAAGCGACGGCTGCCATACTGTTTTCCAGTGGTAGTGAGGGCACTCCGAAAGGCGTTTGCCTGAGCCATCGCAACATCATGGCCAATGTCAAACAGACGGCCGATGTGCTCAACACTCAGGAGCAGGATGTGATCATGGCCAACCTGCCGCTGTTTCACGCATTCGGCATGACCATCACGCAATTCATGCCATTGCTGGAGGGGGTTCCGGTCGTCTGTCACCCCGACCCAACCGATGCCCTGGCCAGCGCCAAGGCCATCGCCCAGTACCAGGTCAGTATCCTGTTCGGCACCTCCACGTTTTTGCGTTTGTATAACCGCAACAACAAAATTCATCCGCTTATGCTGGACAGTCTGCGGCTGGTGATTGCCGGCGCCGAAAAGCTCAGTGATGACGTGCGCAGCAGTTTCAAATTGAAATTCAGCAAGGATATCTACGAGGGCTATGGCGCAACGGAGACTACACCGGTTGCCAGCGTGAATTTACCGGACCAGATCGATCCCCAGCGTTGGCAGGTGCAGCGCGGCCACCGCAATGGCTCGGTTGGCATGCCGTTGCCCGGTTCCAGCTGCATGATCGTGGATCCTGAAACGTTCGAAGAGCTGGATACCGGCGAAGCGGGCATGATTTTGATAGGCGGCGCACAGGTGATGCACGGCTATCTCAATAATGAGGAGAAAACCGCGAGCGTAATTCGGGAAATAGGCGAGACGCGTTGGTATGTGACCGGCGACAAGGGCTATATCGATGCTGATGGCTTTCTGTTTATCGTGGACCGTTATTCCCGTTTTGCCAAAATCGGTGGCGAAATGGTCAGCCTCAGCCAAGTTGAGCAAGCTATTGCCAAAGCGCAGCAGGATCCGGATTGCGAGCTGGTTGTGGTGGCCATACCGGATGCGAAAAAAGGCGAACAACTGGTGGTTCTTCACCAGTCCGCGATTGATGTGCCAGCCATAAAGCAGAAGTTGTTGGAAGGCGGGAGCAGCAATTTATCGGTTCCCAGTGTGTGGTGGCAAGTCGCAGAAATTCCCAAATTGGGCTCGGGCAAGGTGGACTTCGCGGGTGCCAAACGTCTGGCAATGGAACATGATGAACCGATGGATGGACCGCCGTTGAATTTGGCGTCAAGTTAACGGGCGCAATTGTTTCAGATGATTGATCCGTCAAGGCGCTGGCAGGAAGGCGGATCAACAATCTGCGCTTTTTTCGGCGAAAAAAGGGTTGCAGCCCAATCAGACGTGTTGCGAAAATCAAAAAATGGAACTTTCGTTACGGTAAGGGGATCAAGGCCATTAGCCGTTACAGGATTGAAAGCCGGTGGCGCAAACATGACTCATCCATTACTTGTGCGCCACATGCTTGCAATCGGGTGAGGATTTGTCCAGTATTGCAATGTCAGGCCAAGACAAGACAACAGTTTCACGTTCAGAAATTTTGAAATTTCATTCGCTGATATGGAGGCCACATGGAACCGAAACGACTGTTCGGACCAATAAAAATTCTAAGCTTCGTCGTTTTGCTGCTCATGGGAGTTGCAATCATTTATGCGTTTGCCATCGGCATAACCTACTGGACAGGGATTGGCGTTTAGGAGCGGAGCAAAGCTATGAATAATCGGCAGGCTCGTATTTTCGCAATTGCCTCAACCGGCGTTGCAGCCCTCGTTTTCTTGATCATGACACTCGACAGTCACCGGCAATTTCCGGAACTCACCAATTCCGAAAATATAACGCCAGAGGTGACTCACGGCATGGACGTTTGGCATAAGTACAACTGTATCAACTGCCACACACTGTTCGGTGAAGGGGCCTACTATGCGCCGGATCTCACAAAAATTACCGACCACCGCGGCAGGCCTTACCTGGAGGCCTACATGCGCGATCCGTCACAGTTCTACGACGAAAAAATCCATCGTCGATTGATGCCCAAACAGGATTTAAGCAACAAGGAAATCACGGATCTGATTACGTTCCTGGAATGGGTCAGCAACGTGGATAATCAGGGCTGGCCGCCGCGGCCGATCCTGGTCACCGGTACATTTGCCGCAACCGCAGATTCCGAACCGCCGCCCGGCACAACGCCGGTTACCGCAGAGGATGATCCACGAGCCCTGGGTGAAAATATCTTCCGCACCGCAATCCCCTCCTGTAATGCCTGTCATTCAACGTCGCCGGGCGTCAACATGGCGGGGCCCAGTCTCGCGGGTATTGTGACGAGGACCAAGGACCTTATTGCTGCTGACGATTACGAAGGCGATGCGGAGGACGTTGAAGGTTATATCCGCGAATCCATTGTCCAGCCGAGCAAGCACCTGGTGCCGGGTGCCATGTATTCCGCTGACGGCACTTCGTTCATGCCCACGACTTATGTGGACAGCCTGACGGATGAACAGGTTGATCAACTTGTTGCATACCTGGCATCGCTAAAATAAACATTCAATTTCGAGCTCCTTGACGGTATGAAGGAGTCGATACTGCAACTTCATGGAGAACTGCAATGCGGTACAAATCCCAGTCGGTCGCCTATTGGTATTTCGCAGTGGCAATGGTCCTGTTTGGTTTGCAACTGGTTTTCGGGTTGCTGTCCGCGAGCAAATATCTCGGCCCGGACCCGCTGCTGTACATATTGCCCTTTGATGTGACCAAGATGATTCATACGAATTTGTTGATCGTCTGGGTACTCACCGGCTTCATGGGTGCGACTTACTGGATGGTTCCAGACGAGTCCCGCACCGAACTCCATAGTGTGAAGCTCGCTTATGTGCAACTGGTGCTGTGGACAATCATGGGTGTCAGCGCCATCATCGGTTATCTGTTCCGCTTCGGCACCGGCAATAAATTGCTGGAACAGCCTTTGCCCCACAAGATTGTAATCGTGATTTGCATGCTGATTTTTCTTTACAACATTGGCATGACCATAAAAAAATCTGGCCGCCTTACAACAACCGAAGGCGTGCTGGTTGGGGGCTTGCTGAGTTCCGCAGTGCTATTTTTCCCCGCATTGCTGCACTATGAAAACTATACGGTATCCATTTTTTACCGCTGGTGGACAATCCACCTTTGGGTGGAGGGCGTGTGGATGATGATCATGGGCGGCTTCCTCGCCTACCTGCTGATTCGGCTTTCCGGAGCGGACCGCGAAGTGCTTGAGAAGTGGCTTTATGTCATCGTTGGCCTGGTATTCATCGCAGGTATTATCGGCACCGCGCATCACTATTACTGGGTTGGCGTGCCCACATACTGGCTGCCTATTGGCGGGTTTTTCAGTGCACTTGAGCCACTGGCGCTGGTGGGCATGGCTATGTACGCCTACAGTGCAATGCGCCGCACCGGGCTGGCGCACCCTAACACTCTGGCTCTGCACTGGACTATTGGTAGTGCCGTGTTTGCACTTTTCGGCGCCGGCCTGCTCGGCTTGGCTCACACCTGGCCCAGCGTTAACAAATGGACCCATGGCACGCTCGTTACAGCCATGCACGGGCACGCGGCGTTTTATGGTGCCTATGCCATGATTGTGCTCGCGATGATTACCTACGCCTTGCCGTCGATGACTCATGGCCGCAAGGAGGAGGGCAACAGCATGGGGTACTGGGCGTTTTGGCTGCAAATCAGTGGTATGTTCGGCATGACCTTATCGTTTGCCACGGCGGGCGTTGGTCAGGTTTATCTTGAGCGCATAATGGGCATGGGTTATCTGGATGCCCAACTCAAAATCCAGGTGCATTTTTTGATGCTGATCGCTACTGCCTCCTTGTTTACCGTCGGCGTTGCATTGTTTATTTATGATTTCTTCCGACATGCGCCGCGCTTTGCCATCACTGATGATGCTGAGGTGGTGGAGCCGCGCACCACGCTTAACCCGGAGGCCGGGGCGCCGTGACTGCTGATCAACGTCTCCGCCGTTTAGCTGAGGAGGATTCCGTCGCGCAGCCGTACTATCTTCCAACCGGTAACGAGGTGACTCTGTTTGAGCAGTGTCACCAGAGCGGACTTGCCGTCATGTTGAAGGGACCAACCGGTTGCGGAAAAACCCGTTTTGTAGAACACATGGCCTGGCAATTGAACCGGCCGTTGATCACCATTGCCTGTCACGATGACCTGGCTGCCAGCGACCTGATAGGCCGATTTTTGATTCGCCACGATGGTACTGTCTGGCAGGATGGGCCGCTCACTCGCGCCGTACGCGAAGGTGCCATTTGCTATCTGGATGAAGTGGTGGAAGCCCGTCAGGATACTGTGGTGGTGCTGCATTCTCTCACGGATTACCGGCGCAGTTTGCCCATCGATAAAACTGGTGAAACCATTGAGGCTGCTCCCGGTTTTCAACTGGTGATTTCCTACAACCCCGGCTACCAGCGCATGCTGAAGGATCTCAAGCCCAGTACTCGCCAGCGCTTTGTGGCTATGGAGCTGGATTTTCCGCAACTGGAAAACGAGGTGGCCATTGTTGAGCGGGAAAGCGGGGTGGATTACGCCACCGCCCACGCATTGGTAACACTCGCTCAGCGCATTCGCGGCCTGCGGGATCAGGGCCTTGCTGAAGTTCCCAGCACCCGCCTTTTGGTCGCAGCGGCGACATTAACCGCCAGCGGTATTCCCGTAAAGCAGGCATGCTATGGCGCCATAGTCGCGCCCTTGTCCGACGATGAATCCCTTACGGGCGCCATGAGTGATCTGGTCGACGCGACATTTGTTTGAACGGTTGTCAATGGCTGTACTGCAACACCCAATCATGAGTAAATCGTGGCAGAACCCGAAGAGTTAATCTCAGACGCGGCACGTCATGCGACAGTCTTTGCGCAAAACTGGTGGCGACGTCACCATGCGCCCCCGGACGCCCCCATTACCATTAAACTTGGCGATGTGACGACTCGTATCAGTTTCCTGATAGCAGCCGCATTTGGTAGAACCTACCCTGTTCGCGTTGCGCAACCCCCCGCACTGCCAACTTTCCTGACCAGCGTGTTTCGGCGCAATCCCGCACCTCGTTTACAGCGAGCCATACCGGCAACTGATGGTGTGCATTTATGGCTTCCAGCGGATTCCAATGAAACCGATGCTTCAATTGGCACCGCTTGGTTCAAAACTCTCGCACTGCAACAAGCTATGCGCGCTCTACGTGGTTCTGCTCGTCCAATGCACGATTCCCTGAGCCCCCTGTTACGCGATGTTTATTTGCTGCTTGAAGCTTACGCCGCTGATGAAGAGCTTGTGAGACAGTTGCCGGGCGTGGCGACATCCATCAATGCATTTCGACGGCATTCACTGCAGCAGCGGCCGCCGTTGCAGGAATTTTCTCCTGCACGACAACCGCTGGAGCGTTTGCTGCGTGAGCTTTTAGCATCATCCTGCGGCAAACCGGACAGCACAATCCCGCTTGCTGATACGCCAGAAGAATCGCTTATCAACGCACAGCAGCTGATTCAACAGCGGCAACTTCTGCCGCCGGATACGCCGGAGCGCCAACTTGGTCTCTATCCCCTGCTGAAGGATTGCTGGACAGGCGAACTTCGCGTTCCCCCCGCTGGGAATGATGGGGGCATATTGCCCGACGCTTTAGCGGATGATGGCGATGACGATGCCCCGGCACGCAGCGCGCAACTACAGCGTCGCCCGGAAGTGCGCAAGCCTGAGCCCGACGAAGACGAAGAGCAGGATGAGCCCGCGCCGCTGATGGTGCAGTTGGACGAGCCGCACCAGCAGGCGGAGGACCCGATGGGCCTGCAGCGGCCAACGGATCGAGATCAGGACACCAGCGCAGAAGAGTTTGGCGATATGCTGTCGGAATTGCCGGAGGCCAGGCTGGTGGCAACACCGGGGCGTCCGAAGGAAGTCCTCCTGTCTGATGATCCGCCAGACGGTAAGGCGCAATGCGCCAATGGGAGCAACACCGAGGTCCGGGGTTTGAATTACCCGGAATGGGATTTTCGCAGCCAAACTTACCGCACGCCCGGCGCCACCGTCCGACTAGCAAAGGAGCAACAGGGGTCCCAGCAGTGGGTGGATGCCACGCTGAAAAAGCATCGTGCCATGCTGGACATCATTCGCCGCCGCTTTGAAATGCTCCAAGCCAACCGGGTTTGGCAGCGCCGACAGAACGACGGTGACGAAATAGACCTGGACGCCTACATCAGCAGCTATGCCAGCTACCGCGCCGGCTGTCCGATGAATGATGGTCTGTACCAGAAGCGGCGGCCGGCAGAACGCAACATGGCAATCACCTTGCTGATCGACGTCAGTGGCTCCACGGACAGCTGGGTTTCCGCCAACCGCCGTATTGTGGATGTGGAGCGCGAAGCTCTGCTGCTGGTGAGTCTCGCCCTGGAAAGCCTGGGGGAGCCCTGGTGCGTGCAGGCATTTTCGGGTGAGGGCCCCGGTGGCGTAACAATGCGGGACGTGAAGCAGTTTTCCGAGCCCTATGGAAACGATATCGCTTTGCGTATCAGCTCTCTGGAGCCCGAACACTACACACGCGCTGGTGCCGCCATTCGCCATGCCAGCACCGTCTTGATGCAGCAGCCGGCGTCCCATCGGCTGCTCTTGTTGTTGTCCGACGGCAAGCCCAATGATATCGACCAGTACCAGGGTCGCTATGGTGTTGAAGACATGCGCCAGGCAATTGTCGAAGCCAAGCTACAGGGTATCTCACCATTCTGTCTCACGGTCGATCGACAGGCGCAAGCCTACCTTCCACGTATCTTCGGAGCGGGGCATTACGCGCTGCTGCCGAAGCCCGAGTTGCTACCCACGGTTCTGTTGGAATGGATCGGCCAATTGGTTGTGTGAGGTTCCCCAGTGTACTGTCTCAGATAGATTGCATATATAGAAAGCGCCTCTAAGCGTCCACAGCTAGGCGCGGCTTGCAGGCAATAGTGGGGTCCTCTTGTCAAAAGTCGCAACGACGCTGTGGGCGCTTAGAGGGCTTCTCGAAGAGTGAGGTGCGACAAATCCAACATCTCGACGCTCCGCAACACCTCCAGTCGCACTTCATCTATATGTGTAAGCTATTTGAGACAGTACACTAGTTCCAGACTTGCCATTGATGCACGCAATCGCGTATAAGCACCCATACACTTTGGGAGGATATTCGCGATGACATTGTTGATAATAGGGCTGATTTTGTTCCTGGGCGTGCATTCTGTTGGCATAGTCGCGCCCAACTGGCGCTCCGGGATGATCACCCGATGGGGCGAGATTCCATGGAAAGCCGCGTACAGCGTGATTGCGCTGCTGGGTTTCGTGCTGATAATTATTGGTTATGGTGAAGCACGGCAGAACCCCGTGTGGCTTTACAGCCCTCCCGCCTTCCTGCGACACCTGGTCGCGTTGCTGATGATACCGGTATTCCCGTTATTGCTGGCCGCCTACTTGCCGGGCAAAATTCAAACAAAACTCAAACACCCGATGTTGGTGGCGGTAAAAACCTGGGCTTTGGCGCATTTGCTGGTTAACGGCACCCTGGCTGACGTGTTGCTGTTTGGCAGTATATTGGCGTGGGCGGTAGTCGACCGCATCTCCCTCAAGCGGCGCCCACCGAAACAAATTCCCATGTTGCCCGCCAGCCGTGCCAACGATGCCATTGCCATTGTTGGGGGTTTGATACTCTATGTTTTATTTGCACTCTGGGCCCATGAATGGTTGATCGGCGTGCGGCCGGTGTAGCGGGGCACATCATGGAAGGTTACGATTTATTCACAATTTGGTTGATCGGCGGCGTAGTGCTGATGTTGCTGGAATTCCTGATTCCCGGTGGCATCGTCTTTTTCCTCGGCCTCGGCGCGACCCTGGTTTCGCTACTGCTCTTTGGAGGAATCATCGACGGATGGCTACAGGCCTTTACCACCTGGTTTATTGGCTCACTTGCTTTGCTGTTCGGTTTGCGGGGAGTCGTTCAGAAATTCCTGCCGGCGCAAGTAGAGCAAAGCAAGACCGATGAAGATCTGGACGCGTACAATCAACTTGCCGAAGTTTTTGAAACCATCCCTGCCCAAGGCTCTGGCCGCATTACGTTTCGCGGCAGTACTTGGGTGGCCCGGAATTATCACCAAGACCGAGATCTGCCAGTGGGTACGTCGGTGCGGATTGTCTATCGGGATAATCTGGTGTGGGTGGTGGAGGAGGTTGAGAAGCTATAAGCCGCAAGCTGCAAGCTTCAAGCTAAAGAAAAGGGAAAAGAATGGTTTGACGTAGGGCGGGTAAGCCGCGAGTCCTGCGAGCGGCGCCACCCGCCGTTGCGGACCCTATCGATCTACGCGGTTGTATGGCTAACACGAATCTAGGAAATTCGGTAGGGTGGGCACTGCCCACGAAAGAGGTGGTATGAAATGAACTTTTCAAGCTACCACATAACCTATTCCAGCTTGCAGCTCCAACCCACATCGTTATCAAGATCACAAAAAAACAATCAGGAGCTTTACATGTTAACTACATTCACTGTACTCGTTTTATTGGCGGCGATTGTCATTTGGAATTTGATGATCATTGTACCCATGCGCCAATGCTGCGTGCTGGAGCGCTTCGGTAATTTTCGACGCGTTCTGGAGCCGGGGTTTCATGTGGTCGTGCCATTTTTGGACAAGGTGGCCTATCGTCATGAAATTCGCGAGCAGGTTTTTGATATTCCGGCGCAGAGTTGTATTACGCGGGACAACATTCAGGTTTCGGTCGATGGCTTGGTCTACCTGAAAGTCATGGATGCCAAGCGCGCCAGTTACGGCATTGGGGACTATCGGGTTGCCAGTGTTAATTTGGCTCAGACCACCATGCGTTCCGAAATAGGTAAGCTCACGTTGGGTGACACCTTCTATGAGCGAGACCAGCTGAACGAATCGATCGTGCGAGAGATAGACAAGGCGTCGGATCCCTGGGGGATAAAGGTACTTCGCTATGAAATCAAGAACATCTCGCCGTCCGCTCAAGTGGTACACACCCTTGAAAAGCAAATGGAAGCCGAGCGTGAAAAGCGTGCGGACATTACACTGGCGACAGCAGGCAAGGAATCCAAAATTCTGATTTCCGAAGGCTATCGTCAAGAAGCGATCAATATTTCCGAAGGTGAAAAACAGAAGCGTATCAATGAAGCGGCGGGTCGGGCGAAAGAGATCGAAATTCTGGCGGAAGCCTCTGCGGATGGTCTGCAACGGGTTGCTGAAGCGATTAAAAAACCCGGCGGCGAATACGCGGTAAAAATGCGCCTGGTCGAAGATTTTATCGGTCGTATGGGTGAGGTGATGAAAGGTGCTGATGTTTCCGTACTGCCTGCTGACCTCGCCCACCTAAAAGGCATTTTGACTGCCCTCAATCAAAACCTCGGCCAGGACGGAAATGCCAGCATTGCCAGCAAAGGAGCAATCAAATGAACAATGGAATGAACCCGATCGATATGTTCAACTTCGCCGTGTGGGGAATTATTTTCCTCATTATCATTACCCAGCTGTTCCGCTCGATACGCATTGTTTCCACGCGTACGGCGTTGATCGTTGAACGCCTGGGAAAATACCGCGCAACCCTCGGGCCTGGCTTCCACATCTTGATGCCGTTCATCGACAAGGTGACGGCACTGCAGGATTTGCGTGAAGAGACCATCGATGTCCCGCCTCAGGAATGCTTTTCCAAGGATGAGGTTCAAGTCGAAGTGGACGGCGTCATCTATATGTCAGTTTCCGATCCAGTCAAGGCAACCTATGGCGTCACCAATTACCGTTTTGCATCAATGCAACTGGCCCAGACCACCACGCGATCTGTCATTGGTACGCTTGAGTTGGATAAAACCTTTGAAGAGCGGGACATGATCAGCCAGGCGGTTGTGGATACCCTGAATACCGCCGGTCAGGCGTGGGGCGTACACGTACACCGTTACGAAATCAAGAACATCAAACCACCCAGCACGGTGCAGAACGCGATGGAGAAACAGGTGACTGCTGAACGGGAACGCCGCGCGATACTGGCCAGAGCGGAAGGCGACAAACAGAGCCGTATCAATACCTCGGAAGGTACCATGCGTGAGCTGATCAACCTGTCCGAAGGTGAACGGCAACGGCTGGTCAATGAAGCCGAAGGCCGGGCTGCAGAAATCATCGCCCTGGCTCGCGCCACGGCGAGTTCGATCGAAAAAATTGGTCACGCGGTGGTGCAGCCTGGCGGCGAGGAAGCCATCAAGCTGAATATGTCAGAGAAATTCATTGACAATATCGGCCATCTGGCAGATGGACAGACCTCGGTTATTTTCCCGGCGGACCTGACGAATATGAACCAGTTGTTGGCGGCACTGGACCTTAATATTGAAAATAAAGGAACTAGCGGCAAAGTACTTGAGGACAAAAGTACACCGTGATGGGCTGGTACGGAATTTCCATATCCGTAAGTAGGGCACCGCTAATTTTCAGCGGCCTGCTCTGCTTGGTATGGCTGATGGTGCTAACCGCGGCGATGGAAGTCAGTGCACAGCCTGCGCCAGATAATCGTGTGTATCAGGTAGATATCGATTCAGGTATCAATCCTGGCTCCTCAAATCTTCTGCAGCACGCTATCGATACTGCAGAAGATCAAAAAGCCACGGCACTCATTGTACGGATCAATACACCGGGTGGCCTCCTTAGTAGCACGCGGGATATGGTCAGTGCTATTGCCGAATCCAGGGTGCCGGTGGTTGGTTATGTCGGCCCCGCTGGTGCCAGTGCTACATCCGCCGGAGCATTTATTTTACTGTCCACTCATGTCGCGGTGATGAATACCGGCACCAATGTTGGGGCGTCATCGCCCATCGCCGGAGACGGCACCGACATCGGCGGCACGCTGGGTAAAAAAATCATGAACGACAGTAAGGCGTTCATGCGCAGTATTGCCAGCAGCCACGGCCGCAATGCGGATGCTGCGGAACGGTTTGTGTCGGAAGCTGAGAGCCTTACCGCGGGTGAAGCCCAAGCGAATGATTTGATCGATCTCGTGGCAAATGATTCGAGTGAGTTGCTTGAGCGCATCCATGGCATCGTTATTGACTTGCACGGTGAGACCATCACGCTGGACACTGCAGCAAGCAAGATTCAGCCGATAGAACCCCGTCTGGTGGACCGCGTACTCGGTTATGTTGCCCATCCGCAGGTCGCACACTTGCTCATATCACTCGGTGTCCTCGCCATTTTTATCGAGATTCTCAGTCCTGGGCTCGCATTACCCGGCATCCTCGGTGCTATAGCGGTTATTTTGGGATTGGTGGGCGCTCAGGCACTGCCGGTGAATATCGGCTTTCTGATGCTGCTGTTTCTTGGCCTGACGCTGATGGCTGCCGAGTACTTTGTTGCGGGTTTTGGGGTACTGGGAATTGGAGGCGCCGTGGCTTTTGTTATCGGCAGTATCAACCTGTTCGATGTGCCTATCTCCAATGAAGATCATGACGCCATACTTTCCGTCAGTATCGGCGTCAGCCTGGCGATGCTGCTGACGATTTATTTGATTACCCGCAGCTTGTTATCCGGCAAGAAAAAGCCGATACCTGTTTCGGGACAGCAAGGGCAAGCCATGGTCAATTTTGACGCGCAAGGCCTGGTACTTATTGATGATCAACGCTGGACTGCACAGACGCGGACTCCCCTACACCACGGGGATAGCATTGTCGTCGTGGGCACGACAGAAGAGGGAATGTTGATTGTGGATCGCATCAGGGACTAGAGCCTGACAACAACCTTTTTCACTGTCAGAACGCCCCTTCAAACTCAATCGCATTTTCAAGTAACGGCTTCTGGTTGATCCGGTTGACAACTTTCTGCAGCCTGAATATTGCCGCTAAATTCCGGTGTTGGGTAAACCGGCTGTTGTCATGGGGAATGATGGCGGTTTCCAGGTCCAGATCATGAACCTTGATGTGTGGATACGTCTCCGGCGAGTTGGCTAAAAGTTCTTGCACCGGCGTCCCTGGAATGTTGGCAAAGCGATTAAGCGATATTCGCTCCAGGTACTGGCTGTTCTCCTCAAGGAACTCAGTTGTCATGTCGATATCCGCTGCGTCTTCATCAGGAAAGCCAACGATGCAGGTCAATCGCACGCTGATGCCGGCATCATAGGCCGCGACGATGTAATCCCGCATGCGATTGATCCGAACACCTTTTGCCATACGGCTCAGCACCGTCCGACTGGCGGATTCGAGGCCGCAGGTTATCCGCACCAATCCCGCGTTAGCGGCTTTACGCAGGTCTTCATGGGACAGACCATTGTCCGGGCGGGAATCCACATGAACCGACGCCGTCCATTTTATGCCCGGTGCCACCTGTGGTAGTTGTTCTGCCAGGCCGCGCCACACATGCAGATCCGAGTTCAGTTTGAGGTCCAGGAATACGAACAGGTCCACGTCAAAGCGTGCCCGTTGAAAGGCAATTTCCTGCAGAACATTGTCCAGGCTGCGAGACCGAAAAGTTCTTCCGGCCGATGTTAGTACGTCAGAACAAAAGGTACAGAGCCCCCAGCCGCATCCGCGACCGGTCATAATTGGCACAATGCGATTGGGGTAGGAGTCCCAGGGAAAGTCTGAAAAATCCGGAAAGGGCACGGCATCGAGATTGGATATGGGTGTGGCAACGCGATCCAGAATTTTGTTTGGCGTGTACACGCCGGCGTAGCCCGAAACATCTTCCTGTTGTGCAAGCTTCCGCACAATGTCTGCCAGAACAAACTCCGGCTCTCCTGCATAGATTGCGGACATGCCGGGGATCTTTGCCCAAACATCAGCCACGTCTTTAACCACAAAACTGTTGCCGCCAACGATGACCGGAATAGCGCGCGCCTGACACAGATCCGCGATCTGTTTGCAAACGTCGAGGTACATGGTATAGGCAGAAATCAGCACCACTTGCGGATTGTGTTCGAGCATTCCGGTAACAGAGTCTGCAATGATTTTTGAATCTCCCTCGTTGCCGGGCTGCAGCTGCCGCTTGAGTCTGTGCCGAAGTTTTTTTACCAATGGCACTTCGGTAACAGCGGCCCAATGACTGAGAAAATTCACATACAGTTGCCAAGGCTTTTCCCTGACATTCCGCGGAAAACCATGCACACCGAATGAGAAGGGCGAGAGTACATCGACCTCGATATCGTTCTTCCTAAGAATGGCGGCAATGTAACCGATGGAGAGGGTGGGGTATCGTGAGAAATTATTCAGGTCAATGGCGAGAACTTTCACATTATCGTCTCCGTATGATAGGCGGGCCTGATCCTGACAGAATTTTATTGGTTATGTGCCTTTCATGGTGATTCACGGCAAACGCGTATGTCAAGAATTACGGGATGGCAAGTTCGCAAGGGCTTCTTGAAGGACTGCAGTGACGCGAGTGGCGTGGTGAAGCATGTGTGAATATAGCTACTTTAGCAGGTTATGAAATGGATGGGGCCTGTACATAAGGTGGCAGACCATTGCAGGTTCACGGGTTGATTCCAGCTTGCCTGTCAGGCGAGCAACGCCCAGGTTTGCGGTGTTGCAGGCAATCTGAATCTGACGGGTGAAGTGGAACTGACCGGGGGCCAGCCGGGAGTTAAGTAAAACACCAAAATCGATCTTGCGCTCTTCGGCGGCTGAGACCGCTTTGTCCAGTATGGCGCTCAGGTTGCTGAGCATCTTGCTCCATTGAACTGCAGTTAAGTCGTACAGCATGGTTGAATCCCACCTTTTGAGTCAGTGGTTGAGCGATTACGCGGAACCGATGCAGTATCCGTGGGTTGTGCAGATACCTTGCCAGTTGGCGTTGCTTCAATCGGGGCTATTCCTTCAGGATTTAAGAATCAGTGGCGTCAAAATCAACTCGGATGCGCCGGCGCCAGCGTTATGGTAGAATTGACTCTACTTTCTCATTGATACGCAGTCCCGTAATGGAGATCACCGAGTTATGAAAATCGCATTGATGAACGAATTCAGTCAAGCCGGCAAGAACGCGGCTGTGCTGAAGGAACTGACAGCTGTTGCTGGCGAGCAGAGCCACACCGTTTTCAACGTGGGCATGTGTGATGATAATGACCACTACCTGACCTATATTCACCTCGGGGTTATGGCCAGCCTGCTGTTGAACTCGAAAGCGGTGGATTTTGTGGTCAGTGGCTGTGGCACCGGCCAGGGCGCGCTTATGTCGTTGAATGCTCACCCGGGCGTGTTCTGCGGTTACTGCATAGACCCGGCTGACGCGTACCTTTTCGCCCAGATCAATAACGGCAATGCGCTGGCGCTTCCGTTTGCCAAAGGCTTTGGCTGGGGTGCGGAACTGAATGTCCGTTACATTTTTGAAAAAGCCTTCACTGGTGAAAAAGGCCAGGGCTATCCGCCCGAGCGAAAGGAATCCCAGGTGCGCAATGCAGGTATTCTGACCGTGGTTAAACAAGCGGTCGCCAAGGATTACCTGGACACGCTGAAGGCCATAGACCCTGAGATTGTCAAAACCGCCGTATCGGGTGATCGCTTTCAGGCATGCTTCTTCGAAAACTGTCAGAACGACGAGATCGCCAACTACGTGCGCGGCATCATTGCTTAGCCTTTCTCCATAGCCTCTGCCCAAGCTGTGGCCGTCCTCCTGATGGCCACAGCACTTCTTCCAGAATCAATCGCAGTTGACGATCTACACCCCGGTTTACATTCAATCCTGAATTCCTTTCCTGCTGCCGCCATGAGGCGAGCCACTAATCCAGCAAAATCACGGCTCTTCCAGCCTCAACTGTCGGCTGAACGGGAACTCAGATGGGTTTCCTATGGTCGTCAGTCTGTGGCTCAGCGGAGTTTGAGCCGCAGTGGATGCGGTAGCATGGGATCACTATTTCAGGAGTGCTTAACATGGGTGAGCTTATTACCCGTCCCGCTGTTCGTATTACGGTAATTTATATTATCGTGGCGGGCCTATGGGTGCTCCTTTCGGATCGTTGGCTCGCCATGCTGATAGGTGATGAAATCACCTTCAGAGCCCAGAGCATAAAAGGCGGATTTTTTGTTCTCGTAACCGGCGCCTTGCTCTACCTTCTGGTCAAGCGCTCGCTGCACCGGATCGCAAAAGCATCACTGGAAGACCACCTTTGCAAGCTCCCCAATCGCCTCGCGTTTACCCGTGAAAAGCAACGACGTTGCAAGCTGAGTGCTGAAAACAGATTCAGTCTTACCATTCTTGATGTTGATAATTTCACGGATTTGAACGATGAGTTGAGCCACCATCAGGGCGATGAACTTTTGGTACTGCTCAGCGATCGTCTGGTATCGCTGCTGGGTAAGGATTGGTATATCGCGCGGCTGGGTGGTGACGAATTCGGTTTGATGTCGCCGCTTAAGGCAGATCCTGTAGCCACCATAGAGAAATTGAATTCTGTACAGCTACAAGTCATGAGAGGCAGTGACCAGCCACTGCTCCGCAGCCAGACCATCAGCGCGGGTACCAGTCTGTTTCCCGATCACGGTACCGACGGCATGGATTTGATGCGCCATGCGGATATGGCTCTGAGCCTGGCAAAAAACCGCGGGCGCAACCAGCATCTGGTTTACCACGAGCAGTTCAAGAGGAACCTGATCGAACGCCTGTCGCTGTTGAAAGATCTGCGGTTGGCTTGTGAGCAGAGGAAATTCACGGTGGTTTATCAACCCCAATGGTCGGTGAGTTCACGTTCCTGGACCGGCGCCGAAGTTTTGATTCGCTGGAATCATCCCGAGCGCGGTTATGTGCCACCGGATCTCTTTATTCCACTGGCGGAACGGGAAGGGTTGATAACGGGGATTACAGAATTCGTGGTTGAACAGTCGTTGAGTGAATTGCGCGCCGCCGGTATATGTCGGGAGTCCTTGCCGTGCCTGTCGATTAACCTGTCTCACCCTGTGCTGGTGAGTCGTGCAACCATGGACCGGCTGTTCAACCTGATTCAGAGTCAAGGCGATGCCTGCCCGAAAATCATGATGGAAATTACCGAGACCGCGGCGATGGAGAACCTTGATGCAACACTCGAGGCTATGCAGTGGTGGCGCCGGGAAAGTCTCGCATTCTCCATCGATGACTTTGGTACCGGTTATTCGTCTTTGGCACGGCTGAAGCAAATGCCAATTATGGAGTTGAAGATTGACCGCAGTTTTATTTCCGATATTCCCGGAAATGAAAATGACGCAGTCATCACCAAAGCCATTCTGGCCATAGCCAAAACCTTGTCACTGAAAGTGATAGCGGAGGGCGTGGAAACCCAGGACCAGGCGGACTTTCTCGCTGACCACGGTTGCGAAGTGCAACAAGGTTATTTCTTTGCACGGCCGATGCCGATCGACTCACTGCAGAAGCTGATTCTTCATTGACGGGGCAACCCGCGACTGATTTTCGGCAATCTGCTCTTGCATGTTCCCCCGCCAATCCAGCCGAATATCCCAGGTATAGCGATGCGCTTCTTCCAACGGGGGAATCTCGCGGTCGATGTTTTTGAATACATTGGTTGCTGGTTGCAATACAGCGTCCCGCCCGAAGATGAAGGTCTGTTCTTCAACAATAGCGCGGTAGGCCTTGTTCAACGCCAGCGCCCGTTCCACTGAAGGCGTAATCAATTCATAAATGGATTCTGCCGCCTGTACCTTTTTATGATTCAGCGTGCCGTCTTCGTAGAACCATCGATTGAGCATTTCATTGTTCTGGCGAAACTCATCGCCGCCGCCAACACGGGCCAAATAGTTTTCATACTCGCCGGTTGTTTCACCAACGCTCGGTGCATCGATGATTTTGGTCAAATCGATGTAACCCCAACCGGCCGCACCGGCGACTTTTCGCGGAAACGCAAACGTATGATCGATAGTGGTGCCCACGCTTTTGTGGCAGCCCATGCAGAAAAATTGCTCTTCGTGATGCTGTTTGCGCAAGTCGCCGTTGGCGTCTTCAATAAAGCCCCATACCAGCCAACCAAAGCTGTTGGACATACCGCGATCCCGATGATCCGCCACTGAGGGCAGCATCCCGAAGTGCTTTTCCTTAGCCGCGACATAATAATTGCTGGCGAGGTCTGGCGGTGCGCGGAAGCGGTCCTTCTTCATGTAGCGTACTTCTTTCATGCGCGGCGAATTATAAATGGTGCCGTCTTCCCCGACGCCGAGGTAACGCACGGTGTGAAGAAATGCGGTGCCTTGCGGATACAGCTGAGGCGTGAGAGGAATGTGCGCTGCATCGCCTATATAGTGAGCGCGGCGCACAACCTGCGTTACCGAGGTTTCCAGTTGCTGGTTGCCGTTCAGATCAACGCCTATGGCGCGCTCGTCCAGCGGGATGCTGGACCGCTGATTCACACCAACAATGGCCATTTCCAGAAGGCTGAGATTGGCAAAATACACATCCCGTGAGAATTGGCCGTCGATTTCGGAAAACCGGTCCGGCAGTCGGATCATCACGTCATCGGTCGACCCATTGGTCGGCCAGAAGGTGCTGGGCAACGGCTTGTAATTGAAGGCGACCCAGCGGGAACCATCCTTGGCAAGTCCATGTTCGTCGAATGCTTCCGGTCCAAGATGGAGGTTTTTTATTTGGGGCACCATGCCCTGCCAGGCGTTGGTCTGCATCCACGCCATTAACGGCGAGTAATTATCTTCATTGATATATTCCAGAATTTCTTTATCGGAAACGCTGGCAATGTAAGGCCGTCTGTCCCGGAATAAATTGCGCCAGCGGTTGGTGACACCGAGTTCGGAAAAATCATAACTGCCCTGAAGGAAACCATCGTTCATTCGGTTGGGTCGTTTATCCGTATAGCTCTGGTGACAGGTGTAGCAGGGGTTGAACTGACCTTCGGTGCGGGTGTAGCACTGTGGCGGTATGGGAGCTTCCTTGTTATAGGCTTCGTTATGGTTGATGTATGCCTGGGCCAGCGCGCCGGAGTCAGCCGAGAGCTGAGATCTTTCCCTTAGGTCCGTTCCCCGGTCTTGAGCAAGGGTTTGACCAGTTGCGCTCATAGCCAGCAGCAGTAGCATAGCTCGCGCAAAAGAATTAATCATTGAGGTGTGTTGTAGTCGGGTGAGGCGCATAAAAATCCTTCAGAAAGCGACGTATCATGGAGTCGCGGGCTGGTACAACCACAGGGTATTATTGGTTTGCATGCCGTCTTCGCCAATGATGAGACGCCCATCGTCAAGTACAATCAGGTTGTCCGGTTGCGAGAGTGCTTCAACATCGCACTCGATATCACCGGTAACTTCAGAAGTTCGAATGGCTCCCATCACCACAGGTTCAATGCGTTGAGTGTTATAGCCTGCTTCCAATGGCATTCGGTAAACGCCGCCGCAGTCCTTTACGGAGTTCGCCAGCTGAATATCGCCGTGACCGTCAATCATGCCGTTGTCCATATCGGCAATGGCGAAGTAAACGTAGGCGCTATCGACGGTCTCACCGGCGATTAAATCAGTGCCTTCCACGGCTTCCTCGGCTCGTTTGGCATTGATATAAATGCCCTCGAATTTGCGCCACTCGGCAGTTGCGCCCTTGGCCCTGGCCGCTTTGCGGGATTCAAGGAACGCGACTCGATTATCCATCGGCTTGCCGGCGGTCACCGCACCGCCATAGGTGTTGGCACCAGAGAATCCGGCGTTGGTTGCGGGTTCATAGATAGAGTCATAGGAGGGAAACTGGCTATCGCCGTTTGCCCAGGCAATGGCATCCGCATCTGTCAAATAGCTGCTTTTGCCTTCAACGTAGTCGCTGTGATCGATATCGTCGTATTGCGCAATCCAGATTTCAATCTGGGCGTCACTACCGTTGGCCAATTCAACCCACTCGATTGCAAAACCCGTTGTCGCTGGGTCGGCACTGCCGGCATCCTGGGTCAATTTCGCAGCGTAAAGGGTGCCACTGCTGAGATCCGCCGCCTTGTCTGCCACATACTTGTAGAGCACCCCATTGGTATCGTCCTGGGACAGGTAAACCGTGCGCTGGTCCGGCATCACAATGGCAATTTCATGCTCGAACCGCCCCATACTGTAATGCTTGATCGGTTGTGGATTGCTGCCAGCGGGTTGAGTAATTTCGACAATATAGTGATAGCGATAGGTGTTCGGAAATTGACTGGCATCGCCTGCACTATTTGCGTTCGGGTCGATATAGCTCGCCAGTTGGTTCTGCCCATGGTTGGCATTGGGATCGTTCCACTGATGAGTGGCATCACCGCTGTTTCCCCATTCTTCGGACGTCAATGGGGTGTTCCAGGGCGATACGGAACCGAAGCAGTTGGCAACGGTGCCCCACTCACCAAAGTCCAACATCATCACATCGGTATTATCCACGGACCACAAACCGGACTCGGTATTTTTGATTAGCTTCAGCCGACTCATTCCACCGGGGTTGGACTCCCAGTTGGTGAACAGGTAGCCCTGGTTTGCACTTGTGGGAATGAAGCCGTTGAAGTCCGGTGTGTTGCTGGTAATCACAACGGTGGAGTCGTCTGTGGCGATGACGCTGCCCAGGCCCTGCTGCAACGCTCCACCAAAGGTATTGCCGGTTTGCCCGAGCACCTGATATTTGCCGTACGCCAGCTGCACGGTTTCTCGCTGTTGCTGCGTCTCCGGTACGGGAACGGAGACGGGGGTCGCCGGTAACTGATTGATATTGACGCCGGTAACCACGCCGACCGTGCCGGTATGGTAGGTATGGCCAAAGCTGTCTGTGGCTTTGTTGCTACCGCTGGGGTGTTGCACATTGAAAAACAGATCGCCCTCATCGGTTACAAAAATCCCCGTTACCTCTGCTCCCAGTGGCACGGTGCCCAGCCGCGCGAGGTGACTCGCTTTGCTGTTGTCAGGATCACTGCCATCATTGCCATCATCATTGTCGCCGTTGCCGCCACCCTCGTCTGAGTCGTCACCCGGCGCCTCGCCATCACCGCCATCATCGCCACCGGGGTCGGTTCCGCCCGGAGCGTGCGGGCCTCCGCTTGGGTTGCCGCCGTCACTGGCATTCCCACCACCACTCTTTCCTCCTCCACCACAGGACAGCAGAGCCATGGCGGCGAGCAGCGCCACCAACAATCTTGATTTCTTGCTTTTTATTCGGTTGAAAAGCATAACTACTCCAAAGCGGTGGTGGTCATTGGCAGATGCAGTTGCGGCCGACTCTCGGATTCGAGGGAGGTCAGTGACAGGATTTTGATGTGTGAAGAAAGCACAGTATTGCGGCACGATTGAGTGCATATTCCAGGGTGGTTATTCATATTGTGGACGATTGATACCTTCGCTACGCTCGGATGCCAGAAAGGCGCAGTCTTATAGATGCTTCTTCTAGAGGTTGGTTTCATTATTCTTATGTCCTGTGACAAATACAGTGACAGGAATCACGCCCGGTTCAAAGTTGTTACCTTTTACTTCGTAACAAAAATCCCAATGCCTCGCATTTTTGAGTGGTATGCAGTAAGGACGAGGATTCAAACGGTTATTATTTTGAAATTACGCTGCTCCATTCTTATTGCCATAAGAAATTTGTAAAAAGTGTTCAGTGAATGTAAGGATGACATTTACAGATTGTTCGAAAGAAATAAAAAACCGTTCTCTGATTCGGATCGTAATTTTCCGTTTGGTTTCGTCGTGCAACCTTGCCAGCGTGAATGGTAAATTACGCCGTTATGAGATTTGAGGTGACAGGAAGTAGGGGGCAGTCCCACTTTAAAAAAAGAGTTTAGTTAACGTGGGAATTATTCCTATAAGAAAATAGATTAATCAAAATGTAAGTTGGCCAGCACAGGTTTCCCACGTTTAACCAGTTGTTGCCTTAAATGTGGAACATGAATTATTTGTTTGTCTTGCTGCCAATAAACCACTTGTCTGAGCGTTGCTAGTAGTGTTCACGCAGTTCTATACTGGTTTGGCTGTGGGGTTGGGTGCTACATAAAATGCTGCAAATGCCGGTGTTTGATGCGAGTTTGCAGAAACGCCACGTGAGATAAATCCCGCAGTGAGGGTCCTGGTGCAACCCGGTACTACATCATTTGTTGATGCGAGATGTTTTCGCTTTGTATTGTGTAGTACTCATTTTTGTTTGCATACCCGTTTTGGCGGTAGCGCGTCGGGCAATGCAAAGCAGTCAAAACTAGATACCAAACGATTGCGCTTCACGAGTGCAATTTCATCTACCTGTTCACACTAGACACGAGGTTAAGATGATGTTTGACGATAGCCCACAATCAAAAAAATGGCCCGCGCGCGCAGCGACGGCGAGTGGCCTGAAAGCGATAACCCTTGGTGCGGCCTGCCTGCTTGTATCGGCAGTATTCTCGTCACCGGCAACGGCAGTGGTTTTTCAAGCGGAAGACTACAATCTCTATTACGATACTACGCCAGGCAATACGGGCGGCGCCTACAGAAATGACGACGTCGATATCGAAGTCAGCCAGGACAGCAGTGGCGTTTATAACGTTGGCTGGGTCGATACCGGTGAATGGCTGGCATTCAACAATTTGAATATTCCCACAACCGGCAGTTATACCATCCGTTTTCGGGTGGCCAGCCAGGGCGGTGGCACCATCTCTGCGGATTTGAATGGCGGCTCCATTGTGCTTGGTAGCTGGACTGTGCCGGACACCGGCGGTTGGCAGAACTGGCAGACGGTTTCCCACACCGTCAATATCAATGCCGGTAACTACAGCCTCGGCGTGTTCGCCACTACCGGCAACTGGAACCTCAACTGGGTTGAGATAACCGGTAGCAGCACCAGTGCACCAGTAACCCTATACGAGCATTGCGACTACGGCGGTTATTCCGCCAGCCTGCAAGCCGGCAGTTACACACTGGCGCAATTGCAGGCTCTGGGCCTGCAGAATGACGACCTGTCATCGCTGCGAATTGCCAGCGGCTATAAGGCGACGCTCTATCAACACCATGACTTCACCGGCAATACGGTGGTGAAAACCGGCGATGACACCTGCCTGGTAGACGATGGCTTCAATGATGACATCAGCTCCATAGTGGTTGAGCAGGATTCCACTGATCCGGTGGACCCGGGTGAACCGGGCACCGCCAATGGCACCCACAAGCGCCTGAAAATCATCAACGGTTGCGGCGGCGATATGTGGATTCAGTGGTTGACTGCACAAGGGGTTAGCTACAACGCGCCCAACCGTCAAAAGCTCTCCGGGCTTGGCAGCTCTATCGAATACGACATTCCGGATAAAGGTTTGCCCTCCATGCGTTTCTGGCCGGGGTTTGACTGTGATGCCAATGGCCACAACTGCCGTATCGGCGCCAGCGGTGGGCCGGCGGCACTCGGCTTTACCTGTCCACCGGAAGGTTGTGCGCCACCCATCGATTCCAAGTTTGAAGCCACCTTCGGCTGTATCCCCGGTGTTGACGACGCGAACTGCGCTGAAAACCCCTCAGCGGCGGGTCAGCCTTTGGGGCGGGGAGACTGGTGGAACTCCAGCATGGTTGACGGCTTTACCGCACCGGTTAAAGTGGAAGTGAACGGCTATTGCCCAGTAGGTCCTCAAGGTGCTCCGGTATACGGCCCCGGTGGTCCTCCAGGCGGGGTGATCGACTGCTCCACGCTGACATTGTCCCAGTGTCCAACCAATGAGGATCTCAGTACTGACGGACAATTCCCCGGATTGTCCAATGTGAGCCTGGTTGCCAGCAACCCCGCCACAGGACAAACCGCAGGCTGCTATTCACCATCGGCGAAGCTGTCATTCAGTCACTGGGCTGGTGCTTTCCAGACCTATCCGCCGGATTCACCCCAGGCGCAGATGTACGCCTGTCCAACACCGCCAATCAGCCCGGAACAATGCATGGCCGGCCCGGCGGACAGAACGGATTATCGCAACATGATTCACTCACATTGTGAAACCTATGCGTACCCGTATGACGACGGCGTGGGTCTGTCCAGCTGCCCGGCGGCGACCAACCTGAGTTACGAAGTGACTTTCTACTGCCCGCAGTAAAGTAAGTCGTAGAGCAACAGGTGCTCCCTTCTCGGTGACGGGAAGGGAGCTTTTTTATCAATAACAAATTCATCCCAATAGATCCCCGTACAAACAGCATCGAGCAAAAACAAAAAATCAGATTTAACTCACGTTCATCAAACCACAGACGACTCCGTTGTCTTGCCGAAATAAGGTAGCTGACTATGTTTACATTTCGCCATCCGCGTCGCTTGTCGCGATTGCTGAAGAATTCAATCATCGGTAGCTGCCTACTGGGTGCCAGCGTGACAACTGCCGCACAATCACAGGTGTACAGTACGGCCGCTGAGAATCTTCAGCAAGCCGTCCATAACACCTATATTGCCAGCGATGGCAATTACTATAACCACGACGCTAACAGCGGCTTTGATTACTGGTGGAATGCCAATGGCCTCGATGCGCTGACAGAAGGTTTTTTGAGAACGCGCAACAGCACTTATCAACAGCGTATTAAAAACCTGCTACACGGTATGCGCGACAAGCACGGTGGTTACATCAATCACTTCTACGACGATATGGAGTGGCTCGGTCTTGCCAGCGTCAAAGCCTACAAGGCCACCGGTGACAGTGAATATTTAACGGTCGCTAACACGCTCTGGCAGGATATTCTCACCGGTCGCAGCCCGGAATACTTCGGCGCGATTTCCTGGAACAAAGGCTGCCATCCGTCCTGTAAAAATGCCATTTCCAATTCACCCGCTGCCTTGCTTGGTGCGCAGCTGTCGCGTATCAATAATAATCCGCAGCAATTGCAGATTGCGCAGGAAATTCACGCTTACGTAAAAAACAAACTGGTTACACCCACCGGTGGTGTTTACGACGGTTGGGATGCCTCAACCAACACCACCAATACCAATCCGGATTGGGTATTTTCCTACAACGTTGGCATGTATATGGCGGCGAGTGTGGAGCTGTACGAAATTACCGGCAACCAGACCTACCTGAATGATGCCGTGCAAGCCGCCGAGCATGCGTTCAATGAGCGCATGGTTAATGGTGTGTTCTACACCAACGAAAGCGGGCAGGGCGATGGCGGTTTGTTCAAAGGCATATTCATTCGCTCACTGGCGAAACTCGCGCGCGAAGGCGCACTTCCCGAAATCACGCGCAAACGTTATTTTGACGCAATCAAATACAACGCACAGATTCTGATTCAGCAGGGCATCCGCTCCGACAACATGGTCGGGCCCGTGTGGAATTCCCGCCCCAGTACGAGTACAACCCTGCATTACGCCACGCAGCTAAGTGGCATCATGCTGCTTGAAGCTGCGGCATCGGCGGATCAGGTTATTGCACACCAGCATCTGAACTATGGCGGCTACGGCGCCAGATTCGGTGCCGGCAATTTCAATACCGCGCAGATAATTGCACGCGGAGCCAGTAACAACGACATCACCTCATTGGTGGTTCCGCCCGGCATGCAGGTTGCACTTTTTGATGGCGACAATTTTTCCGGCGATACTAAAACGGCGTCATCCAACGCCGGTTGGATAGGCGGAGACTGGAATGACCGCGTGTCCTCCCTGCGGGTCATCAGCCAGGACATTACCAACCTCGGAGGCACCCTTACTGCGGAATTCCCCAATAGCAGCTCCGAAAGTGAAGACAAGATTATCGATAACAATCCCGGCACCAAGTACCTGGGCGTGAACGGTGCGGGCGGCTGGGTGCAGTACCAAGCCTCGCAGCCCTACACCGTAACGCGCTACGCCATTACCGCAGCCAATGATGCGCCAGAGCGCGACCCGATGAACTGGACACTCTACGGCTCCAATGACGGCAGCAGCTGGACAGCACTTGACGTGCGATCCGGCGAGGATTTCCCCAACCGTTTTCAAAAGCGCCACTTCACAGCCGCCAACTCCACCGCCTACAGCCACTACCGGCTGGATCTGGTACAGAACAGCAGTATTCTGTTTCAACTGTCCGAACTCGAGCTATTTGCCGATGATGTTGACGATGTACCGCAACCTGCTTTCAGCCAGAAATTCCAGGCCGAAAGCTACTCATTTATGTCCGGCGTACAGCTCGAAAGTGGCGCGGGTGCGGAAGGCCAGAACGTCGGCTGGATTGATGCAACCGACTGGATGGCCTATAGCGCTATCACTATTCCAGCCTCTGGCGACTACACCATTACTTACCGGGTGGCCAGCCTGAATGGCGGCGGTCAACTATCGCTGGATTTGAACGGCGGCACCACCGTGCTGGGCGCATTGAACATCGGCTCAACCGGCGGTTGGACCAACTGGACAACCAACTCCCATACCGTTTATATAAATGCCGGCACCTACGACTTCGGCATTTTCGCGGCGGCCGGTGGCTGGAACCTGGACTGGTGGTCGATTGCGGCGGCCGGCAACTAGCCTGTCGCTCTCAAAGCCTGACGATTTCCAGGTGAAGGGAGTGTCAGATGAGAGTGTGAACTGCCGGGTGTAGAGGAGAGTAGGGAATGAAAGTATGAACGGGTGCGTTTTGCGCACCCGTTCTTTGGTAAAGAATATCAGTTTGCTGTGGGTGCTGACTCTGATTGCGCAGCCGCTACCGCTGGCCACGGGAACAGCAGATCAACCAGTTCGGCAACTTTCACTTCCGCGTCAATGAACTTGTCCATGTTCGCGCCCCCGCGACGTGAATCGTAAACGGCCTCTGCCACTGGTGTTGCTTCCTGATACACTTTAATCTCCGCGTAGGCCATGTACAGCGCCAAATCCCAAAGCCAGTTCGCTGTATAGGTGCTGGTCAAATCACAGCTGTTCAAGCTCGCACCTGCGTCCAAGGTTTCAACCGTAAACCCTTTTTGTTCAAGGCTACTACGGTAGGCGTCGACGAACCCCTCTTTAACATCAGGGTTATCAACAATACAGACTTTTTGTTCCAGCTCCTGATTGTAAGTAAGCGGCTGAACTTCCTGATGTATGGTGCAGGCAGTGGTGGCAAGGGCAAAGCAGAAGATCAGTAATTTTTTCATGGGTGACCTATCTTTTAATTATGTTTAAGAGTGTTACGCCATGTGAAACCCGCAGAACTGCCAGAGGCTGTCAGCGTCGGAGCCGCATAACGCCCGGTGCCGACGCAAAGGGGGTCGCCCGGATCCACACTTTACCAATCATCTGGAATGGCCGCCAGATGTTATGTTGGCGGTTGGCTTGCGCAACCGAACCTCATGCCATCAGCGGACGGCGTGGCTGCTACATGGACGCAGTAAAGCGCTCTACATTGCTGAGAAAGCGGGTAAACTGATCCCTCCTGATCTCACTGGACGCACACGGGGCGTACAATGGTGCTTCGCCGCACTAACTACCGTGGAGCCGCTGCTGTTCGAGATCCAGATGATTGACGGCGGCGTGGGCGGGGAGGGGGCTCGCGAGCGGCGGGGGGCGTTGGTCAAAGAAGCTCATCGTCGGGCGCTTCCCAGGCTGGAACGCCGGCTCGAGGGTCGCGAATGGATTGCTTGCGAGGAGTTCACTGTCGCGGACATCCTGCTCGCCACAGTTCTGCGGCAGGTACGCGACACCGACCTCCTCGAGCCTTATCCGCGGTTGAGGGCCTATTACAAGAAAGCTCTGGCGCGCCCTGCGTGGCAGCGCACGCTGAATCTCTGCGCCGAGCGGCAGGGCGTGGCCGTTACCGATGGCTGAGGAACACCGCCGCTGATGACCACCATTCAGTAATGGGACATGCACGCCATTGCAGGACTCCATCAGGTTAACAGCGCACAGCAGAACACTCACAGCAGAACACTGCAGGGAGGGGAAATGTCGCAGGTCTGTATCGGAACCTCTGGCTTTAGCTTCGGAGGATGGAAAGGCAACTTCTATGACGAGGATGTTCGTGAAAAGGACATGCTGATGACCTACAGCAAAACCTTTAACTCCGTCGAGATCAACAACAGCTTTTACCGTGTACCCACGCCCGCCACAATCGAGAAATGGGTGGACACAGTACCGGCGGATTTTATGTTTGCCTACAAAGCCAATCGCTTCATCACCCACCGCACAATGCTCAAGGATCCCGAACCCATCGAGAGACAAAGCAAAATAGTCGAGTCATTCGGCGAAAAGCTCGGGCCCATCCTGTTTCAACTCCCGCCTTACTTCAAGGCTAATGTTGAGCGACTGAAAAACGTTGTCTCTGCGCTGCCTAATACCCACCGATATACCTTCGAGTTTCGCGACCGCAGCTGGCTCTGCGAGGACGTTTACGCGGTACTGAGAGATCACAACATCGCCTTGTGTTTCTGTAATTATCAGGGGCTTCAGCCACCGGACACACCGACCGCGGATTTTGTTTACCTGCGCATGCATGGACCGGAATCCGAGGATGCCGATTCCTATGGTGATGTCGTATTGACTGACTACGCGAAGAAGATCAAAGCCTGGCAGAAGCAGGGTAAGGATGTGTACTGCTATTTCGACAACGCTGAAAAAGTTTGCGCTCCCTCTGATGCGCAAGCACTTCAAAAGAAGCTGGTAGACTAATCAGTCCCTTAGGTCAATGTTTAGGACTCGTCTCAATCTGTACGTGTTTTACCGGCGCGGAGATGTCGGTGCTTTGTTATCTGTGGGGAAAAAATACTCGATCTTGTCGATTCAGCAGTGTCCTTTTCGACTAGTGCGTAGAGTACGATAAATCGCCATTGAGGAGAAAATCATGTTAATCGTTAGAAAAAACTGCGTTGCTGCACTACTTGTCAGTGTTGTCGCACTTGCCGGTTATTCGCAGCAAGTAGCGGCACGCGATACGCCCTCAGAGAAAATGACAACGGATATTCCCGCTGGTCATTACACTCTCGATGAAACACATTCAACACTCATTTTCAGGGTTAGCCATCTAGGCTTCTCGTTTTACACTGGGTCGTTCTCCCGCTTCGACGCGGCGTTGGACCTGGATCCAGAGGAGCTTGAGCGCACCAAGCTCGCGGCGACCATTGATGTCAGCTCTTTGGTAATACCTGCACCACCTGAGGGCTTTCTCGAAGAACTGCTGGGACCAAAATGGCTCAATGCCAAAGCGTATCCGAAAATGACCTACGAATCGCGCAAGGTAACGATGACGGGTGACAATACCCTACAGGTTCTCGGCGATCTAACGCTCAATGGCAAGACGGCCCCAGTGACGCTCGTTGTCACAATCAATGGCGGTTATCCCGGTATGAAGGGCTTTGATCCACAGGCGCGGGCCGGCTTCTCCGCCCATGGCCATCTAAACCGATCCGACTTTGGCGTGTCGTTTGGGGTTCCTGAAGAGGGCTCGACAATGGGCGTTGGCGACGAAGTCGAGTTCATCATCGAGACTGAATTCACAGGGCCACCGTTGTCGGAGTTCGAACCGGACGGAGCTTCATAAAGACAGCCTCTGGCAACGTAATTTCTGAGTATAGACTTCGGTTGGAGCGAAACGCCAAGGTTCAGGACTCGTTTGAAAGAGCAAAAATAGGATAATCAATGAGCACAGCAAAGGTGGTCATCGTTACTGGTTCAAGCAGAGGTATTGGCGCGGAAACGGCTAAGCTTCTAGCCAGAAACGGGTATTCCGTGTGTATTAACTACATTTCGGACGACAAGGCTGCAGGTAATGTCAAAAGGCAGATCGTAGAGAGCGGCGGGCGCTGCATTCTCGTGAAGGCCGACGTGTCATGCACTCAAGATGTAGTTCGGTTATTTGAGACAGTGGACGCTGAATTAGGACCTGTATCAGTACTCGTCAACAATGCGGCGACTCTGATGGCGCAATGCCGATTAGACCAAATCTCTGAAGAGCGTTTCAGCGAGGTGTTGAGAAGGAATGTGTTGAGCTGCTTTCTTTGTTCAAAAGAGGCTATCAAACGCATGTCCACTAAAAATGGAGGTGCCGGGGGAGTCATCGTCAACGTGTCATCGGTCGCGTCTAAAACCGGCTCGCCCAATGAATACATTGACTACGCTGCTTCCAAAGGCGCTGTTGATACCTTGACCCGCGGGTTGGCATTGGAGGTGGCTGCGGAGGGAATACGTGTGAACGCCGTGCGGCCGGGCCTCATTTATACCGAAATGCATGCTTCGGGTGGTGAACCGGATCGCGTAGATAGGCTGAAATCCAGAGTGCCGCTAGAACGTGGTGGCCAAGCTGCCGAGGTGGCTGAAGCCATACTTTGGTTGGCAACCGACAAGTCTTCATTTGTCACAGGTAGTTTCATTGATACGACAGGAGGCCTGTAACCGCGCAGCCCTACACGAAGCCCACACCATACCGTCACAATCGTGCTCTTTGCTGTGGTGAGTATCGCATCTCGGCTGCAAGGGCCGCGGCGAGTTCGCTTTTGGTCATTTTGGATCGGCCTCCTATGTGGCAATCGCTGGCCAATTTGTAAAGTACGTCCCTTGTTTTTGATTGGAGATTCGTTCTAACGTCGGTTGGCTTATCCTGTACCTGCTCGCCGTTGTCTGTATTCAGCAATGGCGCGCCGCCTCGGTTGAGCTTCGCCTTTACCGCATCCAGTAGCTCCGCGCGCTTCATTTTGGAAGTGCCTGGGATTGCGTAATCCTTCGCCATTTCAAGCAGCTCTGCCTTGGTGCGCAGGTTCAGTCCGTAAATATGCTCGTGCTGACCAACGCTGTAGGGGAGCGCTTCTGATTCGTCCGCTTGTTTTAGCTCCTCAATCATTTGCTCCAGGTATTGAATCACCCGTTTACGCTGAGTGGATTCAGTCGCGCTCCATGCGTCTTTCCTGGCGCGTTTGTGGGCCACCTTGAATTTCCTGCCTTCCATGCAGGTCATGTAGCTGTTCGCGTCGAGCTTGTCCACACGCTGGTGGGACACAATCAGCCAATTGTACTGGGTGCCTACCGGTGCCCCTGATTCTTCCGGCGCACGGGCTGCGCGGCGTTTGGTTGTTTGGTAGGAAATCTCCCATTCGTCCGGGCTGAGCTTGCGTTCACGCCATTCGCCCTGGTCGTAATACCACTTGTGGGAGCGGCCAATCTGCATGCCCGAGTAGCCCTTGCCCTGGTGTTGCTTGAGGCGGTCGTAGCCCTGTGTTTTCCGTTTTCCGTCAGCCATCGTCTGGTCTCCAGGTTGAAGGGATTGTCGTCGTTCCGGCGGATAGGCCATGGATAGATAAATTGAGTGCTGCTGTTCTGTAAGTTCCCATCACCGTCGAATTATGTCGAACCGAGCGCACTCACCCGACGGCAAATTTCATCAGTTGGTGTTGCCGCCGGCTTTCACTGAAAAATTCCTTGCGCCGCCGATACTGGGTGTGACATAGTATATACCGTGTGTCACACAGTAAGGATAAACATGGCAACTGACGCGGAAAGATTGAACAAGCTCACCATGGAGCTGCGCCGAGGCGTACTGGTACTGGCCGTTCTTGGCGCCTTGGCGAAGCCCCATTACGGTTATTCCCTGCGCCGCTATCTGGCGGAGCGGGGGTTGGATGTTGATGAAGGCACGCTTTACCCACTACTGAGACGCCTGGAGACACAGGGCTTGCTCAGCAGTGAGTGGGAAATTCAGGAAGGGCGTAAACGCCGTGTTTACTGCCAGTCACAGGATGGGAGCGAAGCCTGCGCGACTATGATGCAGGAATGGCAAAGTCTTAATCAGGCAATTGAAAATATAATGGAGACAGCACTATGAACTGGCTTGAATGTTACACCTTTGCTGTAAAAGCCCATTTGCCCCAGGAAATTCGAGATGATGTGGCCGCCGAGTTGCTAAGCGATTTACAGGATGAATGTGAGCACCGGGCGGACGTTCTGGGACGTGACCTCGCAGAGGGCGAAGTGAAACAACTATTGCGCGAGCGGGGCCATCCACTAGCCGTTGCGGCCAGCTTTCGACCGCGCAAGACGTTGGTCAGCGAGTCGCTCTTTCCTGTGTACACGGTCATTCTGAAATGGCTGGTGATTTTCATCGCGATCGCTCAATGTGCCTTGCTTCTTGTCGACGTGGCGACTCACGCACAAACCAATTATGTGCAAAGCGTTATTCAATTGGTATGGCGCATTCTTGCATACGGTCTGCACGCGTTTGCCTGGCTCACCTTGGTGTTTTTCTTAATCGGCGAGTCTCTCAATCGCACCAATCTGTTTCGGTACTGGCGCCCGGAGCTGCTACCAAAAGCCTCTCTCCAAAGTAAACCCATATCCCAAACCGAAACCACTATAGAACTGGTGCTGCAATTATTTCTTCTTGGTTGGTTGAATCAGCTTATCCCGGGTGCTGCGGGTGAGTCCCATTTGACCTTGATGTTCACCAGTCAGTGGCTGGCCCTGTTGCCATGGATTAATTTGGTGCTGGGCGGAGCTATCATCTTCAATGCGACTATTTTACTGTCCCCGTACTGGACACGCCGCAAGATCGTCATCAACACGCTGCTGTGTGCGGCCTTTGTCATCCTTGTGGGAATAATTGTCAGCTGGGACAGCTCCATGGCGGTGCAGGTAAGCGGCGATAATCACCAGCGGATCTATGATATTCCTTCGGTCTGGATTGGCCTTTGCGGGTTCGGATATCAAGTCATGGTTATTTTTCAAATTCTGCGTACCATACGCAGGTTTTGGTGAGCGAGCGGTACTTGCCCCCAATCAATTAATGATCAATTAGACACATAACTACAGGCTGCCTTGTTTCACGGCAGTTGTCACTGGTAAGATTGAGCAATGGAAATTATAAAGAGTATATTAGCCTCGCTCGAGGCCCATCCCATGGCACTTGCATCTGTACAGCTTCTTGCGCTCGGTGTTCTGGTCTGGCTTGTCAATCTGCTCACGCGTTCTCTATTGATACGTGCAGTTTGCCGAAGTCTGCGAGGCGTGTTGGCCGAAGGTGACGTAACGCTGGGGCGGGGCATTCTAAACCGGCTCGCGAACCTGGCGCCTGCGCTGGTGGTGTTCTACGGCATTGGAATGGTTTCGGGGCTGCCCGCTGATGTCGTTCAAGTGGTTCGTGGGGTTGCCAGCGCACTGGTGGTGGTGACCATCGTATTGGCGTTTGCGAACCTGTTGAACCTGATAGGCGATCTGTACGAGAAGCGCAATCCGGACCGCGCCCGCGCCCAACCAATCAAAGGCTACCTGCAGGTTGTCAAGATCGTGGCCTACATGGTCGCCGCTATCTTGGTCATTGCTGCGCTTTTCAACCAGAACCCGCTATTGTTGCTCTCGGGCCTCGGCGCCATGACCGCGGTTCTGATGCTGGTATTCAAGGACACAATCCTGTCACTGGTTGCCAGCGTACAGCTATCCAGCAACGATATGCTGCGTGTTGGCGACTGGATCGCCATGCCGCAACTCAATGCTGACGGGTTTGTGATCGATATTTCGCTGCACACGGTGAAAGTGCAGAACTGGGACAAGACGATCACCACCATTCCCACATGGCGATTGATCAGTGATAGTTACATTAACTGGCGCGGCATGTACGAGTCCGGCGGGCGACAAATCAGTCGGTCGATTCACTTGGACCAGACATCCGTGCGTTTTCTCAAGGACGAAGAGCGTCAAAGCCTGCGACGTTTTGCACTGCTCAATGAATACCTGGACTGCAAAAGCGCGGAGATTGAGGAATATAACCAGAAGCTACTTGAACAGGGCCGGGATCCTGTCAACGCCCGCAACATCACAAATATAGGCACTTTCCGAGCGTATGTTCAGAGCTACATTGAAGCTCATCCGGGTGTCAACCCGGCCATGTTTCGCCTCGTGCGCCAGTTACAGTCTGGGCCGACGGGGCTGCCGCTCCAAATCTATTGTTACACTGCAGACACGGGGTGGGCGGCATACGAAAGCGTGCAGGCGGATATTTTTGATCATCTCTATGCCATTCTGCCGGAGTTTGGACTGCGGGTATTTCAGCAGCCGAGCGGTGCAGATCTGACAGGTGTGGTAAGCGTACTTCAATCTGGTGCACCCAAAACAGAAATATAAAAACTCAATCAAGACAGGCCGCAAAATGGCCTTCAGCGAAACCCTCCACCTGGTTACCGATAAAACCTGGACCTCCAGGCACCCAAAGGCCAACCGCCGCGGCGGTTGATGCAGAGCAGGCTCACGGACCGGCCTGTGTCTGATCTGTTTCAAAATTGCGACTCTACAAGCCATTGATTTTTGGATAAATCTTCCCCTTTCTGATTATTGGTGTTGCTGAATGCCGACACTGCTAACCATGGTTCGCGCCATTCTTGACGGGCGATGACAGTAAGCGCCTGATACCAAAGGCTATTCCTTTTCTGGCATGCCGACTGCTTTATCCCCCCTCGCAATAGCGAACACCGGACGAAAGACATTATGTCTGATCGGTTAAGCGTTAAAACGTGGCACTGCCACATAATCAGCACCCATTGGAGGTATTTATGACACGCGCAACTCTTTTGCTTACGACCCTGCTGGCAGGACTTTCCATGAGCGTAGCTACCTTTGCAAATGAAGGTAAATCTTTCAGTGACATTGACAAGGACGGTGACCAAAACGTCAGCCAACAGGAGCTGCAGGATGCGGGCAAAACCAATGTGAATGTCCAACAGCTGGACAAGGACAACGACGGTGTGCTCAGTGAAGAAGAGTACAAAAAGGCTAAAGAGCAAATGAAAAACCAGCGACAACAGTAGGCTTGTAGTCTTAGAAGCGCGGACGCGGTGCATCTCCTGCTGGCCCCTCAAACTGATGGGGTCCAGCGGAGGTGCGCTGCTAAGCGTAAGCTACTGCAGATGCAGGTTGAGCCGGCACCTCGGACTCCAGTAAAACACCGCTCACTATCGCCGCGGTTTGAGAACCTGATCGTCCTCGAACCAAATCCAGATGTTGTCCATCAACGTAATGGATCTCCGGCGGATTGGCGAGAATACGCGACCAGCCATAATCTTCGGCAAGGTCCCTGTATGTCAGCAGCTCATTATTTCTCGCTTTGATCAGCACTACGCGTCCTGCGTAATGGCGGCTGGACCGAAGGTACTCAGTAGTCAAGTCATCAAAACTCTTGTTGCGCAGGGCTTCGATACGGTTTAATCGTTGGCGCTTAGGTTGTTGGCTCTCCGTTAGCGTCTCGCGGTTTTTCTTTTCTCCTGCTGCGTTATTTTTGAAGCGTAGCTTGTTCATGGCGCGCCGGAAAGCTGACGAGATCAGTTTGGCGATATTCATCTGAACCGCGTGGGGAAGCACCGTGTCAATTAAAATCACCGTTGACACATCGTGCCCCTTTTGTTGCAGAACGCGAGCTGTCTCTACCGCGAGCAATCCTCCAAATGAAAATCCAATCAACTGTATGGGCATGTCGAACTTCTGCTGAATAATGGCTTCGCTATAGCGTTCTGCTAAATTCTCAACCGCAATTTGAGGCTTGTCCCCGGCGATAGCTTCATTGAGAAGTTCGAACTCCATGGGTGCGTAGACGCCGAATGTTGGTTGGTCGCTCCCCAGTTCATTCGCCAGTTCCTGATAAAGGCTGACACCGCACAAGCAGTAAAGGGGTGGTTTCTCCCCTTGCGGTTGTAGCGGCACCACATTGTAGGGATTGCTGATTTTTTTGGTGGAAACGGAATCAACCAGTTCCTTCACCGTCGGGTTCTCCAGCATCTTCTCAAAAGGGAAACTGATACCGGTGGCTTTGCGCATCTCGAGAATAAGATCAATGGCCAGAATGGACTCGCCACCCGCGTCCGCGAACCTGTCCTCGACACCTATTGCCCCGTTGTCCAAAACTCGCCGCCATACGAGAAGTATTGCTTTTTCGAGATCGGATTTTGGAAGAGTATCTGCTTTCGCAGTTGAGCCGAGCAGGTCTTTGTGGCTTTCGATTAACGCCCGGCGGTCAATCTTGCCGTTTGGCGTTAACGGAAACTGATCAACTGTGAAAAAGTGCTGGGGAACCATGTAACTTGGCAGCAGCTCCGAGGTATGAATGCGTAGAGCAGCGGTTTCTGCAGACCCGCTCGCCGTATAAAAGGCGACAAGACGTCGATCGCCACTGGCGGTACCGAGCAGAGCCACTATGGCCTGGTCAACGCAGGGGTGTTTGCTCAGAGCTGTTTCAATTTCGCCGGGCTCAACCCGATAGCCGCGCACCTTGATCTGGTTGTCGATCCGGCCCAAGTGTTCGATGTTGCCGTTTTCATCAAGCCGGGCAAGGTCACCGGTGCGATAAATGATGTCTTCCATATTTCCGGTGAAACTATTCCCGATAAACTTTTCAGCAGTCAGCTCTGGACGATTTTGATAACCCTTGGCGACGCCGCGCCCACCGATGCACAACTCGCCAGCCTCCGGGGGTTCAGCGAGGCGGTTGTCCTCGGTCACAATATAAACCTGTGTATTGTTTATCGGCTTGCCTACGGAAATCACGCCGTCGCTGCTGTCGATTCTGTGGCAGGTAGACCAGACAGTTGTTTCCGTAGGGCCGTACATATTCCACAGTTCGCCGCAGCGTTGCAGAAGTGGCTCAACCAGTTCGGGCGGGAGTGCTTCGCCGCCTATCAATGCCTTGAACTCCGGGCTACCTTCCCAACCGGCGCGAATCAACATGCGCCAGGTTGAAGGTGTGGCTTGCATGGTGTTTATGGACAGCGCTCGCAGTGCATCGATGAGCTTGAAAGTGTCCTTCGCAATGGAGCGGGAGATCAGACAGATGCGGGCACCCACACAAAGGGGCAGGAAAAGTTCCGGCACATGCATATCGAAGCAGATGGTGGTAACCGCCAACATTCTATCTTGAGTGGTCAGGCCGGGTTTGCTGGCCATGCTCAGCAACAGGTTGACGACGCCGCGGTGGTAAACCTGCACACCCTTCGGCCGACCGGTGGAGCCTGATGTGTAAATAAGGTAAATGAGACTGTCAGGCGGTAACGGCAAGGACAGGTTCTCATCGGGGAATTGCGCAAGCGTGTCCCAATCGCGGTGGATATCGAAGTGCGGTATGGTCGCGGGTAGTAGCTGCTCATAATCCGCTTGTGTGAATAGATAAGCGGCGTTGGCATCCTCCGCCATATAGGCTAAACGTTCCGGCGGGAAGGTTGGATCCAGAGGCAAATAAGCCGCGCCAGCCTTGAGTATACCCAGCAGAATGGGCATCAGCTCGATTGAGCGATCAATGCATACTCCGACGGCCGCACCTTGCGGAACCTCGCGACTTTGCAAAAGTGCCGCCACGCGGTTCGACATCTCGTTGAGCGCGCTGTAACTCAGCGACTGTGCCCCACATTGCACGGCGATTGCATTGGGGTATTGCTGCGCTGTGTTTTCGAACAGTTGGTGAACGAATAACGTACTCGCCGATTGCAGTTCATGTTCGGTATGTTGTGGCTTGGTGTGATGACGAGGTGATGAAGTCATAGTTTAAGGAACCTAATGCGGTATGTGAGGCCTCAGCCGACATCAGCTGAATTCTGGCGACCTAGGGTTTCCCGACAGGGTTGGTTTTTGCGTCTATATCCTTTATAGGGTGTAAGAATTTCAATCACTGCGTCATCTGGTTCGTATAAAAATCTGGTGCGCCTATCGAATGCTGCGCATGCAACGGGGCGGCGTGCTCCATGTGTGTGGTAGCACGTAACCAGGGTGGACAGCAGGGGACTTAGGTAAAAATGAGTAACGCGGACATGCCCTGTCGGTTCTGATTGTCTGAGAACGGTTGGCGCTACTCTAGCCTCCTAAGCAAGCGTCATACCAATTTCACATGATTCCCTCTAGCCACCTTTAGCACAAGCACCCAATCGGTTGGGTCGCGCATCCGGCAGCGCCGTGTGTTTGAAACGATGAGTTTGTTGTTGTGATAATTCGAGAATACTTCGTATACTCAAGCAGTTGGGATTGGCCTTGGCAGTTGCCTGTTATAATGGATTGTGATGCCCGAGGTATCCTGAGGAAAGCAGCGCCAAGCAAAAAATAAGAGGAGTTAAAAATGAGTCATACAGGAAGCTGCCATTGCGGCAAAATTTCATTTGAGGTGGACGGGGGTTTTGAGAAAGTTGTCGAGTGCAATTGCTCCCATTGCAGCCGCAAGGGATACCTGCTTTGGTTCGTGCCTCGCCATCAGCTGAAACTTAAATCTGACGAAGCAGAACTTGCCACCTACACCTTTAACCGGCACGCGATTAAACACCACTTTTGTCCCACCTGTGGCTGTGCTCCTTTTGGGTTTGGCACCTCTCCAGACGGCATGGAAACCGCCGCAGTCAACATTCGTTGCCTTGATGATGTCGAGTTAACCGAAGTTGTCAGAGAGCCGGTTGACGGACGTTCTTTCTAGAGTTCGCATTATATGAGCCTAGCCGACGCGCTTACTTTAACTGCAATAATAATCGTACTTGCGGCAGTCCCGAGTGCAAGTACGGTACTGGTTGTAACGCGGTCTGCCGCTGCGGGGTTATCCAACGGCATTGCAGTTGCGGCGGGTATAGTGTCTGGAGACCTGGTGTTCGCGCTGCTCGCTTTAGCGGGAATGACAGCATTGACAGACGTTTTGCAAAATCTTTTCGTGGTTCTACGTTACGCTGGTGGGGTTTATCTCGTTTGGTTAGGCTTCACATTACTCACCAGGGAGAGGGCAGAAGCACAGCTGTCAAATCGCAATGAACTCGGTTGTTCTTCGGATTTTTTGGCAGGCTTGTTGTTAACGCTGGGCGACGTCAAAGCGATATTTTTTTATGCGAGTCTTTTTCCCGGTTTTGTGAATCTGTCCTCTCCCGGTACCGCGGATGTTATCGCCGTCGTCGGCGTGACTTTGCTCGCTGTCGGTGGCGTGAAGGTGCTCTATGCTTGTGGCGCGGCGCGCATCGTGGCCATTAGCGGAGGATTGGCTTGGGCAAGACCGGTCAAACCTCTGGCGGCCTGCGTGTTGGTAACAACGGGAGTTTATCTGGTGGTGAAAGTCTAGGGTCCAGAATCTGCCTCTCAACCTGTGTTGTTACTTGAAGATGCTTCGTATAACCAGACGCAGAGCTTGATTGCCTGGGCGAACTCCGGATAATGTACTCAAAACCGGCCACAACTTCGCCGAGGTGATTACGGTCGACGGCGTTGTCACCTTTGGTCCAATCTCCGTAACAGAGGACTCGCTAGCGTCTCTTAGTTCAGGTAATTATAGCAAGGCGTGGGCGACCGCATAGTGAATGCCCCGCTCCTGCCTGCGTGTGCTTCGCCGATCCAACTCCTGCTTCAACTTCCAATCCTGCTCCCAATCCCCATCCTGCTTCCAATCCCGGGTTCTTTAGCTCCGGCCAGTATTCGTCAACTCGACGTTCGGCTGCCGTCGATATGTCTCGTGGCGCAGAAATCATCGTAATGGAGTCAAAATCGTTATTAAAGATAGTCATTTTTATGTCGATAATAAATATCCCGATGCCCGCTGTTTGAGACGAAGGACGATGCTCCGCTTTACCATCTCCCAAAAACTTTTCCTGCTCGCCAGTATCACGCTTGTGGCGTTTGTTATTAGCCAGGGCTACTCCCTGCTCGTGGAGCGGGGGAATACCGTTCGCCTGCAGGACATGGATCAACGGCTATATCCCACCCTTGAACTGACCGCTGCCAACCTGAGCAGCTTGCTGTTGATGGAGCAGCAAATAAGCAACGCAGTGACCACCGGGGATGATCAGGCGCTGGACGCGACAGAGAAGCATTACCAGCGCATTCGCTCCAATCTTGAAGCCCTCTCCGGTCACAGTGACCGCGCGTCGGGTAGGAGCGCGCAGATTGACCGACAGCTGCAGGATTGGTATGGCGCGGCGCGTCGGATCGCGGGAGCCTTCCTCAGCGGCAATGTTGACTTTAGCCGGATCAGCGCAGATGCCAAGGCAAACGCCGAAAGGCTGCAGGCGTTGCGGGCGTCCCTGGAGGCAATGAAATCCGAGACTGAGACGGCCCTCACCGAAGCCATTCGCGCGACGATGACCGATTCCCAGCGGGCCAACCGCACAACCCTGTTGATTGCAATATTGGCGATGATCTGTCTGGTGATTGTGAGCACCATCATCGGCCGCTCCATCACCGCCAGCCTTTTGCAAGTGTCCCGCTCACTGAAGATTATGGCCTCGGGCAAGGGCGACCTGACCACGCGAATCGATTACGCCGGTCATGATGAGATCAGAGAGCTGGTTGACAGCTTCAATGAATTCATCGACAAGCTGCACCTGTCATTTGCTGATGTATCGCGTGACGTCACCAGCCTGAATGAAGTGGCCACGCGCCTGACTCAGGCCAGTGGCAGTAACCTGCAACAAATCAGCACACAGGCCGACGCAATCAACTTCACCCGCGACCTGCTTGAGGAACTTGTCTCCAGCGTTAGAGAAGTTGCCCAACACGCCACAGACGCATCTGACCAGGCCAAGGCGGCCCGAGACGCCGCTGCCGCCGGGTACGCCGGTTCGCTTGAAAATGCACAGACAATAAACGCCTTGGCTGATGAGGTGAAAAGCGCCGCTGAAATTGTGCAGCGTTTCGAAGGCTTCTCGAGCGACGTCGGCAGTCTGTTGAACACCATTCAAACCGTTGCTGAACAAACCAATTTGCTGGCATTGAACGCGGCGATTGAGGCCGCGCGCGCCGGTGAACATGGCCGCGGCTTTGCTGTAGTTGCCGATGAAGTTCGCGGCCTTGCAGTTCGCACACGCCAGGCGACAGAAGAGATTCACAGCGTGATTGAGGAATTGCGCCAGGTTTCCGGCAATGCCGTGGGCGCCATGCAAAGCAGCGTTACGCGTGCCAGTACAGGTGTACAAGCCACACTCGCATCGGGCGAAACACTGAATACCATTCTGTCCAACGTGGAAAACATCAGCAATCTCAACATACAGATTGCTGCTGCAACCCATCAGCAAACCCAAACCTTCGCCGTTGTTTCTGAACGTGTATCGGGTATCGATAACAACACGGCGGAAGTTATCAAGAGCACCCATGAGCTCGACGGTGTCAGCCGGGATATTGACCGGATCAGCCAGGGTTTGCACCGCATTTCCAGCCAATTCCGCGTGTAGCGATCTGATCGCGAGGAATTGGTTGAAATATCTGTCCTATCAATCGGAGAAGTAAATGAAGACCCCCCACACCTTTCTGGGCGCTGTTGTTGCGTCTGTCGCGTTGAGCACGGGAGCCGTTGCGCAAACTGACAATGATCGTCTGGACCAACTCGAACAACAGGTGAGCAGCCTTCAGCAGCAACTGACGAAGCCCGATGAACAAAAAATACGGTTCAACGGTTTTTTCAGTGCAGGCGTCACCTTTGCTGACAACGATGCTGATTATGCTGGCGCTGTTGAGGAAACCAACGTAAACGCGCTCAGTTTATTCGGCCTGCAAGGCGCGTTCAGTCTGGACGCGGACACCGACGTGGTGATGCAACTTGTCGCGCGCGGTGCGGACGAGTGGGAGCCCACTATGGAGTGGGCGTATATCAGCCATAAAGTCACCAATAACTTTACCGCTCGCGCCGGTAAGTTGCGTATGCCACTCTACATGTATTCGGATTCTCTGGACGTTGGCTACGCCCAGCCTTGGGCGCGTCCACCCTTTGAGGTTTACGGCGAAATTCCGCTGTTCAACCACACCGGTGTCGACGCCATTTACGAGTGGCAATTGGATAACTCGAGCATTACCACCCAGGCGTTTTATGGTCACTCGAAGGAAAAAGATCTCGATCTGCGCAACATACGCGGTGCTGAAGTCGTATGGTCAGACTTCGTCTGGAAGCTGCGCGCCAACTATGGTGCAGCGGACGTTCTTGCCGGTGCAACGTCATCCGCCGCAGAATTCTATGGACTTGGCTTCAGCTACAATGACGGAACCTGGCAGCTTGTCTCCGAGCTGACACAAACCAAAGCGGAGTCTGTTTTGCCGGACGTGAGATCCGCCTACGTAACACTGGCAAGACGTTTTTCCAGTATCACGCCCTACGTGACTCTCTCACAGGTTGAATCGACCGACGATGATCTGCGTCTTCTGTCACGCACGGATGCCTTTGCCGCCTTTGCAACACCCGGAAGCCCCTTCTTCGGCGACCAGAATATTTTTGTTGCGAGCGAAATGACCAATGAAAAGCGCGATGCCGTAAGTCTGGGCCTGCGATGGGACGCAATACGCAATGTGGCGGTGAAATTCGACGTAACCTTTACGGACAGTTTTGGCGATACCGGTGGTGGCTTACCTGGCAACAACGCACCGATGGTTGTTTACGATGATACGACGGTTTACACCGTTAAAATTGACAGCGCCTTTTAAGGGAGACCGCCATGACATTAATTCGCAGTTTTTTACTGATCGTTTGTTTTTCGTCTAGTCTCTTGTTTTCCGCTTTATCCATGGCGGACGTGGTGGTCATCGGGCACCCGGCCGGACCGGACAGCTTGACGACTAATCAGGTACGCGACCTGTTTATCGGGCGCTCGCAGCAACTGCCAACCGGCGCCAGCGCGGTGCCACTGGACCTGGCCCAGGGTCATGCGCTGCGCGAAGAGTTCCACTCCAAAGTGACCGGCAGAACCCAGGCGCAGCTGAACGCGTTCTGGTCCCAGCAGGTATTCACCGGTAAAGGCAACCCGCCGCGCACGCTGGACTCTACCGCAGCGGTAAAGGCATCAGTGGCTAGCACACCCGGCGCTGTGGGTTACATCTCCGCAACGGAAGTCGATAGCAGCGTGAAGGTGATACTCACACCTTAAGTGATTGGCGCAAGCGCGGGGAGCCGCGCTATCCTCAGCTCACTTTATGGACGCATATAAAAAGTCGGGGCCAAGAAGGCCCCGCAAGCTCTCGCACAATCATGTCCGCACACAACGGCTTTATATTCATAGGCGCGTATTAGTGTAATTGCGGTGCAACCCAATCAATAATGTCATTACTCAGGTCCGTCAGGCAGCGGCGAGTGGCCGAGCACACGGTATGTCCGGTACCCATATCCAGTATATTGGAACTCGACGTCAGTTCATTCAGGGTGGCAATGGCACAGCTGTGCTTGGCGTTGCTGAAGCCGTTGGGCAGTGCCTTGTCGAACAGGGCTGCGGTTACTCTGACGCTGGGCAGGTTGCTGGTGTGGTGGGTGCCGTAGGTATATTCCTCACTGCCCAGCACCAAGGCTTCGATATCAATGGCCAGGACGGGTACTTCTCCGTTGTGAATCTTGTCCGCGGTATGGACTGCCTCTACGTCAAGGCCGCTTGAAGGCGCGCGCTGGATGATCTTTTCCACCAGAACCCTGTCGATTTCACATGGCAGCTCCGATTGCTCGTACTTATAACCTTCCACATTAAAACCGAAATTTTCGTTGATATAGACCTGGCGCAACTCCGGGCGCGATTCCTGTTGCGCGAGGCTCACGGTTGATGAGCAGGCTAAAAGTACAGTCAGAAAAAGTACGTATGGTTTCATGGCTAGGCACCTGTTTTGCGGTTGCTGGGTAAAAGGTGGGTCACGTCTCGGTGAGGGTTGTTAAGCGGGAGGCATGAATCGCTATGACATCAATATAGCGACAGCCGGGTGAAAAAACACTAACCAGCCGCGGAAATTGTGCTTTGCTTTTGCTTCTTCCGAAAAAATATCATGGTTATGGATTAACCAAAAATAATCGAGTGCAAAAAAAAAGCCTGCTGAATGTCAGCAGGCTTTGTCGGTCGCGGGATGTTGCTGCGACGGATCAGTTGTTGATTGTCAATCCGAATCCCGGCTGTACAAAGTTCGTATCCGGGTAGGCAACATTACTCGTTGTCAGATTGTTGAATGTCGCACTGCCATTGTTGGTGTAAACATAAATGGCAGAGCCCAGGTGCGGGCCGGCGAACCGGGAAGTTGTTACACCGTCCAGGCCTGTGCCATCAATCACGATGTCATTGAAGGTGACGTTCTGGAAGCCACCGTTATAACCCATCTGCACCGCATCCCTTTGAGTGTCGTAAATCTCGATGTTGGATATGGTGAGATTGCGGATCGAATCCGTAGACGCCTCCAGATCAATCGCGCCGCGCTCGCCGCCCCAGGTATCCAGGCTGGTACCGGTGCGGATGAGTGTACTGTCCGCGAACACAATGCCGGTATTGTTCTGGAAGTGGTAGCCGGGGAACACCGTGTTCATGCGGAAGCCGGAGCTGCCGACGCCATCAATGATCAGGTTGTTGGTGGCCTGGTGTCCGCCGCCGCCGAAGAAGGCAATGCCCGCCGCGCGCCATTGGAACTCGATGGTGTTGTACTCGAAGGTGTTGTTAACGCCGGCGGGTGCACCGTTGACGTTGCTGGTCCATACCGCCAGGCCGTCGTCACCATTGTTGCGAATGCTGCTGTTACGCACGGTGGAGTTGCTGGTGCCCTGGGCGAAGTTGATACCGTCCGCCAGGTTGTTGCGTACCCGCGCGTTTTCAATCAGCAGTCCGTCGGCAATGATGGCCGGTGTATGGGCATAGTCACCCACCCAGAAACCGCATTCGAAATGCTCCACCCAAATGTTATGGACTTTGGAGTTGGTCCCGAAGTTGTCCATAAACGCTTTGTAAATGGCTTGCTGGTTGTAGCGCGAACGCAGCATGGAATTCATGTAGATGTGGCTGAATTCAAGCTGGCCCTCGACCCGGAAGGAGATACCGCCGGATGCCGAGTTCGGGTTGGTGAACTGCAGGTTGGTGTGCCAGATGCCCGCGCCCATGATCTCGATGTCCTGAATCATGTTGCTGAGCGAGCCCACCACCCACATGTTGCCCAGGTGGAAGGTGCCCGGCGGAATGTACACGGAGCGTCCGGAGGCAACCGCTTCCGCAACCGTGGCTTCAAAGGCTGCCAGGTCATCCACCCCATCGTTCGGCACGGCACCGCCAAAGTCTGTGACGGACACCGAATTGGCCGGCCGTGAAATTGGGTTGGGTACGGCTTCAATTTCCAGAAAGTCCACGCCGTATTCCAGCGAGTCGCCATTTTGTTGAATGCGAATGGTGTCGCCAGGCTGCAACGGTGCGTTCAACTTCCAGTGAACCTCGTCGAAGCGGAACAGCGGGTTACCGCCTCCGGGAGTGTCCGAGGGATGACCACCGCCCGGGGTGAAATACTGGTAATTGTAGTAGGACGTGAGGTCGATGGTTTGCTCATAGGCACCGTTCACGTAGACATCCAGTGAGCCATCCAGGCCCATGCCATCGCCGGAATCCGGCATGGTGAAGCGCATGGTTACACCCGCACCGCCTTCGTCCTGGCGAATGGTCCATTCAGCGTAAGCGCCGCCGTTGGGTAGTGCAATGTACGCTTGGCTGGATGCTTCCGACGCAGTTTGCATCTGGTCGAAATTGGGAGCGGTTCTCAGTGCTGCGCCGCCACCGTAATTCGCCTGCTCGGTCTCATAGCGATCATAGGGCATAGCCGCGCCACGGTCGGTGGGCTCGGGTGGAGGTGGTGGTTCAACATACTCGGTTGTGGTGCCGGTAACCGAGTTGGTTAAGTCTGACGAACCAAAATCGTTATAGGCGCGCACGCTATAGCTGTAGCTGGTGAGCGGTTGCAGCCCCGAGTCCTCAAAGGTAACGGTGGTGATATCGGCAACTTCACTGCCATCACGAAAGACCTTGTAACCCGTTGCCAAATCCGAGCCTTGCCAGGCGAGAAAAATGGACGAACTGCTTTCGCCCGTCACACTCAGCCCTTGCGGCGTGGTGGGTGGCACCGGGTCCGGGTGTCCCCAAATCTCAACTTCGGAAAGCTGCGCCGCCGGCCAACCATCGTTGCCGGTAATGTTCAGGCGAACGTAGCGGGCCGTGTTTTCCGGGAAGTTGATGGTGACTGTGTTGGCGTTGTTCGGGTCGAACACGTAGCCATCGGACTGCACGATATCGCTGAAGCTTGATCCGTCGGAGCTGCCCTGCACCGCCAGTGTTTGTGTGCGGGTTGCCCAGGCTGACTCGTTCGGCAGTTTCAGCACCACTTGGCTTACGTAGTGAGTGCTGCCGAGGTCGACGGTAAAGGTTTGGGGAAACGCGTTGTTGGCACTTTCCCAGTAGGTGGCCTGGTTGCCGTCCAGTGCATTGCTTGCTGGCGCGAAGCTCAATTCGCTGCTCACTTGCGGCGTTCTGCCGGAAGACACATCGGTCGGGTCAGGGTCCACCGGGTCCGTGGGATCGGTCGGATCAGTCGGATCGGTCGTTTCATCAGTGGTTGCGCTGACGCTACTGCTCAAGCTTGAGTCACCGTTTGCATTGAACGCGCGCACGGCATAGGTGTAGGTGGTGTTTTCCGCGAGCCCGGTGTCTTGAAATGACGTTTGCGCGGTGCTGGCGATAACGCTGCCGTCGCGGAGTATGTCATAACCCTCAGCGCCGTTGGCAGCACTCCATGACAGGGATACGGAGGACGTAGTTACACTGGATACTGCCACATTTTGTGGTGCCGGTGGCGGTGTTCCTGTATCCGGATCATTGGTGACAATGATGTTGAAATCCGGCGAGTCGTTCTGGATATTCACTGTATTGTTGATCAACGTCAGGTTTTGGAATTCCACCGTGCCCACCGCAGGCCCCTGACCGGGCTCCGGCATGGGGTTGGCCCAGATGCCGAAGCCAGAACGGTTCGGGTAATCCGGGTGGGTGTGAGCACCGGAAATGGTGACGTTGGTCAGGATGGTGTCCTGGAAAACGTTTTGATAATTGCCTCCTACATAGTTGGTCTGGAACATAATCCCGTGATAGGTTGGGTCGATGATATCCAGATCGGTGATGCGAATCCCCTGGAAGGACTTGGAGGCGGAGAACATCCACAATGCGGGGAAAACCTGATCACCCCAAAAGTTACCGCCGGAACGAAGAATAGTGATGTCTTCGAAGTTGGTGGTGGGGTTGGACTGGAAACCTGTGAAGGGATAACCGAAGTCCAGGGAGCTGATGGTCACGCCGGAGTATACCAGGGTATCTTCCACGTGAATGTTGCGGAAGGTGTTGCCTTGCCCACCATAGGAAGCCAGGCCCGCAGCGCGCCAGGGTGTCATCGCGGTGAGGTTTTCATACAGGTTGTTCTGCACTATACCGCCACCATTGTCCGTTGCGGCAAAGAGCGCAAAGCTGTCGTCGCCAGTGCTGCGCGCTTCGTTGTTCACCACGTGGTTACCGCTGCTGCCGTTGGTGAAGTTCAGGCCGTCGGCAAACAGGTTGCGCATGCGAGAGTTCTTGATGGTGGAGTCATGCACGCTGGCGCCCCAGAACATGCACACCTGATGTTCAACCCAGATATTGTCGATGGTCATATCCGACACGTTGCTGAAATCGAACACTTTGCCGGGTCCGTCAATGCGGCTTACATAGTTGCCGAAGAAAGCGAAATTGGCGAAAGTCGAACCATTGGCCGAGTTGTTTACCATAAAACCGGCGTCGGTGTTGCTTTGGCCTTCCGGCGTTTTGAAGCGCGTGTACCAGGGTCCGGCGCCTATAACTTTAAGAGGCTTGCCGTACACCTGGAATTTATGGGACGTCTCATAGGTGCCGGGCGGCAGATAAATACCTTCCGCGTTACCCATGCGGGCTTGATCCAATGCGGCCTGTACATCCTGATGAGTAAAGCCGGCGGGTTCGATCAATGCACCGGGGTTCGGGTTGGGAAGCGGCGCAACCTGCTCAAGGCTGATGAAGTCGATAGCATATTGCGAGGTGTTGCCCGAGTCCTTCTGCAGACGAATGGTGCTGCCGGCAGGAACAGTGCTGCCGAACATGATGCTCGCTTCGTCGTAAATGTGTCGTGCAGGTCCCGATCCGGGATTATTGTTCGGGCTGGCTTCGGGGCCATACAGCCACGCGTGTTTCGAGGTCAGCTCCAGCGTTTCGCTAAACTGGCCGTTTACATACACGTTAAGCGTTGCGGTAATGCCTCCGCCGCCGGGTGCATCGGGAATGGAGAAGCGCATGACCAGCGTATTGGTATCGGCTTCTGTGGTGAACTCCACATAGTCACCGGTGTTGTTCAAGGTGACCGCGCGCCGGCCGGAGGCTTCACCGGCAATGTCGCCAATAATGCGATTCGGTCCTACAACTTGCGCACTGCCACCGACGCTGGCGTCTTCAGCCTGCTGGATAATGTAAGGCATGTTGGCGCCGCGGTCCGGGTGCACCGGGTCCTGGCCTTCCGCGTTGGTGGTGCCGGTCACGCTGTTGCTGACCGCGGAATCACCAAACTCGTTATAGGCGCGTACGCTGTAGGAGTAACTTGTGCTCGGGGTCAAGCCAGTGTCCTGATAGGAGTTGCTGGAAACATCGGCAATCACTTGACCATCCCGTAACACTTCGTAGCCATCAGCCAGTTCCGCAGCATCCCACGCCAAGTAAACTGTGCTTGATGTTGCACCAGCCACGGCCAGGTTCTGCGGTGTGGTTGGGGGAACCGGATCCGGATAGCCATAGACTTCAAACTCGGCGACTTGTGCAGCAGCCCAGCCGGTATTGGCCGTAACATCAATACGCACATAACGCGCCGTAGTCTCAGGGAAATTCACGGTAACGGTGTTGGCGTTGTTGGGATTGAATACATAGCCCGCTGAATTAACGATTGTGGTGAAATTCGAACCGTCGCTGCTGCCCAGAATGGCAAGCGTTTGTGTACGGGTTGCCCAGGCGGGATCGTTCGGGAGTTTCAACACCACCTGACTCACATGGTGGGCGCTGCCCAGGTCCAGGGTGAGCGTTTGCGGGAAGGCGTTGGCGCTGCTTTCCCAGTAGGTGGTTTGATTTCCATCCGTGGCATTAGTGGTGCCATGAGCAGCTTCGGTACTGCTTGCCGTTGCCGGGCGACCGGAGGAAACCAGCTCGGCATCGGGTGAGGGCTCGTTAGGGTCCGTGCTTTCGTCAGTGGTGACGGTGAGTGCACTACTCAGTTCAGAAGTCCCTTCTTCATTGTAGGCTCGCACGGTGTAGGTATAGCTCGTGTTTTCCGCCAAGCCATCATCCTGATAGGACGTCGAGCTTGTGGAGTGGATAACACTGCCGTTGCGCAGCACATCATAGCCATCGGCACTGCCGACACTACTCCAGGAAAGCGTTACGGACGAAGTGGTCACGTTGCTTACACTCAGATTCTGAGGCGCAGCGGGAACGTCAATGCCATCCCCGGTGTTGAACTGCACCCAGTTGAGGTTGAAAAGTCCACCCGTGGCTGTGCCTTTGAACACCAGGTAAACATCCTGAATACCTTCAGCATTAACGCTAGCGTTCTCGGTAGTCCAGTTTTGCCAGCCGCCGGTGTAAGTCACATCGGCTGCGCCAATTAGTGAACCGGAGGGGCTGCCTGTGCGAAACTCGATGGTGCCGCCGGCATGGTCACTGGCAACGCGTGCATCAACGTTGCCTGCGCCGCTACCGAAATCCACATTCTGAAACAGCAGCCAATCGCCGTTGTCGATCCAGCCGACGTTCTGGCCGCCGCCCGCATCGGTAGTGGCTTCAGTTTGTACGCCGTTCATGCTGTTATAAAATTCCGCTTCAATGCGGCTGAAGGCGTCCACTGGTGTCTGGTTAGCCACACCGTGAACCTCGAGCTCCGATATTTGCGCGGCAGACCAACTTGTATTGCCGGTGATGCTCAGTTGCACATAACGTGCGTCGGTTTCCGCAAATGGAATGGTGACAACGTTATTGCTGACGGGATCAAAGGCATAGCCCGCCGACCCGGCAAGGGCGGAATAATTACTGCCATCTGTGCTGCCAAGAATAGACAGTGTCTGCGTGCGGCTATTCCAGGGCGCCGGTAGTTTCAGTACCACCTGGTCGATGGCGCTGACCGCGCCCAAGTCCACTGTCAGCGTTTGCGGGAATGCATAGTTTTGGCTTTCCCAGTAGCTGTTTTGGTTGCCGTCATTGCTGTTGCCGGCTACGTAAACATCCACGGTGCTGCTGGCAGTTATGGGTTTTCCTGCTGCCAGATTGGTTTGGGCAGACGTCGTGACGGCAAAGAAGCTTGCCAATATGCCGGCGAAAATCTGGCCAGTTAAACGGTGGTGCCCGAATCGTGATCCGGGCGTGGATCTGAACCTGTTCATTATTGAATCCTCTCGGTTGAGTCTCTCACGCGTTGGCGGATGGGAATGACAAATGTGTCAGTCGAATGGGTTTTCAATTGTTCTGAAACTGGCGGATTGGATGGAACGAAAAAATATGAAACTTATTTCATCAAACACATCGCCAGGAAGTTTGCGTCTTGTAATTTTCCAGAACTCGGATAAACCATTCGTTTGTGATGAGTCTTCCTTTACAAGATCTAAAACTCCAGTACTGCATGAAATTATTCGAAACAAATGCGCGCGGTTGATTATTTATTGTTATTTATAACGATTAGTATTTTCTTGAAAAAAACAAAAGCGCATCCGAACAGAATTTTTTATTTAATAGCATGTAACGTCGCTTGTCTATGGGGTATTCGTGAATATCGCAAGTTGAAATCGATTTCAATTTTTGAAAACGATTTCAACTTTGATAAGTTTGAACTTGATCAAGATTTGGGGATAGGGAAAAAGGGAAAAGGGAGAAGGGAAAAGGAGGGAGCTGTAAGCCGCAAGCTACAAGCTGCAAGTAAGACAAGGAGCGCGTCTGGCTAAATGGTGGGAAAGGGGAGTAAAAGAAGAAGCAGCTGGATCGTTGTTCGTGCGGACACGTCGCACCCGTAGCCTGGATGGAGTGTAACGCAATCCGCGGTCGGCTGAGTAAACGTTGACAACGACAAGCGGTAAGCAGGGAAGGGGATAAAGGGGTGAAAGGCCGAGGTGGGCATGAAAAGGTGCAAATCTTCAATTTCATCTACCGCATAGATGGCCATGCCCACCAAATGGTTGAGATTTGTAAAGAGTGCAGGCGCAACTCCAAGGATGAGGTTAGTCAATGTATACTTCGATTCCATGTTATGGCTCAGGTAGAGCTTGCTGCTGCGTTGCGCTCTTGCTCACTGAACGAGCTGGCTCAGATTGCGTCATATAGCCACGTAAACGCCTGATTGGCTTCAAGGAAAACTCGTGATCAAAACACTCAAAGATAAACTCCCGAAACGGGTGTCACCCGTTACCCTCGCGATAGCGCTTGCCCTTGTGCTGGTGATATGGCTGCTCAGCGGCGAGCAACGCAGTGCCCGTAGCGAGCCGCCCCAACCGCAGGTAACTCCGGGGCAGGTTGTACACAGCGTGGCGGCGGAGTGGTTGCAGGCCGAGCCCTACCCGAGGGTCCTAGTTCTGCAAGGGCAAGTGCTTTCCTGGCAACAGGTGAGTGTGCAGGCTCAGGTAGCTGGCCGTGTGGAGCAGCTATTGGTGCGCCAGGGTGATTCTGTAGCGGCTGGTGATGTGCTTTTGCAACTGTCCGATGAGGGCCGCGTTCAGCAGCGGCGCCAGGCCGAAGCGGAATACCGGTTGCGCAAGAGCGAGCTTGACAGCGCCCGCGCAATGGGAGCGCCGAAGTTTGTATCGGAAACCGAGTTGACCCGTCTGGAATCAGAACTTGCCCGCGCCGCAGCAGAGTTGGAAGCCGCGGAACTCGCCGTGCAGTACAGCAAACCCAAGGCACCTTTTGATGGCATGGTGGATCGCCGCCGGGTGGAGATCGGCGAATTCGTGCAACCGGGGACGGAGCTGATGATGCTGGTACAAGTGCAGCGCCTGAAAGTAACCGCGCAGATTCCTCAGCAGGACGTGGGTCAGGTGGTGGCCGGTCAGGCGGTGGACCTGACGCTGTTGGATGGTCGCCAACTGCAAGGCACGGTCAGTTTTGTCAGCGTTGCAGCGGATCCGGAAACGCGGAGCTTTTACGTGGAAGTTGAGGCGGCGAACCCGGAGCGTTGGCGCGTTGCGGGTGGCAGCGTGACGCTCCACATACATTTGCCGGAGGTGCAAGCACATCGTTTATCTCCCGCGTTGTTGCGGCTGAATGCGGAAGGGCATTTGACTATTCGCGCTGTGGATGGCGACAACCGTGTGGTGTCTTATCCGGTCAAGGTCGTGGCCATTGATAACGAAGCCGCTACAGTGACTGGCCTGCCGGAGCGGGTCCAGGTGATAACCCAGGGCGCAGGCTTTGTCACGCCGGGGCAGCAAGTGCAGGTGCATGGAGCAGCACAATGAAGAGGACGGCGATGAGATCTGCAGTAAGAGCTGCTGTGAGGGCAATGATGTGAAGGCACTGATTTATGCCGCGATTGATCGCAGCCGCGCGATGATCACTCTGCTGGTTTTTTTATTTCTAGGCGGTTTCTACGCATATGTCGCTATTCCCAAAGAGGCCAATCCCGACGTCACCATTCCAATGATGTACGTGTCGCTGACGCTGGATGGCATCAGCCCGGAAGATGCGGAGCGGTTGCTGGTGCGCCCCATGGAGCACGAATTGCGGTCGCTGGAAGGCATCAAGAAAATGACGTCCATTTCCAGCGAAGGTCACGCATCGGTCATGTTGGAATTCGATGCAGGATTCGACGCCGACAAGGCGTTGGAGGATGTGCGAGTCAAGGTGGATGCGGCGCGCAGCAAGCTGCCCAGTGAGGCGGACGAACCTACCGTTAATGAAATCAATGTGGCGCTGTTTCCGGTGCTGACCGTTGGCCTTGCCGGCCCGGTCGCGGAAAGCGAGCTGGTGTATATCGCGCGCCAAATTCAGGAAAACATGGAAGCCATACCGGAAGTGCTGGAAGTGGACATTGGCGGTGATCGCGAGGACCTGTTGGAGATTGTGGTGGATCCACAGGTGCTGGCGAGCTATGGGCTGGATTACCAACAACTGTTCACTCTGGTGTCCAACAACAACCGTCTGGTCGCGGCGGGCAGCCTGGATACCGGCGCGGGCCGTATGGCGGTGAAAGTGCCGGGGGTGATCGAGAATCTGGATGATGTGCTGAATATTCCTATCAAGGTGGATGGCGACACGGTAATCACCTTCGCCGATGTGGCTGTCATTAATCGCGGCTTCAAGGACCCCGCCGGCTTCGCGCGCATCAATGGCCAACCGGCTGTGGTGCTGGAAGTCAAAAAGCGTGCAGGTGCCAACATCATTTCCACCATTGAACAGGCGCGGGCCTTGATAGAGCAGGCCAGCGAGCGTTTCCCCGAGGGCGTGCAGGTCCACTACATCATGGACCAGTCCAGTCAGGTGGAAGACATTCTGTCGGACCTGTTGAACAACGTGCTCGCCGCCATCGTGCTGGTGCTGATCCTCATCATTGCCACCATGGGCATACGCTCTGCCATTCTGGTGGGCATTACTATTCCCGCTACCTTGTTCACCGGCATTTTGGTGATCTGGATGATCGGCTTCACCATGAACATCATTGTGCTTTTTTCATTGATTCTGGTGGCAGGCATGCTGGTGGACAACGCCATAGTGGTGAGCGAACTGGCGGATCGCAATCTCGGCGATGGCCTTTCCCGAGGGCAGGCATGGGGCGATGCCGCCAGCCGTATGTCCTGGCCCGTTATCGCCTCTACGGCCACCACCGTTGCCGTGTTTGTACCATTGCTGTTCTGGCCCGGTGTGGTTGGCCAATTCATGAAGTACCTGCCTGCAACGGTGATTATCTGCCTGCTGGCATCGCTGTTAATGGCGCTGGTCTTTTTGCCCGTTCTCGGTTCCCTTAAACATAAAGCGAGCGCTCATAAAGTGGAAGCGAGCTGGATGGGGCGCGCTTACGGAAATCTTCTGACAAAACTACTGCGCCGCCCGGGCCTGACGTTTGGCGGTATGGTCACTGCGATGGTGATGACTTTTATCGTTTACGGGTTCTTCAATCACGGCGTTGAATTTTTTCCGTCGATAGAACCTGAATCCGCTCAGGTGTTGGTGCGCGCGCGCGGTGATCTGTCAATTCACGAACGGGACGATGTTTTGCATGGCGTGGAGCAGCGTTTGCTGGGCCTGTCCGAGGTCAAGTCCCTATATGCTCGGTCACTGATCAGCGCCAGCGGTGAGCTGCCCCCGGACGTTATCGGCACGCTCACATTTCAGTTTACCGATTGGCATCAGCGCCGCCCGGCAGATGAAATACTGAACGATATGCGCAAGCTGACCGAGGATATCCCCGGTATCATCCTGGATTTTCGCAAACAGGAAGGCGGCCCTGCTGGCGGCAAGCCGGTCGAGTTGCAAGTCACGGGCATGGACCCTGAGGCGACAGATCAGGCGGTGGATTTGCTGATTGAACAGATGCGCGCCTTGGGTGGCTTTGTGGACATTGAAGACGACCGTAGCCTGCCCGGCATTGAGTGGCGTGTGGAAGTGGACCGCGCCGCTGCCGCGCGCTTTGGTGCGGATGTGCTCACCGTTGGCAACGCGGTACAGATGGTGACCAATGGCCTGCTGTTGGCCAAGTACCGCCCGACCTATGCGCGGGATGAAGTGGATATTCGCGTTCGTTTTCCGGAGACATGGCGTTCGCTGGAACAGATGTCCCGGTTAACGGTGCAAACGCCACGGGGGCAGGTGCCCTTGAGCAATTTTGTGGAAATAATCCCGGCACCAAAAACCAGTGTGATCAACCGCATTGACGGAAACCGCGCGGTCACTATCAAATCCGATCTTGCGCCGGGTTATCAGGTGATGGAACGGCTGCAAACTTTGTTGAACAGCGATGTGGAATTGCCCGAGGGCGTGCGCGTTAATACCGCAGGGGAAAGTGCGGATCAGCAGGAAGCGGCGACTTTTCTTTCAACTGCGTTCATGGTCGCCATCTTTTTGATGCTGATGATTCTGCTGATGCAGTTTAACAGCTGGTACCAGGCGATACTGGTCATGTCTGCCATCATTTTTTCCACGGCTGGTGTGTTACTGGGTTTACTCGTCAATAGTCAGCCGTTCGGCATTGTTATGGTCGGCATGGGAATTATCGGACTGGCGGGCATTGTGGTGAACAACAATATCGTTTTGATTGATACCTATAATGGGATTCGCGCTGAAGGTGTGTCTGCACTGGACGCTGCTCATCAAACAGGTTGCCTGAGACTGAGGCCGGTTTTGCTCACTTCCCTTACCACCGTGCTGGGATTGATGCCCATGGTACTCGCCATCAACATCAACCTGCTCGAACCCAGCCTGGGCTTCAATGCGCCATCCACACAGTGGTGGACGCAACTGTCCAGCGCGATTGCCGGAGGACTCACTATCGCCACGGTCCTGACGCTGTTCCTGACGCCGTGCATGTTGGTGTTGGGAGATAACGTGCGTGCGCGTTTTGCTGCAAAGGCCGGAAAAAGTTAAGTCCGGATCTTCACGTAGCTCTCCGCGAATGTCGGATGGCGCTTGAAGCTTATTCGAATAAGACGTGAGCTCCGCGAACGTCGCCATCCGACGCCAATGTTGGACGACGCTTCAGGCGCTTCGTCTTACGGGTGTGAGAACAACAGCGAATGTCATTGTCGGCAGCAATAATTGAACATTATGGCTGAAGGCTTGATCAAAGCTTCACGCTCTGCCATTTTCCGAATGCATAAAGGCTGATTATGTCCACCACTGAATCACAAGAATGCACTTTGCCTCCAGGCTTTGCAGGACTCAATTTCAATAATCAGTACGCCCGGCTGCCGGAACAATTTTATGCTCGGGTTAATCCAACACCGGTGCAAGCACCTGGCTTGATCAAGGTGAACCATGAACTGGCGAAGGAACTCGGACTGGACCCGTTGCAACTGGAAAACCGTGAAGGCATTGCGGTGTTGGCCGGTAACAAAGTTCCCCCCGGTGCCGAACCTCTGGCGCAAGCTTATGCCGGGCACCAATTTGGTTACCTGAGTCCGCAGCTTGGTGATGGTCGTGCGATTTTGCTCGGAGAAGTCACGGACTCAACGGGAACGTTGCGCGATATTCAGCTGAAAGGCTCCGGCCCCACACCCTTTTCCCGCAATGGCGACGGTCGCGCAGCCGTGGGACCGGTAATCCGAGAGTATATCGTCAGCGAAGCCATGCATGCGCTCGGCATTAAAACCACCCGCGCCCTGGCCGCAGTCACCACAGGCGAACCGGTTTATCGCGAAGCACCTTTACCTGGCGCAGTTTTAACCCGGGTGGCGGCCAGTCATGTGCGCATCGGCACCTTTGAGTTTTTCCGTAATCGTGACGACAAAAATGCAATCAAGCAGCTCGCGGACTTTGTTATCGAGCGGCACTACTCACCCATCAAAGACGCAGCTAATCCATATATGGCACTGCTCGATTCCGTCATTGATGCGCAGGCGTCTCTGGTCGCAAGTTGGATGCATGTGGGCTTTATCCACGGCGTGATGAACACGGACAATATGAGCGTGAGTGGCGAGACTATCGACTTCGGACCCTGTGCCTTTATCGACAGTTATGATCCGGCGACTGTGTTTAGCTCCATTGACCGGCGAGGGCGGTACGCCTACGGCAATCAAGGCAGTATCGCGCTTTGGAACCTGAGTCGCTTTGCGGAGTGCCTGTTGCATTTGTTTGACAGTGATGTTGAAAAGTCCATCGCCCTGGCAGAGGAGCGCTTGAAAATTTTCCCCACAATATTTGAACGTTATTGGCTCGCGGGTATGCAACGCAAAATCGGGTTGCTGACCGACTATGTGGGAGATCAGGCGATTGTAGAATCCTTGCTTGAACTGATGCAGAAAAACCAGGTGGATTTCACCCAGTGTTTCCGGCAGCTGGCAGATTACATGGAAGACAAAAACCTGCAGGATCCGCAATCACCACAACCTTTTACGAGCCTGTTTGAATCAGACGAAAAAGCGCTGCAGGATTGGCTGACCCGATGGGAAGCTCGGCTGAGAAAAGAAACACTTTCAGAAGATGAATTGATACTAACCATGCGAGCCACCAATCCAATTTATATTCCGCGCAATCATCACGTTGAAGCCGTTATCCGCTCCGCCGTGGAACAGGCCGATTACGCGCCCATGCACGAGATGGTTCAGGTTCTGACAAATCCATTCAAGGCGCAACCGGGCATGGAGCGCTACGCAGAACCGCCGGCGCCGGGCGGTGGCGTCTATAAGACTTTTTGCGGGACTTAGATTACTTTAATTTGGGCTTGTTCTATCAAGTTGAAGCTACGAACATGTTCCTATCGAAAACGCTGGACTTAATCGAGTGCACTGAAGGAGTTTGTCATCAGGGGAGGACCTTTTGAAACCCTCGCGGCAGGCATGCCGCGGGACCGCTCTTTGGCATCCTGACATCGCGGCATTAGTGCATCCATGCACGTCGAAGCCACATGGACGTGTTTATGCGTTTTCAAAAGGTCCTCCTCTGATGACAAACGGATCAAAGCCCACAAAAGAATCGCCGTCTATTACCACTTTATCGTGTTGATAGGCGGGGATTTATCAATCGCCAACTCTTAGTTAATTACCCCCGCTTTATCAAATCTGAAAACGCGCAATCAGCGTCTTCAACAGTGCAGCCTGTTCACGCAACTGCACACTAACCATTGATGTCTCTTTGACATTGCGCTCCAACCCCTGCGCACTGGTGCCCAATCGATCCGCGCGCTGTCCAACGCGCTCTATCTCTTCCCGCTGGGATGAAATGGAATTGTCCACTTCATCGCTGACTTGCTGGAGGTTCATATAGGTTTTGTTCAGCGCCGTCATGTGCTCTCTCAGTCCCGCAAGGGTCTGCCAATTACTGTTGCCGGCGGTGCGGGTCTCAATCAGCATGTTGTGCGCGTGGTCCACCTGTTCACCGAGCTCAGCGGCCCACTGCCGGATTTGTTCGGTGGATTCGGCCGTGCGACGGGACAGACTGCGTACCTCGTCAGCAACAACGGCAAAACCGCGGCCTTGGTCACCGGCCCTGGCTGCTTCAATGGCGGCATTGAGCGCGAGCAGGTTGGTTTGTTCCGCAATGGCGGCGATGACTGATGTAACCTTTTCTATCTTGGCACTGGAGTCCTTCAGTGCATCAATTGACTCCGCAGTCTTTCCGATGACGTCGAGAGCGTGTTCGGCCGCCTGCTCGCTCTGGCGAAGTTGGGTTTGGACCTTGTGATTATCGTTGACCGCTACGAGCACTGTTTGCCGCGTCATCTCGGAAGAGGCCTCAATATGCTCGGTACGCTGTCGAATGACTGTCATGGAATCCACCAGATCGCGAATCTGTTCATTCGTGTGGTCGGTGGCTGTGCGAACATCTTCCGCCTGCTGGTCCAGCAGTAGCGAGCGTTGTTCCAGGTCATCAGACGCGGAGCGAACATCGGTAATGAAGCCGGCAAACCTGTTTATTAAACCATTGATCGCGCCGGCGACCTTGGCAACTTCATCCTTGCCATTACCGGTCAAGGGTTGGGAGAGATCGGCATGCTGTTCCATCACGCGCAGCTGACTGGCCATTCGTTGCAAGCGAATACTCACCGTCACGCGCAGCCAATAGGTGAGCAGAATGATGGCGACAAGAAACAAAACAGCACCGGCAAGTAGATATGCTTTTTGCTGTGCCAGAAAAGCCAGCAAGTTGTCTGCGCCGTTCTCCGTGCCTTCGCGCCCTAAAGCAAGCTGGTTTTCAATTGTCGCCAACATGGGCTCAATAGCGGGATAGAGACTGAAATCCACAATCTGGCCGGCGGAATAGTAACTGCGTTCGTCGATTGCCGCTGCCAATTCATCGAGAAAGTTGAGTACCTGCCCGTGGGTGTCCTGATGCTGGGCAACCCAGTCCCGCAGCCGTGGGTTGGCGCCGGCGGTTTGCCAGAGTTGCATTATGTCGGTTTGGATGTTGTCGAAGGCGGAATCCACATCCTCCCACAAGACAAGCTGCGCCTTGATTTTATAGGACAGATCCTGCAGGTTGCGGTGGCTGCGATCCAGATCCGTCAGCAACCACACGTCATCCAGCTTGTGGGTAATCAGCTCATGGGTTGCGAGTTCCGCCTTACCCACTACGGACATGGAAAGCCAGCCGAGCGCGGCCAGGGAAAACACCGAAAAAAGGGAGAAAATCACCAGACGCAGATGGACGGTCAAAGCCATAATGTGAACTGTCTCGCAAAAATAATGCACGAGAGATTACGGCTTCACTGTTGCAGTTTTATTTCACACCAGTCTTCCTTGAGCCTCAGCAACCTTATCCGTTTTCGGGTTCAGGCTCCGTCCGTGGATCCAATTCGAAGGCAACGGGTGACGTTTCAGCAATAACCCGGAATGCCGTTTCCGTTTCGTCCTGTACGGGCAGTACATGGGTGCGGCGGCGCAATGTGATGATGCCGGCAAAGCAGAAAAGACTGACTGCTGAAAATGTGAACAGGCCGGCCGGCCCACCCCACGCCATGAATGCAGAAGCCAGAGGTCCGCCCAGTGCAGAGCTGAGGCCCAAGCTGAGCAAAATGGCACTACCAACCATCACGAAGTTTTCCGGAGTGGCGTGATCATTGGCGTGAGCCAGACAAATGGCATAAATGGTCATGGAGCAGCCGCCCCAGATGAAAGACAGGGTAATCAAAAGCCGCCCGGGTACATCCGGCATATTGGCGGCGAAAACGATCAGCACCGACGTCACCGCACCAAGCAGGCTGCTGAAAAACACGATCAGCCGTCGGTCATAGTGGTCGGACAATCGCCCGAGGGGAAGCTGGAACGTAGCACCACCGAGTACGGCAGCGCTGATGAACAGCGTCAGCTCGCTGGTTTCCAGGCCAATGCCGCGGGCAAAAACCGGTGCGAGAGACCAAAATGAGCCGGTGACAAGCCCCGCGACGATGGCACCGATCAAACCAATATGAGACAGCTTCCACACCTCCACCAGGTTGATACGCACGTTCTGAATGGGGGCCGGTGCCACGGCGGCGGTGAGGGAGACAGGGATAATTGCCAAGGAAATCACAATGGCCGCCACACTGAAAAGTGTGCCGGGCGACTGGGGCGCAAAGTTCAGCAACTGCTGGCCGCCAGCGATCATGATGAAGCTGAGCATGCTGTAGGCGGACAGAATCAGCCCGCGGGTTTCCGGTGTGGAGCGCTCATTAAGCCAGCTTTCGATCACCGTGTAGGCGCCGGCGATACAGGCGCCAACCAAAAATCGGAGCAGCAGCCACATGGTGAAATCCGGCACCATTTCAAATACCAGAACCACCGCCGAGAATACCGCCCCCAAGGCGGCGAATGTGCGTATATGACCCGAGCGGCGGACGATGGCTGGAATTGCCAGACAACCCGCCACAAAGCCGAGAAAATAGGCGGAGCCGGTCAACCCCACTTGTGTTGCGCTGAAGCCGTGGGCGTCAGCTCGCAATGGCAGCAGTGTCAGTAAGAGGCCGTGCCCCACCAGCAGGAAGCCGACCGAGAGCAGTAGTGCGGCGATGGGAATAAAAATGCGCTTCATTCATCAACCTTGTTTCAATTGCGTTTCATGTGTGGCATTTCCGGCCGTTACGGACCGTGCTATTCAACAGACCTCAAACACAGCGCTGAGTGCAATGCCGAATTGCGGCTGACTGGGGTATGCATGGCCAATCTCACATCCTCGCGAATTACCCTGAGCATAGACACTGTGCCGCCAAGCTGCGAGCCGCGTACACAGATGAAAGACTTGTAACGTGATATTCTTGCCCGAAGCACATTCTCTAGCAGGCAGTTTTCCAACAACCTGCTAATTGATGCATTTCCCTGTTGAGTCACAGGGGCGCCGGAAGAGTACAGGTCAGGGGGCACCATGAGCAAAGGAAGTAAGCGAGTTCGCAAAGCGCTGGCAATGTTGTTTGGCAATATTCAGTGGGCAGCACCACCGTGGCTGCGCAAACTATCTGATGCACGCCAGCAACATCCCAGAGGCTTCAAGGCGGGTATTGCCGCCGTCATTGTCATTCCTCTCTTGCTATTCGGCGCTTACCAGTTGTGGCAACTGCTGCCCCAACCGGTGCTTACCCAGGTCACTGTAGAGGCGCCGGGCGTCACGCCAGTGGGCGATGATGGCACGCTCTATCCTCCACCGCTTACTCTGCAGTTTCACACCCGTTACGCGGATGCGCGGGACGAAGGGCCTCGCACGGCAGCGCGCCTGGAATTACTGGATAAGGACCTGTCGCAAGGTGTCAGCCTGCAGCCGGCCCATGTGGGCACCTGGCGCTGGCTGGATGAAAATACCCTGCGTTTTGAGCCGGAAGACGACTGGCCCGCCGGGCAGGAATATACGGTAACTCTTGCACCAGAGTTGTTTGCCGATGGCATCGAGCTGGCCGATGACGGTCCCACCTTCACGACGCCGCGTATCGAGGCAAGTCTCCGGAAACTGGCGTTCTACCAGAACCCTGAAGACCCTTCTGAACATTCCGTGGTGGCGACGCTGGGCTTCACTCATTCCGTAGATGTCGACAGCCTCAAGGATCATCTCAGTTTATCCATGCGTAAAGAGGGCGCGACCATCGATGTTGCACCGACGCCTTACGCCTATGAAGTCACCACCGGCAAACAGGGCCGCGAAGCTTACATTACCAGCGTTCCGTTGACACTGCCCGAGCAGGAAAATTTTATGGCATTGACGGTGGCACCGGGGGTCGCGGCGGAGTTGGGTAGTTCGGTGACTGAAAGCTCGGTTTCCAGCAAGGTGCGGATTCCGTCCATCAGCAGCTTTTTTCGCGTGGAATCCATCGATACGCGCATCATCAGAAACAAGGAAGGCAAACCGGAACAAACGTTGGTGATTGAATTCACCGACGGTGTACAAACAGACGTTATTTCCGAGGAAATCGAAGCCTGGGAGTTGCCGGACAATCAATACTGGTCACGAGATGAAGTCGACGAGGCACTGCTGAGCCGTTCACGACAATTGACCTTGCGCGGCAACCCGAGCGCACACGAATACGCAAGATTGCAAAGTTTTGTGTTTGACGCCAGCGAGGGCAAGCAGGTGCTGATCAAACTGCCCGCTGGCCTGAAGTCCCAGGGTAAATTCATCATGACCGTGCCCTACACAACGCTGCTGCGCGCGCCGAATTATCCACGAGAAGCGCGCATCGTCGGGGAAGGCGCCTTGTTGGCGATGACCGGTGATCGCACGCTCTCGCTTCAGGCACGCGGCGTGCCTGCGCTGCGGGTGGAGCTGTTTCGGCTGATGGATGATCAGGTGAATCACCTGGTCACGCAAACCCACGGGGATCTGGCGTCGGCCAGCTTCAACTACAACTTCAATGAAACGCACATGAGCGAGCGCTTTGAACGTGTGCTGCCACTGCAGGCAAAGAGCCCTGCAGATGCCGCCTATGCGTCACTGGATTTAGCCCCGTTTTTGAAGAGCGCCGGCCGTGGCATGTTTGTGGTACGTGTTGAAGGTTGGGATCCAGCCAACAAACGTTCCATCTACGGCGCGGACGATCGGCGTCTAGTTCTGCTGACCGATTTGAGTATCATCGTCAAAAATAACTCCGACAATACCCATTCCCTTTTTGTGCATTCGCTGGACCAGCAGATGCCCGTGGCCGATGCGGTGGTGGAACTGCTGGGGCTCAACGGCTTACCCATTGTCACTGCTCGGACAGATGCGCAAGGCCACGTTGACCTGCCGGATGTCAGCGGCTTCAGCGGGGAAAAACAGCCCGCTGTGTATCTTGTACGCAAGGGCGGCGACATCGCCTTTTTGCCGTTCGAACGCTACGAGCGCAAGCTGGATTATTCACGGTTTGAAACCGGCGGTCAGCGCACCTTCAATGATGACGAACAACAACTGAATGCGGCAGTGTTTTCGGATCGGGGGATTTATCGCCCCGGCGAACAAGGCCATCTCGGCGTTATGGTCAAACAGGACGATTGGCAACCGGTGCAGGGCGTCCCTATTGAAATCACGCTGACGGACCCACGCAACAATGTGGTGAAAAAGGAAACTTTAGCCTTGCCCGCGGACGGCTTCGTTGAAATGCCGTTTGCATTTGCGGTGACGGACCCCACAGGCGAATACCGCGCCCAGGTTTTTCTGCTTGATGAAGCTAACAACCACTATCGACGGCAGTTGGGTATGGTGAGCATCAGCGTGGAGGAATTCCAGCCGGACACAATGCGCATTCGTACCCATATTCTGGATAGCGACGCTCCCGGTTGGCAAACGCCGCTGCAATTTCAGGCGCAGGTGACACTGGAAAACCTATTCGGCTTGCCAGCGCAAGATCGACGTGTTCAAGCCAGCTACAACTTGCAGCCGACCAGGTTCCACTTTCAGCGCTTTGCAGACTACGTTTTCGAAGATCCGTTTCGTGAGGACGAAAACCGCCTGACCAGTTCAGTGTCGGAACAGTTGCCGGAAGCGCTCAGTAATGTCGACGGCCAGGCACGTTTCAGCATGGACCTTTCCGGCTACGGACGCGGCTTGTTCCGCTTGAATTTTGAAGCAGAGGGTTATGAAACCGGTGGCGGGCGCAGCGTTACAGCCCGCAGCAGCACCCTGGTGTCGCCTGCGGAACAACTGGTCGGCTGGAAGGCTGACGGTGATCTCAATTACCTGCGGCGCAACGCGGAACGCAATCTGAGTTTTATCGCTGCCAATCCGCAACTGGAAGCCGTTGCCCTGGATGGACTCACACTGGAAGTTCAGGAGCGGCGTTCCATATCCACACTCGTACGTCAGAACGACGGGACGCTGGCTTACCAAACCATCGTTAAACCCGTTGCAGTTTCAGAAACAGCGTTTGCCATTGCTGCCGGCGGTTCCACCTGGTCGGTGCCGACGACGACGGCTGGTGATTATTCTGCTGTCATTAAAAATGCGGAGGATCTGGTTCTCGCCAAGGTCGACTTCACCGTTGCTGGTGCTAGTAATCTGGGTGGTAACCTGGAGAAAACCGCGGAGTTGAATATCAAGCTGGATAAGTCCGACTATCGCAGCGGCGAAGAAATTGAACTGCAGATCACCGCGCCTTATACCGGCGCCGGATTGATTACCATTGAACGGGACCGGGTATACGCCTTTAAATGGTTCCGTACAGACACCACGCGCAGCGTGCAGCGCATTCGCGTACCTGAAGAGTTGGAAGGTAATGGCTACGTCAATATCACCTTCGTGCGCTCGCTGGAGTCCGAAGAAATTTTTACTCAGCCGCTGAGCTACGCCGTGGCGCCTTTCAATGTTGATCGCAGCGCACGCACTGTAGACATTGCGCTCTCCGCGCCGGACAAGGTGAAGCCCGGTACCGAACTCACCATTACATACCAAACCTCCCGCCCTGCGCGGATAGCCGTGTTCGCCGTGGATGAGGGCGTGCTGCAAGTTGCCAATTACGACACACCACAGCCTCTGGACACGTTTTTGCGCAAGCGTGCATTGCAGGTCAGTACCGCGCAAATGGCGGATTTACTCATGCCGGAATTCCGGTTGCTGCGGGAAGTTGCCGCCGCCGGCGGTGGTAGTCCGCCGTTGCTTTCTCGCGAGATGCTCAACAAAAACCTGAACCCATTCCAGCGCGGCATCAAGGCGCCGGTGGTGTTTTGGTCCGGTATTCTGGAGGCGACTGGCGCCGAACAGACGGTAAGTTTCACCGTGCCGGATCACTTTGACGGTCAGTTGCGTTTGATGGCAGTCGCCAGCGCGGCTCAAGCTGCCGGCTCCGCCCAGGCGAGCACGCTGGTGCGCGGGCCGTTTGTACTGCAACCGAATTTGATTACGTCGGCGGCACCCGGTGATACCTTCGAGGTGAGTGTTGGTGTGACCAATGCGCTACCAGCGGAAAATGGCAGGGCAGCGATTGAGGTCAGCGCCGTGCCCAGCAAACACCTGGAAGTGGTTGGCGAATTGAAACAGCAACTCGAACTGGCACCGGGGCAGGAAAGTCGCGCGCGTTTCCAGGTGAAAGCGACAGAACACTTGGGTGGTGCTGAATTGGTTTTTCACGCGGTTTCCGGCGAACACAGCATCAGCCGAACCGCAACCGTGAGCGTACGGCCGGCAGTGCCGCATCGCACATCCCTGAAGGCTGGCATCAGTACCACGGGAAAAGGGGAACTGACGCTCGATCGAGAATTGAAACCGGAGCTGGCAGAGCAGGAGGCAACACTCGGTTACAGCCCTCTGATTCTGGCCACCGGTTTACAGACATGGCTCGAAGCCTATCCTCATGCCTGTACCGAGCAGATTGTCAGTCGTGTATTCCCGATGTTGGCGCTGACGGGCGACCCGATCATGGCACTGGATCGCGAGTCGACCCTTGAACAATATCGCAATGTCATCGGTAGTTTGCAGGCGCGTCAGCACGCCAATGGGGCTTTCAGCTTCTGGCCGGGCCTGCGTTATCAGCATGTTTTCGCCAGCATTTATGCAATGCATTTTCTGACCGATGCCGCTGCACTGGATATTACAGTGCCGGCAGACATGCAGGCGACCGGCCTCGAATACCTGCGTACCCTGGCAGCGGCGCAGCCGCAAAATCATCGCACATATGAACAGGCGTACGCGATTTACGTATTGACTCGCAACGGGCGCGTTACAACAAATTATTTAACCCAGCTGCAGGAGTATCTTGAAAAGCAGCAGTCGACGACCTGGCGGCAGGAATTGACGGCAAGTTACATGGCCGCCTCCTATCAGTTGCTCAAGCTGAATGACTTGGCGCAGAAACTGATTGATGGTTACAGCTACGCTAAAGCCGGCAGTGACTTTGAACGGGACATGGATTCTGCTTTGGCGCGCAATGCACAGTATGTGTATTTGCTTGCGCAACATTTTCCGGAAAAACTGGCAGCACTGGATGATGCCGCTATTCAACGGTTGGTGATGCCGATTTCCGAAGGCCGCTACAACACGCTATCGTCTGCATACACCATTCTGGCACTCGGCGCCTGGGGTGCCCAGGCAGCGGATGCGGCAAGCAGTGCGGGTGAGCCACTGCAAATTTCCGCGGCGACGGACGCAGCATCCGACAGTGCCCAGCTGGCCCAAGGCACGCCACCGGTTTTACGTCACGCAGTACCCGTGGCGCAACGCTGGCTGGCTTTTGCCGGTGGGAATCAGCAGCGGCTGTTCTACACCGCTACCCAATCCGGTTACGACGCGCAGTTGCCGACGCAGGTTATTAGTGACGGCCTGGAAATTGTGCGCGAATATCTGGATGCTGACGGCAATGTCGTTACCTCGGCAGTGCAAGGCAGTGAACTCACCGTGCGGTTGCGGGTGCGCGCGCTGGACAACCGCCAGCACGACAACATTGCCGTAGTTGACTTATTGCCCGGTGGTTTCGAGGTGCAGCGGGATTCAATTCGCGATCAGAACGGTACCGACAATCAAAACGGCAGCAGTGGCCCAAAAGCCAGTTGGGCGACGGATTATCAGGATATCCGCGAGGATCGTGTGGTCCTGTATGGCACAGTCGACAGTAGCGTGAGTACCTTTACCTACAAAGTAAAACTCTCTGGCGTCGGTACCTTCACCATTCCCCCGGGGTTCGCAGAATCCATGTATAAACCCCACTTGCAAGCGCAGTCGCTGGCGGGGGAGTTTGAGGTAACGCGGCCGTAGGATTCTTGATGGAAAGGCACAGTTATTCAATAAACCACGAACGGAAGTTTGTAGCCTGGATGGAGTGGAACGCAATCCGGGAAGACCTGCCGCTGACTGTCCTGGATTGCGTTGCACTCCATCCAGGCTAGGGTGCTCGTATCTAACCGCGGCCTGCGGGTAATGTTTATTTCGAGGCCTAATGTTAATCGGGTGCACCAAAGTAGTTGGTCATCAGGGTAGACCTTTTAAAACCCTCGCGGCAGGGATGCCGCGCGGGAGCCACAGGGACGTGTTTATGCGTTTTCAAAAGGTCTACCCTGATGACCAACGGCGCGAAGCCCAGTATCGCTACCGAATCCATGTCCTCAGGGTCTGTCGAATATCAATAATGGAAGTTCTAAAAATTAAACACAGATCGGTGCGTATTATCTTCGCACGTGTTCTTCTGGTCAGTGTTGTACTCGCCGGGGGGCTTTGGATTTTTTGTCCCAAGCCCAGCTTGTATGGCGATACATCATTTTCCACCGCGGTGTTCGACAGCAACGGTGGATTGTTGAGGCTGACTCTCGCCGATGATGATCGCTACCGTTTGAAAACCTCACTGAGCGATATTGCGCCGGCCGCCGTCGAAGCCACCTTACTCTATGAGGACGACTGGTTCTATCGCCATCCCGGTGTCAATCCGGTGTCCCTGTTGCGCGCGGTTTGGGTGACCTATGTGAGCGGCGAACGCACGGTTGGCGCCTCAACACTGACCATGCAATTGGCGCGTTTGTGTTTCTCTCTGAATTCCAGTTCCCCGCTCGGCAAGCTGCAGCAAATTCTGCGGGCATTGCAGCTGGAGCGACACTACAGCAAAAACGAAATTCTGGAAGCCTATCTCAACCTGGCGCCCTACGGCGGTAATGTTGAAGGCATAGGCACCGCAAGTCGGATTTATTTCGATAAAAACGCGCGGGATCTTACGGTGCTGGAAGCACTGACGTTGGCTGTGATTCCCCAGGACCCTAACGCGCGCGGCCCGCGTATGACAGGTGAGACCGCTGAACTCACCGCAGCCCGTAGCCGCGCATTTCGGCTCTGGCAACAACAGCATCCGGAAGATGCGGATTTGGCATCGCGGGTCGCGATGCGAATGCCTTTGCGTCATCGCAGCCAGTTGCCGTTCGAGGCGCCGCATTTTGTTGATCGCGTATTGCAAAAGGCCACAGTCAGCGGCCGTGTGTACACAACGCTGGATCCAGACATGCAGCGTATGGCGCATGATCTGGTGGAGCGTTACGTGGCCGAACGGCGCACCGTCGGCATTCGAAATGCTGCCGTGTTGCTGGTGGATACGCGGGATGTTTCCGTCAGCGCGCTTGTCGGTTCAGCGGACTGGTACAACGACCAAATTCACGGCCAGGTTAATGGCACCGCCGCACGGCGATCACCAGGTTCCGCACTCAAGCCGTTTATTTATACGATGGCATTGGATCAGGGCTTGATCCATCCAATGACGCTTATGGAGGATGCACCGGTACGCTTTGGTGTTTATACGCCAGAGAATTTTGACCAGGGTTTTATTGGCCCCGTGTTTGCGCAAGACGCGCTGATTTACAGCCGCAATATTCCCGCCGTGACACTTGCCGCGCAACTGAAACAGCCGGATTTTTACGACTTGTTGAAAACCGCCGGTATTGACGCCATGCAGTCGCGGGAATTTTACGGTCTGGCGATTGCCCTGGGCGGTATTGAAGTCACTATGGAAGAAATGGTGTCGCTCTATGCAACCTTGGCCAATGGCGGTGTGCAGCACTCATTGGCCTTTTTGCGCGAGCAGGCAAGGCCGCGGCCGGGACGACCATTATTCAGTGCGGAGGCGGCATTCATCACCGGTGACATGCTTGCGCGAAATCCGCGGCCAAATACAACAGTGGGATTGGGTTCAGCGGATACTCTCTTTATTCCATGGAAAACCGGCACATCCTACGCGTTTCGCGATGCCTGGTCCGTTGGCTTGGTCGGGCCTTACGTGCTCGCGGTGTGGGTCGGCAATTTCAGTGGCGAAGGCAACCCGGCCTTTGTCGGTAGTCGCGCAGCTGCGCCATTGTTTTTTCGTTTGGCAGATGCCTTGCGCTACCGGGGCATAAATCCGAATCATCATCGTCCAGAACCGACTAGCCTAAATGTTCGCCGGGTGGACGTGTGCGCAGCAACCGGTGATCTCCCCAACCGCTATTGTCCGCATATGGATACTGCCTGGTTCATTCCCGGCGTGTCGCCCATTAAAATTTCCGATGTCTACCGACCGGTACGTGTCGATCCCGTAACCGGACGGCGGGTGTGTCCGGATTACAACGGACCCACTACAACGGAAGTGTTCGAGTTCTGGCCATCAAACCTGCTTGATCTGTTTCGCAAAGCGGGATTGCCCCGCCGTACACCGCCGCCCTTTATGGCGGCATGCTCATTGACGGAAACCGCGAGTACCGGTATGCCGCCGCGCATTATTACGCCGCAGCCGACGCTGACCTACAGCGTGCGCGCGGATCGTTTGGAAGAAGAACGCATTGGTTTTCAGGCGCGTGCTGATGCCGATGCGAAAACACTTTTCTGGTTTCTCGACGGTCATTTTGTCGGCCGCAGCAAGCCAGGCACGCCGTTGTTCTGGCAGGCGAAGCCCGGCAATTATCGAGTGAGAGTTGTGGATGATTTGGGTCGCGCCGATGGCGTTACCTTGCGTGTGGCGCTGTTGCCGCAGATTTGAATTAATAATGATTTGGTGTGTTTGCCATTGGGGGAGACATGAATTCGACATTAACTCTTGTGACACGCCGTAAATACGTCCCTGTAGGCTCGACACCAGCATCCATGCTGGTGACGGTCACAACAGCAAATGTCGAATCCACGTCTTCAAGTTTCGTGGGACTCGTTGCATAGCCTCGGACAAGATTCCATGCGCAAAAAAATCGTCACTACGGAATCAAAATAGTAGACCCCGTCGTTTGACGTGCTTCCAATGCCCGATGTGCATCAGCCACCTTGGCAAGTTCAAACCGTTGTCCGATGTTAATCGACAAGACACCATTGCGTACCAGGTCGAACATATTCGCGGCGGCTTCCAGCTCCAGCTTGCGATCCGTAAAATAAGCGGCGAGAGTGGGGCGGGTTAGGTAAAGCGAGCCTTTGGACGCGAGGACACCGAGGTTGGGTACAGTCACCGGCCCGGAGGAATTGCCGAAACTGACCATCAGACCGCGAGGGCGCAAGCAATCCAGGGATTGCTCAAAGGTATCCTTGCCAATAGAGTCGTACACCACATCTACGCCACGACCGTCAGTCAAGGTTTTCACCCGATCAACAAAATTTTCCTGTCGTAGATTGATGACTTCGTCAATGCCGTTGGCTTTCGCCAGTTCCGCTTTTTCATCAGAACCCACGGTGCCGATTACTCGCGCGCCGAGATGTTTCGCCCACTGCACTGCAAGTGAGCCGACGCCGCCGGCAGCGGCGTGAAACAGAATGGTCTCGCCTTTTTTGAGTGGCCAGGTCATGGTCAAGAGATAGCACACCGTCATGCCTTTCAGGGCGATTGCTGCAGCCGTTTCGAACGCAATATCATCCGGCAAAGGCAACACTCTGGCAGCGGGAATCAGTCGCTCCTGTGCGTAAGAGCCCATTGGTCCGTAATAGCAGACGCGGTCACCAGACTTGAATTCATTAACGCCTTCACCAACTTCAATTACCGCCCCGGCGGCTTCGCTGCCAGGTGTAAATGGTCGTTCGTTTGGGTAAAGCCCGGTGCGATGATATACGTCGATGAAATTCAGCCCTATGGCTTCATGCCGGATTTTAAGCTGTCCGGCGCCCGGAGAGCCGACACTGCGCTCTTCGTACTGCAAAACTTCCGGTCCGCCGAACTCGTGTACGCAAATGGCGTTGGTCATGTGTCGTCCTCTCGGTGGTCGTGATTTGAAATGGCGCTAATGGATAGCATTGCTAGGTTTCATTCACAGGATACTGATGCTTTCAGTGGCGAGGTGCAAGTTCGATAATGTCATCGCCGCCGCTTATGTGACCGGCTGACCAAATCGGAACGCTGATTGCAGCGTACCCATAACCGTATCCTGAAACACTTGTTTGCCGGCATCTCCAAGAGCTGCACCGGCGGCTACGTGAAGCGGAAGCAAATGTTCCTCGCGAGGGTGGGAACCTCTTGCACCGGGAGCCGTTGCCCAATGACTGAGGCGTTGCTCCCGATCTTTCGTATTGGCGGCGACGGCCTCCGCCAGCCATTGATTGAAGCTTATCGAGTCCGGATCCACTGCGCCGCTATCGCCGGAGCGGTGGAACCGTTGCATATTGTGAAAACTCATACCTGTCCCGACAATAAGTACGCCTTCGTCGCGCAACGGTGCCAACGCACGGCCGAATTCAATATGCGCTTGCGGGTCCATATCCTGTCGCAAAGACAATTGCACCACGGGAATATCGGCATTCGGAATGGCCACTTTCAATGGAATAAAAACCCCGTGGTCGAAATCCCGTTCCTCCAGGTTATGCGCAATATTCTGTTCCGCCAGCAAATTTGCGATGCGTCCTGTCAGTTCGACAGAACCGCTCGCCGGCCAGGTGAGCTGATAGGTGTGCGCGGGAAAGCCATAGTAGTCAAACAGCAGTTGTGGTTGGCGGGCCGAGTTAATCGTAAACTGCGGCGTTTCCCAGTGCCCGGAAATAACGACCAAAGCTTTAGGGCGCGCACCGGCATCGTCAATCAAACGGCTTAGCCAGTCTTTTGTGGCGTCCCAGACCGTGAGCGGATTCCACTCCATAAAAAAACAGGGGCCGGCGCCGTGGGGAATAAAATAGCTCGGAAATCGTGTGTTGGACATGCTAGCTCCTGTAGGATTGTGAGATTGAAAAACCAAAAATCGTAAGTGGGTGCAGTGAAAACTGAACCTTAAAAAGGCAGGCCCAGTTTCTTGTCCAGTGACAGTTCAGCACCGCCGCGCAGCACAATGGCTACCGCCAATACAAACCACATCAACGGGTACTCAATGCCGCCGTTAGTCCAGAAAAAGCCCTGCGCGGCATGTACCGTCAAGGTTACAGCCAGCAGAACAGCAACCGCGAGCGCTGCAGGGCGAGTGAGCAAGCCAAATACCAAGGCCAGACCACCAAAGAATTCCACTGCGCCAGCCAGTCCAGCCCAAAGAATTCCCGGATTCATGCCCAACGATCCTGCGAAAAACTGACCGGTTGCCTCCAGTCCGTAACCGCCAAACCAGCCAAACAATTTCTGCGCCCCGTGGGGGATTAACAGCAATCCCGTTACCACCCGCACCAGGGGCCATGCCAGGTTTGACAGCTTATCCAGTGATTGAACGCCAGCTGTGGGTGTATGTATTTTCTGCGCATTGGCCGTTTGTGTATTAATGACTTGTGTGTTCATGAGAAGTGCTCCAGTTATATGAAATAGGGCTTTATCAGCCAGATGTCGGCAGGATAGAATGGTTTCCAGAATATTGGGAGGCTGTGATAATGGAACGTAAAGTTGACAGTACGGAAACCTCAGAGATGGAGACTGTCGGCGGCGCACTGGAGGATATACAAGCGTTCTGCGCTGTGGTTGAACTTGGCAGCATCTCTGCGGCGGCCCGGGATGTGGGGGAAACCAAAGGCGGCGTTAGTCGGCGGATATCCCGCCTTGAAGGTCGTCTCGGTGCTCGGCTGCTATCTCGAACACCGCGTGCTGTGACCGCTACCGAGGAAGGGTTGAACTTCTACCAAAAAGCGCGAGAGGCTTTGGCGTTGCTGAAAGACGCCACCGAAGCCGCGCGCGAATCCCGCTCCGTGCCCAGTGGCCATTTGCGGCTGACCGCACCTCATGATTTGGGGCAGGAGGTTCTGCCCGAGCTGATCGTCGCCTTCCGCCGTCAACAACCGCAGATTACCGTCGAATTGATCCTCACTGATAGTGTTCTGGATCTTGCTGCCCATCGAATCGATATCGCACTTAGAGCGACCGCCGGTGCGCTGCCGGATTCTGACTATCGTGCTTCGTCACTCGGCTCATTCCATATCGCGCTTTATGCCGCACCGAGTTACTTGGCTGAGAAGCCTGCACTGCTTTCACCAGATGAACTCGATACCCATGAGCTGGTTACTTTGGGAAAATATTCGCCGGGTGTCGTGGACATCCGCTTGCAAAGTGTTCGCGGTGTGCAAAAACATGTTGTTTGTCGCCCACTGGTGATGGCCAGCGACTACGCTTGTATCCACAACATTATTAAAGCCGGAGGCGGTGTTGGTGCTATACCGGAAATAGTGGCTGCGGCTTCTGTGAAGTCCCGCGAGTTGGTGCGCGTGCTGCCCGAATGGACGCTGGCGCGAGCACAGCTGCATGCGCTGAGCGTAGCGGGGCGTGACGCGCCGGCCCGCGTGCGGGTGTTTCGGGAATTTGCCCGAGAATATCTGGCGCAGATAACGGGCAATTGAAACAAGCTTTATACCGTCCCACGGCACGGCTGCGGCAAATGCATAGAAGCGGGTAGCCGAGCCGAGCTAGGCGTTGCGATCAACACCGCGCCTCCAGATTTTGGAACGCTACGCGCGTGCGGCAGTTTCTGCTACTAAAGACAATAACTTTTGAATATCCACCGGCTTCACAAAATGGTGAGAGAAGCCGGCAGCTTTGCTGTGCTCTCGGTCGCGGGCTTGGCCGTAGCCTGTGAGCGCAATGAAAGTCGAATCGGTCACTTCGGGAATTTTCCGTAGACGGCGGGCTAACTCGAAACCGTCCATATCGGGTAGACCGATATCCAGAATAATAATCTGAGGTTTTTTGCTGCCTGACATTGTGCAGTGCCTCCAGCGCTGAGTACTCCGCGTATGATTGATATCCATGGGCTTCCAGTAACATACACAAGGTTTGCGCCGCATCTACATTATCATCCACGACCATTACTGATAAATCACCGCCCTTGACACTACCCGCACCTGGACGGCTATCGTCAGCGGATATTGCCGCCGCCGTTATAAGGCGCGGCAAACATACGGTGAACTCACTGCCTTTATTCGCGCCCTCACTGCGCGCTGTAACGGTACCTCGATGCAATCCGACCAAACTTTTAACCAGCGCCAGCCTTCCACTTGTTCGAATGTTGTGCCTGTGTATTCATAAAAGCGGTCATTGACCCAGTGAATGTAACCATCGGGGTGCGCCATCCACGCCAGGTGCGGAATTGTGTTAGCCAATTGTCGCAATCGCTGCTCACTTTCGCGCAGCGCCTGATTCGCGTGTACCGCCTCTGTTACGTCGCTACCTTCAATGAAAATGCCGGTGACCCTGCCGGTTAAATCCAGTATGGGCTGATAAATAAAATCCACATAGCGTTGCTCCAGCTCATTTTTCTGTTGCCGGTGTAAGCGAATAGGCACGGCGTGACCTCTATAAGGTTCGCCAGATATGAATACTTGATTAAGCAGCTCTAAAAAGCCTTGACCCTCCACTTCCGGCAGCGCTTCTCGCACCGGCTTGCCAATCAGTTCGCGGTGTCCCACGAGTTGGTAATAAGCATCATTCGCTATTTCGAAGGTGTGATTGGCGTGTCGCGTCACCGCAATAATACCCGGCGCTTGCTGAAAGAACCCCTTCAGTCGCTCGTTTTCATCATCGCGGTAGCGCTCCGCCAGGACCTGTTGCGTGGTTTCGGTGCAGGCGCAGTAGATGCCGGCCGCTGTGCCAGTATCGTCATAAACCGGCGAGTAGGAAAAGGTAAACCAGGTCTGCTCCTCAAAACCCTTACGGCGCATGATGAGCGGTAGGTTTTCGAAGTAGTTCGGCTCGCCGGCCAGGGCTTTATCGACAATTGGGCTGACGTCGTGCCAAATTTCCGACCATACTTCGTGAAAGGGCTGCCCTAGTGCTGCGGGGTGCTTTTGCCCGAGCACATCAATATACGCGTCGTTGTAGATAAGCCCGAGCTCCGGTCCCCAGGCGGTGAACATGGGGAATTTGGAGTTCAGCATAAGCCCGACCACGGTTCGCAGCGCCTGGGGCCACGTCTCTGGCAGGCCCAGGGGCGAGGAAGACCAGTCCAGTGTTCGAAAAAGCGCGGCGATTTCGCCTTGGCCGAGTTCGAGAGCGTGTTCTACATTGGGCATGATTCATCGGCCGATCTAGTCGAATGAGGCGTCAGTATATCGAACTGGGGTGCTATGTCTAACCTCGCCCCGTGGGATCAGTCGTTGGAGAATCCACGCTTTGAAGAATTCCATAATGGAAAAATATCTTGCGCTCTTCAGTCATGGTGTTATAGTTAACTATAACAGTGTTTCGCACGCAAGACTGTAATACCAAGACATGTGCCACAAAACACAAGGCAACCGCAATGCAGGATCTCTGGAGAAATGACCAGCCGATTTACCGTCAACTTCACGAGCGTATTTTGGCGTTAATTCTTAATGGCGCCATCAAGGAGGGTGAGGCCATTCCCTCGGTGCGCCAAGTTGCCAGCGACTATCAGATCAATCACCTGACGGTGGCCAAGGCCTATCAGGAACTGGTAGATCAAGGTCTCGTGGAGAAGAGGCGGGGGCTGGGCATGTTTGTGGTGCCCGGTGCTCGAGACAAGGCGGCCACTGCCGAGCGAAAGAAATTTATCGAGCAGGAGTTGCCGCAACTGGTTGCGCGCGTTCAGCAGCTCAACATAAAAGAATCCGAACTGATCAGCCAGATAAAAAAAATGATTAAGGAGAAACACTAATGGAATCCGTTATCGCTGCCCGCAACCTGCACAAGGCATACGGCAATACCAAAGCGCTGGATGGTGTGGACCTTACACTAAAGCCGGGCCGCATTCTCGGGCTTATCGGCCCCAACGGCGCCGGTAAAACCACGCTGCTGAAATGCATTCTCGGCCTGGCACCGGTGGATGGTGAGCTCTCTGTGCTCGGCATGAACCTCCGCACCCAGCGTACCCAATTGCTTGAGCAGGTGTCATTCATTGCGGATACCGCCATCCTGCCGCGCTGGTTGAAAGTCAGTGAATCCTTGCAATATCTGGAGGGCATTCATCCGCGTTTTGATCGAAGTCGCGCCGAAGTTTTTCTGGCTCGCACCGGAATAAAGCGCGAAAGCCGCGTACGGGAGCTTTCAAAGGGCATGCTCACGCAATTGCACCTGGCCCTGATCATGGCCATCGACAGCAAACTACTGGTGTTGGACGAACCCACGCTGGGATTGGATATTCTCTACCGCAAACAGTTTTACAGCACGTTGCTCGATGATTATTTCGACCAGGACAAAACGATATTGATTACCACACATCAGGTGGAAGAAATTGAGAATCTATTGACGGATGTCATTTTCATCAAGAACGGCAGGCTTTGTTTGGAAACAGCGATGGATGACATTGGCAGCCGCTATACGGAACTGCGGGTAACTGATGAACAGGTGTCACAGGCCGAGGCTCTGCAGCCGTTACATAGTCGACCGATGCTCGGTGGCAGGGCGATGATTTTTGAAGACGTTGAACCCTCTGCACTTAGCGACTTAGGCCAGCTAAAAGCCCCCAGCTTGGCAGATCTTTTTGTTGCCAAGATGCAAAATCCTCAAGCTGGCGCGTCGCATAAAGGAGCGGCTCATGAATAAGATACTCATTCAGTTCAAACGGGAATTCTGGGAGTCACGCGCAAGTTTTGTGTGGACGCCGCTCATCATCGGCGGAATTCTTATGGGCTTATTATTGCTGGGTATTATCCCAGCTCAGGTTGAGCTCAATCAGACTACGCAGCAAATGGATTTCAATGATGATCAGCACAGCGTACCCGAATACCTGCACCAGTTGAAGATAGGGGATGTGCCTTCTATTCCGGCGGAATTCCTGATTCATGGGCTGGCTGCAATTTACACTTTATTCACTGCAATTCTGTTGCTGGTGCTGGCTACTTACTTGAGCGGCGCACTTTACAGTGACAGGCGTGACCAAAGTATTTTGTTCTGGAAGTCGTTACCCGTGACCGAACGACAAAATGTGTTAACCAAGCTGGCTGCGGCCGTGTTCGGCGCTCCACTGTTTTATGCCGCCGCCGCACTTATTACCGGCGCATTCTTTCTGCTGATATTCATGGTCTACGCAGGCCTGGTTTGGAATCTACCCGTTCCGGATTTGGGCGGTGTGGTAGCAACCTTTTTCGTCAGTACGATGGGCCTGGTAACGGGCTGGTGGCTACTCATACTTTGGATGCTGCCGATATTTTGCTGGTTGCTGTTGTGCTCCGCAATCGCCCGGAAGACACCGCTGTTGATAGCGCTGGGCATACCGCTTGCGCTGATAGTGCTGGAAGCCTGGGTGTTTGGTGATTTTCAATTGGCCGGGGTAGTCAAGCATCAGGTGCACGGGGCATTCGCGGCGTTTCAGAAAGTGCTCCATCACCCAGCGCAATTCAGGCATGAACTCGTCGCAACCTTATCTGCCCCTGCTGTATGGATTGGTCTAGTCATCAGCGCGGCGATGCTGGCAGCCTGTGTTTGGCTGCGCACGTTCAAATATGAAATCTAAAATCGAATCAATCAATTTTAACATCTAATCAATCAATAGAGATGCCTCAAAAAGGAGCTTACCATGAAAATCAGGAATCTATGTCTTGTGCTTGCAGTAACCTTAACCCTCAGCGCCTGCGTGTTTCACGTTGGCAGTCCCAAACACTGAACCTGCACCACTTTAACGGACAGTAAATCACTGTCATGCTAAAGGGGTATACCATGGGAATAACGAAGAAGAACCATTACGATAGCTACACGTTGGCCTTTAAAGTAAAAGCGGTTAAGGAAAGCAACAAGCAGGGCGTTAAGGCCATAGATGTAGCTGAAGCGCTTGGCATTCATCCGGTGATGCTGTATCGGTGGCGCCAGGAATTCAGAGAAGGACGTCTCTCCGAGAATAAACATATGAGAATACCGGCTCCACCGCCCCAAAAATCGAGAGCGGAATCAGACAAGCTAAAAGTTGCAGAGCGGCGGATAAGAGAGCTTGAGAAAAGCTTGGCAGCCAAGGAAGAGGAAGTCATCATCCTAAAAAAGGCCGGTCGGTTCTTTCAGGAACAGCGCAAGAAAAATACGCGTTCATAGATAAGAACCGACCATCCCACAAAATAGTGACGATGTGTGAGCACCTGGACGTCTCCGCCAGTGGTTATTACGACTGGCGAGGCAGGCCCCCTAGCGAAAGAGCCAAACATGATGCGGTACTGGTGGAGCAGATTGTCGAGATGCACCAGGGTCATGAGGCGAACTATGGAGCTGTTCGGGTGCACCCGTACCTCAAGAAGCTAAGCTATAGCTGCAGTCGCAGACGAGTCAACCGCTTGATGAAAGCGCATGGGATACGCTCAAAATACCATGCTCACCGCCTTCGGCGTGCCAACGGTAGCAACGGCCCCGTGGCGGACAACCTGTTGGCTAGACAGCCACCGGCCGAGCAGAGTGGCCAGCAATGGGCGGGCGATATGACATACTTGAAGACAAGGGAAGGTGATTTCTATCTGGCGGCTATCTTGGATCTATGGTCTAGGAAGGTGATAGGTTGGGCGTTCTCACGAAATCATGACACCGACTTGGTAAGAGGAGCTCTTGATATGTCGCTCGCGTTTGAAAGCAGACAGCCGGGTTGCCTCTTCCATAGCGACCAAGGATCGGAATATCGCTCAGATAGCTATCGTGGTCGGGTCGCTGAAGTGGGTATGATAAGTAGCATGAGCCGCGCGGGCACACCTACCGACAACGCCTACGTCGAGTCATTTTTTAAGACGCTGCGCAACGAGCTGCTTCACCACTGGAAGTTCAACACCTTTGTTGAATGCGTCGCACGAATAATGGAATACATTGAGTTTTATAATGAAAGACGTCTACACTCAAGCCTGAACTATTTATCACCAAATGAATATCAACTCTTGAGTTCAAAGTGTCCGTGAAAGTGGTGCAGGTCCACACGTTAACACCACGACAGTGGGGCAGGAGTTAACGGATTTAAAACTGGCTTTGGATAATGGTGCCATTACCGACTCTGAATATCGCATGATGAAAACGGAAATTCTGGAGAACGACAGGCACCAGGAGCATATGACTCATGAAAGTCACTGATGGATTTGCGATAGCCCGCACCTGAGTGCGGGCTGCTATTGGACAGGCGGCTCGTCTACAGATATAGTTCGGAAAACTCACATAAAATAAATAAAAGGTTGCGCAACCACCTGGTTGGCATCATCTGGCTGGATAAGGGTGAACCGTTTTGATAAGGAGAATCATCTTGAAAACCCCGCTGATATTATTTTTGGTGGTTTCCTCTGCTATTTCCTTTTTCACTCAAGCCGCGGTTGCGGAAGGTGAAGAGAAGATTGTGTTTGAGACATGGAGTGGGCTGAAAATTGATGCTTACAAAGGCTCGATGTTAGTCCCAGAAAACCGAAACGCTAAAGACTCTCGCATGATTCCAGTCAGATACGTACGGCTGCCTGCGACAGGAGATAAGGCCGGCTTCCCGATTGTGTATCTGGCAGGAGGGCCTGGTGGTTCGGGTATCATGGCAATCAATTATCGTTACAACATGTTCATGGCACTACGTGAATATGGCGATGTCATTGCGCTTGACCAACGCGGAACGGGAGATTCCAATATCGTGCCTGAATGCCGGTCTCATCAGATAGTGCCAACCGTTAGCAAAACATCCGACAAACAGTTCATTGAATATCATCGAAATGCGGTGAAGGAATGTCTTTCCTTCTGGAAGTCTGAAGGCGCCGATATCGCCGGTTACAATACTATTGAAAATGCCCTGGATCTGGATGCGCTAAGACAACAGCTCGGCGCCAAGAAGGTCGTTCTCTGGGGCACGTCCTATGGCAGTCACTTGGCTTTGGCTGCACTGAAAGTGATGGATGACAAAATAGATCGAGTCATTCTATCGAGTGCTGAAGGTTTGGATCAAACAGTTAAACTGCCTACTCGTACCGATGCTTATTTTGATCGTTTGCAGGCGGCAATCAATACGCAACCGGAGGCAAAGGCGCTTTATCCAGATATTAAGGCTCTTATTCAACGAGTGCATGACAAGTTAGATGAAAACCCCGTTTTCATGCAGTTAACGCTACGCGATGGCACGAAAGTGGATTACCAGTTGCAACGAAAAGATATGCAACTGCTTGCCACAAGTTTGATTGCCGATCCGGATAAAGCGGCTATGTTGCTGGACTTATATTCAACCCTGGATCAGGGGAAAACGCCGTCTCTGGATCACATTCCTGGACGCATGCTTCCTGTGGGGCTTGCTGAGCCGGGTTCTCCTATTGCTCTGAGCGCCATGGCTACGGGAATGGATATCGCATCCGGCATAGATTCCAACCGTAAAGTTGCGGTGGCGAAACAGGCAAAGACGGCTTTGTTGCGAGATTACATGAATTTTTCCTATCACTTTGGCGGAATAGCGCCGGAATTGGATTTGGGCGACGATTTTCGCTTGCCACCGACAAGCGATGTGCCGGTGTTGCTGCTGAGCGGTACGCTGGATGGTCGCACTTACGTTGAGAGTCAACATGAAGCGGTGGCTGGGCTTTCCAACGTCACCACTGTCACAGTGGAAAACGCCGGCCATAATCTTTTCGATTTACCTTCAGATGCTATTCAGGACGCTATCAATCGCTTCATGGAAGGGAAGCCTGTTTCATCGAATATCGTTGTAGAACTGCCTGTGATGGTGAGAACGCACTGACGTTTCGGTAGTAGACGTTGATTGTAATCGCCGTGATGACATCGCAGGTAACGGTTTACCAGGAGATCCAGCGTGAAGAAGCGCACAGTCGGTATCGCAGTACTAGCAGGCATAACAGCCTTATATGTTTTCAATTCCTCGTGGCGAGTTTCCCCTCAAACCTCTGCGCCAGGGCTGATTTCTCACCGTGGGGTCCATCAAACCTTTCATCGTGAAGGCCTGGAAAACGATACCTGCACGGCGGTTCGTATAGACGCGCCGACCCATGAATATATAGAAAATACGCTTCCATCCATGGCGGCAGCCTTTGCAGCTGGGGCCGATGTTGTGGAGCTCGATGTGCATCCCACCACTGATGGCTATTTCGCGGTAATGCATGATTGGACTCTTGATTGTCGCACTGAAGGCTCTGGTGACACGCGCAGTCATGAGCTCGCATACTTGAAATCCCTGGATCTGGGTTATGGCTATACGGCAGACGGTGGGAAAACATTTCCTCTACGCGGTAAAGGCGTGGGTATGATGCCCACGTTGGCGGAGGTATTCACTGCGTTTCCGGACAAAAAATTCCTCATCAATTTCAAAAGCAGGGACGCACGCGAGGGCGACATGTTATTCAACTTCCTGGAAGAGCACCCGCAATGGCGATCTTCCATCTGGGGCGTTTACGGCGGGGAAGCGCCGACATGGCGGGCGGTTGAATTGATCGGTGATGACCTCTTGGCCTTCACGCGCCCCAGCGTCAAAGGTTGCCTTAAGCAATATCTTGCACTCGGCTGGTCCGGTTACATGCCTGCGGCCTGCAGAAACACCGCGGTAATGGTGCCCATAGACATTGCCCCGAGGCTATGGGGCTGGCCGAATTTGCTGGTCAAGCGATTGCAGGACGTTGGCAGCACGGTTGCGCTGATTGGCCCCATGGATGCTGACGCCACCGGAGCGCCGTCTATCGATACGCTGGAGGACTTGAAACTCGTGCCGGAAGACTTTCGGGGTTATCTCTGGACGGACAAGATTGAAGTGATTGGACCTGAGGTTCAGCAGCGCTGACGCAGCGGCTTCGTTCGTTCTTGGAAATGGGCTTTCGAACTCGGTGTCATGAATCTTTCACAAAAAATTGACGAAATAAACGCTCGGATTCCTGCAAACCTTCATCTGTGAATGCTATGGATTTTGCCTTTCCAATCGGATCGTCAATAAGACCTTTGTCGTGAAGGCGGTTCATCACGCCCCAATCAAAGGACTTCCACGCTCTGTCATGGGCATGCAAGGTTAAATGCAGCAGGGCCAGAACGACTTCATCTATCCTGTCTTCATCGATTTTCATCCACACACTCCTCAGTTGGTGCTCTGTTGGTACATGCTCCATGTGGCGGAGAATTTTCATTGTAGTTCTAAGCGCGGTCAGCTTGTATTCGCCGGGACCTAGACCAAAAAATAACCGTGGTATCTGGCTATCTGGCGGTGTCGTTTTCCGACTGTCATAAACTGGGACTCCGTCCATACCAGTAATTACGGCGTTTGTCCCTTCCTGACACCCGGTTCAGGCTAGCTTTTGCTCAGAGGTCCAGGTTAACGCATATTCTGAAATAGGGACGACAGCGGCCAGACTTCATCGTACCGTAGTGCCTTGTTCATTCAATAAAAACATAAAAAGCAGAGGCTCGCTATGCTTGTTCGTCAACTCTTAACCATGATTTTTCTTGCCATGGTGCTCAGCCTGGGTGCCTGTGGTGGCGGCTCCGGAAGTGGTGCCAGCGATCCTGGAGCTAATCCAACTGTCCCCGGCAGTGACGATACTGGCGGTGACGATTCGGATGATGATTCTGGCGGTGGCGATTCTGAGGGTGACACAGGCGGCGACGATTCCGGGGACGACACCGGCGGTGACGACTCGGGTGATGAAACAGGCGAAAGCGTGATCATACAGGCGCAGGACTTCGTGGATGCATTCGATACCACCGATGGCAACGAGGGTGGCGCCTTTTACGATGGCAATGTGGATATTGAAGCTGCGGAAGACATCAGCGGTGAGTTCAACGTTGGCTGGATGGCCGCTGGCGAGTGGCTTGAATACGAGGTCACCCTGCAAGGAGGCTTGTACACGCTGAGCTCTCGCGTAGCCAGCAATGCGAACGGTTCCTTTACTGTTGACTTGAACGGTGCCGAGGTACTCGGAGCCCAGCATATTGGGCCTACCGGTGGCTGGCAAAGTTGGATGACCTTGACGTCTCCCACTATGGATCTGCCTGCAGGCCACCATACCATCAGGATTAATATTCAGTGGGGTGAATTCAATCTCAACTGGATCCGGTTCGACACGTCCGATGGCAGTGATCCTGGTACGGGCGACGACGGTAGCGATATCGATATGACTGAGCCCGTCTGGAGCGACGAATTCAGCACCATCAACAGCGACAACTGGACCTTTGAAACCGGTGGTGGTGGTTGGGGTAACAACGAGTTTCAGTACTACACCGACGGCGACAACGCCTCAATTGAATACGATGAAGACATTGACAGCGACGTCTTGGTGATCGAGGCACGTAAGGAAAATCCTGTCGGCTACAACTGCAGTTTCACGCCGAACGGCGGTTCTGGCGCCTGCGCCTACACTTCTACGCGTTTGATTTCAGCGGGTAAACAGGAGTTCAAATATGGCCGTATGGAAGCCCGCATAAAACTCCCGCAAACCCAGGGCATCTGGCCAGCGTTCTGGATGTTGGGCAGTAATATCTTTAAAGGTGTTCCCTGGCCCACTAGCGGTGAAATCGACATTATGGAACATGTCGGCTCTGAGCCGCAGCTCACTCATGGCGCACTCCATGGACCAGGCTATTTCGGTAATACGCCTTTCAGTGGTACCCACGATTTACAGGAACAAGCCGACGCGAACTACCACGTATACGCGGTTGAGTGGGATGCAAACAGCATCAGCTGGTTTGTAGATGACGTTAATTTTTACAAAGTTACCAAAGCGCAAACAGAAGCATACGGAAGCTGGGTCTTCGATCAGCCATTTTTCTTCCTGTTTAACGTTGCTGTGGGAGGGAATTGGCCCGGTAGTCCGGATGCGACAAGCACCTTCCCGCAGCGGATGTATGTTGATTACGTGCGGGTGTATCAGTAGACAGTTTAGTAATTGATACAGTCGTCTGAGATCCGAGGCGCCGTAATTAAAAATGGGTTTCACCGGGCAAAAAAAGGGACTGCAATGCAGTCCCGAGATAACGAGGGTCCATCAATCGTATTATTTTTCCTTATAAACCTCTGTAACTTCGTAAACACTGGTGGTGCCACTAACTTCGTTGCCGACGATCAGTAATGGTGTTCCGCTGGGGGAATCGGCGGCGCTGACAAAGACCAGGCCTTCTGGACCTAAATCACCTGCAGACGCCAGGACAGTATCTGGCTCTTCGGTGGTCCAATCTTCGCGGCTGTTCAAGTAATCCATAAATTGCGGCGCAGTGGGGTCAGTCACGTCGTACACCATTATTCCGCCCATGCGCTCCAGCCCGATGAAAACCAATACCTTTTCACCGAGGGTGCCTATGGCAAGTCCTTCAGATTCCGGTCCTTTAGCATCGCTGCGGGAATCCATCGCGCTGCCTTCGTCGTGCCCACTGTTAAAGAATTCAGCACAAGGAATCGTGCGTTCCGCACCTAGCATGCAAGCTTCACTGGCGAGGAACTGTTCAAACTGATCGCCAGAATCCCAGACTAACTCGCCGTTCTCATCCCAGATGGAAATCGAGCGGGCGCCGTAAGAATATAGCGAGTCGTACATGATGCGATCACCCGCTGGATCTTCAACACCTGCTGCAGTGAACATCACAGGATCACCGTTGACATCGGTTCGATAGCCCATTGTCCAGGTAATGTTGAGCCGGCCCAGCACATCATCCGCGCGGCAATCGCCGGGGTCACCGTCTACGGCGCCACAATAGCCGAAAGTCTCTGGGTTCAGTAATGCACCGGAAGCCAGTGCGGCAAGCTGGGGAGGCAGGTCATCGCCAGCACGGCGAGCAAAGCCATCCGCGTGTACCAAATGTTTTACGCGAAACTCTTCCACAAAGCCTTGGCTCGCATCACCCGCCCAGTAAGCATCGTTGTCTTCGCCCCAGGCTCGGGCATCGCCTTCATTCGCAGTTACCAGGTAAGTCTTGCCGTTCACATCATAGGAGACCATCGCGTCCGGTAAATACAGGCCTCGTACGCCGGGCCAAGTCGCAATGTTGATCTTCTGATCGTCGTCGCTCGTATCCAATCCATTTCCTTCAATGGAATGATCCTTATAGCCAAGAGGCAGGATGTCGGTCACTTTTGCGTTGGCAATGTCGATTTTTGCCAGCGCGTTATTTTCCTGCAACGTCGCCCAGGCCGTACCGCCGTCGGCGGAAACAGCGACATACTCCGGTTCAAAATCCTGTGCGGCATTAGCCCCAGGGCCATAAATGCGTACGCCAGCTGCGCGGAGCATACTTTCCTGGCCGATGTAGGCTTGGAAATCAGCGGTGCGCACTGTCGGTACAACCAGATCCGTCGCGTTTATAATGCTTATTGACCCTTCAGGGTCGACTGAATAGTCGTCACTGGGTTCGCCTTCATTGGCTACCAGTACAAACTTGCCATCTGGAGTGAACGTCAACATGTCCGGCAAGGCGCCGACGCCAATATGGCTGATCTTGCCAAGGTCGCCGGCGCGATAAAATCCAACAAAGCCGCTGTCGGTTTTAACCGCGGCTTCAATGGCCAGGGCAATAATTCCATCGTGAATTGCAACGCTGTTGACGACCGCTCCAGCTGCAATGTCATTCGCATTGATGGAGCCCACAATGACAGGCGTATCGGCAACACTCATATCCAACACATCCACTGTGCCGCTTTGAGCATTAACCACAAATGCGCGCTGGCTTTCTGGATCGAACACCGGGATTTCTGCGGCACTCTCGTCAAACTGTCCAGTACTGTAGCGCCCGAGATAGCTCAACGAAACACTGTTAGCGGCCGCCCCGGAACTTGAGCTGGTGGATGATGAGGATGAAGACGAGGACGACGAAGAAGTTGAAGACGATGAACTGGAACTGCTGGACGTTGAATCGGAAGTCCGATTGTTGTCATCATCACCGCCACAGCCAGTGAGCGCAGCGAGTAACAATGCAGTTGCGGGAATTATCGGTGCAAATTTCATTGGGGCTTAGCCTCTCATTGTTGAATGAGGCCAAGCCTATTGACACAAGGTGACAATAGAATGACGATTGTGTGACAAGGAACAACTGTAGCGTCGACCAAGGAAAATTATGACCAATTCACAGACAAACCAGCAATCCAAGTGGCTGTTCGCCTCAGTGTTGGTGGCAACATTACTCGCTTTACCGGTATCCGCTAAAGAATGTGTTGTTCTGCTGCATGGCCTCGCCAGAACGTCTGCATCCATGGACAAAATGGAAACTACGCTTTCTGCGAATGGATACCACGTCGTGAACCATGGATATGCTTCCAGAGAAGGAACGATCGCGGATCTCGCAGCAACCGAGTTGCCACTTGCACTGAAGAGTTGTGAGGGCTACCGACCCATTAATTTTGTTACCCACTCATTGGGCGGTATTCTCGTCCGCCAATACCTGACAGAAAAAACCGTAGAAAACCTGGGTAGGGTGGTAATGCTGGGGCCGCCCAACCAAGGCAGTCATGTTGTCGACAACCTTAAAGGCGTACCGGGTTTTGCGTTCATCAACGGTGACGCGGGGCAAGAGCTTGGCACCGACAAGCAGAGCGTTCCCAAGCAGCTAGGGCCAGTGGACTTTGAACTTGGCATAATTGCCGGAACGAAAAGCATTAACCTTGTTCTTTCCACCATGCTGCCTAACCCGGATGATGGCAAAGTGTCTGTTGAACACACCAAAGTTGACGGAATGTCAGATCACATAGCACTGCCGGTCAGTCACCCGTTCCTGATGAAAGATGACGACGTCATCGCGCAGGTTCTGGCGTTTCTTATCTCTGGCAAGTTTGCGAGTAGTACACACTGAGTTTGCCATCCGAAATTATGCTCCGAATGCATTCTCGGCAGGTGACCGTCAGAATTCAGAGAATGGCCGACTCGCTTGACGTTCCAAGAGAGACCGCAAATCGGTAAGACTGTCGATATGAAGCGTCGCCTTGGGTGAGCGAACAACGCCGGGGCGTAGTGTTTGGACGGTGCGGAGTCCGAGGCTGTTTCCCGCTTCGATTTCGGATTCGGGATTGTCTCCCACAACGAAAACCTCTTGCGGGCTGTAATTGTTTGTTTCCATGATTTCCTGAAAGTATCCGCGTTTGCCTTTGCGGCCTGCTTCGTCAATGGCGTCCACGATGATGCCCCTGAACAGGCTCGCGGTGCCGAGAGCGCCAACCTTGCTTTCCTGAAGCTTGCGAAACCCGGTGGTCACCAAAAATTCCACAGGGCTTGCTTCGGGTCCCTCTGTCGTCTATAACCTAGCCTCTGGTTTCCCTGCCGCCACCCTACGGAGTCTGTTGATGAAATACCTGGCATTGTTCCTGGCTGTCGTGACAGCTGCCTGTAGTGAATTACCCCGTTCCTCGGATGACACGCCACTGCTCTCCGCGCTTTTGGAAAACCACGAAATCGCGCATTGGAAGCATGACGCCAAGGGCGCCTACTCCATTATCTTTGACGACTATTGTATGGATGGGGCGCACGGCATTCAGGACTATGCAGCACCCGAGGCCGACAAGCGCGGCATTATGTTCGGTTTTGGGGTTATTACGAGCCTTTGCAATGAACATGAATGGCAGCGCGCACGGGAAATGATTGCCGCTGGCCACGAGGCGGTCAACCACAGTCATACGCATCGTTGCGGTATCGTTCAGGATCCCTGGTGTACGGATGAATGGACCGATGCTGAGGTGGATGTGGAGATGGATTTGTCTACACGCCTGCTCAAGCAACATACCGGGGTTCAGCCCCAGTTTTTTATTTTCCCTTACGATCTTTTTACCCCAGGAAAAGTAGAGCATCTGCGCAGTATCGGTTACGCGGGCGCGCGCGCGGGTAAAAAACAAGCACTCAATCCGCCGGATTTTACCGAGCCCTTCGCGCTCAACTTCGACGTTAAATTCCCGCCGGACTCTCTGGCCATGCAAGGCTTTGGGCTCAACGAGTACGTTGATGAAGCCATTGCTACCGGCCAATTTGCGTTTCGTGCGTTCCACGGCGTAGATGATGAATCCTGGGGTGCCTTAAAGCTGCAAGAGTTGCAGGAGCATTTTGACTACCTACAGCGCAAGCAGGCCAACTACCAACTGTGGGTGGCAACAATCACAGATGTTATCAACTACAACCGCGCACGGCGGGAGTGCCGGTTACAAGGTGGTGCAGATGAGCAGGGCGTCTGGCTACGGCTGGATAGTGACGCGGGTTGTCCTGAGCAAGTGGCGCTGAGTGTGATTCTGCCGGCGTCTTCAGCCATCGATATTGTCAGCGGCCAGGGTGAATCCGTGCCCGCCATAAATGGTACCTACACGCTGCTGACAGGCCAATCGTATCGAGTGCGGGATTAATCACAGTGCAAAGTCTGCTTCTATGGGATTGAGTTGCGGTGTCAGATTCCGCATCCGCTTGAAGCAGGAAGTCACTACACAGCGCCACCGCGCGCAGCGCCTTCCCGGTCCAGTCGGTCCAACTCCTGCTGGTACCGTTCAAGGTCTTCCCAGTCAAACGCAGTGCCTGTGTGCATGCCCTTGGGGCGCGTGGCGTGTTGACGGGCCAGTGAGCGGAGTGAGTGGTCTCGGTCGTAGTCCAGATCAACTTCGGGAACGTGCTTGACATCAAATCGCCTTAGAAACTCTGCTACTTTCATGGGGATCTCCACGAATAAGATTGATTCTCATTTAAATTGTAGTACAGATGGTGCTGAAAGCCACATCTAAAAAGCAGAAAAGGAAAATTCGAAGAAGGTGGATTCGTTGGATGCACTGCCCCGGTGATGAATCGTGGTGGCTGGTTTCGATAACCTGCCAATAAAGTGTTCGGCATAGACCTGTACATCGCGGGTGATATACCCTTCACCGTCATAGCTGATAATCGCTAATGAATAATCAACGGTTCGTCGTTCAATGACAATGAAAGAGATTCTCATGCAAAACCTGGCACAAGCTACCATGGCGGTCCGCACCGTCTTCCGGTTAGCTCTGGTGGTGGGGCTCGCTGCACTGGTTAGCTGTGCTAGCCAGGATTCGAACAGAGGTGCTGAAAAGGAGCTGAGCCTTTTGTCCACCCAAGGCGTGCGCTGGGTGGATTCGGAAGGCGAAACTATGAGCCTGCGCGGGACCAACCTGGGCAACTGGCTGCTGCAGGAGTTTTGGATGATGGCTAACCATAGTGAACAGGTGAATGATCAATGTCGATTGGAGTCCACCCTCGATAAGCGTTTTGGCTATGCAGAACGTGAACGTCTGATGGAGTTGTTTCGCGATAGCTGGATTACCGAGCGCGACTGGGACTTGCTGGAAGATTTTGGGCTGAATCTTGTACGAGTTCCATTCAACTACAACCTGATCGAGGACGAACACAACCCTTTTCAATTGCGGGAAGACCCATGGCGATATCTGGATGAGGCCATCGCCCAGGCCGAAGCTCGCGGCATGTACATCATTCTCGATTTGCACGGTGCTGCCGGCAGCCAGGGCTGGGAGCACCACAGTGGTTGCGCTGGGCGCAACTGGTACTGGGACGGTGGCAATGGCCAGCCCGCGGCCTACTATCAAAAGCGTTCCCAGTGGCTTTGGGAGCAAATCGCCGAGCGCTACAAGAACAACACGACAGTGGCGGGGTACGGCTTGCTGAATGAGCCCTGGGGCACCAGCCCCGAAAAGCTCGCCGAGGTGATGGAAGAGCTCTACCATGCGGTGCGCGCCGTCGACCCGAAACACGTGATTATTCTGCCAGGCCACAACGACGGTTTCGAAGCGTATGGCGTTCCCGCCGAGCGCGGCATGGTCAATGTCGCCATAGATATGCACCCCTATCCCGGCTTCTTCGGATGGGGCGAACCCACATTGGACGTCCACCGTGCGTGGCTCACCTGTGGTAAAGGTGGCTATCATAGTCTGTGCGACTGGCGCGAGCAGCTAAGCCGTATAGACACAGCGTTTTTGGTAGGGGAGTTCCAGCCATGGGCAGCGTTGGGTGAGCAGCTGGGCGGCAAAATTGCGCGTGTCAGCTACGACGCATACATTGCCCTCGGTTGGGCCACCACCAGTTGGTCTTATAAGGTATTATCTAACGAGGGCGGTCAAGGCGATGGCGTTTGGGGGATGGTGACGAATCAGAAGCCATTACCCGCTATCGACTTCACTACCGCCTCAATTGACGAAATAGAGGCCCGTTTCCGCTACTTCGCCACCTTGAGATACGACGTTCATCAAGGCTTAATGTACTGGCTCAACGCTAAAGAGGCGCCGGTATTATTCCCACTGGTACAACCGAGATAAGAAAAAACATTTTTGAGGTCAATTGATGAATGTTTCCCATTTAGGCACGCGAGTTTTACTTTTAGTTGCGGGAGTGCTTGCTATCCACGGCTGCGCCAGCAACGCGGATGAGCAAGCGGCCGGCAACCCCATTTTCCCTGGTTGGTATGCGGACCCCGAGGTTGCTATTTTCGATGATGAGTACTGGGTTTATCCCACGTTCTCCGCACCTTTCGATGATCAGGTATTTATGGATGCGTTCTCTTCGTCTGATTTGGTGAATTGGGAAAAGCATTCGAAAATTATAGAGGCCGAAGATGTGTCCTGGGCCCATCGCGCAATGTGGGCGCCTTCGATTTTGAAAAAAGATAGCAAATACTATTTGTTCTTCGGTGCCAATGATATCAAGAACAATGATCAACCCGGTGGCATCGGTGTGGCTGTGTCGGATACACCGGAAGGCCCCTTCGTTGATTTACTCGGGGAGCCGCTGATCGGTGAAATTCACAATGGCGCGCAGCCCATAGACCAGTTTGTGTTTCAGGATATTGATGGCCAGTACTATATGTTTTATGGCGGCTGGGGCCATTGCAACGTGGTCAAATTGAAAGATGATTTTACTGGGCTTGTTCCACACGACGATGGCGAGATATTTAAAGAAGTGACGCCGGAAAATTATGTGGAAGGTTCGTTCATGTTTATGCGCGACGGAAAGTATTATTTCATGTGGTCCGAGGGCGAATGGGCTGGCCCGGACTACAGCGTTGCCTATGCCATAGCGGACAAACCCACAGGACCTTTCAAGCGTATAGACAAAATTCTGCAACAGGACATGAGCATCGCCACCGGTGCGGGCCACCATTCAGTGCTCAAAATTCCAGGTGAGGATGAATGGTATGTTGTTTATCATCGCCGTCCGCTGGATGAGACGGACATGAACTCCCGCGAGGTGGCCATCGACCGCATGTACTTTGATGAAAATGGTTACATAAAACCTGTGAAAATCACTGACGAGGGTGTTACGGCCAGGCCGCTTGATTGAAACCACCCGAATCTTCCGGCGAGGGGAGGGTGGCATGGGCCAACGCAGTCAGCCGCAGTCAGCCGCGTTTTTTCCTCACAAGGGCGCAGGCCAAGGTTGATACCGGTATTTCTGGTCACCGGCCTGTTAACCATATTGCGTCAGGGGTGAATATGGCGGAAAGCGCCCATTCACAGCTCGCTTTTCCTGGTGGCCCCTTCCAGGCTCCGTTGCTCCATAGTGGCAGAAACCTTCTCAAACGATTGCTGCAGGCTATCTATCACTGCTCGGGTCTTCGCGGGCATGGAGTCACGGCTGGGGGCAACGGCATAAACGCTGTATCTGGGGCATTCCCACTTCGGCAGTAGTGCAGTCAGACGTCCCCGGTGCAGCTCCTCCTGAATCTCGGGCTCGGGTAACAGCGCATAGCCCAGGCCATCTCGCACGAATTGAATCACCACTTGCATATTGTCCAGCATCATCCGCGGCTCTGGGAGCGGTGCGGTCTCTCCCGTGTCGGCGTGGCGCATTTTATCGCTAAACCGGCTCGACTGAGCGTGGCCGATAAGCTGGTTTTCAGGAAGGTCGAACGGCGACGTCAAAGGTTGTTTGGCCAGCAGATGGTCCGACGCCACGCACAATACCAATCGCCAGTCCACCAGGTGCCGCGCAATCATCGACGAGTCGGACAATGGTCCGATCTGAATCGCAAGATCGGCCCCGGCGGCGATAAGATCCGGTGGATCATCGGTGAAACTCAGGTCCAGCCGGAGCTTTGGGAAATTGTGCAGCAATTGCATCAGTGGTTGGCTTAACAGGCCGCCACCGAACCCCACCGGAGCAATGAGTTTCAGTTTGCCGGAAGGCGTTTGCTGCAGTTGGGCAATTTCCTCCTGTGCCTTGCCCGCAGTTTCCAGAATGGCACGGCAGCAGTGGTATTGGATTTTTCCTGCCTCGGTCAATGTGAGCTGGCGGGTGCTGCGGTTGAACAAGCTAATCCCCAACTCCTGCTCCAACTTTTGCAGCTGTTGGCTCACGGCGGAAGTAGTCATATGCAAATCTCTGGCGGCGGCACTCATCTGCCCCAGCTCCACAGTGCGGGTAAAGACCCGAAGCGTACGGATTATTTTCGCGTTCATGCCAGCTTACGGGTGTCCTCTCGTGAAACCCGCCCCAATAGCGATGGGCCCGGAGTGGAAGGCGGATGGACGCCGCCACTGGTGGCCATTGAGCGAATAGAGGTTGTGCGTGGGCCAATGTCCTCCCTTTATGGCTCGGATGCCATCGGCGGCGTGATCAACATCATTACTCGAAAAACTCCAGACCAGTGGCGCTCGGAACTTCGGCTGGATTCCACAATTCAGGAAAGTAGCGAGTCAGGCAATCTCAATCAGGTCAACCTTTACACCGCCGGATCTATTATTCCGGACCTGCTGGGCCTGCAGGTGAACGGCAAATACGCTCAGCGGGAGGAAGACCAGATCGTCGATGGCTATCGAGGCAAGGACTCCAAGAGCCTCAATGTGAAATTGGCGCTGACACCAAACGAACATCACGAGGTATTGCTGGAAGCGAGCACTGCGTCTCAAGTGCTGGATGCCACCCTGGGGAAAACCGTTGCTCCATTGGCGCCGGGTGAGTCCTGTGGCCGAAATGGCTGTCCCGCCACTACCACGACCGAATACGACAGCAACAGCTTCTCCCTTACCCACAACGGGCAATGGCAGGGTGTGACGGCGCAAAGCTATGTCAAGCGTGACGAGTTCGACAACAAGGCGCGTCAGATGGCGATCACCAATACCGATTATCAAACTCTTTGGTCTGTGCCCTTGGGCGACCATCACCTGAGCTTGGGCGGCTCTTACCTGAAGGAGGAACTGGAGGACCGGACTAGTAATCAGCTGAGCAACCGTACACATATTGAAGGCTCTCAATGGTCGCTGTTTGCGGAAAACGAGTGGCAGCTTGTTGAGCCGTTCTCCGTGACTACCGGCTTGCGGTATGACGACGATGAGAAATTCGGTGGCCACTGGAGCCCCCGTCTCTATGGCAACTGGTCGATCACCAGCAACACGACGCTCAAAGGCGGTGTATCCACTGGCTTCCGCGCACCCAATCTGCGGGAAACTGCAGCGGATTGGGGGCAAGTCAGCCGCGGTGGTGACGTGTATGGAAACCCGGATCTGGAGGCCGAAACATCGGTCAGTCAGGAGCTGGGTTTGTACACCACATTGGCACAGCGGGTCGATACGTCGGTGACGGTTTTCTATAACGAATTCGATAACAAAATTGCCCGCGTGCAATGCCCGGATAACCAGTGCGGCAACGATCCCAACCAGTTTGGCTCTATGCCCACCACTCGCATAAACGTGGATAAAGCGGTGACTCAGGGTATTGAACTCACAGCCGCGTCTGATTTGAACGCCGAATGGTCCGTAAGAGGCAACTACACCTATACGGATTCCGAGCAAAAAACCGGGGAGTACGCCGGCAGTCCATTGACCCAGTTGCCAAAGCACATGGCGCAAGCTTCGGTCGATTGGCAACCATCCGAAAAAATGAACGGCTGGTTGCGGGTGACTTATCGCGGCGAGGAAAGCCAACCGACCACGGGTCCGTCACAAACCGATTTGATCGCCCCTTCCTACACGACCGTTGACATGGGTCTCAAACGACATTTCTCTGATTCCATCACGCTCGGCGGTGGCATCTACAATCTCACAGATGAAGAAATTACCGTTGAAGAATACGGCTACGTCGAAGACGGACGCCGCCTCTGGCTGTCATTAGCCTGGAATTTTTGAGCCAGCTTTTGTAACAATCGTTATGCCCTGTCATTAGTGGCAGGGCGTACACGTTTTTGACTCCATGTATCCGAATCGAAGGTGCTACACGGGATTGAATCACAGCCCGAAGCATATTTTGGCTGCACAAGAATTGGCAAACTGGATCAAAAAGAACGATTCAATTTTCGGAAAAGTTGCTACGCATACGGAGGTTTCTTCTGCCAATTTTCAAGGAAAGAAAGGCATCATCTTCATAATGAATGGTTGGGGTTCTACAGATCATATCGATATCTGGAATGGATCACAGATGAAGGGCGGATCGCCTAACTAGTGTACTGTCTCAAATAGCTTACACATATAGATGAAGTGCGACCTGAGGTGTTGCGGAGCGTCAAGATGTTTGATTTGTCGCACCTCACTCTTCGAGAAGCCCTCTAAGCGCCCACAGCGTCGTAGCGACTTTTGACAAGAGGGCCCGCTATTGCCTGCAAGCCGCGCCTAGCTGTGGACGCATAGAGGCGCTTTCTATATATGCAATCTATCTGAGACAGTACACTAGTGCCCGTTTATGGACGGGCACGAATTAGATGGCGCTGACGCACGGGCAAGGTTAGAGCGTTGCTCCGAGTATTGACAGTCCGCCGACCACACCTAAAAGCGCAACATGTATGAGCCATTGGGGGCGATAGGTGAGCAACCCTATGACCACGACGGCTGAGAAACTCAGTGCGCCCAACACGCACGTGAGGCCTTGGCCCCAACCTTGATTTGTGACTGTGGTCATCACCATGATGGTGAGTAATGTCCACCCTGCCCAACGAAGAGGCGTACGTTTGATTGGATAGTTAAAATGGCTTGCCACTTGGCGTGCGTGACGTTCCATTGCGACGGATAAGCACGCCATGGCGGCCACACCCAGCAGGCATTGGGCTAAAAGCGCGAGTGAAGCCGCATTCATTGTTGTTCCCCCAGCACCCTTTGTTCTGGAGCGAATGCCACTTTCGTTGGTTCTACCGTGAACCCCGCTCGCTGCTTGCGGTGAATGCGCCAAGCTACCCAACCGAACAGCATACCTATGGTCAACACGGTCAGATCGAATCCTGCGAACACCCAGTCGGAAGTCGCCAAGCTGTGACCGAGATGCCGGTCAGTTGTGATCGCGTTGAGCAGCGGCAATGCGGCATAAGCCAGTCCCGCCACCGTAAGCTGTTCGAGCCAGGCTCGGAGTGTTGGACGCAGAGCAGCGTGGATTAGCATGAACAGCCAGGTGAGAAACATGATGTGAGGTTCCCAGTCTGCACGGCCCTCCATGCCTGCCGGAAGCAGCCGGTTGGCCCAGAAGTAGGCGGCAATGCCGGTTGGCAAACCGATTACCGTGCCAAGATTCAGTTTTTCCACCAGCACCAGCCCCTTGGCAGCAGTGCCTGATCGACGTGCTCCCCGTTGACGACGTTTGACTGACCACATCATCATTCCGGTGGCGACCATGCCCGTACCCAGTATGCCGGAAAAGAAGTAAAGCCAGCGCAACAGAGGCGGTGCGAACAGGCCTTCATGCAAGCCGAGGAAGGCATCCCGGACGCCCTTGGCGACGGACGACGCCGAGGGGGCGATGTGCAGCAGTTCTCCGCTCACGCCATCGAACACCAAGCGTCCTGCGCCGGCGGCCACGGTGTCGTCGATGGTTTCGGAGACAAAGATGCGGGCGTTGGCGTCGCCGGGATGGCGGATATCGATAGTGCTAATGCGATTCTCGCCCCAACGGTTTTCGGCCTCATCAATCACGTCATGTAGCGGGGCCAAGGCGGCAGGTTTACCACTGGGCTCCGTCAGGCCGGGTGGACTGAAAACTTCCGTATAAAACTGACTGCGCCCCTCCCCATCGGGATATTGAGCGGCAATGATTAGTGGCATGAAGGAAAAGCCCATAAACAACAGGCCGGAATAGGTAATCATCAGGTGGAAGGGCAGTGCCATCACACTCAACATGTTGTGGGCGTCCAGCCAGGAACGTTGGCCTTTTCCGGGGCGGAAAGTGAAGAAGTCCTTGAAAATTCGTTTATGGATTATTACGCCAGTGATTAGCCCTACACACATGAATAGCGTGGCCAACGTGATGATCCAGTCTGAATAAGTACGGCTGGAGTAATGCAGCAGCCAATGCATTTGGTAGAGCAGCTGTCCGCCGCCGGTGTCCCGCGCGTGTAACACTTCTCCATCTGGCATATCAATTAATTGATTGCCTCGGGCAGCACTGGCACCCGCTTCAATGGAAGCGCCGCGCCAGAAAACGCCGGCGTAGGGCTGGTTGCGATCCGTTGGCAGGGTCAGAAGCCACTGCTCGGCATCGGGTGCTTCGGTTTGCAAATGTTGCAGCAACACGGAAGCGGTAGCCTTGGAGTTCTGATCAAGCTGCGCAGGCGGCAGTTCCGGCTGCATCCAGCGGTCGATTTCGGTATCGAAATAGCCTGCTGTGCCTGTGACGAAAATAAAGAACAGCAACCAACCCAGCGTCAATCCAGCCCAGGTATGTACCCACGTCATGGACTGGCGAAAACCGCCTTGGATTGTGTCATCAACTGGGGCACTCGCAATGCGGCTCATAAAGTTTGCCCTTGTAACGCCAGGCCAACACCGGTCAATAAAAGACTGGACACTGTAAGAGCCAGCCAGGCGCGCGCAGGTTGACGCAGGTTGAAGACCCAGAGGATTGCGCCGACATAGATCACAAAGCTCAGTAGATGACCTGTCAAAACTGCTTCGCTACGAGGCATGGGCAAGACGCTGCCCAAGAAAATGCCTGCCGCCGTGGACAGCGCGTAACCGCCGAACAGTGCGGCGCCGATTAATGAGGCGAGGCGCCATCCGTGAATCATGCTATGAGCTACCTATCGCTGATCGTGAAAGGAAAAAGCCATCAGTGCCGAATGGCACCTACTTAAGTGCTGTCATTCCCGCGCAGGCGGGAATCCATAATCATTCGGTGGTCTACGAACCCTTAGATTCCCGCCTGCGCGGGAATGACGAAAATCATTGCACTGTTAAGCAACGAGGGCTCATTGAACTACCGCTACCGATTAAGCAACCTAGAAGCTATATCTGACTGACAGCGTAGCGTTGCGCGGATTGCCGTATTCGAGCTGGTTGTAGAAACCAATCTGGCTGTAGTACTCCTCGTCCAACACGTTATCCAGGTTGAGTTGGGCGGACAGACTGGACGTGATGTCGTAACGCGCCATCAGGCTGACCAAACTATACGCCTGCTGTTCTACTCGCTCTGCCGCGCCGGTAACCGGATTGCTGGTGTTGGTATAGTTGCTGCCTTGCCAGTTCACACCGCCGGCTACAGTAAGATCCGCCAAAGCCCCGGCAAATTGGTAGATGGTGTACAGTTTCAGCAGTTCGTTCGGTTGGTCTGTATTGACTGCTTGACCCTCGGCATCTTCTGCGTCGAAATTGGTGTAGCTGAAACTGAGGTTCCAGCGTGGCATCAACTCGCCGACTATTTCAAGCTCGTAGCCCTTGCTCTCGATACCTTCCGCCGCATAATAAGCTTGACTGTTTTCAATACCGGGAACGGGGAAGTTGCCATCTGGTTGGCCGAGGTTGTCCTGCTGTATATAAAAGGCTGCTACCGTACTTTGCAAACGGCTGTTGAGGAGTAGGCTTTTCAAACCCAGCTCATAGCTTTTACCGATGACAGGGTCGAGGAAATTTCCGTGGCGGTCCTGCAGGTTTTGCGGCTGGAATATCTCAGCGTAACTGGTATAGATAGTATGCTGCCCGCTCACTTCATAAAGTGCACCCGCGTAAGGGATGACCACGTCATTATCACCATAGTCGCGGACCGCCCCGTAGCTTTCGCCGGTTTGTTCCCAATCTGCGACTCGGCCACCTAGAATAATCTTTAACTGTTCGGTCAGAGCCAAACGCGTCGCGCCGTACACACCAAATTGTTCGGTAGTGAGATCTGTATCCACAGCGGCTGCGCCCCAAACCGGCTGAGGGTAGCTGCCGTCCCATTCGTTGAAGTTGCCGACATCGGCAATAGTGTCTGGGTCGCGAGCGAGCGACGAAGCCAGGTTATCTTCACTGTGATCAACCATACCGAACGTCACATCGTGCTCACGTCCGAACAGCGAGTATTGACCACTGAGGTGGAAGCTCAAGCTCGTTTGTTCCCGTTCGGTTTCGGCGTTGCGCGGGGAGGCTCCCATGCCCAAGCCGGTCTCCCGGTCTGGTGTGCCGGACAGGTACAGCAGCAGCTGATCGGACGCATTAACGTTATGGTTGACGCTCAGTTTTGCCTGCCAGCCATCTCCAAATTCATGAATAAAGTCAAGGTAATAATTTTCGACGGTTGAAGACCAGGTCGTCCAGTCAGCACCAGTGGTTTCGCTGCGATCCCAGTCGGTGCGACTACCATCCGCATGCCAGACGGGCAGGCCGCCCCAGGTGGAGGCGGTCGGTTCATTTTCCTGATAGCTGGCACCAATACGGAGCAAGGTCTGATCAGTCAGATCAGCATCTATCACCCCATAAAAAACACTCGTGGTATCGCCAGCCAGGTCACGGAAGGAGTCACTGTCCTGGTAGTGGCCAACCACGCGCCCACGGATAGAACCACTGCCATTGAGGGCGGAGCCAACGTCTGCCGTCAGTCCATAAGCGTCCCATTGACCGGCGGACACTTCCACGGTGCCGGCCAACTCTTTGCTGTCTGCGTGTTTACGCACCAAATTGATGGAGGCTGAAGGGTTGCCTGCACCGGTTAACAGGCCGGTAGCGCCGCGCACCACTTCCACCCGTTGATAAAGCGCCGTTTGGGATTGGGTTTCTCCGGCATTAGCGCCGGACTCCCAGTAAACCGGGATGCCGTCAATCTGGTAGTTATTGATGCCGAAACCACGGGAGGAAAATGCGTAGCGAGAGCTGTCCCGCGCTTTGGCGGAAACGCCGGCCGCGGCGTGAACAACCTCGGTGAGCGAGTTCAGGTTTTGGTCGGCAATGCGCTCGGCCGTAACCACGCTGACTGACTGCGGAGTTTCATACAAGGTGAGCCCCAGGCCGGTGGCGGTATCCAGTTGCTCGCCGGTGGTATAGCGCCCGGTGACGTGAACTTCTTCAATGTTATTGGTGGGCTGGTCACCCGTTGCTCCATAGCTCGCAGCGCTCAAGGTTAAGCAACAAATTGGCGTGATCAACGTACGGCCGGTTGGTAAGCCCCGGCTCTTAGAGTGCCCGTATGGCATAAGAATCCCCATTAGCAAATAAAAACGCAAGGATAATGATAATGACTCGTATTTGCAATGATGGGGTGGCAGTTTTTCTTGTCTTGCGTGTGGCGGCCTGGAAGGCTACTCGCCATACACTGGCTCAGGCGTCAGGCAGAAGAGTTGAAATAGCTTGATTCGTGACACGGAACTATCTGTGCGGACGACTATGCGGACGAAAAGGGGAGACCGTTTAAATTCTTGTCACCTAGTGACGTCCGCATTGTGCGATGAATGGCTAGGAAGGGAGTCGCATGTAGGGCTTTTTACTTTAAAGGAAAGCCTCTCTTGACTGAGCGGTCGATCAATCTTGATAAGCCTCAGTACTCGGGCAAGAACAAATCAGGTTCCTATCCCCGTACACATTATCAATCCGGTTCACACTCGGCCAAACCTTGTGGTCTTTCAAATAAGGTAAAGGTCGAGCCGCTTGTTCGCGGGTATAAGGCCGTGTCCATTCTGTATCCATTACGTCGTCCACCGTGTGCGGCGCTTTCACCAGCGGGTTGTTGTCCGCGGGGTATTCGCCGCTTTCTACGCGGGCGGCTTCTTCGCGGATGGCGATCATGGCGTCGCAGAAGCGGTCCAGTTCTTCCTGGCTTTCGCTTTCCGTCGGTTCAATCATCAGTGTACCGGCTACCGGGAAGGACATGGTGGGCGCGTGGAAGCCGAAATCCATCAGGCGCTTGGCAATGTCTTCTTCCGTGATGCCGGAGGCTTCTTTGAGTGGACGCAGGTCCAGCAGACATTCATGGGCCACAAAACCATTGCGCCCGGTATAGAGCACCGGGTAATGCTCGTTCAAACGCTTCGCGATGTAGTTGGCGTTGAGAATGGCGTATTCCGTGGCGTTTCTCACGCCTTCGGCACCCATCATGCGGATGTACATCCAGCTGATGGGTAGAATGCTGGCAGAGCCCCAGGGTGCTGCGGAAATGGTGCCGCTTTCTGCCGCGGTGCCGGGCACGGGCTGCAAGGGGTGTGACGGCAGAAAGGGCGCCAAGTGGGATTTCACACCAATAGGCCCCATGCCGGGACCACCGCCGCCGTGGGGAATACAGAAGGTTTTATGCAGGTTGAGGTGAGATACGTCGCCGCCGAATTCGCCGGGTGCTGCCAGGCCGACCAACGCATTCATGTTCGCGCCGTCGATATATACCTGCCCACCAACGCCGTGTACCAGGCTGCATATTTCACGCACGTTTTCTTCGAACACACCGTGGGTCGACGGGTAGGTAATCATGATGGCGGCAACGGTTTCACCGTATTGCTCGATTCTGGCCTGCAGGTCTGCGGTATCCACGTTGCCGTTGGCATCACAGCCGACCACGACAACTTTCATACCGGCCATTTGCGCGGAGGCGGGGTTGGTGCCGTGAGCGGACGAGGGAATCAGGCAGATATTCCTGTGCTGTTGGCCTGTGCTTTCAAAATATTTTTTGATGGCGAGCAGCCCCGCATATTCACCCTGAGAGCCGGCGTTGGGCTGCAGGCTGATGGCATCATAGCCGGTGCAGGCTTTGAGCATATCCTGTAATTGCTCAAACAGTTCGCTGTAACCCTGGGCTTGTTCCAGCGGCGCAAACGGATGCATGCGACCAAACTCGGGCCAGGTGACGGGGATCATTTCCGCGGTGGCATTGAGCTTCATGGTGCAGGAGCCGAGTGGAATCATCGCGTGGTTCAGGGCGATGTCGCGGGATTCCAGGCGCTTCAAATAGCGCAGCATTTCCGTTTCGGAATGATATTGGGAAAACACCGGGTGGGTCAGGAACTCGGTTTTGCGCACCACTTGCGCAGGAATGGCAAGCTGCTGCTGTGCGCGGCTTTCGAGTGTGTCCAGGTCTTGCGGGTGCTCGCCGCCGGCGAAAATGGCAAGCAGTTCCAGCACGTCCTGACTGGTCGTTGTTTCGTTGAGGCTGATAGACAAGGCGCCCAAACCGACCAAACGCAGGTTGATGCCTTTGTCGAGCGCGCGTTGGTAGAGCGCTTTTTGGCTGTCACCAACGTCGACGGTGAGCGTGTCAAAATAATGTGCATGGGTGATTTTAACGCCCTGTGCTTTCAAACCTTCTGCCAGCATTTTGGTTAACAGGTGAATGCGCCCGGCGATGCGTTTGAGGCCTTCCGGGCCGTGGTACATGGCGTAGAACACGCTCATAACCGCGAGTAGCACTTGCGACGTACAGATGTTGGAGTTGGCTTTTTCCCGGCGAATATGTTGTTCGCGGGTTTGCATGGCCATGCGCAGGGCCTGCTTGCCCCGTGCGTCTATGGATACGCCAATAATGCGGCCGGGAGCGGAGCGCTTGAATTTCTCGTGGAATGCGAAGAAGGCGGCGTGGGGGCCACCAAAACCCATGGGGATGCCAAAGCGCTGGTTGGTGCCGAGCACGATATCCGCGCCCATGCTACCGGGTGACTCGAGCATGACGAGGCTCATAATGTCCGCTGCGACGGTGACCAGTGCATCCTTAGTGTGGGCAATTTCGATTAGCGGGGCCAGGTCCTGCACTTCACCAGTGGTGCCGGGGTACTGCAAGAGCACGCCAAAATAGTCGGCATTTGTTAGTTCCGCTGCGTCGCCAAGGTGGATGTCAAAGCCAAAGTGTTCGGCGCGGGTTTTCACCACGGCCAGGGTCTGGGGGTGGACATCTTTCGCTACAAAAAAGGTATTGGAGCGGTTCTTTTTCGCCAGGCGCTTGCACATGGCCATGGCTTCCGCCGCTGCGGTGCCTTCGTCCAGCATAGAGGCGTTGGCCATTTCCATGCCGGTCAGGTCCATGACCATTTGCTGGAAATTGAGCAGTCCTTCCAGGCGTCCTTGGGCGATTTCCGGTTGATAGGGTGTGTAGGCGGTATACCAGCCGGGGTTTTCCAGCACGTTGCGCAGAATGACTGGCGGGGTATAGGTGTCATGGTAGCCCAGGCCAATGTAGCTTTTCAGCACCTGGTTTTTCTGTGCCAGTTGTTTCAGTTCTGCCAGGGCCTGATGTTCGTTGCACGCTGGTTGCAACGCCCGTGTGGTTTCCATGCGAATACTGCCGGGCACGGTTTTGCTGATCAGTTCTTCAACGGACGCCAGCCCCAGCGTTGCCAGCATGTTGCTGGTCTGAGCGGCGTTTGGCCCAATGTGACGGTGGATGAATTCGCTGGCATTTTCCAGCGTCGCCAGGGTGGGGGCTTTGTCAGGCATAATGGTGTCCGTAGTGGAGAAGGAGCGCAGAGCCAGCTGGTGACGCCAGTGGCTCATTCGGGGGGCGCAAGTCTAGCAATTGGTTAAATTTGGAGCAATGGGGAAAGTTGTTTGGAGGCTCCGATCCGTCCGCTATTGGGGTGAATGTTTCAGAAACGCGGTGAACACGTCCATGTGGCTCCGTCACGTCATCCCTGACGTGGCGGTTCTGAAACATTCACCCCAATAGCGGACTCACTCCTTGGCGGTGCCGAGAGTTGTGAATCCTTTGGGGGCACTCGTTAGAAAGCAACGCAATAGTTAACCGAAAAGGCGGAGATGTATGAAAGAAAAAATCGGCGGTTGGAAGCAGAAGTCCGTCAAGGTCATGTATGAGAACCCGTGGATTGAGGTGACGCATCAGGAAGTGGTGCGGCCGAACGGTTCAGAGGGTATTTACGGCGTAGTGCACTTCAAGGGTACCGCCGTGGGCGTGGTGCCCATTGATGATGAGGGCAATACCTGGTTGGTGCGGCAGAGCCGCTATACGCTGGATGACTACACCTGGGAAATCCCCGAGGGTGGGGCCAAGGCGGGTGAGGATACCAAGGAAACCGCCGGTCGAGAGTTGGAGGAGGAAATCGGAATTCGTGCGCGCAACATACGCGAGCTGATGCGTATGCATTTATCGAATTCGGTTACTGATGAGTTGGCGATTGTTTATGTGGCGGAGGATCTGCACCCGGGCACCCAGCAGTTGGACCCCACAGAAGATATCGAAGTGATGAAGTTGCCGTTGATGGAAGCCGTGGAGATGGTCAAGCGGGGGGAGATTACGGATGCGATATCGGTCGCGGTATTATTGCGGTTGGCTCTCGAAGCGGGAGAAGATTTATAAGCCGCAAGCCGCAAGCCGCAAGCCGCAAGCCGCAAGCCGCAAGCCGCAAGCCGCAAGCCGCAAGATGAAAGATGAAAGATGAAAGGGAAAAAGTGGCCGGACTGTTATCTTTACGAAATTCTAGGACGCTGATGAAAAAAATATTAATAGTTGGTGGTGGCATTGCGGGTTTGGCAATGTTCAGGGCATTGCGCGGTTCTTCTTTTGAGGTAGACGTTGTTGAGAAGGCTGCGGGTTGGCCGGAAGGTGGTGCGGGTATTTGCTTGCCCGCCAATGCGGTGGCTGGAATGGAGCGGCTGGGGTTGAAGGAGGCGCTTCTCGCGCAGGCGCACCAGGTAAATAGCGTAACTTATGCCGATTGTCACGGACGCCCGTTGAGCGCGGCTTCGTTGTTGGAACCACCGTTGAATGTTCAGCCTTTTGTGGCTTTACCGCGCGCAGCGTTATTCAGGATTCTGCGGGAGGGTTTAGAGCACGCAGTGCAATTTGCCACTTGGCCGGAGTCGATAGAGACAACTGATAATGGCGTTTGGGTGCGCTTCAATACTGATGAAAATCGAGTTTACGATCTTGTTGTTGGTGCGGATGGAATTCATTCAAGCGTGCGCCAAATGATGTTCGCTGATGGCGGAACTCAAGATCTCGGTGTTACCTGTTGGCGTTTCGTTTATGAAAAACCCGCTCACGACATAGAGCCAGTCTACATGGTCGGTGGTCACGATGCGTTCATGTTTTATCCCATGAGCAAGGATTTGTTGTATTGCTACGCACAGGTTGGCGATAAATCCGGTGCATTGTTGGACGGCAGTGCGTGCACGCATTTGCACAAGCATTTTTCTGCCTACTGCGCTTCGGTACGTGAGGCCATTGCGGCAACGGACGATGGAAGTATCACGGTCGGCCGCTTGGAGTCCGTGGTCTCACGTGCGGTGGTCACCAACGGCGTCGCGCTGATCGGTGATGCTTTACATGGTTGTCCGCCCAACTTGCAGCAGGGCGTCGCCATGGCACTGGAGGATGTGTTTTGTTTAGCCGATTGTTTGAACACGGGTGATATTGATCAAGCATTAGCGCAATTCAAACAAAACCGGCAGGACAGAATTCATTGGGTGATTGAGCAGTCAAATAAAATCATCGAATTGGCCGGTATTGGCAAAACGGCGCCGGGGCGGTGGTTGCGAAATCGCATGATTCGCAAGCAGGGCCCTGCCAATGTGAATGGTTGGAAGAAGTTGTTGGCTGGGTAGCGGACCGCCCAGCGACTCGCTAATAACTCAAGTTTCGGAGTTCGCGGCAATTTTTTTCCTAACCAAACAGGTAAAGAATGCAGCAGGTGGATACGCCACAGTGGTGATGCAGGGGGAGAGCTTCTAAAACCGTCACAAGAGGGACCTTGTGCCGGAGCCTACAAGGACGTATTTACGGCGTTTTTAGAAGCTCTCACGCTGTAGCACCACACCTTGCTTACGAAGAGCTTAACTTCAGCACACAATAAACTGTAATCCAACTCCGAAACTTGAGTTAAATAAGAGGGCTCTGCTGGTCTATGCGTCGGATGGCACCGCTCGTGGAACTCGCGGTTTATGCCGACCTACGGTTTATTCGATTTTGACGTCGATGGCCAGGGAATCGGCAATTTCGTCCAGCTGATCCAACAGTTTGTCCCAGTCGGTGCCCTCGGGCACGCTCAGGGTTCCCTCGGCTTCGAACATGGGCTCGCCGCTATGGGGCACGCTTGAGTAGTGGGTATTCAGCTCTTCCACGTTGATGTGGTAATGGGCGAATGCCTGGGAAATTTCATACACAATGCCGGCTTTGTCCGGGCCTACTGCAGTGAAGGCAGCGGTTTTGGCTGTTGGATCCAGGGCTTTTTCGTCCGCATTGTCGACTACTGCCTTGATGCCCTGGGCGCTTAGTGCGGCCAATGCCTTGCAGAGTGACTCGCGCTCCTGTGTGCTGACGGCGACCCGAATAACGCCGGCAAACTTTCCCGCCAACTGCGCGAGACGGCTTTCCAGCCAGTTGCCGCCGTTTGCTGAAATGGCGTTGGCGAGGGCTTTGACGACACCGGGTTTGTCGTCACTGATAACGCTGATAATCAGATGTTCAGTCATGCAGGTGCTCCTGCTGTTGGAGTTGTGGTGTGACTCGTCTTTGAACCGGATTATAACGTAAGTGCCGCGGTCAAAATCTACGTTCGTGATACATCTCCCGTTGCGAGGGCCGGCCCGCTCGTTTAAGGTTGCGCTCCCTGTGTTCTATTGTGATCGGTATTTTCTATGATTATTCCACCCGAGCAACTGAGTGAGGATGCACTGCAAGGCGTGCTGGAAGAATACATCGGGCGTGAGGGGACCGACTACGGCATGCTGGAGCTGAGCCTTAAAGACAAAGTGGCACGCCTTCGGCCGCAGGTGATGCGTGGCGACGTGTTGATCATCTTTGATGAATTCCTCGAAACACTGACCCTGGTGCGACGGGAAGATCTCAAACAGTGGCAACAGGATGGCGGTCATGAGTAACACGCGGCACAGTTGCGAGATTGGAGGCACTCAATGTCTGATCAGCAGGCCGCAGCAGCCAACGGCGCGTCTGGTTTTGGCTCACGGAGCGGGTGCGGCGATGGACAGCCCGTTCATGGAGCGGATGGCCGCGTTGCTGTGTGAGCAATCGCTGGAAGTTATTCGGTTCGAGTTTCCGTACATGGCCAGGCGGCGACAATCGGGTCGCCGATCGCCGCCGGATAGAACACCGGTCCTGCTGGACACCTGGCGGCAAATAATTGAGGCGCTGACATCGGTAAAGCCAGAATCAGAGATAGCACTGAACCCCAATCTGCCACTGTTTATCGGCGGCAAATCCATGGGCGGGCGTATGGCGACCATGGCAGCGGCGTTGCCGGATGCTCCGCCAGTTAGAGGTGTTATCTGCCTCGGTTACCCATTTCATCCGCAGGGCAAGCCGGAAAAGCTGCGTACGGAACACCTGGCCGAGATGGCGATACCTACGCTGATAGTACAAGGCACGCGGGATCCACTGGGCAAGCAGGACGAAGTAGCGGCTTACCCACTGTCCGCCGCGATTTCTCTGGCGTGGATCGAAACTGGTGACCACGACCTCAAGCCGCTGCAGAAAAGCGGGCTGACACATGAGGACTGTTTGAGTCAGGCGGCTGCCCATGTAGCCGCGTTCGTTCAGTCAATTTAGTTACCCTTGAACGCCATTAACTCGTTCCTTACTCCATCCATTACGAAAGACGACTGCAATGGAATTATTTTTGGCCTGCCGGGCCGGTTTTGAAAAAGAAGTGGCTGCGGAAATTACCGACCTGGTTGCACAGTTTGATGTGCAGGGGTTCGTGAAGGCGAAAGATGGCGACGGCTTCGCGCGCTTCGTCGGTTTCGACCCTAAAGAGTTGCTGCGACTGATGCACAAGCTGCGGTTCAGTGACCTTATCTTTATACGTCAGTGGTGCATTACTGAAGGTCTGCAGGAGAATTTGCCTCAGGGCGACCGGGTGGCACCGCTACTACAAGCGGCGCTGGAATTGCCGGCGACGTCGCAGATGATGGTCGAGCCGCTGGATACCAACGAAGGCAAATCCCTTGGTGGGCTGGGCCGTAGTATTTCTCGTCATTTGCAGCGGGATTTGGAGGCGCGAGGCCACTGGCAGCGCAAGAGTCCCTGGCAGATGCAGCTGGTGTTCCTCAGTGGCGACAGCGCGTTTGTTGGTGCCAGCTTGATTGCCAACAGCGCCCAGTCCCCCGGTGGCATCGTGCGTTTGCGTGTGCCGAAGTCAGCGCCGAGCCGGGCGACGCTAAAGCTGGAAGAGGCCTGGCATCATTTTATTCCCCGCCATGAGTGGGATGAACGGTTGCGCGGCGGTATGCGCGCTGTGGATCTGGGCGCGGCTCCCGGCGGCTGGACCTGGCAGCTGGTGAATAAAAGCTTGTGGGTGGACGCCGTGGACAATGGCCCGATGGACAAGGATTTGATGGAATCGGGTTTGGTGAAGCACCATCAGACCGACGGCTTTCGCTACCAGCCGGCGCGCCCGGTGGATTGGCTAGTCTGCGATATCGCCGACAAGCCGTCGCGAGTGGCTGCCATGATTGGCTTATGGGGTGCCAACCAGTGGTGTCGGGAAGCCATCTTCAATCTGAAATTGCCCATGAAACAACGCTACCTGGCGGTACAGGAATGTCGCGAGCGGATCGAGACGATGCTCGCAGAAGCGGGGGTGGAATTTATCAGTCTGCGTTTCAAGCAGCTTTATCACGACCGGGAAGAAGTTACCGGGCATTTGCGTTTGCGCTGAATACGCCCATTCCCGGCTCGACTGGTGAACAACGTCATATAGCTGTCACATATTGACCCTAATGTGCGCGAGATAAATCACTAATAAGGGTCAATTATGCGTTTGCTGGTGTGTGTTCTGCTTATTGTTGCTGCCGTTTTTTCTGCCCATGCAGAACCGACTCTGCCTCCTTTTGATGCCAGCCAACAGGGCGAGCTATTCAGTTTGCACGGCTCAAATACCGTCGGTGCCAGGCTCGCGCCGGAGTTGGCCAAGGACTTCATGGAAGCTAAAGGGCTTACTCGTGTTTCGATCGTCAATCAGGATGTGGAGAATGAATATCAGGTTGTCGGCTACCATCCTGACACCCGGCAACCGTTCATCATCAATTTGGCAGCCCATGGGTCGAGCACGGCATTCACCGCGCTTGCTGAAGGCCGCGCGCAGATCGGTATGTCGTCCAGAGCGATCAAGCCCCAGGAGGTTGCCGCTCTCGAAGCGCTTGGTGACATGAACAGTTTCGAGGCCGAAAAGATTGTTGCGATCGACGGCCTGGCGATCATCGTTCACAAAAGTCGCGACATAGACGAACTCACTATTGATCAGATTGCAAAAATCTTTGCCGGTGAAATAACCGATTGGCAGCAACTGGGCGCCGCGCCCGGCAAAATCAGTCTGCTCGCCCGCGACGATAAATCCGGCACCTGGGATACCTTCAAAAGCCTGGTTTTGAGAAACGCTCACCAATTGCATCCTGCGGCGGCACGGTTCGAATCCAACGATGAGATTTCCCGGCGCGTGCAGCAAAACAGCAACGCCATCGGCTTTGTTGGGCTCGCCGCCGTTGGGGATGCCAAGGCACTCGCCATAGCCCACAACAATACCCGCGCGCTCTTGCCGACGCAGCTGTCCGTGGCGACGGAGGATTACCCCCTGTCCCGGCGATTGTTTATGTACGTGTCGCCCGCGCACCAGTCCCCTTTGGTGCGCGAATTCATTGCCTATGTGCAGAGTGGGGCGGGTCAGTCGCGAGTCACCAAGGTAGGTTATATCGCGCAGACGCCGATGATGTTGCCGCTTGCCAGCCTCCGAGGGGCGCCGGCGGGCTATCGAGAGCTGGTGGAGAACGCCCAGAGACTGTCCGTCAATATCCGTTTCAAGGACGGTAGCGCGAGCCTGGACAACAAGGCGCGCCAGGACATATTGCGACTGATCCAGTTTATGCAGGACCCAAAACAGCGTGAGCGAGAATTGGTGCTCGCCGGCTTTGGCGACGCCAAGCAAACCGAACGGCGGGCTCAGGTTCTGTCTCGGTTGCGAGCGCTGGCGGTAGCCTTCGTGCTTCGGGAGCAGGGGTTGACTAACCTGCGCATCGAAGGCTTTGGGGATGAATTGCCCGTCGCGGACAATGATTCAGGCCAGCGAACCCGGAACCAGCGGGTGGAAATTTGGTTGATGTGACAGCGAGAGACTATGATTTTGTATACCTGATCGGTATATCCGATTGCATTTCTGGTTGACCTGGGGGCAATCTCGAGATACTGTACGTTTACACAGTAATTCAAGAGGCAGAATCATGGCTGTTGTAGCAGTTTGGAAATGTGATCGGGATGGGACTATGTTCGACGATAAGAAGCAGGCCGAAGAATACGACAAAATGTTGGAGCTGGCCGCCAATATCACCGGCCTGATCGAGAAACGCATTAGCGGAATAGATGAAAAACACAGTGAGGCTATCGGTTTGTTGTTAGCCGAGCGTCGTGACGATCTGGCCAAAGCCTGTAAAGGGAAGCCGGAAGTTCTACTTGAGGACGCGCCTGCTGAGAATGTCACACCGATTGCTAATCACGGGTAGGTTGGATAAGACGGGAGCTCCGCGACCGTCGCCATCCAACGTTTGTCGGGAGCCAATTGGAAGTTCGGCACAGTGGCAGATTGATACGTCCTATCCAGAAGGCACAACGGCGGAAGGCCGTTCTTGAGCATCCATGCCCTCACGGCATTAGCGCATCTGATGTACAGGATGTACGAATGCCGCGATGACAGGATGTCAGTGAGCGGCCATGCGCGTCGCGCTTGACGCTTTTTCGCCCTACGGCAACACTTTTCCCTTTTCCCTTTTCCCTTTTCCCTTTTCTGTCACCACTCACGCCTTCTCTTTCAACCATTCCAGTCGCCAATCGGCGTGATCATCCTGGGCCAGAATCTTGGTCAGTGGCGGCAGCAATTCCTGTAACTGAGTATCCAGTTGCCACGGCGGGTTGATGATCGCCATGCCGGAGCCGTGCATGCCAAAATCTTCGCTCGGCTCCTTTACGGACAATTCCGCTACCAACAGGCTTCGGCTACCGCTTTTCAGGCGCTGTAATAACGGTTGGGAGCGATTTCTGTCTTTGCCCAGCAGCGGATACCACACAGCAAAAGTTCCTGTGGACCAGCGTTCCGCGGCCTTTATGACACTGGTGGCGGTATGCTCGTAATCGCTTTTGAGTTCGTATGATGGGTCCACCAGAACCAATCCTCGGGGGATGGGGGGTGGTACCAGGCCGTTCAATCCTTCAAAGCCATCGCGATGGTGAAAGTTGATACGTTTGTCACCGCGGCAGTTACGCTTGAGTTCCGTGATTTCATTATTGTGTAGCTCAATCAGCACCAGCTTGTCCTGCGGCCGGAGTAATTGCTGGGCAATTGCAGGAGACCCCGGGTAAGCCATGGGCCGTTGCCTGCGCGCCGCCCGCACCAGGCTCAACAGCTCGGCTGTTTGGGGCGGCGGTTGATCCTGCTCCAGCAGGCGCTCAATACCCAGCAAAAACTCCGCATTGCGCTGTGCCCACTGCTGATTCAGATTGTAACTGCCGGCACCGGCGTGGGTATCCAGATAAACGCAGGGCGAATTCTTGACGGTGAGCTTTTTCAGCAGCAAGCACAATACCGTGTGCTTGAAGACATCAGCGTGATTGCCGGCGTGGTAGCCGTGGCGATAACTAAGCAAGGTGGTAATCTCGTGAACGCGGGAAAGTGCCTGTCGTGGCGAGTGTACGTGATTGTATCGACAGGAACCAGACGCAAGGCTCGCACCCCGGGCCGATGATTAACTCATCTGAGCGTATTGCCCTATGCCTTGGCAGTCTATATTCACCGCTGTACCAGGCTTGAAGCTGTTCTGGCAGTGGCGCTGAGCAGCTTGCCAGCCTGTTATTTCGTCGCCAATACCGCTACAATTGCGCCCCCGGCAATCGCCGACTTCTGAACCCCTTTTGGAATTTTTATCTGCGGAGAGGCTATGTCTTCCATCAATAAAGTAGTTCTGGCTTATTCAGGCGGCCTGGATACGTCGGTCATTGTTAAATGGTTACAGGAAACCTATTCCTGTGAGGTGGTGACCTTTACCGCAGATATCGGTCAGGGCGAGGAAGTGGCGCCGGCACGGGCCAAGGCCGAGGCCCTGGGCGTGAAAGAAATCTACATTGACGACCTGCGCGAAGAATATGTGCGTGACTTCGTGTTCCCGATGTTCCGCGCCAATACCATCTATGAAGGCGAGTATCTACTGGGTACCTCCATCGCGCGGCCCTTGATCGCCAAGCGTCTGATCGAAATTGCCAACGAGACGGGTGCTGACGCCATTTCCCACGGTGCCACCGGCAAGGGTAATGATCAGGTGCGCTTCGAATTGGGCGCCTATGCCCTGAAGCCGGGAATCAAAGTGATTGCGCCCTGGCGTGAGTGGGATCTTACATCCCGCGAAACGCTGATGGCCTACTGTGAAAAGCACAATATTCCGGTCGACTACGCCAAGAACAAGAAAAAATCCCCATACTCCATGGACGCCAACCTGCTGCACATTTCCTATGAGGGCGGCATTTTGGAAGATCCCTGGGCGGAAGCGGAAGAGGATATGTGGCGTTGGTCGGTCTCACCAGAGCAGGCTCCGGATACGCCGGAATACCTGGAATTGACTTACGTGAAAGGTGATGTGGTTGCGATCAATGGCGAAGCCATGACACCGGCTACGGTGCTGGAAACACTGAACAAGAAAGGGGGCGCTCACGGTATCGGTCGTCTGGATATCGTGGAAAACCGTTACGTCGGCATGAAATCCCGTGGCTGCTACGAAACCCCCGGCGGCACCATTTTGATGAAAGCACACCGCGGTATTGAGTCCATTACGCTGGATCGCGAAGTTGCTCATCTGAAAGATCAACTGATGCCCAAGTACGCCGAAATGATATACAACGGTTACTGGTGGAGCCCTGAGCGCCTGATGCTGCAGAAAGCCATTGATGAATCCCAGGTGAACGTCAATGGCGAGGTGCGAGTGAAACTATACAAAGGCGCGGTCAGCGTTGTGGGACGTCGCTCCGCAGAAAGCCTGTTCGATGAAAAAATCGCAACCTTCGAAGACGACGCCGGCGCCTACAATCAGAAAGACGCCGAAGGCTTTATCAAACTGAACGCATTGCGCATGCGTATCGCCGCACAAAAAGGCCGCAAACTTCTTTGATTGCTCGGTACCTGCATTCACCAACTGCTCGCTAAAAGCCGCGAACTTGCACCCTCCCCTGGACAGGGGAGGGTGTGAATGTCACTGCTGCAAGATCTTGAGCCCCACGGATTTCACCTCCCCTCCGCGCATAGCGCGCACGGTCAGCCGGATCGAGCCCAGCGCGATCCGGTCTCCAACCACCAGTTTCTTGCCCAGCCGTGTGGACAGCATTTGCGAGATCGTCCAGTCAGCCTCATGCTCGGTTAACGTCAAGCCATAGAGCATCGCCAGGTCAGCAGCGGCAGAATCCGCGTCGATAATGAATTCGCCAAAGAAGTTGTGGCTGGCCAAGGCCCCCTGTTGCTCCGTGTGAGAGAAGAAGGGTGAGACGCTCTCGATTTCATCCGTCTGCAGTAGTAGCCATACTTCGTCGCCGGCCTGCAGGTCTGCGTCCGGTTCAGGCGGCAAACGCTGCTCGCCGCGGATAAGCAATACACACTGCTGACTGCCGCCGAGGGCTCCGAGGATACCCAGGCTCTTACCTTCGGCTGGGGATTCCGGCTCTACACGAAAGGCACTCAACTCCAGAGAACTTTCCCGACCTACCCACAGGCGGTGGGACTCTACCGGCGTCGAGGCGCGTGGAACCAGAACACCCAGCCAGCGCGCGACCAGTGGCACTGTGGAGCCTTGTATCAACAGGGAAACGCAAACGACAACGAAGGTGACGTTGAACAGGAGTATGGAGTGGGGCAGGCCTGCCATCACCGGGAACACAGCCAGCACAATAGGCACCGCGCCACGCAGGCCGACCCAACTGATATAGGTTTTTTCCTTCCACGGAAAGCGAAACGGCAGCAGGCTGATATATACCGCCAGCGGGCGTGCGACCAGAATGAGAAAGACAGAGATAGCCAATGCTGGTAACAACGTGGAGCCGAGTTGTGATGGTGTCATCAACAGACCCAACACCAGGAACATGCCGGCTTGTGACAACCACGCCAGGCCATCCATCACCTGGAGTACGGGTTCTGCTGAGCGCGTACGTGCGTTGCCCACACATAGGCCGACGAGGTAAATCGCAAGAAAGCCGCTACCACCCAATTCGTTGGCAACGCCGAATACAACCAGACCTGCAGAGAGAATCAGCAGGGCATAAAGGCCATCTACCAGTCGTACTCGCGTGATCAGCTTTACCAGACACCAACCGGCGAGCAGGCCAATCAATGCACCGATACCGAATTGTTGCACAAAGCGCATAGCCATATCCCAGGGCGTCATGGACTCCGGCGTGCTGATAATTTCCATCAACAGCGTGACCAGAAAGATCGCCATGGGATCATTGGTGCCGGATTCGATCTCCAGGGTGGAACCGACCCGTTCGTTCAGGGATATGCCACTGTTGCGCAGTAAGTTGAACACGGCTGCCGCGTCGGTTGAACCCACGATGGCGCCCAGCAGCAGTCCATAGTACCAATCGACGCCGAGTACCAGCGCGGCGAAGATGCCGGTTAACCCGGACGTAATGGCGACGCCACAAGTCGCCAGAACGCTCGCGGGGCGCAGTGCTGCTCGAAATGACGAAATCTTCGTGCGCAGGCCGCCATCGAGCAGGATCACCGCCAAGGCGAGGTTGCCTACCAGATAGGCGAGGTCGAAATCATCGAAGACGATGCCGCCCACACCATCTTCGCCTGCCAACACACCGAGCCCCAGGAACAATAGCAATAGTGGCACGCCCACCCGGGCAGATATGGTGCTGGCAAGCACACCCAGCAAGAGCAGCAGTCCGCCCAGCAATAATAATGTGTTGACCGCGGTCATGGGTTCTCCGAAAGGGAAGTGAAAATTATTGTAACTGCGTCACGACTCTGGACGGAAGCGGGCGACCAAAAAATTATGGCAAAACGGAAAGGCGTGGGTTAGGCGATTGGCGTAGAGGGATGGGCATGAAAAGGTTACCCATGCACTGACGCCAGGCATGGGTAACCGTTTGAGCGTTATTGTTAACTCAAGTGTCCGCGACAGCTTGAGTCGTGGCAGTTGCCTAGTTATACCTTGGCGAACCCGACGCCGACGCAGACGGTTGTGAGGACATGGTCTGTGTCGACTTCACTTCCTGTTTGGCATCCTCTGCCAGGCGGCTGCCCAGGTCTTCTGCTTTTTCATAGCCTTCCTGGGCCTTCTCTTTCGCTTGCTGCGCGACTTTGTCTCGAGACTCGCCAAGTAGTTCATCTTCCTTGCGCGTATGCGGTACCGCGGCACCGATCAGTGCACCCAAGGCGATTCCGATGGCGGCCAATGCCAACGGCTGTTCCTTCAGCATATGATCAAAGCCTTCGTTTGCCTGGGCGGCACGCTGACGCATGGTTTCCCTGGCGCTGGAAGCGGAACTGCCCAGATGGTGCATCTTCTGCTTCGCTTTCGCCATGGATTCTGACGCGCCTTCGCGCAGGTGACCAGCCCGTTCCTTCAGCGCCGCGGTTTTGCCGTCGCCGCTGGACTGATACGCCGGGTCCACGCCGTAGCTGGCATTGGCCGGTATATAGCTACTGTCCCGCGCTCGTGTCGGACGATTTTGTCCCAACATCATCCAGGCAATTCCCGTCGCAGTCAGCAGCGTCGGCACCGGATTGTTCTTCACAGTGTTAACCAGATTCTGTGAAAAATCACCGCCGTTACTGCGCGTATAGCCTATGATTTGATCAAAAATCTGGCCGGGTGAGAATTTTTGCTCGAGAGCTTGCAAGGTTTCCGCGATGTAGGCGCGCTGCTGGTCAACCTCGCGCTCCAGCTCATCGGGGTCTTTTTCGGCATCCGTATTGAATTGATCACTCATGTCGTGGCTCCTCTCAAAGCATTCCGGTCTTTGTGTAACGAGTTGGCGGTATGGGTGGGTTTAAACGCGGAGAGTTCCAACTTGTGTTTGGCAGACTGCACCATAATCAGACCAACGAAGGTCACAATGCCGCCCACAATGACCGCGGCTAACCAAGGTGCAATCACTTCACTCAAGCCCAGGACTGCGGCCCACAGCAGCACCAGAAATCCGGCAAAGAGTACCAGGCCACCGGCAGCCATGCCCATTATTCCGACTTTTGCCGTCTTAACGGAATGGGATACTTCGGATTTCGCCAGTGCCACCTCTTTGCTGAACAGCGTGGTCATTTCGCGTGTAAGCTGTGTCACCAACCCGACCGGGGTGTCAGCCGTGGAATGTACATGGGTTTGTCTGGTTGTGTGTTCATTCATAGCGTTTTCCTCCTAGATCATTGCTACTGCTTTTGTCATCGGGACGGAGACGTTCTGTCGCAATACTCTGTTTGTCTTTCAATGGCCGCGTACGCGACGAACTGCCGAACTCGCTGTCGGTTGATCCGGAGCCTTTAAGCAGGGAGGATCTGTCGCTGGAAGGAAAATCCCGATCACTATAATCGGCCGCGTTGTAGTCCGAACTCTGGTAATCCGAATCGTAGGATGTGTCTGTATAACCTGTTGCCTCATAATCGTCAGACGTTGACAGACTCTGCGCAGACTCGGAGGAGAGGTCACTGTACTGTGCATCCGAAAAACCGCTGCCCTCGTAGGCAGAGGCTTCGTAGTCGCCCATACTGCCGGTATATGTGCTATCGGTATAGGTATCCCGATACCCCACTGGCGAGTCACTGGTCGATTGTGAGCGCTTGCTGGATGCCTTGGCGAAACGGGAAATTCCGAATCCAACGGCAATGCTGCCCGCGATAAAGAGCCCCGGGTTGCGCCGCGCCATACCTGTGACTTGATGAACCAGTTCATCCGCATTTTTATCGCGAAGGCTACCAGCGAATGAGTTCAAGCTATCCGCCATGCTGGACACGTAAGTGGACAAGCCGGATTGATCCTGTTCATCAAGATCGGATGCGGCGGCTCGGGCGGCGTGCGCCACCTTTTCCATTTTCGCCGAAATCGTTTCCTTTCCTTGATCCAGTCGTTGTCGGGCTTGTTGCTTCGCCTGCTCGGACATTCGCGCCGCGTGCTGTTGTGCTTCTGCTTTGACATTGCTCGAGGACATGCTCTGCCCCCCGATATTTCCGCCATTGGATGTCGTCATAGTGCTCACCCCGCAATTGTGTATGGACCTATTTTCACAGGTGTTTATCAAGCAAGATGCAGACCCAAGGCTGAAATAAGATAATAAAATTTATTTTTCTATGGTTGAATTTGCGCACCAGCGATACACGCGAAAATCTTAATCAGAATGCGATAAATTACAGCCATTTTCTTTTTTAACTTCTTCGCAAGCTTGTGTTTAAGATGCCAATGTCCGGCACTGATATGGCCGTTTTCATTAACGGAATTGAACGCTTTAGTTTCTGTAGAGTTTACAGGTTGCATTGTAACAATAGGCGCAAAATTGAAGGGGTTGATGGTATAGAAGAATCCAGAGTCAGGTTTGTTAAGCAATTCTTTATGATCTACGGGTATGCATGTTGTAGCCCGCAAGCTTCCGAAATAGCGGCCGCAATCTGGAGGTCTTATGACAATTCAACTTTTCGACAACAAAGGTACGCCCCTGGACAAACAAAAATTTACCTGGCGTGAAATCGCATCAAACCCGATCAGTAAATTGGACGACGATGCCTTTACGCGGGTTCGGGTCATTTTGATGAATGGCATGGAGCAGCAAGCCAACCGATTTCAGCATCACTGCGCTATGGTCAATGGTGAGCCGCGCCCTGCACTGGCCAAAGTGCGCAGGGTCGAACATCATCAACAAACCATGATCAACTGGTTGCCAGGTTTTGCCGTAACTGTTCATCTTGCCTTCCATAAGCTCCATCTCCGCCACTGACGGTATACCCGGCGCAGTCAGTTGTCCCGAAAGAATTTCATAGTTGTGCGGGTGCCAATAGGCCTTTTCCTCCTCGGGTAGCGTCTCGAACAGGCTCTCGGAAATGATGTACTCGATACCATTGAGATTGGCATTGTCGGTATTACCGTCAAACAATGCACATTGGGCAAAGTCCTCGTTCACCTGATGACAAAAATGATGGGCTTCCATTTGATGAGATGGCTCATTCTTGAGCGGATGGAACCCTACCAGATACACATCCATTGCATTGAGCGGTGCCTGCCCCTGCAAGAGTGCAGCCCCCTTCTCCAGCGCTGCAGTCTTGCCGGACTTGTCCACACCCGCCGGCTCCACCTCCGGTCCCCGTTCGCTGCACCCGACGAAAACCAAAATGGCAAGCACTGCAAATACCGATCGATGTATCACCACCATAGCAACTCCAGCCAATTAAGCGTCCGCACGACTCTGGGCTATCTATAGCTCGTCCATGAGCTTTTTACCTTCTACCTTCTACCTTCTACCTTTTCCCTTTTCCCTATCTTTTCTCTTGCAGCTTGCGGCTTCTCACAACCCCATCCTTGCCTGATCCAGTACAACCGTTTCGTACAATGTGCGAACTTCCTGGACGTGGATATTTTCTTGCTGCAACGCAACGCCGAATTCCGCGGCCATCTCATCCATACCCATGTCCTCGGCCAGTTTGATAAGAAGTTCCCAGGCCGCGTTATCAGTGAGTTCAATCGACAACATTGTTTCAAGACATTGGCCAATGGACGTGCGCGGGTCCGTAATCACCTTGACCATCCCCATTGAAGCCACGCCGGTAACATCCGCATCGGGGGTTTGCGCGGTGGGATCGGCGCCGAGTTTTTCCAGGCAGCCTTTGATCATTTGAAAATGCTGCGCTTCCTGGTTACGAAACTCCCGCAAGCGATCAATGAACACCGCAGGAGACAATTTTCCGCTGGACGATGCCGCTACACATTTATCAATAAATGACTCGTAAATGCGAATCCCGGTTCTTTCATAAGCGAGCCTCTCTCCCAATTTGTTAATAAACATCTCGGGGTTGTGTCCGGTCATTTTCTTCATGGCGGACTTGAGCATTCCCTTGGGAGTGCCCGGGACCGGAACAGAGCCCACGGAGCCGGCTTCACCGGAAAGTCCCGCTTCATGGATCTGACCGCCTGCGAGCTACCGCCGGTAGAAAAGAATTTTTCCGCACCCTCGATCATTGACTTGCTATCGAACGGCGACGCATCAATGCCGGTTCGGTTGGTGCCCATCTGTGTTGATTTTTCCATGGTGTGGTCCTCGTATCTTGATATCAGGCTCAGTATCAGGCGCTATTTCACGCACCGTCTCAGGATGCCCTGGCGAATGGCTGGCTCAGTTCGGTGCCCGGCTGCCACTGGTAGCCGGCTGCCACGGTTTCTGTTGGAGAGCCTTCAGAATTCATATGATTCCGGTAATCCTGCGATGCTCGAGTCTCCTGCTCCTTCGGAACAAATTTGGAGCCGGCCACGCGCAAATCGATTTCGTCCTGCAGCGTCTTGCGAACGAATTCCCGCTGGCTTTGGTAGGCAATAGGATCGGGCATGAAGGTCGGAATAATCTCAGCGGGGTCGCGTCGCTCATGTTTTTTAAACAACTCCATGACCAATTGCAGGTGGCCGAGCTCATAGTCAAGGAAGCGTTCCCAAATCGCTTTTACATGTGGATTGGTTTCAGCCTCCATACAACTGTAATAGTTATATGCTTCATTGGCTTCAGAAAGCATCCATTTTTCCAACCAGGTTTCATTAGGGTCAATGATGGAGCCGTATTGCGTCACATGTTGCTCTTCAATGGACGCAATCTCCGCATAAAGTTGTCGGGCCACCGGATCACTGAAGGTCGGCCCAATGTTCATGTGGTAATCGCGCGTTTGATACTCGCCGGAGAAAATGGTCAGCGCATTCATTTTGCTGATGGGGTCCGTTGCCTTGTGATCGTAATGGTCCCGTAGGTCATCCTCCGGATCGCGATGCTCCTCGATTGTGGGACGTCCGGGAGTAATGTCGGTGTAACACTGCAAAATATTGTTGGCATCCTTTCCCTCAACCCGATCCAACAATGCCGAATAGCGGTACATATGATCAAAATCTTCCAGAAGCCCGTAGCGATACACCTGCGCAAGGTAGGGGTCGGGTTCCTGAGTGAAGTGAGGGAGGAAAAGGGGGCTGACAGCCTGCCGTTGGGGGATGCAAAACTGGCTTGGTCGTTTAACCGGGACGGACAAATTAAACCGGAATTGCTCGAGGCTCGGGATCAGCGAATGGGGATTGACACGGATCAGGTGCGGGAACAGCGGAAGCCATTGGCGGATTTGGCAAAGCCACAGATGGGCGAGAATGCCATAGAGGATGCCTTGAAAGAGTCAGCGGAGAGCCGCTAGGTTTATGCCGAACTGATAGATACTATACGGCTGTTCACTACGCTGTCGCTGTCATAGATAGTACTGCAATTGCGTCCCGCCGCCTTGCCTTGATAGAGCGCGGCATCGGCTCTTGCCATCATTTCCTGTACCGTGAGTATCTCTTCCGTGGACAGCACTTGGGTAATGCCGCTTGATAGTGTGTGCTGAATAACCTGTCCATTGTATTGAGTGGGGTTTTGACCGAACTGTATACGAATGCGTTCGGCAATTTGCCAAACCCGGTCCATGGAGTCCGCTCGCAAGAGCATGGCGAATTCTTCACCGCCGTAACGTATGCAGACGTCGCCCTCTCGGCTCAGATGTTCAATCAGTTCAGCAACTTCCTTAAGCACATAATCACCCGCTTCATGGCCGTAGGTGTCGTTGATTTGCTTGAAGTGGTCCAGATCCATCATGATCAGAAAAACCGGTTGGCCGTCCTTTAAAAAACACTCCCGGAGTTGTTCGTACTGCAACTGCAACAAGCGTCGGTTGCCCAGGCCGGTCAAGGGGTCCTGATTGGCCAGAGCGATGGCCTGGCGTCTGTCGGTATCCAGGCTCAACAACCACTCGGACATAGCCACCATCAAAAATATGGACTCCAGCAGGCTACCGGCCTGCATGTAGTTGAGTACTTGCATTCCCCATTGCAGGAAATTGGTATAGCCGCTGGTGACGCACACCAGCACGCTGAGTGAGTAAACCAGCCACGCCAGTGTGTACCAGCGGGCATAGGTAAGGCCGCGGCGGTATGCGCGCCAGCTGGCGACAGGAATAACCACCGCGAGCAAGGCCAAGGCTCCGAAGGCAACATCGAGCACTACGCCGTACGCGCCTCCAATTCGCAATAACAATCCGCAGGCGATCACCAGTTGCAGGGCCGTAAAGAATCGGTGCATTTTTGGTTGAAGCGTGTGGGTGCGCAAAAAGGCTTTGGAGAATTGCAGTGCAAACATTGCGAACAGAAGAAACGCAATGTGGAAACCCTCGTTGTGCCAGTAGACCGCGTTCGGCCACAGGTACTGGAATGCGTAGCCATTCAAAAACAACCAGAGCAACGCGGTGCCGATCAGGAATACCGAGTAGTAGAGGGCAATGCGCTGGCGCAACAGCAGGGCAAAGCTCAGGGATATGATGATCAGAATCAACAGGATTCCGTAATAACCGCCGTAAATGAGGTTTTCGTTGCGGGCGGTCTGCCAGAAGGTGTTCTCTTCCCAGACACCGAAATTGAGGCTGACGGAGTCGGGCTTGTCGAAGAACACTTTGACGTAGACATCAGTGTAGCTGTGCGCCGGTGTGGCATGTCTGAAACTGAGTGCGCGGTAGTCCAGGGGGCGGGTGTGGAATGGTTGCCGATCCGACAGATGTTGCTGCTGAAATTCCGCCGTGTTTTCATCGCGGTAGTAAACAACAAGGTTGTCGAGATAGCTGGTGTCGTTATGCAAAACCCAGGGTTTGGCCGCGTCGTCAGCGTTCAGCAAACGCATGCGCAGCCAGAACGCCCGATCGCTGATTCCTTGATTGATGTCCGCGTGCGTCAGTGGACTAAAGTCAGACTTGGTAACGCTGGTGAATGGTTGGTCCACGTCCGCGGGGAGAAACTCGATGATGTCCCTAAGCCATTGCTGTTGCAGCGTCGAGATGTCGACTTCCGGAAGATCGGCAGCCTGGGCGGTGGCGCTGCAAGTGATTAACAGCCACATCCAGAAAGTAACGCTCGTGAATCTTGGAATAACGCCCATGAACCTGTGAATAACGCCCATGTACCTGTGAGAGTTGCGTGGCAACACCTTTCCCATGCGTAAAACTCCACGCGCAGCCATTTTTTATTCGTGTCGTTAAGACGTGTCATTAAGGATAGCCCAATGCTGGCGCCTAAACCAGCGCGCGCCATTGAATCTTTGATGCTGTGCGCAATCCTATGGACATGCAAACGCCCGCCTGCCTCGACACGTCATCCTATCCGCCGCCGCCCTGGCAGCTTGAGGGCACCGCGCTGTTGCGGGTGCAAATGCTGAAGGTTTCACAGGTGCGCGAGTCGGTGCCTGCAGAGTTATCCATAGTCACCGCACTACCGGGAAGGACGCTCGGCGGCATTCTCGCGGTGCGCTATGGCTCCGGTTCCACACTGGCCTACCACGAGCTTATAGTGATGCCCGCGCTTGTCCGGCATGGAACCAGAGTTGGTGGGTGGATATCCCATATTTACGTCGATGATCCGCGCAGTTGTGCTGCCGGGCGGGAGGTCTGGGGACTGTCAAAGGAGCTGGCGGAATTTCAGTGGCAGACAACAGCTCGCGGAATGGCGGTAACGGTTTTGCCTGAAAAGACCCACGGACAGCAGAGTCAGGCGCTTTGTCGGATCTCCGCTTCGGCTCCGTCACGCAAGCCTTCAACGGCGAGACATTTTTCGTTCGCGAAACGCTTTCCCACCATGGAATATCTCAGAGTCCCGCTGTTTTCACCCGTACTCGCGATACGCAATCAGAGCTTGATCGCGTTCAGTGGGCGCGGATCTGGTCGTCTTGGCAAATCCCTGTGCGATCTTGGCGTGCATCCCGAAAGTCCCTTTGCGCATATGGCTTTACCAGTGGATGGGGAATGACACTTGAACAATTTAACCTGCAACTTCCAAAGCCGGATATTCTGTTGTCTTTGTGATTCTATGAACCCGGCAATCTTGATTGTCGGGTTACGATGCTCGCGGGCTCGCCTCTAACCGACCTACGGGTAGTATCTCCTTTCGATGTCTGGTGTTAGTCGAGTGCACCAAGTAGTTTGTCATCAGGGTAGGTCTTTTGAAACCCTCGCGGCAGGGACGCCGCGGGACCGCTCCTTGGCATCCTGCCATCGCGGTATTAGTGCGTCCATGCACGTCGAAGCCACAGGGATGTGTTTATGCGTTTTCAAACGATCTACCCTGATGACAAACGGATCGAAGCCCAGTACCGCCTTTATCGTAATAGTAATTTGGCCGATAATAATTGCCGGGTTAATACTAGCGCCTATATGCTATCTCAGCGCCCGCCAATCAACCTGACCAACGCGTCCGCTTTTGGGGGTGCAATGGCAATTTTGCGAGGGCGCTCAAACAGGGCCAGAATTTTTTCTGCAGCCAGATAGCCGGAACGCACCGCGCTTTCCATGGATGATGGCAAGCCGGTCGCCGTCCAGTCACCGGCCAGATAAAACCCTTCTGCGGGAGTGACATTGTCCGGACGCAACTGTTCAGCACCGGGGAAAGGTGCTGGAACAGCCATGGGAATGTGGTGGACCCGTGCGTGAAGCAGCTTGGCCTGATCTATCGCAGGCAAAAATTGCCGAAGTTCCTGCAGCGTCGCATTCACTATCGCGTCATCGTCCATATTCTCCACCCGTTGGCTATAGACGATGTTGCTGGCAATGACCGATGGTCGCTGCGCCCAGCCGTGGCGGATGTTGGATAGATCATAGGAATCATAATTGACATTGTCCGGCGACCAGACGCGGGCCCAGAATTTTTCCCGGGTCAGTTTTCGGTCGAACCATAAATAGCTACTTACGTAACGGCTGGGCGAGAACTGCGACAGTTCCTGAAACACCGGGAAATCTCGGTACCAGGCGTCTGGCAATAAATCCGGCAGTTGCTGAGGTGGTATGGCGGCGACGCAGGTGGTGGCTTCAAGGTGGGTGCCATCTGCAAGCTGCACACCGGAGAATCGAGCTTCATTGGCGGCTGCGCCGGTGATAGCGCTGACTGCACTGTTTTCCAGTACCCGGCCTCCTGCTGCCTCAATCTGTGCTTTCGCAGCAGGCGCGAACAGATCACCCAATCCTCCGGCGGGAAAGCCGATTTTGTAACCACTTTTGCCGATCATGAAACGGAAAAAACGCAACAACGCACCTGCCGAGCAGTGTTCCAGTGGCACATTCATGATCGACATACAGGCCGAGCGCCAGAACCAGTCGATAAAATGCTGGCTGACTCCCTGCTGCTGCAAATAATCCTCCGCCTTACGATCGTCCAGCTGCGCAACGTCCCGGTTGCTTAGCTTGAGCACTCGCCACATGAGTCGGTTATTGGTGAGGAGTTCTTTCCAGGAAACCTGGGGCAGGGCGAGCAGGCTCGGTAAAAAGTGAAATGGCACCGGCAGTGCGTGCATCCGAATCGTCACGGGGCGGGGCTCACCAACCAGTGTGATGAATTTGCCGGTTTGCCAGATCACTTGATTCCGAGTGCCGAGCCCGTCCAGGAGGTGCAACATGTTGTTGTATTCGGATAGCAGAATGTGGGGGCCAATATCGACGATATCTCCCGTCTGCTCGTCTGTCCAGCTGCGGGCGCGACCGCCCAGCTGGTTGCTGCTTTCGAGCACGGTGACCGACAGCCCGCTGCGGCACAGCTCCAGCCCGCAGGCGAGCCCTGCGATACCGCCGCCGATGATTAGCGTGTCTGTGTGCATGCAGTATGTGCTATCGCAGAAATTTGCCGACGTACCAGCAACTGGCGCTGATCTCGTAGTTTTGCTCCTTTGCCCAGCGCAAGCCGTGCCGCACCAGGGATTCAGCCAAACCCTTGCCCCGGAATTCATTGGGAACGTAGGTGTGGGTGAAATTGATTGCGCTGGGTTGTCTGCTGTCCGGCGATAGCCGGTAGTCCAGTACCGCGGGCTCACCGCCGGTACTCAGGACGAATCGCTGCCTCGCCGGGTCGTGTTCAATGGTTGGTGTCGTCATGGCTAAACTCCGGAAACGATCGGTTTGGCAATTCGCCTGCAAGGTCTGGCCCAACTGCCTAAGGCCACCAGCGTAACAAAGGCTTTTCCTCGCAGCGCTTTTATTCTACCATACTGTTTTTATATACAGTTGTTGGCGGGCGGTGAGTGATGACGGAAGAGAAACTACAATTGGACGCGTGGCAATCGAGACCATTGACGGCTCTCAAAGGGCGTGGTGCTGTGACCAATATTGAAGGACGTTTCGATTATCAGCAAATTGAAGAATTTGATGATGGTTGGGCTTTAGAGAATGATGACTCCCTACCCGGCGTAAAAACACAAGTATCAGCTGAATACGCGAAAACTATCCTGACACGCAATGCCTCACCGGACATTCCCTTCAATGTTTCCCTGAATCCCTATCGCGGTTGTGAACATGGTTGCATCTACTGCTTTGCGCGCCCCACGCACAGTTACCTAGGGCTCTCGCCGGGGCTCGACTTTGAGAGCCGCATCTTCGCCAAGATGAACGCGGCGGATCTTCTGCGGCAGGAGCTGGCAAAAAAATCCTATCAACCCGAGCCGATTGCACTGGGAGTTAATACCGACGCCTACCAGCCCTGTGAACGTGAACTTCAACTGACCCGGCGCATACTGGAAACCCTGCATGCCTGTGAACACCCGGTGGCATTGATTACCAAAAGCTCGTTGATCGAACGGGACATTGGTTTGCTGGCGCCCATGGCAGCCAAAGGGCAAGCGCTGGTAACCGTGACAATTACAACTCTGGACCATGCCATTGCCCGCACACTGGAGCCGCGTGCCACGGCGCCCAGTCGGCGGTTGCGCACCGTTCAAAAACTGAGCGAAGCAGGCATTCCCGTCGGAGTCAACGTTGCGCCGATTATTCCTTTCGTCACAGAGCAGGAGCTGGAACAGGTACTTGAAGCGGCCGCTGATGCCGGCGCGGTCAACGCCGGGTACATCGTGTTGCGCCTGCCCTGGGAGGTGAACCCCCTGTTCCAGCAATGGTTGCAGGCGCACTTTCCGGAGCGTGCAGAACGGGTAATGAATAGGGTGCGGGACATGCGTGGCGGTAAAGATTACGACGCTGACTTCAGCACACGCATGCGGGGTGATGGCGTATGGGCAGATCTGATTCGCCAACGTTTTGAAAAGGCAGTCAAACGCTACGGCTTGAACTCCCAGAGGACGCGATTTGGCACCCTCGACAGCACCCAATTCCGTCGTCCGGATTGGGTGCCGCCGGTGAGGGCAAAGCGCATTATCGAAGAGGAGCAGTTGGATCTATTCGGCAGCTGTTGATCGTTCGTAGTGACGTTCAACAGCTAGCCACTCTTCTTGGCAGTCTCCCATCACGTTTTACCGGACATTTTGCTGGAGGTGTAAATGGAATAGACTGCTGCGATCCCGACGAGGGTGTAGATGATTCGCGACAAGGCGCTCATTTCGCCAAAGATCGCGGCAACCAAGTCAAAGCTGAACAAGCCGATCAGCCCCCAGTTGATGCCGCCGACAATGAGTAGCGCCATCGCGGCCCAGTCCAGGGCAGACAGTTTACCTGCGGTGTTAGCGGTGCGTGCAGTGGTCGTTGAGTTAGAGCGCCGATCCAGAATATGCCTGCGTTCTGTAGGGTGTGTGTTTACAGTCGCCATAAGTATCTCCTTCCAAAGGGTACTGAAGATGCCGGTGATTAACCTGCAGCTGTTTACACAGGTCACCCGACTCTACAGTAAAACGGTGCAACGCTTATGCCGAGATAGGAGATTTGGAGCGATCGAGAGTCGTTTGGATATGCCGCTTAATATGGCGTTGTAGCTTCGATCCGTTTGTCATCAGGGATAGTCCTTTTGAAAACGCATAAACACGTCCATGTGGCTCCCCCGCGGCATCCCTGCCGCGAGGGTTTCAAAAGGACTATCCCTGATGCCAAACTCTTTTCGCGTAATCGATCAGGGTAATGTCTTCGACAAGAACACTACGCATAGACAGAAGTTTGCTGTGCAAGACTTAGCTACAGCCAGCGTCCACCCCTTATACTATGGGTGCCATAATTTCTTTTCCCTTTTCCCTTTTCCCTTTTCCTTATGTTTCGCTTGCCGCTTATACACAACCCTCAAGCCACACTTCCCGTTGTGCGAACCCGTTTGGTGCCTGTTACCGTCTTTTCCTTTTGACGGGCGGCCTGCTTGCGAGCCCTGTCATCGATCACGTTTTTCAGGGCGATCAGACATCCGGCAACAAGGAAAGCGCCTGGTGGTAGTATTGCAATCAAGAAGCCGCGGTATTCACTGCCAAAAATATTGATTCGCCAATCCCGGGCCACGTCACCCAGCAGCAGGTCCATGTTGGCGAAGAGGGTGCCGCTGCCGATGATTTCACGAATAGCGCCGAGGGTGATCAGCATCAGCAAAAAGCCGAGGCCCATCATGAAGCCGTCTATTGCTGAGGGCAAAACTTTGTTCTTGCTGGCGAATGCATCGGCACGGCCGAGGATGACGCAGTTGGTGACAATAAGTGGGATAAAAATGCCCAGAATTTGGTATAGCTCGAAGGTGAATGCCTTCATCAAGAGCTCGGTGCAGGTCGTCAGGGAGGCGATGATCATAACAAACGCCGGCAGACGCACTGCATCACTGACGGCATTGCGTATCAGCGACACTGAAATGTTCGAGCCAGTCAACACAAGCATAGTGGCCAGCCCCAATCCCAACGCGTTCACCACTGAACCCGTTACCGCGAGAAGAGGACACAGGCCCAGCAGCTGAACCAGCGCAGGGTTGTTGTTCCACAGGCCGTTGGCGGTAATTTCTGAGTAATTGACACTGCTCATTGGTAATCGCCTTCAGTGTTGTCGTCGGTATTGTGTTTAGTGCTGGGAACCTTCTGTAAGCCCTCACTCGGCTGTTGGCCAGCGCCTGTTTCCGCGTTGGCTGGTTCACTGTTATTCATGCCTAACAGGGCTCCGCGATTTTCGGTGAACACAATCAGGGCTTTTTTAACTTGTTGTACTACCGCTCTAGGGGTGATGGTCGCACCGGTGAACTGGTCGAAGTCTCCGCCGTCTTTTTTAACCTGCCATCTATCCAGCTCCGGATTATCCAAGGACTTGCCATTGAAGTTCAGTATCCAGGAGCTCTTCGCCAGCTCGAGTCGATCGCCAAGACCAGGGGTTTCAGAATGACTGAGTACGCGCACGCCGGAGACGGAGCCATCGAGATTGATGCCAATAATCATCTTGATGTCACCGCTGTAACCGTCCGGGGCCACCGCGGGAAGAATCACCGCTTGGGCGACGCCATCCTGCTGCGCAATGTACAGCTCGCTGTCAGAGTCCAGGCCGAGCTCATCCCAAAACTCGGACGGAATGGGGCGGGTGGAGTTGAGCAAATCATTGTTGTGGCGATCCTCCGGTACGACTTCGAACAGGGCTTTCTGAGCGGCAGCTCTTTCCGCTTCCGCAATTTGCTGCTTGGTGCCCTGGTGAGTCATCGACAATACGCTGGCAGTGACCAGAGCGAAGCCGCCCAGAATCAGACTGTTTTTACTGATGGATTTACCCAGCATCATGTGTCTCGTCAGTCTTATGGAAAAAAATGTCGTGTAGAAACGTAGCCCGTAAAAAGACAGCCGTCATTGTGGCTCCTTTGCCGTCGCGCGGTTGGACTTTTTGTGACCATAGGTGCGCGGCAGGGTGTAGAAATCAATAAAAGGCGCGGCGAAATTCATCAGCAGAATGGCGAACGCGATACCGTCGGGATAGTTGCCCCAAACGCGAATAACGAAAATCAACAGCCCCGCGCCGGCACCAAAGATCAAGCGGCCTTTTTTGCTTACCGCAGAGGTAACCGGATCCGTCAGGATGAAAAATGCCCCGAGCATGGTGCCACCGGATAACCATTGGAACAGTGGTGAACCGGCACTGGCGGAACTGCCACCGTCATAAAAAATGGCCGACAACACGCCGAGAACCACCAGCATGGCCACCGGTGCCTGCCAGCTGAACACGCGTTTGTACAGCAGGTAAGTCCCACCCAGCGCAAAGGCGACGTTTACCCACTCCCACCCAGCGCCAGCCCAGCGACCCGCCGCGAATACGGCTTGCTGTTGGTACAGGGAATCCAGCAAGAGCCCGGAATTCTGCTTGAGCACATCGAGGGGTGTGGCACCGGTATAGGCATCCAGGCTGGCGCCCGAGAGTTTGATTTGCAACACGGATAACAATCCGGGCATATCATCGGTCGCGGTACTCGGCATTGCCCACTGACTCATTTCCAGAGGGAACGAAATCAGCAGAACCACATAGCCGACCATGGCCGGGTTGAATGGGTTGTATCCCATGCCGCCGTACAGCTGCTTGGCGACGATGATCGCGAAGAAGATGCCTACAACCACCAGCCACCACGGGCAGTAGGGCGGCAGAGCGAGGCCGAGTAGTACGGCAGTGACTAAAGCCGTACAGTCCTTTAGGAAGAAGCCAACCGGACGTTTGCGCAACCTCAATGCCAAGGCTTCGAAGCCAAGAGCCGCAACGCAAGCGAGAACCACATTGAACAAGGTGCCCGGGCCGAAAAATACCGTGAGCGCCAGCAGGCCCGGCAAGGTTGCCAGCAGAACACTCTGCATAACGCCAGCCGTACTGGTGGCACCATGGGTGTGGGGCGAAGTTATTTTGATGAAAGGCATGGGGTTTGTATCGGCCTGTGGTTTTTGATGATTAGAGAATACAAAAACATAGGGAAAAGGGAAAAGTAAAATCGTACACCGCGGGCCAATATAAGCAATCGCCAGTCTGGGTGTTTGTTTTACTCATTTGTCTGGTCTACATTCTTTTCCCTTTTCCCTTTTCCCTTTTCCCTTTTCCCTATTTTTCGATTTTCTTTTCTTTTACATGAACATCCCTCTGTGGGAAGGGGATCGAAATACCGTTTTCATCGAAGCTGCGTTTGATGTTTTCTATCAGGTGCCAACGCAGAGGCCAATAGTCATCGGTGGCACACCAGGGGCGCACGATGAAGTTGACGCTGGACTCTGCGAGTTCATTAACGGCAATGGTGGGAGCCGGGTCTTGAAGTACTCGTTCATCGGCGTCGAGGACCTGTTGAATCAGATCGCGAGTCTTGCGCATATCATCGTCATAACTGATACCGAAAACCAGGTCGAGACGGCGGGTTGGGCGTGCAGAATAATTGGTAATGGAATCGCTATACATCTGGGAATTGGGCACCGTGATGACGCGGTTATCCGGGGAACGCAGAATGGTGTTGAAGATGGTGACTTTTTCCACGGTACCTGCGGTGCCGCCTGCTTCAATATAGTGACCAACGGTGAAGGGCTTGAACGTTATCAACATGACACCGGCGGCAAAGTTGGAGAGCGAATCTTTCAGAGCCAAGGCAACTGCCAGACCGGCTGCACCCAACAGGGCTAGTAGCGACGTGGTATTGAGGCCAAGCTGCTCGGCGGCAATCAATATGACGACGATGGTGAAGACAACCGACAGTACCGCACTCAGGAAGCCGCGCAAAGCCGCATCGAAACCGCGCAGGTTCATCACCTTGTCAATAAATGTTACCAGCCGCCTCGCGATCCAGGTGCCGACGAGATAAATGAGTAACGCGACCACAAGGTTTTGCAGCAGGGGTAATAGGACCTCCACCCAAGTGCCGTCGTCGATATATTGTCTTATGGTATCAATCATCAGTTTCTCCTCAGTTCGCCACGGTTTCCAGTTCGCTCAATTTTCCTTCCAGTTTCTCGACGCTGGTGCGAAAGGCGTCAATGTTTTCGTCATTTTCCTGTTCGGCTTTGGCAAGTCGTTGCCGTGCCTTGTCCAGGCGTTTCTGCAACGCCTCAATCTGAGCTTGCGCTTTCTGCTCGGCAGTCATCTCGGCCTGGGCGACTGCCTTGGCTTGAGCTCTGGCAATCGCGGCTTCCGCGGCAGAAAGGCTCGCAGTATCCCCGGCAGCGGACGCGGGTTCTGGTTCGCTTCCGGCGTCTCGCAGTTTTTGGCGCAGCTTTTCCACGCCCTGGCGCAAAGCATCCACCGTGGCACTTTGCGCCTCTTCCGCTTCGCGAAGTTTCTGTTCCGCGACTGCCAACCGCTTGCGCACGGTTTCCACAGACTTGGAGCGATTATCAGCCGGCGTGTTGGCCAATTTGCGTTTGGCGCTGTCCACGCCGATGTCCGGAGTGGGGGATGGGGCGCATTCTGCGAGTTTGGTTTGCGCTTCGTCCAGTTTCTGTTCCGCCTGCTTCAATCGGGCGGCGAGTGTTTCTCGGCGATTTGTGTCCTGGTGATCCGCATCGCCCTCGGCTATTTGTTGCCTGGCCCGCTCAACGCGACTTTGCGCGCTGGCCACTGCACGTTCCAGCTTGGCCCTTTGAGTGGCGGGGTCAACGGGCGCTGACTTGGCGCGGGCCATGGCCTGGGCCACCAGATCCTCGCCGGCTGGCGCTGCGGTGGGCGTGGTGCTGGTCCCACTGGCTTGGTCTGCAGCCAACTTTTTCTTGGCCTCTTCCGCGGCCTGCTTGCGTGCCAGGCGCTTGGCTTCTTTCTCCGCCTCGGCTTTGGCAATGCGTTCCTGGCGAAACTCGAATCGGCGCCGTGCCTTGTCCGCTTTTTCCTTCTCTGCCGCCTGATGTCGTATCTCGCCTTTGGATGCGCGGAAATACTGAACCAACGGAATACTGCTGGGACAGACATAAGAACAGGCGCCGCATTCGATACAGTCGAACAGGTTGTGAGCATCCAGTTTGTCGTGATCTTCCGCTTTGGAGTACCAGAACAATTGTTGGGGCAATAGGCTGGCGGGGCAGGCTTCTGCACACAGGCCACAGCGAATGCAAGGTTGGGCCGGCGGTGGCTCGGGCATTTCTGCCTGGCTCGGCACCAGTATGCAGTTGGTGGTTTTGACTACGGGTACGGCGGTCTGCTCAATGGCGTACCCCATCATCGGGCCGCCAATGATCAAACGCGCGCTGCGCTTTGGCTGAAAACCGTGCAGCTGCAGAATATGATCCACCGGGGTGCCGATCAGCACCTCGATATTGCGCTGGTGTTCCAGGGATTCACCTACTACGGTGGTGACACGGCTGATAAGCGGTTCACCGTAACGAATAGCGCGATAAGCCGCGGCGGCGGTGCCCACATTCTGCACCAGCACACCGATTTGCGCCGGGATCTTGCCGCTGGGTACTTCTTTGCCGGTCAGTATTTGAATCAGTTGTTTTTCGCCGCCGGAGGGATACTTGGTGGGAAATACCACAATCTCCACCGGCGTACCCTGGGCTGCGGCCTGCATGGCGGCAATTGCCTCAGGTTTATTGTCTTCAATGCCGACCAGAATTTCTTTCGGGTTACCGACGATTTTGGCCAAAAGTTGCGCGCCTGCGACGATATCCGCTGCGCGCTCGCGCATCAGCATGTCATCGGCAGTGATGTACGGCTCGCACTCGGTACCGTTAAGGATGAGAGTCTCGACGCGATCATTGGAGCGCGGATTCACTTTGACTGCAGTCGGAAAACCGGCGCCGCCCAAACCGGCGATACCGGCGGCGCGTATCCGCTCTACCAACTCAAAATGTTCCAGCTCGGCAAAGTCTTGGCAAGGTTCGAGCGCTGCCCAGCGCTCCTCGCCATCGGGCGAAATGACGATACAGCGCGTGCTCAAGCCCGAGGGATGCGGAACCAGGCGATCCTCGATCGCGACAACAGTGCCGGAAGTGGACGCGTGAACCCCCGCGCTGAAAATGCCCTGGGCCTTGGCTACCAGTTGGCCTTTTAATACCGACTGACCGACTTCAACAACGGGTTCGGATGGCGCGCCAATATGTTGGTTGAGCGGCAGGATGATTTCTTGCGGTAACGGAATACGTGCAATCGGGCTCTGTACTGATTGCAGCTTGTTTTCCGGTGGGTGAATACCACCGGGGATATCCCAGAGCTGCCTCATGCGGCATCCCCCTCATCAATTCGGCGGCGGTCGCTGGCGATGATGTTGTCTTCTGGAGGCATGGGCACCGGGTTGGGCATATTCCACTTCCAGGTACTGAGGCCCTGTTCCACCGGCCGCATCTCAATGCAGTCGACCGGGCAGGGCTCGACGCACAAGTCACAGCCGGTACATTCGGAAACAATGACAGTGTGCATTTGTTTGGCTGCACCGAGAATGGCGTCTACCGGGCACGCCTGTATGCATTTGGTGCAACCGATGCACTCGTCTTCGCGGATGTAGGCGACTTTGCGAATATCGGATTCAACACCATGTTCCTCGTCCAGTGTGGGGGCGGGAACATCCAGCAGGTTGGCCAGATCGTTGATGGTGGTCTGTCCGCCGGGCGGACATTTGTTGATTTCTTCGCCGTTGGCGATCGCCTGGGCATAGGGACGGCAGCCGGGGTAGCCGCACTGGCCACACTGGGTTTGCGGTAGCAACTCATCAATGCGCTCAACCAGCGGGTCACCTTCAACCTTGAATTTTACGGCGGCAAACCCGAGCACCGCGCCAAACAGCACCGCGAGACTGACCAATGCGACCAGTGCGCTGAGCCATGGGTTTTGTAGGATGAACTCGACCATGTTTTATACTAAACCTGCGAAGCCCATGAATGCCAGGGACATCAAGCCCGCCGTAATCATGCCGATCGCGGCGCCCTTGAATGGCACGGGCACATCGGCGACGGCCAAACGCTCGCGCATCGCTGAAAACAAAATAAGCACCAGAGAGAAACCGACGGCGGCACCGAAACCGTAGAGGGTGGACTGATAAAAGCTGTGAGCTTTGTTGGTGTTCTGCAATGCCACGCCCAGAACCGCGCAGTTGGTGGTAATCAGTGGCAGAAAGACCCCCAACACCCGGTACAACAGTGGGCTGGCCTTCTCGATGAACATTTTGGCGAACTGCACAACGGCGGCAATGACCAGAATGAACGAAATAGTGCGCAGATACTCCAGCCCCAGTGGCTCCAGGACCCAGGCATTCACCATGTAGCTGCAGATCGCCGCCAGAGTCAGTACAAATGTGGTGGCGGCGCCCATACCGATTGCGCTTTCGAGCTTGTTTGACACACCCATGAACGGGCACAGGCCCAGAAACTGGACCAGTACAAAGTTGTTCACCAACACGGCGCTTAACAGAATAACGGCAAAATCCGTCACAGAGAGTAACCCACTAAATTATTTCATCCGAGATTTGGTTCATCAGAGTTTGGCAGGGAAGAACGCCTGGTATGCTCGCGGGCGCCCATTATCGATGCCGACTGGTTTTGGATCAATAACATTGTAAGAGCGATGTGGAATAAGGTTATGAGAGCCGCAAGCTACAAGCCACAAGCAAAAAGAAACAAAACCAATCACTCATCCCAAACTTCTCGCTTCTCGCCCCTTCTTGCAGCTTGAAGCTTGCAGCTCCATCACATCACCCTCATTCCCGGTTCTGCGCCTTCGCCGGGTTCGAGAATGTACAGCTCTTTCCCACCTGGACCCGCGGCGAGCACCATGCCTTCGGACATGCCGAACTTCATTTTGCGTGGTTTCAGGTTGGCGACCATAACGGTGTGTTTGCCGGTCAGGTCTTCGGGGGCGTAGGCGCTTTTGATACCGGCGAATACGTTGCGGGTTTCGCCACCAATATCGAGAGTCAGGCGCAGGAGTTTGTCCGCACCTTCCACGTGTTCAGCCTTGACGATTTTGGCGATGCGCAGGTCGACCTTGGCGAAATCGCCGAACTCGATTTCTTCGGCTACGGGTTCTTTGGTCAGCCAGGTTTGTTCACTGGGTGTTTCCACCTTGCCAGGGGCGGTCTCTTCTTTGCTGGCATCTATCATGGCTTCCACCTTTTGGGCATCGACCCGTTGCATCAGGGGCTCAAATTTGTTGATACGGTGGTCTGCAAGGTAATCCGGCGTCGTAGACCAATCCAGCTTGAGGTTGAGGAAGCTTTCCGCCGCTTCCGCAGTGGTGGGCAACACCGGCTTCAGGTACATCATCAGAACTCGGAACAGGTTGATGCCCAACGAACACACCGCCTGCACATCAGCTTCCCGACCTGCTTCCTTGGCCAAGCTCCAAGGAGCTTGCGCGGCGATATACTCATTGGCGGCATCCGCCAGGGCCATGATATCGCGCATGGCGCGGCCGTATTCCCGGTCTTCGTAATGCTGCGCAATCTGCTCGCCGGCATTGATGAACTGTTCCCAAAGCGCCGGCTCTGGGATAGTGCCGGACAGAACTCCGCCGTCCTTGCCGATAAACTTCGCGGTGCGGCTGGCGATGTTGACCACCTTGCCCACCAGGTCTGAATTGACCCGCTGAATAAAATCCGTGAGGTTGAGGTCCAGATCGTCAACGCTGCCAGTCAGTTTGGTGGCGTAGTAGTACCGCAGGTATTCCGGGTTGAGATGGTCGGCGTAGGTCCGGGCATTGATAAAGGTGCCGCGGGACTTGCTCATCTTCTTGCCGTCGACGGTCAGGAAGCCGTGGGCACAGATTTTCGTGGGTGTGCGGAAATCCGCTGAGGTGAGCATTGCCGGCCAGAAGAGCGCGTGAAAATTGATGATGTCCTTGCCGATGAAATGGTAAACCTCGGCATCGGAATCCTTGCGCCAGTAGCTGTCAAAGTCCACGCCTTCGCGCTCGCAATAGTTCTTGAAGCTGGCCATATAGCCGATGGGCGCGTCGAGCCACACGTAGAAGAACTTGCCGGGCTCGCCCGGTATTTCAAAGCCGAAGTAGGGCGCGTCACGGGAAATGTCCCACTCCTGCAAACCGGCATTCAGCCATTCCGCCAGCTTGTTCGCTACTTCCGGCTGCAGATGGCCGGCACGGGTCCAGTCCGCCAGGAACTCGGTGAATTCCGGCAGGGTAAAGAACAGGTGTTTTGACTTGCGCTCCACCGGTGTTGCGCCGGAAATTACGGATTTTGCGTCAATCAGGTCTGCCGGCTGGTAGGTGGCGCTGCACACTTCACAGTTATCGCCATATTGGTCCGGCGCTTTGCAGCGCGGGCAGGTCCCCTTGATATAACGGTCGGCGAGAAACAGTTGCTTTTCCGGATCATAGGCCTGGGTAATTTCCCGCTCGGCAATGTGTCCATTGGCTTTCAGACGACCGTAAACCAGCTCCGATAACTCGCGGTTTTCCTCGGAATGGGTGGAGTGGTAATTATCGAAGTCGATGGAAAATGCCGCAAAGTCCTGCTGATGTTCCGCCTTCATGTTGGCAATCTGCTGCTCGGGGGTAATGCCGAGCTTTTCTGCGGTGAGCATGATGGCCGTGCCGTGGGCGTCATCTGCGCAAACATAGATGCACTCATTGCCGCGCAATTTCTGAAACCTGACCCAGATATCCGTCTGGATGGTCTCCACCATGTGGCCCAGATGGATTGAACCATTGGCGTAGGGCAGCGCGCTGGTGACAAGAATCTTGCGGTGGCCAGCGGGATTGTGAGGCTCAGACGGTTTGCGATGGTCAGACATAAAACAATAAACACCCGAAGTTGCGGTTGTGGTCAGGTATGATGAGCGGTAATCATGTAATGACGGTTGACGAAAGCGCGCAACTATACCATTTTCAGTGGTTTTTTTCGCGCATACCCGAGGGCCGCCGTCCGTGCGGCCAGTGAACGCCAACCTGCCAGATGCCATAGCGAGGAGTTTCCATGTCCCTAGTTTCCGAAGCGTCCATTCTCGAAGCCTTGAGCGCTGTTCCCCTACCGGATGCCACTGGTGCCAACGTGGCCGATGCTGTAGCCGATCTCGGCGTAGCCGCAAGCGGCATAACCCTGACGCTGAATCCCGGTTATCCCATGGCTGGTGTGGCCAAGGCTTTGGAAGCTTCCATTGAGAAGACGTTGGCGGCCATCGGTGTTGCTCAGGTCAAGCTGGAGATCAAACCTGAAATCCAGCGGGTGCAGCCACCGAACCAGAAGCCGGCGATCGATGGCGTCAAGAACATTATCGCTGTGGCATCGGGCAAGGGCGGTGTAGGGAAATCCACCACGTCGGTGAACCTGGCTCTCGCGTTGGTGGCCGAGGGCGCCAGAGTCGGATTACTTGACGCTGATATTTACGGCCCAAGCCAGCCACAAATGTTGGGTGTTGCGGACAAGCGCCCGGAAATGCACAGCGCCAACCATATGGAGCCCATCAAAGCCTTTGGCCTGGGGTGTATTTCCATGGGCAACCTGGTGACCGAAAAAACACCCATGGTTTGGCGCGGCCCCATGGTCAGCGGCGCATTGCAGCAGTTGCTCAACAATACCCACTGGGGCGATATCGATTACCTGATCATCGATATGCCCCCCGGCACCGGCGATATTCAGCTGACCTTGTCCCAGACAGTCCCCGTGTCAGCAGCGCTGATTGTCACCACACCTCAGGACATTGCGCTGCTGGATGCGAAAAAGGGTATAGAAATGTTCCGCAAGGTTAATATTCCCGTGCTCGGCGTCGTGGAAAACATGTCCACCCATATATGTACCAGCTGCGGCCATGTCGACGCCATCTTCGGCGAACACGGCGGCGAACGTTTGGCACAGGAATACGACGTGCGCCTGCTGGGGCAACTACCGCTGCGCGCAGACATCCGTCAGCAAACGGATGAGGGAAAACCGCCGGTAGCAGTTGATCCCGACTCCGAAGTCAGTCAGATCTACCGCTCGATTGCCCGCCAAATGGCCGCGGCTCTTTGGCAACAGGGCCGAGCGGCGGGGCCGGAGATCTCAATCGAAGAGAATTGATGTAGCCGCAAGCTGCAAGCTAAAGAAGGGAAAAGGGAAAAGGGAAAAGGGATAAAACGGCAGGATTGCCGGCACAAGGATGTGCCGAGTGAAAAGGTACGCCGCCGGGCCTTGTAGGGCGAAAAAGCCTAAGCGCCTTCCGCCGAAACGTGCGGGTTACTGCCCGCCAGCCTGGCGCGGTTCCTCTGAGGGCACAAATCCTCTTTTCCCTTTTCCCTTTTTTGTGCAGCTTGCAGCTCCCACCCCCCCCTCTGTATCATCGTCGCCTGTCACAGCTCCCTCTCGAACTGGAGAAACCATGAGTATTAAGTCGGATAAATGGATTCGCCGCATGGCGGAAGACCACGGAATGATAGAGCCGTTTGAACCGGGCCAGGTGCGTTATGACGATAATCAGCAGCGCCTGATTTCCTATGGAACCTCCAGTTACGGTTATGACGTGCGCTGTGCGCCGGAATTCAAGATCTTTACCAACGTGCACTCTGTGACAGTGGATCCGAAGCAGTTTGATGAAAGCAGCTTTGTCGATGTGCACAGCGACGTCTGCATTATCCCGCCGAATTCGTTTGCATTGGCTCGTACCGTTGAGTACTTCCGGATTCCTCGCAGTGTCCTGACCGTTTGTCTTGGCAAATCCACTTACGCCCGCTGCGGTATTATCGTTAACGTCACTCCCCTTGAGCCGGAATGGGAAGGGCACGTGACCCTGGAATTTTCCAACACGACGCCGCTGCCTGCAAAAATTTACGCCAATGAAGGCATTGCGCAAATGTTGTTCTTCGAAAGTGATGAGATGTGTGAAACATCTTATCTGGATCGAGGCGGCAAATATCAGGGGCAGCGCGGGGTGACTTTGCCTAAAACATAGTGATTAGTGAAAAGGGAAAAGGGAAAAGATAGGGGGCGAGACGACAAACCTCGTGCGATTAGGTTTTGATTAAGGACTACTGGCGTTGGAAAATAATGATCACTGCTCAATGGAGTCGCCGTGCAACCTGGGCTACCTCGGGCTTTTGCCATTCTTCGCCGGTGCCGTGGGGCCGTGGGTCTTCCCGGATGCACGGGTCTGGCTGACCAACGCGCTGATCTGGTATTCCCTGGCGATTTTCTCGTTTTTGTGTGGCAGCATTTGGGGGCTGGTTCTACAGAGGGATTTACCGGGCCGGCGGATACATTTGGTCGTCGCCAAGTGCTTTTTGATCATCGGCTGGTTGGCAATCCTGTTTCCGCCGGTATATGCCCTGGGCATTCTGATTGGTTGTCATGTTGCATTATGTCAGTGGGAGCGATTCACCCACCTCAAACACGGTTACGGACCGGATTATTTACTGTTACGTCAGCAGCTCACCTGGCCCGCTGTGGCCTGTCATACCCTCGCCATTTTTAATCTGATCCGCGTCTAAGCGCGTCGCTTTATCAGGTTATGCCATTGAAAATCACGAGAACCGTGAACACCAGATTGTTCAGGCTGTGAAGAATGATCGGCACCCACAGGCTCCCAGTTTTCTCTCTCGCGAGCCCCAGCAGAATTGAAAAGCCGAAGATAACAGCCACCAGAATCCAGTGATACTGCGCCCAATGGAGTGCCGCGAACAGCACTGATGTCAACAACAGTGTGCCGGACAACCCCAGCTTGGTGGAACGCCAGGCTTTGAACAGGTAGCCGCGAAACAGCAGTTCTTCGAGCAGGGGCGCCATAACAACCATGAGAAAGGCCAGCGAAAAACTTTTGCTGTTACTGATTAGCAGAATGAACGGATCTGGTGCTATGTCGATAACCGTTTCGGCCAGTGTCTGCAATGCGAGGAACAGGGCAAATACCAGTAGCCAAAATCCGAATGATTTGAAACTGAAGGTGCGGATCGCCAGGGTTTCCCGCCAGCTTTGATGGGTAAAATGGGATGCGGTAAGGATCAGCGGAATCAGAATAAGAGCTTGCACCATGTACATGCCGACAAACGCCATATAGCCCTGTGCATGGGCATCAATGAGTGCCGACAGCTGCTCGGGTTGATTAACAAGTTCAGGATTTGTCGCGCCTACATATCCGCCGAAGCCGGCAAAGTAGAGTATGACAGCCATCATATAGGCTGCTGCAAAAAGTATGAGCCAGAGCAACGACCGCCCCGGTCGAGGCAGTGGTTGCTCTGATTCCTGCGGTGGTTGCGGGCGCGGTAGTGTCGCGTCAGTGATGGGGATACCGGTTTCTATGCTGTCCATAAAGTGTTACTCCTTGTTGCAGTACTTTTATTTTTTTTCTTCGCTCCATCATCCGTGCAATCATGCAATGAACGATCAATCGCAGCGCAGCCGATACTGTTCGGGAATTTGGTCTGCTGAGCTGATGCCGTCCGTCACCTTGCGTACCAAGCCATCGTGGATGCCGTAGATCCAGCCGTGAATCGACAAGGATTGGCCTCGAGCCCAGGCTTGCTGGACCACGGGTGTATGGGCGACATTTGAGACTTGTGCGGCGACATTCAGCTCACACAGCAAATTAACCCGGTCGCGCTCGGATTCTATACCTTCGAACTTTTCCTTGTTTTGAAAGTAGACGTCCCGGATATTGCGCAGCCAGGCATCTGCCACGCCCATGCACTGGTCACCCATCGCAGCGGTGACGCCGCCGCAGCCGTAGTGTCCGCAGACAATGATGTGTTTGATTTTGAGGACGTTGATTGCGTAGACCATCACTGACAGACAGTTGAGGTCGGTATGGATCACGACGTTGGCAACGTTGCGGTGGACGAAGAGTTCGCCGGGCATCAGGTCGACGACCTGATTGGCGGGGACGCGGCTGTCGGAACAACCAATCCATAAGAATTCGGGGGCTTGCTGGGCGGCCAGTTTCTCGAAGAAGCTGGGGTCCTCCTGCTTGATTTTGTTGGCCCAGTTATGGTTTTTTTCGACTAAAAAATCGAGTGCGCTCATAGGTCATCCTGTCTTTTAAAGTTTTGCGAGTATAACGAAATATGTTCTTGATGATAAGCTCAACAACGTCAAAAAAATTCAGCAGGCTGTTACGGATCAGAGATGACGACACTTTACTGGCACGATTACGAAACCTGGGGAGCTGATCCATCCATCGATCGGCCCAGTCAGTTCGCAGGAGTGCGTACGGACGAGGCGTTGAACATTGTGGGCGAACCGCTGGTGGCCTATTGCAGGCCGCCTCAAGATGTTTTGCCTCACCCGGAAGCCTGCCTGATTACCGGTATAACGCCGCAGAAAGCCATTGCGGAAGGGTTGCCGGAGAATGAATTCATTGCCGCGATATATCGCGAACTGTCGCAGCCAGGCACCTGTGGCGTTGGTTACAATTCCTTGCGGTTTGATGACGAAGTGACGCGTCACACCCTCTACCGGAATTTTTATGATCCCTATGAGCGTGAGTGGCGCAACGGCAATAGCCGCTGGGACATTATCGACATGGTGCGACTGACCTACGCGCTGCGGCCGGCGGGTATCGAATGGCCCATGGTGGACGGCAAGCCGAGCTTCAAGCTGGAGAATCTGACCGCCGCCAATGGGATCAGTCACGTGGGAGCCCACGATGCCTATGCCGATGTGGAGGCGACGATTCAACTTGCGCGGTTGATTCGCACGGCGCAGCCTGCCCTCTACGATTATGTCTACCGCAACAAAAGCAAACAGCAGCTGATGACCTTGATTGATTTTGTTCACAGAAAGCCGCTGTTACATATCTCCTCCATGTTCCCTTCGGCCCAGGGTTGTACCGCCCTGGTAGCGCCGCTGGCGATGCACCCGACCAACAAGAACGCGGTGATTGTTTATGACCTTGGCCATTCGCCGGAGGCGCTGATACGGGCCGATGATGAAACATTGCAGCGCTTGGTATTTTCCCGAAAGGATGAGCTTGCTGAAGATGAATGCCGCATCCCCATCAAGCTGGTGCATTTGAACAAGTGTCCAGTGCTTGTGACGCCCAAGCTACTGACCGATGACGCCGCCCGGCGCTTGACCATTGACAAAGCAGCCTGCGAGCGCCACTGGCAACAGCTGCTGGAGGTGGACCTCACCGCCAAGCTCCACGCGCTCTATAGTCAGCGAAGCTTTCCCGAACGTCTCGACCCGGAAAGGAAACTCTATGATGGGTTTATCGGTGATGCGGACAAGCAGGTGATGACCGCGGTGCGGCAGGCGGATTCACAGGCGTTGGCGCAGCAGACGTTTGTCTTCAAGGATAAGCGCCTGCCGGAGATACTGTTTCGGTACCGTGCGAGGAACTTTCCCTCGAGCTTGACTGCCAAGGAGCAGGGCTACTGGCAGGAATTCTGCCGTGAACGCCTGATGCGCGGCGATGAGGGATGTTTGTCACTGGCTGCGATGAATCAGCGTATCGATGAACTGCTGCAGGAAGGGCTGGACGCCGACGGCCAGAAGGTGCTGCAGCAGCTGCGTCGCTACGGGGCGAACCTGATGAGTGATCTCAATGTTCGACCTCACGTCTGCCGGCGTTGATGGCAGCTCGCTGCAGTCTAATGAGCGCCAACTGCGGGGGAAAAATTTGCAACATGATCTGCCTTTATATTTCCCCCGGCGGCACGCTAAAATAGGCGCCGCGAAAATCGCGCTATCATCCTGAGGTGGAGGTTCGAATGGAATTTGCGGGTAGTCATGTCTTGTCGATCGACCAGTTTCAGCGGGAGGACATTGAGCGCGTATTTCAGGTCGCCGACTCTATGCGACCTTATGCATTGCGACAGCAGGTTACCCGGGTATTGGAAGGTGCCATTCTGGGAAACATGTTTTTCGAGGCCAGCACGCGCACCCGGGTGAGCTTTGGCTGCGCGTTCAATTTGCTGGGTGGAGAGGTGCGGGAAACCACCGGTTTCAAAACATCGGCAATCGCCAAGGGCGAATCCCTTTACGACACCGCGCGGGTGCTGTCCGGGTACAGCGACATTATTTGTATGCGCCACCCGGCCAGCGGTTCTGTCGCGGAGTTTGCCAGCGCCAGCCGAGTGCCGGTGATCAACGGCGGTGACGGTGCCAACGAGCACCCCAGTCAGGCGCTGCTCGACCTTTACACAATCCGCAAGGAGCTGAAGGACCGCGGACGCGAGCTGGATGGATTCCGCATCGCCATGATTGGCGACCTCAAACACGGCCGTACCGTGCACTCGCTTTGCCGCTTGCTGACCTTATTTGAGAATGTACGCGTGGCCTTGGTATCACCGGTTGAACTGGCAATGCCGGAAGAGCTGGTTGAGGATTTACGCGCCGCCGGCCATCAGGTGGAAGTTTCCAGCGAGCTGACCAACAGCATCAGTCATGTGGATATTGTCTACTCCACCCGTATTCAGGAGGAGCGTTTCAATAGCAAGGAAGAGGCGGACCTTTATCGCGGGCGGTTTCGCCTCAATCAGGCAATCTATACCCAGTTCTGCGAGCCGAACACAGTAATTATGCACCCGCTGCCCAGGGATTCACGGGCGGAAGCCAACGAGCTGGACAACGACCTCAATCAGAATCCGAATCTTGCCATATTCCGCCAGGCCGACAACGGAATTCTGGTGCGTATGGCGCTGTTTGCGCTGATTCTGGATGTGGTAGAGCAGGTCGACAAGTCCGCCCGTCCGGTGAACTGGTACAACCAGCGTCACGTTATCTAACCCCGTTTAGTGGATCATTGAGGTACTGCGCTAGAACAGTAGCTGGTCGATGACGTTGACCAGCTGATGCTTGTCCAGTGGGTGGCGCAGCTCGGCGCTGGCGTTGATATCACTGGCGATCTGACCCAGGTTGATGCCGTTGTCGGAATAGATCACAACCGGTATATCGGAAACCGCTGAATTGGTGTTGAGCGCGCTCCCTATCTCAATGGTCTGCAATTCATCCTGAACACCCAGCAATATCACATCGGGCTGTACGTTCTCGGCAATTTCCAGACATTCTTCCGTCGTCGTCGCGGTCACTAGGCTGCAGTGTCCGGCCAGATGATGGTTGATCAGATCCAGATTGTCTTCATTGGCGTCCACAACCAGCACGCAGCCGTGCGGGTTGAATATATCCAGGTGAACGCGGTTGCGGCCATTTTGCTTGGCGACGTAAAGGGCCTTGTCTGCATGGCGAATTTGCTTGGAGAGGCTGGTTCCGGTGGTGAAGCGGGTCACACTGACGCCCAGGCTGAGAGTGACTTTGGTATCGGACGTGGAGGCGCGGTGTTTTATATAAAGGGCTTCCACCCGGCGGCGAACCTCTTCCGCTACATGGACGGCGCCATCTTCAGGAGTATTGGTCAGAAGCGCCACGAACTCCTCGCCGCCGTAGCGGCCGACCAGATCCGCCGGCCGGTTGATGCAATCCGCCAGTACCCCGGCTATGGCCCGCAGGCATTTGTCGCCGGCCTGATGGCCGTAGTAGTCGTTGTACAGTTTGAAGTGATCGACATCCATGATGATGACCGCCAGCGGCTCTTTGTCGCGGCTGGCCTGCCGCCAGAGTTTTTCAGCTTTTTCCTCGAATGTGCGTCGGTTGAGTAACTGAGTCAAGCCATCGATCTGGCTGAGCGTGGTCAACTTGTCATTGAGCTGCGTCAGCTGGTCGCGCATCTCGGTAATGCGTTCCATGGCGCGAATTTTGGCTTTGAGGATGACGTCACTGACGGGTTTGATCAAATAGTCATCGCCGCCGGCATCAATGCCTTCATGCAGGTCTTCCTCGTCGTTTTTGCCGGTTACGAAAATGATGGGTATCCAGTGATCTCCCAGCCACTCACGAATCAGACGGGTCGTTTCGAAACCATCCAGACCGGGCATCTCCACATCCATGATGATCATGTCTACCGGCGTATGCTCCGCGATCTGCAACGCTTCCTCACCGCAGGAGGCAACAATGGGCGTATGGCCCGCATTGCGAATATAACTGCTCATGGCATGCCGGAGCGTGGCGCTGTCTTCTACCAGCAGTATTTTCATGAAGGTCGGCCATTATTTTGATGGAAAAAAGTGTAGCACACGTCAAAGCGCTGCCATGTGAAGCTGTAGCGGTATCTCGCCCGTCGGGCCGCTCTTCAACCCGAACGGTAACGCATCTCCGAGTAGTATTTAACGGGCGATTTCGGTATCTTTACCGGCTATTTTGCTTTTATCGTTCGTGGCCATCGTTTGTCCGTCCTGAACCGGTGTGTCCTGATGGTCGTCATTATCCTATGGTGGTTTATATTCTATAATCTTCCGCTTTCCCACTGTTCAGAACATCATTAACCCAAGCCGGGCTGCGCGCATCCCACCAATCCGAGTTAAACAGTAGATTTTCATGACCGATTTTGACGACATTCGCCCCTACAACGATGATGAAGTAGAGGCTACCCTGGAGCGCTTGCTGAAGGACAAGGAATTTCTGGATACCATAATCCGCTGGAAGCTGCCGGCTTTGAAGATGCTCGCACCCCTGGCCCGGCCATTCGTGCGCCGGGCGTTGGCGAACAAAACCAAGGGAATCCACAGCGTCAGTGACTTTCAGGCTCGGGTGGAAAGCTATCTCGAGTATGTTATCGAGAAAACCACCACCAGTCTCACCGTCTCCGGTCTGGACCAACTGGACGCCAATCAGGCCTATTGTTTCGTCAGCAACCACCGCGACATCGCCATGGATTCCGCGTTCGTCAACTGGTGCCTGTTCCGCAAGGGTTCTCAGACCCTGCGCATCGCCATCGGCGACAATCTGCTGACCAAACCCTTCGCCTCCGACATCATGCGACTCAACAAGAGCTTCATCGTCAATCGCTCGGCGAAAGGGCCGCGGGAAAAACTGAAAGCCGCGAAAAAACTGTCGCAGTACATTCATTATTCCATTGTCAACGACAACAGCAATATCTGGATTGCGCAGCGCGAAGGCCGCGCCAAAGACGGGCTCGACAAGACCAACCCGGCGATTATCAGCATGCTGGCGTTGAATCGCGACAAAGCGATGCCCCTAGGCGATTACATTCGTCAGCTGAAACTGGTACCTGTCACCATTTCCTATGAATTCGATCCCTGTGATGAGTCGAAAGCGAAAGAACTTCATACCATCGAAAATGAAGGCGCTTACCAAAAGCAGGAACACGAAGATATGGCGAGTATTGCCCGCGGCATTACCGGCTTCAAAGGCGATGTGCATCTGGCTTTTGGCAAGCCGCTGGATGCGGATTACACCACGACGGAAGAGGTCACCGCGGACCTGGATCGTGAAATACAGCAGAACTATGTATTGCATCCGAGCAACTGCCTCGCCTATGAAGTGCTGGAGCAGAAAGCGCCAGCAGTGCTGGCCACAGCGGTAGCTGTGCCCTTTGACGAATTGAAACTGAAAAACAAGCGCAACATTTTTGGTCAGCGGGTCGAAACCTGCGACCCGGCCTGGCGCGACATATTCCTGCGCGCCTACGCCAACCCGGTGTACAGCAAGCTGCGCTTGCAATCTGACAGTGGCGGCCTTTGATGCTCGACGAGGACGTCAAGAAAACAATTCAGCAAACCTATTCAGAGTTTTTGGCCGCGCGCTCATTGAAGCCGCGTTACGGTCAGAAGCTGATGATTGCTGATATCGCCAGAACGTTGGGCAATATCCAGCTCGATAGCGAGGGAGTCCGCCACAACGAAGGCCACATCTGCGTGGTGGAAGCTGGCACGGGTACGGGCAAGACCATCGCTTATCTGCTTGCGACCTTGCCGATTGCCAAAGCTTTGGGCAAAAAAGTGGTAGTGGCAACGGCCACGGTGGCCCTGCAGGAGCAGATCGTGTTCAAGGACCTGCCGGACCTGAAACGCCACAGCGAGCTGGACTTCCAATATGCCATGGCCAAAGGGCGTGGCCGCTACCTCTGCCTGACCAAGCTGGACCGCATTCTGTCTGATTTTGATGCAGAACCCACGATTCCCCTGGTTGAAGATGAATGGTCAGCTATCGACGAATCTGACATGGCGCTTTACCGCGGCATGATGGACTCCCTGGCGCAGGGAAAGTGGGACGGGGACCGCGACAATTGGCCGGACGAACTCGAACAGGTGCGTTGGCAGCGGGTAACGACGGACCACCGACAATGCACCGGGCGCCGTTGCAGTCACGTGCGCAACTGCTCGTTTTTTCAGGCACGGGAAGCGATTGATGATGTGGATTGCGTGGTGGCCAATCACGATCTGGTGTTGGCGGACCTGGCATTGGGCGGAGGGGCGATCCTGCCCGCGCCAGAAGACACGATCTATATCTTCGATGAAGCCCATCATTTGCCCGACAAAGCACTCAACCATTTTGCCAGTCACACCCGCGTGCACAGTACGTCCCGCTGGCTGGGGCAGGGCGAGGGGCAATGGGATGCCATTGTTGAGCCACTGAGCGAGGCGGTTTACTTCATGCAGCTTGCCGCTGAGGTTCCCGCAGCGATGAAGCACGCACGGCAGTTGCTGGACGCGCTCTACCCCCAACTGGAACCCTTCGTTGAACAAATGGATGTTGGGCAGCAACACTCCGGACAACCATTCCGGCAGCAACCCGCACGTCACCGTTTTGTCCAGGGGCAGGTCCCTGAACACATTGAAGACCAGGCCAAGTCACTGCGGGATGCTTTCGCGGAGCTGTCCAGCCGCCTCGATAAGTTAAACACCGAGGTGGGACAGCTACTGGAAAGCGACCACGGTGCGGTGCCGCAAGTCGATCTGGAAGTTGCTTTTGCGCTTTTGGGCAGCTGGTGCTCACGGGCCGATGCCAATCTGGAATTGTGGACCAGCTACGCCCAAACCGAGCCCAAGCCCAACTGGCCGATCGCGCGCTGGATCACCATGATCGAATTTGGTGGCAACCGGGATTTCGAATTGGTGGCCAGCCCGATCCTGGCCGCCAGTACCCTCAGGGAAAGTCTTTGGTCACGCTGTTGTGGCGCGGTGGCCACCTCCGCCACTCTCACGGCTCTGGGCAGTTTCGACCGCTTTCGCTATCGCGCCGGGACACCGGAAGATGCGCACTACAATGTGGTGCCAAGCCCGTTCCAGTTTCAGCAAGCGGCAACCCTTGAAGTGCCCGCTGGCGCAATTGAGGCGGGTAATGCAGCCGCTCATACCGAAAGCCTGTTGACGTTGCTGCCGGAGATCCTCCATCCAGACGAAGCGTCTCTGGTACTTTTTGCGTCCCGCCGGCAAATGCAGGAGGTGTATGACGAGCTACCCGAGCAATGGCACGATCGGATCCTGGTGCAGGGTACCGGCTCAAAACAGACGCTGCTGGATGAGCACAAGCGGCGGGTGAAAGCGGGAGAGGGCAGTGTGTTATTCGGCCTGGCGAGTTTTGCCGAAGGGCTGGACTTACCGGGGGATCAATGCAAACACGTGGTCATCGCCAAAATCCCGTTCGCAGTACCTGACGACCCGGTGGAAGCGGCGCTGGCCGAATGGATCGAGGCGCAAGGCGGCAACGCTTTTATGCAGATCACGGTTCCCGATGCGGCTATCAAACTGGTGCAGGCATGCGGGCGCTTGTTGCGCACGGAGTCGGACACGGGGCGTGTGACCTTGCTGGACAGGCGGATAGTCACCAAACGCTACGGCAAAGCCATTCTGGATTCGCTGCCACCCTTCACGCAAAAGATTGCCCGCTGATAGCTGACCGAACGTTGTCACATATCGACATGGCGCGAAAAAAACGTGCAGAATGCGCTAAAACGCTGTCTCAGGAGTTGTTAATAACGTGCCAAAGCAGGAGTTTTTGTGAGTAGAGCAACAGTGGTGGCAAATTTGCTGATCGATGTGGAATACGAGCTGCGCAACATGCAGCTGTGGGAGTCGGAGTCACCCAGTGCCGAGGCCTTGGCGAGCGTCGAACCTTTCTGTATCGACACGCTGGATTTTCCGCAGTGGCTACAGTGGGTATTCCTGCCGCGCATGCACAGCCTGCTGGAGTCCCAGAAACCTCTACCCGAAAAATGTGAGATAGCCCCGATGGCAGAGGAATACTTCCGCGGCCATGCAGCTCCCAATCCTGAACTTATCGGCGTACTCCACGGGCTAGACGAGGTGATTTCGAAGGAGCCTCAAGCCCCAAGCTACAAGCCGTAAGCTAAAAAATAGAAAAGACAAAGTAGTGCGCTTAATGAAAAAGGCGGCGGAAGGCGCTTGAAGCTTTTTCGCCCCTACGCTCCTTTATCTTTTACTTGCAGCTTGAAGCTTGCGGCTTGCAGCTCTTACCTACATCCTCTCCATCACCTCAATGCCCAGCAGCCCCAACCCCGCCTCCAGCGTATTGGCAACCGCGCGGCTGATCTGCAAGCGGCTGGCGCGAATCTCCGGTGTGACATCGGTTTTGAGAATCGGGCAGGCTTCATAGAAGGTCATGAACAGGCTGGCCAGGTCATACAGGTAGTTGCACAAAACATGCGGCATGGCATCGTCCGCAATTTGCTCGACGGTTTCTTCAAACTGAAGAAGTTTCAGTGCCAGGGCTTTTTCCTGCTCTTCCCGGATGACTATGTCGCCGGTGACATTGGCCATGTCAATGTCCGCTTTGCGGAAGATGCTGCGGATTCGGGTGTAGGCGTATTGCAGATAGGGGCCGGTGTTGCCCTCGAAGCTGAGCATGCTTTCCCAGTTGAAAATGTAGTCATTGGTGCGGGTCTTTGACAGGTCGGAGTATTTGACCGCGCCTATCCCCACCTTATGCGCCACGGTTTTGATGTCGCTGTCGCCGAGTTCCGGGTTCTTTTCCGTCACGACTTTCTGTGCCCGCTCCACGGCCTCATCAAGCAGCTGGGCGAGTTTGACGGTGCCGCCGGTGCGGGTTTTGAAGGGTTTGCCGTCTTCACCCATCATGGTACCGAATGGATGATGTTCCAGGCTCACCCAGGGGTCAACGAAACCGGCCTTGCGGGCGAGGATGAAAACCTGCTGCATGTGCAGGGACTGACGTGCATCGATGAAGTAAAGAATGCGGTCTGCGTGCAGTTGATGGGCACGATAGCGCAGGGCCGCCAAGTCAGTGGTGGCGTACAGGTAGCCGCCATCCTGTTTCTGGATGATGACCGGACTCGGATTACCATTCTTGTCCGCCAACTCTTCCAGAAAGACAACCTGTGCGCCCTGGTCGGTCACCGCAAGCTTTTGTTTTTTCAATTCCTCGACCAACGTCGCCAGGTCATCGTTGTAGGCACTCTCGCCGCGCACGTCGGCTGCCGTCAGGGTGACGTTGAGGGTGTGGTAGATGTCTTCACTGTGGCGCAAGGAGACGTTCTTGAATTGTTCCCACAGTGTGAGCACATGAGCGTCGCCGGACTGCAGCTTGACCACGTAATCCCGCGCCCGCTGAGCGAAGGCCTCGTCTTCGTCAAAGTGCTTTTTCGCTTGCTGATAAAAGCCTTCGAGGTCATTCAACGCCAATTCGGGGCGCTCGCCGTCGTCCAGCTGGTTCTCCAGCTCGGTAATCAACATGCCGAACTGTGTGCCCCAATCGCCCACGTGGTTCTGACGAATCACCTGGTGGCCCAGGTATTCCAGCACGCGTACGACACAATCCCCGATAATGGTCGAACGCAGGTGACCAACATGCATTTCCTTGGCGAGATTGGGTGACGAATAATCCACCACAACCGTTTGTCGCTCTTCCGCACTCAGCGGCTCGGCAGCCCGTTTCGCGCAGACAGATTCGGTTTGCTTGGCCAGCCATTGCGGTTTGAGATGAATATTGATGAATCCCGGCCCGGCAATTTCCAGTTTTTCCGCAATATCCTCCAGTTGCAGGTTATTGACGATCCGCTGGGCCAGCTCACGGGGGTTGGTGCCCATGTCTTTGGCGGCACCCATGGCGCCGTTGGCCTGGTAGTCGCCGAATCCAGGCTTCTTGCTCACTGCGACGCGGGGGCTGTAATCAGCGGGAATGCCCACGTCAGTCATGGCGTTGCGGACTCTGTCCTGGAGGAATTTGCGGATATTCATAAAGCGGTCAGTCTGTGAAATGGGAGACGCGATTTTAGCGGCCCCGGTGGTATATGCAAGGCCGCTGTCACCAAGCGGTTGAAAAAGAAGCCAAATTCGGGCTTGATTTAATTTGAGACAGTACACTACTGTACGCTTCACGTTGAATAGCGGCGCAAAGGCGAAACGTTAAAAAAAGGAGTGAGTCATGGTCGGACAGACATCGGGTTTGATTGAGGCGGAGGTCTCTGACAGGGTTCTGGAAATAAGGATGTGCAGGCCGGAGCGCAAAAACGCGCTGAACCAGGCCATGTATAAAGAACTGGCAACGGTGGTAGAGCAGGGCGTAGCCAATGACCTGGTACGGGTACTGTTGCTTACCGGGACTGACGGCTGCTTTACCAGCGGGAACGACTTGGCGGATTTTGCCAATGCGCCAGGGTTGCTGGGCGGCGATAATGTTATCGTGAGTTTCATGAACGCCCTGGCGGACTGCCCCAAACCTGTGGTGGTTGCAGTGGAGGGGGTTGCCGTTGGCATAGGAACGACGCTGTTACTCCATGCGGACCTTGTTTACGCCGCGCCGGATGCGGGTTTTCGACTTCCTTTCGTCAATCTCGGACTCTGCCCTGAATACGCGTCATCGCTGCTGTTGCCGCGACTGGTGGGACACGTCAAAGCCGCGGAATGGTTGTTGCTGGGCGAATCATTCTCAGCCGGAGATGCCGAACAGGCAGGACTGATCAATGCAGTTGTGGAAGATCCACTAAGCCTTGCGCGCGAGCAAGCGCGTAAACTGGCGTTGCAGCCGCCGGTTGCAGTGGCTACAGCCAAGGCGTTGATGAAGCAACCGGACATCGAACCGATCAAGGCTGCGATGGCAGAAGAAATACAACATTTCGCAAAAGCTTTACAGGGGCAGGAATTCAAGGCAGCTGTCAGTGCGTTTTTTGCGCGGCACAACGGCTAACTAGCTTATCTGGCAGTTTTTGTTACCACGCGTGTTGCGAATACGCTTCTTGATTTAGAGGTTATGCATGAGTGTCAGTTTGGATTTTGCCGGTAAAACGGTAGTGGTAGTGGGCGGCACAAGCGGTATTAATCGGGGCATTGCCGAGTGCTTCGCGCAACAGGGTGCACGGGTTGCAGTGGCCAGCCGCACCGCCGAAAAAGTCGATAACACCGTCGCTGCGCTGCAAGCCTTGGGCGCCGAAGCCATGGGGTTTGTCGCCGATGTCAGAAAACCGGAGCTGTTGGCTGAAGGCTTTGCCCGCGTTGCCGCTGCATTTGGTGAAATTGATGTTCTGATTTCCGGTGCCGCAGGCAATTTTCCCGCAATGGCCAAGGATATGTCCGCTCACGGATTCAGCTCCGTGGTGGAAATCGATCTCATGGGGACCTTCCACGTCGTTCAGGCTGCGTATCAGTATCTGCGTAAGCCGGGAGCCTCCGTCGTGAATATTTCGGCACCACAGGCGAGCATCCCAATGCTGGCCCAATCTCATGTATGTGCTGCGAAAGCGGGTGTGGACATGATTACGCGCTGCCTGGCACTGGAGTGGGGGCCTGAAGGCATTCGTGTCAATGGTATTATCCCCGGCCCGATAGAGGGAACCGAAGGAATGAAGCGGCTGGCTCCTACGCCAGAATTAATGGATCTTGCCAAGGATTCCGTTCCGCTGAAACGGCTGGGTAAACCCCAGGACATAGGTAATGCCTGTCTTTTCCTCGCCTCACCGCTGGCGAGCTACATCAACGGGGCCATCATTCCTGTGGATGGAGGCTGGGTTCAGGGCGGCGCGGTCAGCCTGAGCACTACGCTCGGGGAAATGTTTCAGAAGGCGCGACCCTGATCAGGTAGTGGTTTTGCGACTTATGTGGCGATGCAGGCTGTTTTTCAACAGCTCGGACAGACAAGTATAAGCAAGGTAAGAGTACGAATGGCAACACACATCCCGGCGCCTTCCACCACCGCGGAAGAACTCATTCTGAAATTCAGTTGTACCGACAAGCCTGGCATTGTCGCGTCGGTATCCAGCCTGTTTTCGCTGCAGGGTTTTAATATCCGCGAATCTTCCCAGTTCGAGGACCGTCATACTCGTCGGTTCTTTATGCGGACGGTGCTTGAATCCGTTGAAGGCCCGAAGAACATCCTGGACATCAAAACCGCCTTTCAGTCCCTCGCGGATCGCTACCAGATGGACTGGGAGCTGCACGACGGGAGCTATCGGCCGCGATTGTTGATCGCCGTGTCGCAGTGGGGGCACTGCCTGAATAATCTTCTCAATGGCTGGAAGCATGGTTCATTACCGGTCGATATTGTCGGTGTTGTATCCAACCACGAGGTCATGAGGTCATTGACGGAGTGGTACGGCTTGCCGTACCACTACCTGCCGGTGACGCCCGAAACCAAGCCTGATCAAGAGGCGCACCTGCTGGATCTGGTAAGTAACACGGGCGCGGATTTTCTGGTTCTGGCGCGCTACATGCAGGTTCTGTCGGACGGCCTTTGCCAGCAACTGGCCGGCCGCGCGATAAACATCCATCACTCGTTCCTGCCGGGGTTCAAGGGCGCACGACCTTACCACCAGGCGTTCGAGCGTGGTGTGAAGTTGATTGGGGCTACAGCACACTATGTCACCGCAGAGCTGGATGAGGGTCCGATCATTGAGCAGGCGGTTGAACGCGTGAACCACGCGATCATGCCCGAGAAACTGGTGGAAATGGGTAGGGACATTGAAGCGGTAGTATTGCAAAAGGCGGTTAGATGGCACGCCGAACACCGGGTGCTGCTTAATGGCAAGAAAACCGTGGTCTTCACCCCTTAGAGCGACGGTAAAGCACCCGTTTTACTGGGAAGAGGTTAATTAGCGTCCTGATTCAAATAGCGCTCGGTAATCTCCGTCAGATGGTTTCCCAGCCAATCGGCCATGGCTTTCTCCTCGGTTAATATACGTTCACAAACTTCTTTTGTTTGTGGGTCGCCAGCCTGTTCTGCCGCAGCTATAAGAATTGTGTAGGACGCAATCTCCATATGCTCAAAGGTGTAACAGCTGAGCGCACCCTTGACGATTTCATCCCCTGTCATCATGCCGCCCAGGGTCTGTCCCATGGCCATGACTTTTCCGCTGAGGCCTTTCAGCGAGGACGTGGAGCCGCCTAGCCGCTCAATGCAACCTTTTAGTAGTCCGGCCTGCACCCGAGTCTCTTCAATGTGTTGCTCTATTCTGGCTTTGAATTGCGGATAGTTCTTGATTCGACCCGCCTGCCCTTTGAGCATTTCTTCTGCCTGGATTTCCATCCCATGGGCGTCTCGAAGCCACTCCAGGAGTCGCTCTGTTTTTACTGCTGGCATTCATTAATCTCCTCGATTGGCACGCGCAGTCATGGTTTTTTGTCCACGCTTTTTGATGAGAATACGTCTGAATCGGGAATTGGCTGGGTTCGAGAATCGGCCCCAGCCGTATACGAGTAGAACGTCAGCAGGCGTCATAGTTCCAGTAGTACGAAGAGAGCGAATGGTGTTGAGAAGAGCCTACCCGGTCTTTTCATAATGGCGAGCGAGGCAGATCTCTGTGTTAGAATCCCCTGGACGGCCCTGGCGCTTGCTGGAGCAATGTGCATTGGCAATGCTGATACTGGTCAACATATAACCGAAATTTCTGTAATAAAAATTTCTGTGAATTATTCGTAGAACGCCGGTTTCTTTACTATAGTATTCCCAATGTTGTAGGAGTGTCAGATGATAAAAGCTCGGCTGAGTTCTGGTCTTCTGTGTTTGCTTGGTCTTATAGCGTTTGCCGTTGAGGCCGCCGGCGTGGCGCAATCGTCCGGAGAAAGAGAGATAGACTTCTGGAACGGTAACAAGACTGAATCGCGCCAAGCGTACGAGCGGGAAGTCCTCAACGCGGTATTGAAGGCCACAGCCGGCACTTATGATAAGTGGGTGTTAAAGGAGGATCTGAGCAGTTATCCAGAGGCCGCTGAGGAAGCCTCAGTGTTCCGTGCAAAAGGCCATGATCTATTCGTGACTGTGGCGGGCAACAAAAAGCTTGAGAACGAAGAAAAAATAATCATACCTGTACCCTTGATGAAGGGCCTGCTGGGTTATCGACTCCTGATCATCCGGGAGCAGGACCGCAAAGAATTTTCCAGCATTGAAACCACAAAACAGCTTCAGAGCATGCGAATGGGTATACCCAGGACGTGGGCCGATGCTGATCTTTTCCGCTATAACGGTTATAAGGTGGTCGAACGCGGGAGCTTTGACGACCTTTTCGAAAGGCTGACGGCCGGCGAATTTGATTATGTCGCATTCGGTGCCAATGAAATCGAGTCAGTTTTCGAGAGTAGAGCCAAACACTACCCTGGCCTCATGATCGAGCCAACGCTGCTGATCTACTACCCCTTTCCCTTGGTGTTCTATGTCAATCCAGATGAGCCGGCCCTGGCTGAGCGAATTCGCATCGGGTTGGATAAGATCCAGCGGAATGGGCAGCTCGAGCGTATATTCGACGAACATTACGCCGGCGTTGCTGGACGTTTGCATCTGCGCCAGCGCCATACGGTGAGACTGGAGAATCCCAGCTTGCCCTCCAGCCTCAAGGCTGTGGAACCGAAGCTATTGGTTGGACCGGCGAATTAATCGTTACCGAATCAGACCTTTGCCGCCAGAAGTTTCAGGTTAGCCGCTAGGTGCAAAGCGCAAAACGGTGGTGATCGGCGTCATATTTGTGTGAACTGAATCTCAAACAAATAGAGGCATAATCACTCTGAGATAGTTTAAGTTGTTGATTTAACATGGTTTATTGCTTTCCCGCTTTGTGTTTTGAAAAGTGACACAAGCCATATTGTCATTGGCTTCAAAGTGGGACGACGCTTCAGGATGAGGCGGCGTAGTTTAACCAAGGATCTTTGATGGCCTATACGAACCGTCGTTCAAAAATAGACAAAAATAATTTGTTTCGAGGAGCAGCTACAGAATGAAAAATATCAGCTTTAAGAAAAAACTGATCGCATCGACGATCGGGTCCTACGCGCTGGTTGGCTTGAGCGGCATGGCCGTGGCACAAGACAATCCGCAAATGGTTGCAGAAGAGGTGATAGTCACTGGTATTCGCGGCAGCTTGATGCGAGCAATGGACATCAAGCGTGATTCAGCTGGTGTTGTTGATGCCATTTCTGCAGAAGACATTGGTAAGTTCCCTGATACTAACCTGGCTGAATCTCTGCAGCGCATCACCGGCGTCTCGATTGACCGAGCCAACGGTGAAGGCAGCAAGGTCACCGTGCGTGGTTTCGGCCCCGACTACAACTTGACTCTTCTCAATGGCCGCCAGATGCCGGCGTCCAGCCTGGAAGGAACAAGTGCCTCCAGTTCACGATCTTTCGACTTCGCCAACCTCGCGTCAGAAGGCGTAGCGGGTGTTGAAGTGTATAAAACAGGCCGCGCCAATGTGGCTACAGGTGGTATCGGTGCCACTATCAACATTCTGACTTCCAGGCCCTTGGACAATCCCGGGCTGAACGCGAGCTTCGGCGTTAAGGGCGTCATGGACACTTCGACCGAAGAAGGTCAATCTGTAACTCCTGAAGTATCGGCGCTGTTTAGTCAAACCTTTGCGGACGACACCATTGGGATCTCCTTGTCCGGTAGCTATCAGGAACGTGAGAGCGGCAATCAGCAAGCTGTTGTTGGTGGCTGGTTCACAAACCCAGGCGATGACGGCAACCTGGATCCAAGCTGGCAACAAAATGGCCCCGGCCCTGACGACTTGTATTCCCGGCCCCAGAGCCTGGGCTATATGTTCAGCGAGGTGCAGCGCACCCGAACCAACGGCCAGCTGGTTCTTCAGTGGGCGCCAACGGACTCCATTACCGGTACACTGGATTACACCTATTCCTTGAATGAAGTTGCTAACCAGTTCAACGATATGTCCGCCTGGTTCAATGGCGGTGTAAACGCAGTTTCAGCACTGTGGTCTGACGAGGCGGTTAAAACACCGCTCCTGTGGACTGAGACACCTCAGTTCTCTGAAAACTACGACTATGAGAATAATAACGACCGTCCTGCCGACATTGCCATGGCCGCCGGTAGCTACGCAACTGCGAATGAAAACAAATCGGCCGGCTTCAACCTTGAATGGCACGCCACTGACCGTCTGTCATTTGAGCTGGATGCTCATTCATCAGAAGCAGAATCTCGCCCCGACTCCATCTATGGTAGTAACAATACCTTGGCTTCGTCGATTTTTACTCGGGCATCCGCTACTGCTGATTTCCGTAATGATTTCCCTGTACTGAGCATCACTCCACCTGAAGGGGAGGCGTTGTTGACTCCTGGAAAAATGCGCGTCACCGGTAGTTCATTCCGCAATAGCATGATGCGGTCCGAAGTCGACCAAATCCAGCTTAGCGGTACTCTTGAGTTTGACGAAGGCGACAGCATCGATTTTGGCGTGGCATCCACCGATGTTAGCAACCGCTCCGTATACTCTTTCGTCCAACGTGATACCTGGGGCGGTGTGAGTGCGGCGGGCGATTTTGACGACTCTTTCTGGCCAGTGGAAACTATTGCAGATAAATTTGATGTTCCGGGAAGCGATAGCTCTCACTTGGTCAATGAATTCTATGCTTGGGATTTTGACGCGGTAAGGGCTCGAACTGCAGAGCTCTATCCCGGCACGGGTGGTGACTGTGGCAATGTTCTCTGTGCATCATCAGATTATGGTACCGATCGCCGAACCGAAGAGGAATCGACAGCGGCCTACGTTCAGGTGAATATCGAGTCGGAATTGGGTGAGATGCCTGTTCATATGTCAGCAGGAATTCGGTATGAAAAGACCGATGTTACGTCAAGTGCACTAGTACCTACGTACAGTGGTATCGGCTGGGTAGGCAACAATGAGTTTAATTTGGTTGCTACCGGCGAGCAGGACTTCACCGAGTTGACTGGCGGCTATGATCATTTACTACCTAATGTCGACTTCGATATTGAAGTACTTGATGACGTAGTTCTTCGGGCATCATTCAGTGAAACCCTGGCCCGCCCAAGCTATCAGGACATCCAGGGCGGTTTGACCGTGGCATCATTGCTTCGCATAGACGGCGGAGACGGCGCACGTGGTAACCCGAACCTGTTGCCATTCCAGTCCAAGAACCTGGACCTCTCCGCTGAATGGTACTATGCCGATGCTAGTTATGTTTCTGCGGGTTACTTTAGAAAGAACGTAACCAACTTTATCGGTAATTCAATTGTTCAAGAAGAGGTATTTAGTATGCCTCATCCTGGTACTGGTCCTCGCTATGACGAAGCGAATGCAGCGACAGGGGGCAACGATAATCTCGGTGCAATTCGCCAGTACATAATTGATAACACACCCGCGGGTGATCCCAGCGTTTCCGGTCAGACGATTTATGGTATCGCCGGTGAAGATGATGTTGCGGTTTTTGATATCACCATCCCCGTCAATGAGAAAGATGCTCAGCTGGAAGGTTGGGAGCTTGCCGTACAGCACGTTTTCGGTGACACGGGCTTCGGCGCAATTGCCAACTTCACGCTTGTTAACGGTGACGTCAGCTATGATGACACCAGTCTTGAAGAGCAGTTTGCATTGTTGGGCTTGAGTGACTCTGCGAACTTCATCGCATTTTACGACAAGCATGGTTTGCAGGCCCGGGTCGCATATAACTGGCGTGACGACTTCCTGGCCTCAACTGGTCAGGCAACTGGCGGACATCCAACTTACGTCGAAGCGTATGGTCAGTGGGATCTCAACGTGAGCTATGATCTTCTTGACAATCTGACGGTTTTTGTTGAAGGCTTGAACATCACTGATGAATACACGCGCGCTTACGGTCGTGCAGAATCACAAACGTTGAACGTAACGCAAACCGGACCACGTTATAACATCGGTGCTCGTTACACGTTCTAATCCCAATCGACAGGTTTTCACTAGTCAAAGCCGCTGAAGTTAGCGGCTTTTTTTATTCTCGTTCCTGTTTCTCGTCCTCTACACTTTATTGTTGTTCCGCATCAGCCCTCCCTGCACAGATTCATCTTGTTGTGAGGATGTAGTATCTTTCTCAGAGTGATATTCTATAGTCCGGTCTACTTCTATGGATTCACATGAATAATCAGATCAAAAAAATCGTGATCGTCGGCGGCGGTACGGCAGGATGGCTAACGGCTGGATCATTGGCGGCGGAACATGGTGTGGGCGATAATCCCATTCATGTGACGTTGATTGAATCGCCCGACATTAACCCTCTGCGGGTGGGCGAGGGGACGTGGCCATCAATGCGCACCACGCTGCAAAAAATCGGTATATCGGAGTCCGACTTTATACGCGAATGCGATGTTAGCTTTAAGCAAGGCTCCAAGTTTGTCGGGTGGCACAATGGCGCTGATGATGCTTATTATCATCCTTTTACGCTACCAGAGGCCTACAGCGAAATAAACCTGGTGCAAAGTTGGCAACGGATTCGCGAGAATATCAGTTTTGCCGATGCGGTGTCTCCGCAGAGTTATCTGTGTAATCTCGATCTTGCACCTAAACAGATCACCACCCCTGAATATGCGTTTTATGTCAATTATGGATACCATCTTGACTCCGGAAGGTTTTCCGAATTCCTTAAAAGGCACTGCGTCGAAAAGCTTGGCGTGCAGCACATAATAGACAACGTGATCGACGTGAATGAATCAGGTGATGGTTACGTCGAATCGGTGAATTTGCAGAGTCAGGGTGTTGTATCGGGAGACTTGTTTGTCGATTGCAGTGGCTTCTCATCAATTTTGCTCGGAAAACACTATCGGGTTCCTTTTAATTCTGTTCAGAACACCTTGTTCAACGATATGGCGCTAGCGGCTCAGGTGCCTTATAGCGAGCCAGGTGCTGCCATTGCATCTCACACGCTATCAACGGCCCAAGCGGCTGGCTGGATCTGGGATATTGGTTTGGCTTCAAGACGAGGCGTTGGATATGTTTTCTCCAGCGCTCATACGTCGGTCGATAACGCAGAGCGAGATCTGAGACAGTATCTGGAATCAAGCATTGGCCGATACAAAGCGGAAGAACTTCCAATCAAAGCGATCAAGATCAATTCAGGGTATCGTGAAACTTTGTGGCACAAAAACTGTGTGGCCATCGGTGTGTCAGCTGGCTTTCTTGAACCGCTGGAAGCGACGGCGCTGGTGTTTGTTGAGCTTTCCGCAAAGATGTTGACGATGCAGCTGCCCGCGAATCGGGATGCAATGCGTATTGTTGCTCAACGATTCAACGCGTTTTTCCGGGAACGATGGTCGGGAGTGATCGATTTCCTGAAGCTACATTACGTGCTTACACAAAGAACAGACACAGATTATTGGCGAGACAACTGTAATAGAGAGACAATACCGGATAGTCTTCAGGAGCTACTCAAGTTGTGGCATTCTCAGCCACCCTGGCACTTTGAGTCAGCGCAACTGGATGAAATGTTTCCCTCCGCCAGTTTTCAGTATGTGCTCTATGGTATGGGTTTCAATACCGCGCCACGGTTGACAACTTCCCGCTCAGAGATGCAGGCTAGGGCTCGGGCTACGCAGGTATTCGAGGAGAATCATCGAAAGTCCCGGCAACTTGCTGCTGCACTGCCAACGAACAGAGAGCTTATTGATAGGATCAAGGAGTTCGGTCTACAGAAAATATAATGTATACGAAAGAGTTGACTACGATATGACCAATCATGTGTTACTAAATAACATCGAACACAAAGACTTGAAAGTTATAGCCGACAGGTCGGCTGAGTATGGCGATGGCGTTATGCTTGCGTTGCTGTTTCCGGTGGAGTTCCGCCGAGCCCAGGCGGATTACCCAATCTTCTTTCACAAGAATTCCGATACGGGAGAGTTCGTCGCCGTAGCATTATTCGGATTCCGCGAAGCGGAGAATCTCTATTTGAATGATAGCGGTTGGGACGCTGCATATATTCCGCTGACAGTGGAGCGCCAACCATTTTTGATTGGGTTGCAAAAACGCCAGAGTCAGGACGGTGATCAGGTTCAGCGTATGATTCATATCGATCTTGACAATCCGCGTGTTAGCCAGAGTCAAGGCGAGCCGCTTTTTCTGGAATTAGGCGGCAGTGCTCCGTATCTGGAGCGAATGAAGTCTGTGTTGGAGGCAATAGACTATGGCTACAACGATGGCAAGAGCTTTATCAAGGCGCTTGTGGAGTTCGAGCTCATTGAACCCTTTTCACTGAACGCCACCCTAAGGGATGGATCGCCTTTGAGTCTGCAGGGTTTCTATACCATTAATGAAGACCGGCTCAGAGCTTTGAATGGAGATGCGTTTGCGCAGTTAAATGCGGACGGCCATCTTGATGCAATTTATATGGCAGTCGCATCACAGTCCAATATTGAAAAGCTGATTGCGAAGAAGAATGAATCCTTATAGCTTCATGTGAATCGGAAATGACAGCAAAAGTAGTAACACACTATGTTAACCATTGAACGAACGGTGGAAGAGGTGGTTGTTGGCGACAGTAGCCTTTTGCCCGAACACGTACTTGTGTCAGATCAGCCTGTTGTACTTCGAGGGTTGGTTGAAGACTGGCCGACAGTCAAGGCGGGAAAGCGTTCGGTGGTCGCTGCTGATCGTTACTTGCGTGGATTTTACAAGGGCGCACCCGTTACTGCCTATGTTGGTGACCCATCAATAAACGGCAGGATTTTCTATAACGAAGATTTCACAGGGTTCAACTTCCGTTCGTCTGAGATTGATCTGAATGATGTTCTGGATAAAATTCTGGAAAGCGCTGGCGTTGAGCAGCCGCCCACCTTTTACGTGGGCTCAACACTAGTAGATAGGTGGTTGCCGGGTTTCAGAGCTGATAACGATATTGCACTGGGGCAATACAACCCGATGATGAGTATCTGGATTGGCAATCAAAGCCGAATCCCTGCTCATTATGATTTTCCAGATAATATCGCCTGTAATGTTGTCGGCCGTCGGAGGTTTATTTTATTTCCTCCAGACCAATTGGCAAACCTGTACGTCGGTCCACTTGACTTCACTCCGTCAGGCCAGTCCATTAGCCTCGTCGATTTCCACCATCCGGACTACGACAAATACCCATTATTCCGCAAAGCTGTAGAATCGGCGATGGTTGTCGAATTGGACCCGGGCGACGCCCTTTTTATTCCCAGCATGTGGTGGCACCATGTTGAGGCATTGACGGATTACAATGTCCTTGTGAACTATTGGTGGCGGCGGAGCCCGAACTTTCTGGGCGCTCCGATGAACGTGTTGTACCACGCAATCATGTGCATGCGTGACTTGCCGGACTCTCAGCGAAAAGCATGGCAGGGTGTGTTGGATCATTATGTTTTCAATTTCAATGGGGATGCCGTTGCTCATATACCCGATCACGCGCGCGGGGTCTTGGAGCCGGTGGATGACCTGCTTGCGCGTCGCCTACGGGCACAACTACTTAACAAATTGAATCGCTAGTAGGCTGTTGAAAAACGTTGGCGAGGCAGTCAGCGCAAGGCAAAAATTGGTGAAAAAGCGGAGTTTACACGTAGTAAATGAGTATTTTGAGCCAATTTTTAACGCCGCGATGGCAGCGCAGGTAGTTTTTCAACAACCTGCTAGGACCTTGTCGGGCTGACATGTTCGCTCGAACAAACTATGTGAGGCATCAATTTTGAATCAAAGCGCTATTCGGAAAATCGTGATCGCCGGAGGCGGTACAGCAGGGTGGATGGCTGCGGCTGCAATTTCGAGACTCCTGGGGAAGAACCTTCATATCTCGCTAATCGAATCAGATGAGATTTCTACCGTTGGAGTCGGCGAAGCCACAATACCGACGTTGTTGACGTTTCATAAGTTGCTCAAAATTGATGAGCAAGAGTTCATGACTGCAGTTCAAGGCACATTTAAGCTGGGTATTGGCTTTAAGGACTGGCTAGCGATCGGAGAAGACTATATTCACTCCTTTGGCGCGACGGGCAGGGACTGCTGGGCCGCGGGGTTCCAGCATTTCTGGCTGAAGGGGCTGACAAAGGGGGTCAGCGCGGACTTGGGTGACTATTGTGTTGAACATGTGGCGGCACGAGACAATAGATTCGGTGTTTTACCAAATCAAAGGCTGAATTACGCGTACCATATTGATGCAGGGCTGTACGCCAAGTTCTTGCGAAAAATCAGTGAGCAGCATGGTGTACATCGAATTGAAGGAAAGATCACCGATGTGCAGGTCAATCATGACAGCGGTTTTATCGAGTCGGTTCGGTTGGAAAGCGGCGCGCAGGTCGCCGGAGATCTTTTCATTGATTGTACCGGCTTTCGCGGCCTCTTAATCGAACAGACCCTACACACAGGCTATGACGATTGGTCCCACTGGCTGCCAAGCGATAGTGCCGTAGCGGTGCAAACTCAATCTGTCGATAGCCCTTTGCCCTACACTCGCACTATCGCGCACGAATCTGGATGGCAGTGGCGTATACCATTGCAGAGCCGTGTTGGAAATGGCTTGGTTTATTGCAGCCGATATTGCTCTGATTCAGATGCCGAAAAGACCTTGATGGACAATATTCTGGGCGACACCATCACAGACCCGAAGTTGATTAGATTCAGAACCGGGCAAAGGCGCAAGCACTGGAATAAAAACTGCGTCGCTCTGGGGCTCGCCGCAGGTTTCATCGAGCCATTGGAATCAACAAGCATTCATCTTATCCAACGAGGGATAATCCGGCTAATGCAGTTGTTCCCCGTGCGCGAGATACAACAGGTTGATGTGGATGAATTCAACAAGCAAACCGAATCCGAAACCGCCAATATCAGAGACTTCATTATTGCGCATTATCACCTAACCGAAAGGACAGACTCCAGGTTTTGGCGACATTGCCAAACGATGCCGATACCAGATTCACTTGCTCACAGAATAGAATTGTTCAGAGAAACCGGTCGAGTCTTCATGGGGCAAAATGAATTGTTTTCGGAAGGTTCATGGATGCAAGTGATGCTCGGACAGGGCGTTGTGCCGAAAGAATATCATCCCATAGTTGACTTGATGAGCGATGCCGAGCTCGACGCGTTCTTGCGGAACATCAAAGCATCCGTACAGCAAAAGGTTGAAACGTTGCCTGCGCACATGGAGTTTGTTAACGCCTATTGCCGTGCTGACTGATTCCGCCCAACTTTAACTCACAATGCAAATGGTAGACGCGCTAACCGATATGTCAGAACCGACAGTTGTCATCAATCCAGAATACGAGCTTCAGACGTTTCGCATAGGGCGTGAGCGCACCCCGGTTCTTGTTATTGATGACTTGATCAAGAATATTGACGAAGTCATCGAATTCGCGCGTTCCAGTTCTTCTTTTGAGCCCGACAAAACGTCCGGCTATCCCGGCGTTAGAGCAAAGCTCGAGCGAAGTTACGTGGTGTCTGTTCTGAACCTGGTTTACCCGCTGTTGTACAAGATGTATTCCATTCCGCGTCAGCTTCGGCTGCGGCCCAAGGCCACTTTCTATTCTCTGGTGGCAAAGCCCGAAGCTGACCTGCTTCCGCTGCAGTGCGTACCTCATTTTGACAGTAACCACCATTTTTATTTTGCGACCGTTCACTACCTAAATCCAGGGAGCTTTGGCGGCACCGGATTTTTCCGTCATAGGCCGACCGGTTACGAAAACATCTGGGATAGCCGCTGCCAGCCCTATGTTGATTCGGCCGATGCGTTCATCCAGAAAAATGGTCTGCCGGAACAGCGATACATTGGGGGCAGTAACGAACACTATGAACTCTATGATCAAGTTGACTATAAGGAGAATCGTTTCGTTGCGTACCCTGGAACGCTGTTACATTCTGCTCTGATTAACCCGTCCCGTGACATCAACCCGGACCCCCGTAGTGGGCGTCTGACCGCCAATATATTTGTTGATTTTGAATGATGGCCATTTTTTATTGGATATTCAGGTGTTATATGCGCTACGTCTTTGATTCAAGGAAATTGCGGTGCTGTAAATGCCTCGCATGGCGGATAATCATGCGGTTCGAATGGGGGGCGTGGCGGGCTGATCAAAATTTAATCAAGTGCCGAATTCCAAGTATAATGGCAGCTTGCGATGAATAAGATATACCTTCTCCCAGAGGCAGAAGGTCCGAGCCACCGAAACGGCTTAAAGATCGTTTCTGGCAGTTCTGATTTATGCCATCGGATTATCCATTTTATCTTGAATAGCCTGAAGCAGTATGGGAAACTGTGCCCCATTCGTGAAACCGGTTACTGCCCAGGTAGAATGGGGTCCGCGCGGATGTAAGTGGCCCGTTGCCCGCCGAATCACAGAGGTGTTGAAATCGATGATCGTGGCAGATTTTTCTGTGGCGGCCATCAGTTAAGCAATACGTGGCTTAAGGATAAGCGACGTAAGGTACAAGGGATTTGCGATGGAATTCACCAAACCATCACTTCATGAAGATAAAAAAATCCGAGGAGAGCTTCATAATGAGAAATATCAGCTTTAAAAAGAAACTGATCGCAACGACGATCGGGTCTTATGCTTTAGCCGGCTTTAGTGGCATGGCGGTAGCGCAAGACAACAATCAGCACATGATTGCTGAAGAGGTTGTGGTAACGGGCATTCGCGCCAGTCTGGAACGCTCCATGGACCTTAAACGTGAGAGCAGCGGTGTAGTAGACGGCATCTCCGCCGAGGACATCGGTAAGTTCCCCGATACCAACTTGGCCGAATCTCTGCAGCGCATCACTGGTGTCTCGATCAACCGTCAAAACGGCGAAGGCTCCAAAGTTACCGTTCGTGGCCTGGGCCCCGAATTCAACCTGGTAACTCTCAACGGTCGCCAGATGCCTGGTGCCACCATTGGTGCTACCTTCGCTTCCGGGTCGCGCTCGTTTGACTTCGCGAACCTGGCCTCTGAAGGCGTACAGGCCGTAGAGGTGTACAAAACCTCCCGCGCTGACGTTCCCTCCGGCGGTATGGGTGCAACCATCAATATCGTTACTCCCCAGCCCCTTGAAACTGGCCCAAGAGCGTCTGTTGGTATAAAAGGCGTTTGGGATGACTCTTCCTCCGACGACAAATTAACCCCGGAGATTTCCGGTATCTACAGCGACACCTTTGCCGACGGCAAGTTTGGTGTCGCGGTGACCGGTAGTTATCAGCAGCGCGAGAGCGGCTTCGCCAATGCCATTACAGGCGCCGGCTGGAGTAGCAATCGCGGCAGTGTGGACATGGACTGGGGCGGCGAGGAAGGCGTTGACTGGGCCTGGGGCGGCATGGGAATGGGCAACGTTCAAAACCAGCCAGCCGATAACGATGTATACGGCATCCCACAGCAAGTCGGCTACTCCTTTGGCAAAACTGATCGTGAACGTATCAACGGCCAGTTGACCCTGCAATTTGCGCCCACTGACGAGCTGACTGCCACACTAGACTACACCTACAGTTCGCAGAAAATAGAATCAAGCTATAACGACCTGGGTGCCTGGTTTGCTCTGTCAAACGCACCTCAAAGCGCTATCTTTACCGACAATGACTCCCCTGCTGTGCAAACACCGCTGCTGTACTCTGAAAGTGCCGACGGTGGCGACTTGACCTTTGGTTCTGGTGTTGAAAAAGTCAAGTCCGAAAATAAGTCCATCGGCTTCAATATTGAGTGGCAGCCCCTGGACGAGTTGCGCCTGAGCCTGGACGCGCACAGTTCAGAAGCAGTTCTTGGCCCCGACGGCCCCTACGGCAACAGTGCTGGTATTTCCGTTACCTCCTTTAGCCGCCAGCGCACCACCCTAAACAGCAGTGGCGAAGTTCCAGCGCTGGTACTGGATTTGGAAAACAGCCAGGGCGGCTATGACGTTCTGCAAGAAGACTTGCAGGCATCTGGTAGCTGGTTCCGCGAGTCCCACTCCGAGCACAAAATCGATCAGATTCAGCTCGAGGGTAACTGGGAATTCAACGACCAGTGGAACGTTGACTTTGGTTACGCCTGGACCGAAGGCGAATTTAACTCCGCCTACTCCCATAACGGCCGTGAGTCCTGGGGTGGCCTGGGTGAGCCGGGTGAACTGCCCGACGAGATATTCTCCCGGGACAGCATCCTGAAGTACTTCTCTGGCTCCTTTGGCGAGACCACTCAAGAGCAAATTGACTTCCTCGGTGGCACCAACACCGCCATTATCGATCAGCGTTTCGTAACTGATTTTTACGCCCTGCGCGACTACGTCGCCACTAATTATGATGACGGTCAAGGCTTGGCCGAATGTGCCGATGGCTCTACCTGGTACTGCACTGCCACGCCTGATACCTTCCAGCAAATCGTAGAAACCACCAACAGTGCTTTCGTGCAGGTGAATTACGAGACTGATCTTGCGGGCATGGTATTCGCGGCTAACGCTGGCGTGCGCTACCTGGAGACCGATGTTGAGGCACCTTACACCGGGTTCACTTATAACCCGATTCGCTGGGTGACTACCAACGAGTTCGACTTGACCACCGTTGACGGCAGTGCTACCACCATTAGCGATAGCGGCAGCTACGATAACTTCCTGCCCTCGCTGGACTTGCGTTTGGATGTGACTGATGAGATCACGTTGCGTGCCTCTGCCAGCAAGAGCATTGCGCGCCCGGATTGGCTGGCATTGCGCGGTACCAACTACGGTGGCGTGCGTGCTTTCGGGATCGAAGCCTCAGCGGGTAATCCCAACCTGAAACCCTATGAGTCGGTTAACTTTGACATCTCGGCGGAGTGGTACTACGACGATGCCAGCTACGCCTCCTTGGGTTACTTCCGTAAGAAGGTGTCCAACTTCATTAGCGCCAACACTGAAACTCGGGACGGCCCTGCAGGCGCTTATATGCCTACAGAAGGGCCGCGCGCCCAAGCCGCCTTTGCTGCAGGTGTTGACCGCAACGATCCAGAGGCAGTTCGTGAGTACATACTCAACAACTTCCCCGACCCGGACACCGCCTACACCGATGCCAATGGCCAAATTGTCATTGTAGGTATTCCTGGTGAAGACCCCATCGCTCGCGCAAGCGTGTCTACGCAATTCAACTCTGATCGTGACGTCACCATCGACGGTGTGGAAGCCAACATTCAGCACACGTTCTGGGACACTGGTTTTGGCGTAATTGCCAACTACACAGTTGTTAGTCAAGATACCGACTACGACAACTTGGCGGTAGGCACGCCTCAGACACCCATGACCGGCTTGAGTGATTCAGCCAACCTGATTGGTTTTTACGAGAAGAACGGCTTCCAGGCGCGGATCGCCTACAACTGGCGTGACAGCTTCCTGGCTGACACCAATTGGGGTATTGACGGCTCCAAAGGTCCTTTGTATGTGGAAGCCTATAGCCAAGTTGATGTTAACGTCAGTTATGACTTTACAGACAACCTGACTGTCTTCCTGGAAGGTCTTAACGTAACCGAAGAGTCGGGCCGCAACCACGGTCGTAGCGAGAACATGGCCGCAGGCTGGTATGAAGGTTACGCGCGCTACAATATCGGCGCCCGTTACAACTTCTAACCAGAAAGGGACCTTCCATTCTCTCTAGTGGAGAATGGAAGGAACAAAGGTTGGATTAATTGACAATCCGTCAATAAGGATCCATTCTAAAGAAGGGTCGCTCTCTGTAGTGGCCCTTTTTTTATCACTGGTTGAAAGTTAATAAAGAGTCACGATATGACTAACAATGTTCTATTAAACAGTACTGATCATCGGGACCTAAGAGTCCATCCCAGGTACTCGGCTGAGTTGGGTGACAGTGTTATGTGGTCCCCTACATTTGCGGGTGAATTCAAAAGAATACAGTCGCATTACCCTATTGTTTTTCAAAAGCAGGAAGGGGAAGGAAATTTTGCGCCGGTGGCATTGCTCGGCTTAGAAAGAAATGAGAACTTGTTTTTGTTGGATAATGGTTGGGATGCATCCTATATACCGATGATAATGCAGCGGATTCCTTTTTCAATCGGCTTGTATGATGACGAAGCGGCTAGCGAAAAGAGAAAAATGATCCATATAGATCTTGATCACCCCAAGGTTAGTAGGGACGATTCTGGCCAGCGATTATTTCAAGAGGATGGTAGCACAACTGATTACCTTGCTCGCATATCTCACATGCTTGAGGTTATTCATCAATCACAGGAAGATGACCGCGCGTTAGCTAGAAAACTCACGGAGTTAGATCTTTTGGAGCCTGTTAGCATGGGTATTCGTCTTGCGGACGGATCTGAGGGTCAATTGGTTGGGTTTCATACAGTGAACGAAGATAAGCTGGCTGTACTGACACAAGAACAGTTGGGCGAGCTTCATAAAAACGGTTGGTTGGAGCCGATTTTTATGGCTATTGCCTCTTTAGCCAAGGTTCAAAACCTGGTAGATCGTAAATCTCGAAATGTTGCTAAATAATATCAATCGGTCATATCCAAATGATGTCCCCGAACCCAACACCTTGCCGTGAGATAGAGGTCTCTCAGAAAGAGCTCCCAGAGCTGGTAAAACACTGGAGTGAGCCTGTTGTGATGCGCCAGCTTCTGGCGGATTGGCCGCTAGTGCAGGCAGCGCAACAATCTGATGACGCTCTGCGTTGTTACATGTCGCAGTTTTACAATAGCCATTTGCTGACTTTCTATTCTGGGGTTCAAGAAAATCAGTTTGATATTGGTTTTCAAGAAGACATGTCGGGTTTTACTTTCACGCGAGAGACGGGTTACTTGGCGGATGTTTTTGATCGAATGGCGTCTAAGCCAAATACCGCCTGTTATATCGGTTCTACGCCAATTTCTCTTGCACTTCCGGGGCTTGAAAGGGACAACAGTATTGATTTTTCTCTTTTTAAGCCGCTGGTAAACTTTTGGCTCGGATCGAAAACCCGAATAATGACGCATTATGATACGCCTGACAATATTGCGTGTTGTGTAGCAGGAAGGCGATGTTTTTTGCTATTTCCGCCCGAGCAGATCGATAATCTCTATGTAGGTCCGGTGGACTTAACGCCTTCTGGGCGACCAATTAGTATGACGGCCATTGATGATGAAACAGTGAAAGAGTACCCTCGCCTGACCTGTGCATTAGAGCATGCACAGCTTGCGGAGCTCGAACCTGGCGATGCGCTCTATATACCGCCGTTATGGTGGCATCAGGTAACCAGTCAAGGCCGGCTGAACATGTTGATTAACTACTGGTGGCGTTTTACGCCTGACTTTCTGGGGACTCCCGATCTGGCACTTGAGCATGCCATTTTATCTTTACGCGGACTGCCAAATGAACAGCGACAGGCTTGGAGGGCATTGTTCGATTACTATATTTTTTCCGATAGAGAACACGCCGAAAAAAATATCCCAGGAGCCCTTCGGGGTATTTTGAATAGTTCGGATGAGCGAGCCATTAGAGGCGGTTGGCTGAAGTTTTCCAAAAAGCTGCGTTCATGAGCGCACACCTGCATAAGCCTTCACCGTTTGAGTAAATGTCTATGAGCAAAAAGAAAACCCGTATTGTGATTGCCGGAGGTGGGACTGCGGGATGGACTTCCGCGGCATTTCTGGCAAAAAATTTATCGCAAAGCGCACAGATTACGCTGATTGAGTCGAGCGACATACCCACAGTCGGTGTTGGTGAGGCCACTATCCCCTTAATGGTGACGTTTAACGATTTATTGGGTATCGATGAGTTTGAGTTCATGAAGGCCGTCAACGGTACGTTCAAAATGGGTATTGAATTTGAAAACTGGAAGGGAGATGGCAGCTCATATATCCATGCGTTTGGTCGACCGGGCCGCGAGTTTTGGCCTTGTAATTTTTTCCATTACTGGCTAGCAAGCAATCCAGCTGATATTAGCGACTACGAGAAATATTGCGTAGAGACGGTTGCCGCTCGACAAGGAAAATTCGCAGTGTTACCCAATAGGCGCTTAACTTATGCATACCATTTCGATGCTAGCAAGTATGCGACTTTTTTGCGGTCGTATAGTGTCGAGCGCGGCGTTTCTCATGTGGATGACTTTATTGGAGCGGTTAATCTTAACGAAGATGGTTCCATAGGCTCATTATCCTTAAGATCAGGTCAGCTCGTTGAGGGAGATTTGTTCCTCGATTGCACAGGTTTTAAAGCTCTACTTATGGAAGGTGCCTTGAAAACTGGCTATGAGGATTGGAGTCATTGGCTTTTGTGTGACAGCGCCATTGCGGTACAGACGCACTCAGCAGAAAGCCCTAAACCCTATACGCGATCTATTGCCCATGATTCAGGCTGGCGGTGGCGAATTCCTCTTCAGACTCGCATGGGGAATGGGCTTGTCTATAGCAGCCAGTATATATCACATGAGGCTGCCAAAGATGAGCTGTTAGGATGTATTGAGGAGCCTATTAAAGAACCTAGAATCAACCGTTTTCAGGCGGGTATGCGAAAAAACCAGTGGAATAAAAACTGCGTAGCCATGGGTTTATCAGGGGGGTTTTTGGAACCCTTGGAGTCAACTAGTATTTATTTTATCCAGAGAAACCTTATACGATTGGTTCAATTGTTCGAAGGCGTTGAAATATCCCCTAAAGCTCGAGATGAGTTTAATCATCAAAGTCGACAAGAAATGGAAGGCGTCCGCGACTTCATTGTTCTTCATTACAAAGTTGCAGGTAGAGAAGATACGCCATTTTGGAGGTATTGTAAGAATATGCCTGTTTCCGAAGAGTTGCAACATCGCATTGATCTTTTTAAAAAATCGGGGAGAGTTTTTAAGAAAGAGTATGAGTTCTTTAATGATTTTTCGTGGGCCCAAATAATGATGGGGCAAGGGCTTATTCCTGAATCTTACCATCCTTTTGTGAACGAGATGACCCCGCAAGAACTGACAGATTTTCTGCTAGCTTCTGAACGATCAGTCTCTCGAATGGTGGATGGCCTCCCTTCTCACCAAGAGTTTATCAGTCGGTTTTGTTCGTCATCTGCCAAACCATGACAGTGTTCAATGCTATTATGGGATTCGATCAATGTTAGAGTTGCCAAGCGGCGCTGATGCAAAGGTCATTCGTATTATGAGCCGACTAGATAAAACTACACTTGCTGATTGTGTTGAGCGTCAGCAGCCAGTTGTCTTTCGTTCTGCCGTTTCTCATTGGCCTATAGTTCAAGCAGCGCAAACATCGTTCGCGCATTTGAGCGACTATTTAACGAATTACGATCAAAATATGCTAATGCAGGCCATGATAGCTAAGCCTCAGGAGAGAGGCAGAATATTCTATCGGTCAGACTTTAAAGCTTTTAATTTTCAAAGGATGAATGGCTACCTTAAAGACGCATTGGATTTTCTGGGAGATCAAGGAAGAGTTGGTAGTAGACCAACATTTTATATAGGCTCTATGGATGTGTCCCATTACTTTCCTGGACTTGAGCGCGATTGCGTATTGGATGTCCTGCCCCAAAACGTAACACCTAAAATCTGGATCGGAAATAGGGTGGTTGTGCCAACGCACAACGATAACTATGAAAATATTGCATGCGTGACGGCCGGTCGACGTCGGTTTACGCTTTTCCCGCCTGAGCAAAAAAAGAATCTGTATATAGCTGACATCCCGAAAACGCCTGCTGGCCGGGAAGTTAGTATGGTCGACTTATCTCAACCGGATTTGGAACAGTTTCCTCTCTTTAAAGAGGCGCTAGACCACGCTGTCGTAGCTGAACTGGAGCCGGGAGACGCTATTTTTATTCCTTATCAATGGTGGCACAACGTAGAGTCGCTCCAGGATATTAACATTTTGGTTAACTTCTGGTGGGGTCGGCACCAGTGACAATCTGGTTTTCCTGTTGCGTTTAGCGGGCAATCTGCCAGCTTCTGAGCAAAACCTAGCTTTGTTTTTGGTGTTGGGAGTGGATCAGCTTACAGCCTAAAGGCGTTAGCATCACCACCTAAAATCTAACCCAGAAAGTGAGAAATCAGGGCTCGGTTGCTCGGCAACGCATTGAGATATTTATCGATTTTACGTTTATTCTCTGACAAGTAACGCTCGACCACCCCATCGCTATCGCTGAGCTTGGCCGTGGTTCGCGGCTCGGTGCAAAACCCCATGCCATACAGTACGTATTGGTAACTCGCCGATGGAAAGATCTGCCCTTTGCGGTCAAAGTCGTACTCCGAGGGAGGGCGGTGGCGCCACAGCTGCAACTTTTGCGCGAGACCATCGGGTATCGATTCGGGGCGGCGGTGCGCTTGCCAGTATTCGCCCTCGCGCTGAGATAAAGCATAGTGCAGCTTCAAAAATTCAATCACCCGCTCCCATCGGTAGAGAAACTTCTCATTAAAACTGCGAGCGACAAAGTCCATCATGGCACGATTTGTGGGTAGGTCATCGCGAATCATCTCGGCGGCCAATTCCACAAGCACTAACGCTGAGGCTTCCAGCGGTTCAATAAAGCCGGCAGCCATGCCGACGGCCACACAGTTTCGGTGCCAAAAGTGCTTGCGGTGGCCCGGCGCGAACTGAAGCGCTTTGACGCTTAATTGCTCGGCGCTTTTTTCACCCAGATCGCGCGCAATGTAATTGCGCAGGTATCGCTCGGCCTGCTCGTCGGATGTAAACTCACTGGCGTAAACGTGCCCCACCCCGCGCCGCGTTGGCAGAGCAATATCCCACACCCAACCTTCGGGTTGTGCGGTGGAAACGGTAGTCGAGGCAATTGGCGTTTGCGGATCGTTGTAGGGGACGTGGGTTGCTACTGCTCGGTCGTTGAATAAAAGGGGACGGCAATCACGCCAGCCTACGTCAAAGTGTTTGCCTAATAGCAGTGAGGCACTGCCACTGCAATCGATAAACAAATCGGCTTCTAACTCGCCACTATCGCGGGTACTGAGCGAGCGAATATCGCCGGTATCGCAACTGTTAACGCCGCTTACGTGATCGAGCACATGGTTCACACCTAGCTGCTCGGTTGCATGACGTTGTAACAATTGACCAAACTTGCCGACGTTTAGGTGATAGCCGTAATTGACCACGGCAGCGTAGTCCGGCGTCGCTAGTTGCTTGGGCGCCAAGCCACGCTCGCACAGATGCGTCTGCGCGGTAAAAGCATCCGCATAGGATATCTGCGGACATCGGCGTTGCCAATAACCATGTAAATCGGCATCGAAATAACCTTCAGGTAAGCCGAAGGGGTGATAGTAAATGTCTTTATCGGTTCCGTTCACCCAGCCGCGAAATTTCGAGCCCTGCTTAAAAGATGCGTCGCATTCGCGAAAAAATGTTTTTTCCGAAATACCGATCCGGCGTAGTGTCTGGCGCATGGTTGGCCAGGTGCCTTCGCCGACTCCCACTGTCGGCACATCAGGCGACTCTACCAAAGTAATCTGCACTCCCTTGTCGCTATTCGAGCAATGCTCGGACGCAATAATACTCGCAGTCAGCCACCCGGCGCTGCCACCACCGAGAATCAGTATTCGTTTGAGATTTTGTTCCATATCTTTGCTCGAGTTGTGTGCTTGAAGGACACTATAGCCCCCAATACCAGAGGCGTCCAGAGCACTGTCCTCCAGATTTGTGGCGCTGATCTTTGGGTGACGTGTTCGATTTTTGGTCACTCCCCTTCCAGGATTAAAGACCATTGCTACGATGTTCCGTAAAGCGCTACAACATGCACAGGTGGCATATCTGAAGATTGAGAGGGGGAAGAGAAATCCGGCTTCTTAGTCAGAAGGATCGGGAGTTTGCTACACCAAGTAGCGCAATGAATGAAAGAAGCCGGTTAAACCGGCTTTTCAATAATAATAGCCTTCTGCTGCTTCCGATACTCCGTCGGAGACATACCCACGAGTCGTTTGAAAAACCGATGAAAGGCCGATTTGCTGTTGAAGCCGGACTGCAGAAGAATATCGAGTATTGTTAGATCAGGATTGTCAGTATCGGCCAACAACCGCTTGGCTTCTTCCACCCGGTAGGAATTCATAAATTCAAAGAAATTTGTACCAAAGTGCTTGTTGATCACGTTGGATACATCCCTCACCGGCAGATTGATGCGGTTGGCGAATTCCTCGATATTTAGATTCTGTTCCAGATAAAACTTCTCTGTTTCCATTCCCTGTTTAACCCGTTGGATCGCGATGTCGTCGGGCTTTTCTACGGTCGGCTCCTTGGTTTTGACGGGCTTGGTGGTTAGCAGACGATGTGCGTAGGCCAGGCTATAGGTGAAGAGCGCGTTGATCAGTATGAAAATAACGTAATTCTCTGCGATTCCCAGCTTATCGGCGACTTTCACCGGAGCGTAGTGAGCGAGTATGTGTACTACAACTCCCCAGATCCATGTTAGAAGAAACCCAATGGTGAGAATGCTTAGCCAGCCGGGTTCGTCTGGAGAGAAATTGGAGTATTGATCCTTCAGGTGCGATCGATAGCGTTGGACTTTGTAGACCGATGCTATGCCGTAGAACAGCGGCAGGATTTTTGTCAGGTGCCAGAGGTCATTAACCGCAACCGTGGACATCAAGGTGGCTTCACTGGAGCGTCGGCGTAAATCATCACTGTCGATTGAGAAAATGAACAGCAGTGCCAAACAAATGACCACGGGCAATAAATGCAGGTAATCCGTGCGTGAAATCCTGAATGAATGCTGGGTCAATGCCGCGACGTATAAATAAAGTGCGGGGCCTTTTATGAGAACCGAAGCGATCAGAAAATACGGGAGTAGAACATCAAAAAATGGCGCGACGTGAATGTGGTCGCTCCAGAGTACAAGTACACAACCAGCTGAAACACCGAGACTCACCAAAAATATCATTAACAGCCGACCGGCGGTTTTTCTGGGCGTTGGGAGTGCTGCCTGAAACAGTGCGAGTAAAAGACATTCCACTATCGTCATAACCAGGACGATGTCATGAAAATTAAAAATCGGAGTCTTCATACAGAGCGTAATCCTGCTGGTTCGTGCTTTATTATGGAGCAGTCCCTGCTAAAGAATTTTTAAGTTGCTTGATTATAGAGCATTATCATCAGACTGTCGTGTTGCGGAGTCAACCGATATTTTTTCACGTGAGGACCGCCCGAAAATGACAGCGTAGTCATTTTTTGGGAACGGGTCGTAGAGTTACCGCGGGCTTTAAGGGGAGTCGGCTTGATGCTGCCTCAGCAGGGCTTGCAGAGGGTGGGGCAGGGTAACATTGGCCTCTCTCTTGCTTTGACTGCGGCAGGAGTAGCCCGTGGCGAGCAGCGTTCCCAGAGCACCTTCACGCTTGACCGGATCGGCCCAGCTCATACTAAAAAGCTCCGCTGAATTGCGCCGGTTGGTGGTTTCATGCCCATAGGTACCGGCCATGCCGCAGCAGCCGACGTTGACGACGTCCAGGCGCTGCCCGAGGCTTTCGAAGATTCTGCCCCAGTCTTTGAGTGAGCCGGCGGCGTTGGTTTTCTCGGTGCAATGGGCGAGCAACTTGAAATTTCCGGGAGCAAATTGGGAAGCCTTTTCCGCCAACAGATCCAGATGCTGCGCCAGCCATTCCTGTACCAGCAGAACCTGAGGTGGTTCTTCCTGCAGGGTTTTGGCGTACTCCGCGCGATAGGTGAGTGTCATCGAGGGATCGACGCCGATCAAGGGAATACCCGCATCGGCGATGGCTTTGAGGTGCTGTGCATTATCCGCCGCCACCTTCGCAAACTGGTGGAGGAAACCGTGCACGTGCAATGGCTTGCCATTGGCTTTAAAGGGCGCAAGTAACGGGCGGAAACCCAGTGTCTGAAGTAGCTGCGCGAAATCGACGACGACAGCAGTGTCGAAGTAGCTGGTGAAGGCGTCCTGCACAATTACTACCGTTCGCTGCTTTTCAGTGTCTGTCAGGCGGTTCAATACAGTGGGTGTGGCGACTTCCACGCCAATCTTCCGAAGCGCTCTGGTCAGGTTGACACCGCTCAATGCCGGCGCATCCTCAAAACCCACCAACCGTGAGAATATCCAACGCGCCCAGGATGCGCCCATGAAGGCGTTGTAAATGCGCGGTACTCTGGCAGCTACGGGCAGCATGAACTCCAAAGCACCCACCAGGTAGTGCTTTGCCGGGCGCAGATAACGGGCGTGGTAAAGCGCGAGAAATTTACTGCGGAAGGCTGGTACGTCAACCTTCACGGGGCACTGGCCCGCGCAGGATTTGCACGCGAGACAGCCTTCCATTGCCTCGTTCACCTGATGGCTGAAGTCATAGCTACCGCGCTGGCGCCAGGTATTTTTGATGCGCTGGGGCAAGTCCCTGAAAAATTGCCGTGCGGACTGTTCGCTGGCAAGCTCTTGTTCGGGGTCGCAGCCGCGCTCCTGCAGCTGCGTCAACCACTCACGTACCAGAGATGCGCGGCCCTTCGGGGAGTGTTTGCGGTCCCGGGTGACCTTCCAGGACGGGCACATGGGGTCGTCATAGTCCCAGTTGAAGCAAAGGCCGTTGCCGTTGCAGTGAACCGCTGCCTGGTAGCCTTGCCAGACCTGCACCGGTATAAGCCGATCACTTTGCCCGCGGGTGGGCACTTCATCAATTTTGAGTAGCGTCAGCTGAGCATCGGGTGTGGCAATTTTGCCGGGGTTGAGTTGATTGTGGGGATCGAAGACCGCTTTCACCCGTTGCAATTGGGGATATAGCTCACCAAAAAATGCCGGCGCATATTCAGAGCGAACGCCTTTGCCGTGCTCTCCCCACAGCAGGCCGCCGTATTTGTGGCACAAATTTGCCACCTCATCGGAAACGACCCGTACCATTTTCTCCTGTTCCGGATCCTTCATGTCCAGAGCGGGGCGTACGTGGAGTACGCCGGCATCAACGTGACCGAACATGCCATAAGTCAAATTGTGACTGTCCAGCAGCTGCCGGAACTCTGCGATAAAATCTGCCAGATTTTCTGGCGGTACCGCCGTGTCTTCCACGAAAGGAACCGGGCGGGATTCGCCTTGAACGTTACCGAGCAGGCCCACGGCCTTCTTGCGCATGCCCCAGATGCGGTTTACATCCTGCCGGCCCCAGGCGACGGTGTGTCCCAGGCTCTGGCTGTTGCCCTGCTGCGCGAGCGCACTCAGTAAACGCCCCACACCATTGCGCAAATTTTCTGGCGTGTCCGCCGTGTATTCAACCAAATTCACGCCCGCAACAGGTGCGGCTGGGTCGTCCGCGAAAAACGCTGCGACGTCATTCCAGATGATGTCGTTTCTGGCCAAGTTGAGCACTTTGCTGTCGACGGTTTCAATACTCGTCGGCCCCGCCTGCATCAGGCGGCCCGCGTCACGCAAGGCACTGTCGAAGTCGGAGTAGTTGACCACCACGAGCGCCACTTCCCTGGGAATCGGCAACACGTTCAATTTGGCTTCCGCCACAAAACCGAGGGAACCCTCGCTGCCGCAGAGGATATTGTTCAGGTTGAAGCGCCCGTCGTTGTCCCGAATATGCGCCAGGTCATAGCCAGTCAGGCAGCGATTGAGTTTGGGGAATTTCTCCTGAATCAGCGCGCCGTGTTCATTGTGAATGCTGTTGAGCAGACGGTGTGCCAGACCAGCAACATCCTGCCGCTGGCATTGGGCCATGAAGTCCTCCTCGGACAGCGGGTAGGAATGCAGCACGTTGCCATCCAGCAACACCGTTGTCAGCTCCAGTACATGATCACGGGTTTTGCCGTAGAGGCAGGAGCCTTGGCCAGAGGCATCGGTATTGATCATGCCGCCGATGGTTGCGCGGTTACTGGTCGATAACTCGGGCGCAAAGAACAGCCCGTGAGCCTTGAGGGCGGCATTGAGCTGATCCTTCACCACACCGCACTCGACTCGCGCCCAACCTTCTTTCGGATTTATCTCCAGAATTCGGTTCATGTGGCGCGAAACGTCGACCAGAAGTCCATCGGTCAGGGATTGTCCGTTGGTGCCAGTGCCGCCGCCGCGCGGTGACAGAACAATATCGCGATAATCCGGCCGGTGTGCCAGCGCCGTTAACCGCTCAAGGTCCCGGATGTTTCGGGGATAGATAACGCCTTGGGGCAGTACCTGATAAATCGAGTTATCCGTCGCCATCACTGTGCGGCTGGCATAGTCCGGCGAAATATCGCCCTCAAAGCCTTTGCTTTTCAAGGCGTCAAGGAACGCCAGATAACGTGCTTGTATGGGAGACGTCTGGGAGATGGCTGGGATCATGGGGTAGTCTTCAACAGCTACAGCAAAAGGCGACAGTCTACTCTTTGCGGAACCCGCTTTGAAGGGGACGCTTTTATAGATGGACGTTACTGCCAGATTACCGGCGACCCGACGCTGATGTGGGTGCCGGCGCCAGCCAGCAGGCGCGCGTTGATGCCGAATGCCGGTGCTCTGGGATTGCCCGGCGCCGGGTTGATGGCGGTGACCTGTTTGAAGGGGACAATTTGCGGCGTGCGTTCCCCGGTATCGGGGTCGACGGTGATGATGCTGCAGCGCTGACACGCGTCGCAAAGTTCCCAGCGCAGGGGCGAATCCCGGAGCTGCAGTTGCGACATAGCATGTTCAGCGAATGCTGGAATTCCTGTTGCCACGATGTTCGGCCGAAAGCGACGCATGTCCACGCTATTCAAACCTTCCCTGTGCAAGTGCAGGTTCAGTGCATCCAGCGAGTGTTGGTTCACGATCAGAAAGGGTGCAGCGTCGGCAAACCGGGTGGTCGCGTCCCCGAAGCGCTCAGGCATTCCAGGGCGAATAAAGCCCGGTGCAAACCGAACCAGTCGCAGATCCTGGCGATAATCAAGTATCTCATTCAGCCAGCGATGAACGCTCGGGCCTGCGGCTTGGGCCAAACAGAAATCCTTCCACACCCGCACCTGTTCAACGGGTGTGTCCGGCGGCGGGTTTGGCACCAGTAGGTCATCGGCTGTGGGGTGTGCCAGGCGAATGCCTTTGTCGGTCAAGGCCACTTGTATGCGGGCCATTTGTGGCAATTCCCGCTGAGTGATATAGCGCCCGCTGTCGTCGACAATCATCCACTCCCGGTCATGTGCCAGGCCTTGGGCGGTCACCGTGATTGAATCTACCGCAATGCCAGCGAGTGACTTGACCGGGTAAATATACAGCTGGCTTATGGTTGCGGGGGACATCAGAGGGCAGGCGTGCTCAACTGTTGCGCGAAGTTACAGGGCTTGTGACGTGCGTCCAACTGGTCTTTCAATATGTGAACCCAGGCGGTGGCGCAGGCGCCCGTGGATCCAGGGAGGCAGAAAATCCCGGTGCCATTGGCCATGCCTGCAAAAGCGCGGGATTGTATCGTGGATGTACCAATCTCCTGATAACTGATTTGACGAAACAATTCGCCAAAGCCGTCAATCGGTCGATCCAGAAGTACCGTGATCGCTTCGGGCGTCACGTCCCGGCTCGCAAAGCCGGTACCGCCGGTGGTCAGAACGACCTGAGCAGCGGGATCGGAAATCCATCGAGACACTACGGCACGAATCTGGTATATATCATCCCTCACTAGCTGCCGGTCATAAAGCCGATGCCCAGCATCCGCCAACAGGTCCGCCAGTTTCTGCCCCGACTTGTCAGTTTCCTGAGTGCGCGTGTCCGAAATCGCGAGTACGCAAATATTGAGAGCTTGAAAACCAGTTGCAGAGTGCATAAATTCGTCTTTGTCTTTAAGTTTTTCGTTTTTTATCCTGTCGCTTGCAGCTTGCAGCTTGCAGCTTGCAGCTTGCAGCTTGCAGCTTGCAGCTTGCAGCTTAAAGCTTACCCACCCGTCGCATTCATGAAACGCACAATCTGCGGCGGCTCATCCAGATTAAAATGATGTTTTTCCGGTTTCAATGCCATCGCTGCAACAATGGCTTGCTGTAGCGGCTGCAGATTACCCCTATTCTCCCGCACAACCTGTCGCAGGTCCACGCTGTGCTCGTTGCCCAGGCACAGGATCAGGCGGCCTTCCGCTGTCAGGCGAACGCGATTGCATTGCGCGCAAAAGTTTTCGCTGTGCGGGGAAATAAAACCAATGCGGGATTCATGCCCCGGTATCGTCCAGTAACGGGCCGGTCCGCCGGAATCGAAGTCAGATTTCACCAATGGGTAGCGCTCACACAGCTGCTGGCGCAAGGTCGCGCTGCTGACAAATTCGGCTGCGCGATCGTGACTGTGGACACGGCCCAAGGGCATTTCCTCTATAAAACTGATATCCAGTCCATGGTCGAGCGCAAAGCCAACCAGTTCGAACAATTCGTCGGCGTTGTGGTGTTGCATCAGCACGGTGTTGAGCTTGATGCGCTCAAAGCCCGCCCTCATGGCAGCCTCAATGCCTCGCAGCACCTGAGGCAAATTGCCATAACGGGTTATGGATTTGAAACGACCCGCGTCCAGGCTGTCGAGGCTGATGTTGATACGCGTGACGCCTGCGTCTGTTAGAGCGTTGGCATATTGCTCCAGTCGGGCGCCATTGGTTGTGACACAGAGCGTATCCAGGCCGGGTAGTGCACCGAGCCGGTTGATGATCGGAATGATGTCCGGCCGAATCAGCGGTTCCCCGCCGGTGATGCGGATTTTGCTGACGCCGAGCTCAGTGAACGTCTGGGCAATAGACCCCAGCTCTTCCAGGCTCAGCAGGGACCGGCGTGGCAGAAAACTCATCTGCTCATCCATACAATAAATACAGCGGAAATCGCATCTGTCGGTGACAGACACGCGCAGGTAGGTGATTGGGCGCCCAAAGCCGTCTACGAGCTGTGGCGCAGGCACTGGAGACATCAGTTTCCACCTTGCAGCCGTAAAAGCTTTTTATCTTACATCAAGGGGCGAGGTAAATACGGTTGCCGGAAAATAAAATGCCGGCAATGTTCCCCGCTGATCCAGGTCCTCTTTCCCGATGTTTGGATTGGATCGGCTATGGGCTTTGTCAGAAGTTGGCTTTTTCGCCACCAGGTGCTATGGCAGGGCGCCAGTCTGTGGTATACAGCTAATAGGACAGATAACAATAATTCGCTGACTTCTGGAGGTTATTCCGGTGCCGCAGCCTCACGCCCTGATCGTCGATGATTCCAAGACCGCACAGATGCGGCTCCGCAAGATGCTCGAGCGCTACCAGCTCGAGATAGACACCGCGTCATCCGCAGAGGAAGCACTCAGCTACCTGTCATATCAGTCACCCGCAGTGGTGTTCATGGATCATCATATGGAAGGTATGGATGGCCTGGAAGCCTTGCGTATCATGAAGTCCAACCCCGCAACGGCCATGATCCCGGTCATCATGTATACCTCAGAGAAGGGCGATGTTTATGTCGGGCAGGCACGGGCCATGGGCGCGCTGGATATCATCTCCAAAGAGGTCATCAAGCCTTCGAGTTTGGCAAAAGTGCTGTCCAGTCTCAACATCGAGTCCCGTTCTGAGGGCGCCAAGGACCGCAGGGTCCGCAGGGATCGACGTGCGCCGGTTGACGCGGCAACCCGGCCGGCGCAGGCCGAAACGCTTGCGTCGGGGAGCTCCGCCGGTAACGCCGAGCTTTACGCCGTGCGCAACCAGGTGGCGCGGCTGTTCGAGATTCATATCGCCGATGTGCGCCAACAGGTTGCCGACAGCACCAAGTTCATTGTGCGGCGCTTGTCCGGCGATATCGAAGATCGTCTCGCCGCCGCCAAAACGTCGCCGGAGGCGGACGACATTGCGCCCGTCCCTGAAACAAGAGAGGGATCAGGTGCCAGCTTGTTTTTCTCAACGTTGATTCTGTTGGGTTTGCTGTTGGTTGCTTACCAGGTCGTGTCGGCTGGCAAGATTCAGCGCGAACTTGCGCGCAACCTTGATCGTCTCGCCGCCATGACCGAAGAACATGGCAATCTGTTGCAGGAGCTGGATGACCCTCGTGCCTCGATGAGCGCAGCTGCAGCTATTCCCGCGACTACACCAGCAGGCGCGAGTTCGGCAACGACCAATGACACGCTGTTGCTGGAGGCCGTGAGCTGGGCCATGAGCCTCGATCCGGCATTTGAGTTCGGACGCCCCGCGTTGGCGGATGAACGCACCGGCGAATTCGCTCAGTTGTTGAACCTACTCGCGGCTGCACAATACCGAGGCACGCTATTCGTGGATTTGCACTTCGGTAACTTCTGTGTGGTGCGCGCAGAGAATGGCGAATTGGCGTTGCCGGATGCCTCCGCCTCCATGGCAGATTGCACTCTCTTGTCAGATCTCGATATCGATTTTCCCGTAGAGGATCATTTGTCCCTCGGTTTCGTCAGCTTTATGCAAACCCAGCCAGCACTGGCTCAGAATAAACTGGATATGCAGCTGCACTCTCGCGGGCTGAGCGACCCGCTGTATTTTTACCCGACGCCCATGCCAAATCTCAAAGCAGCTCACTGGAACAGTTTTGCGCAACGCAATAACCGAATCGCATTGTCGTTCAGCCCACCAACTGCCAATTCCATGTGAAGCGCACTCGGTCTCGACACGCCTCCGCAGATAAAAATCGATGCGAACATAGCGCACCTGCGGCACATAAGCTGCTCCATTTCAACAGGTTTCACGTCCGAAAATTGCACCAGTTTCATATCCTGTGGTCATGCCTTACCATGGGCCGCAGTTTTTGATGTGGGTGTTGCTTATCGGAGCAGCGGAGTGGGTATAGCTTAGAGGACGACATGAAAAAATTACGTTGGGGTATCCTGAGTACAGCAAAAATCGGACGAACTTTTGTAATTCCAGCCTTGCAGGCCAGTGATGCGAATGAAGTGGTTGCTATAGCATCTCGGGATCTGTCCACAGCGCAAACGGTTGGCAGACAATTGGATATCCCCCAAGTCTACGGATCCTACGCGCAACTTTTGAGTGATCCCACCGTTGATGCCATTTACAACCCATTGCCTAACCACTTGCATGTGCCCTTAACGATAAAGGCACTGGAAGCGGGAAAGCACGTTCTATGCGAAAAACCGGTTGGCCTCAATGCGGCCGAGGTGCAAGCACTGATTTCCGCCGCACAAGGCTATCCCCACCTGAACGTGATGGAAGGTTTCATGTATCGCTTCCATCCGCAGTGGGTCAATGTCGCGGACATGATTCGTGAACAATCACTGGGGCGCATCCGCACGGTTCACGCCCAGTTCACTTACTGCAAGGACGAACCGAACAACATTCGTAATAAACCCGAAATGGGCGGCGGTGGTTTGATGGATATTGGCGTGTACGGCGTTTCAGCAGCGCGCTTGTTGTTCAATACCGAGCCGCTCAGAGTCAGCACCAAAATCGTCAAACATCCGGATTTTGATGTGGATGTGATTGCTTCCGGTATGCTGGAGTTTGCCGATGGGCTAGCAACCTTCAGCTGCGCAACACAGGTCGAGGCATCCCAGTTTGTTATCGCCAACGGTGAGCATGGCAGCATCTATATCGAAAGCCCATTCACGCGGCTACAGGACGAGCCAAGCCGAGTCACTGTCACGCGCAACAAAATTGCCGACGTCCGCGAGTTTGACGGAGGCGATCACTACATGGACATGGTGGACGCTTTTGCGGAGGCAATCTTCAATGGGAAACCTGCGCCACTGCCACTGGATGACGGACTCAATAACATGAAAGTGATTGATGCCGCTTTTGCCAGCGCCCGATCAGAACGATGGGTTGATGTCGCCTGAATGTTACCCTGTCATGAATATGTTGGTATGGCAACATTTGTCAAAAGCAATGGCAGGGGGGGTATAATGCCGCCGCCCAAGGTTAGTAGCGATAGTCTCCGCCAAGGCCTGCAACAAAAGCGCACAATGATTAATAGCGCCGCCAAGAATTTATTTCATCGTTCGGACAATTCTCATGCCATCTAAAAACATTTTGCTCATCTCCTTACTGGGCACGATGCTCAGTTTTCTCAGCCCGCACCTATTCGCCGCCACCGGCGAAATCAGTTTGACTGCATCCGGGGTCGGCTATTTTGCGCTGTTCATTTTCGTGCTGGCCTACGCATTGGTCATGGCTGAAGAAAAACTTCACATGCGCAAGTCCAAACCCGTTCTGGTTGCAGCTGGTATTATTTGGGCGCTTATAGGCTGGGTGTATACCAATGCTGGCCTGGGTCATGAATCCGAAGAAGCATTTCGGCACACGCTGCTGGAATTTGCCGAGCTGATGTTGTTCCTGTTGGTTGCCATGACCTACATCAACGCGCTGGAAGAGCGACGGGTATTCGACGCATTGCGCGCCTGGATGGTTCGCAAGGGATTCAATTACCGGACCTTGTTCTGGCTCACCGGTATTCTCTCATTTTTCATTTCACCTATTGCCGACAACATGACAACCGCATTGTTGATGTGTGCGGTTATAGTGAAAGTTGCCGAAGATGATCCCCGTTTCGTCAATCTCTGCTGCGTTAACATTGTTGTTGCCGCTAACGCCGGCGGTGCTTTCAGCCCCTTCGGTGATATCACAACACTAATGGTATGGCAGGCTGGCGTGCTGGAATTCCAGGAGTTCCTGGTTCTGTTTGTCCCGTCAGTGGTGAATTTTGCTGTGCCGGCTCTGATCATGAATTTCTTTATTGAGAACCGCAAGCCCAGTTCCGTCTTTGAAGAAGTTGAGCTTAAACGCGGTGCCCTGCGAATTGTTACTCTGTTCTTGCTGACCATTGTCACCGCAGTGCTATTTCATACTTTCCTGAATCTCCCCCCGGTACTGGGGATGATGACGGGCCTGGGCTACCTGCAGTTTTTCGGCTATTTTCTGCGTCGTACCCTGCCGGGGTCACTGGCGCGCAAGCGTGCCAAAGCCGAACAGGCAGGGGATCAGCAGGCGCTTGAGCGCTTGGGCGGCGTAGTGCCATTTGATGTTTTTGCGCCGGTGGCTCGCGCGGAATGGGATACCTTATTGTTCTTTTACGGGGTTGTCGTATGTGTGGGCGGCCTCGGTTTCCTGGGCTATCTGTCGATGGTGTCAGAGGTCCTTTACGGTAACTGGAACGCGACCTACGCCAATATCGTGATCGGCATGCTGTCGGCGGTAGTGGACAACATTCCAGTCATGTTCGCTGTGTTGACCATGGATCCTGATATGTCCCATGGTAACTGGTTGCTGATTACTCTCACCGCTGGGGTTGGGGGAAGTCTGTTGTCTATTGGTTCCGCCGCGGGTGTAGCGCTAATGGGGCAGGCTCGTGGAATGTATACATTCCTTGGTCACTTGCGTTGGGCGCCGGCCATTGCCTTGGGTTATTTCGCCAGTATCGGCGTACACTTGTGGATCAATGCCGCGAAATTCTAATAGGAAAACCTGCAGCAGCCGATGGCTGTCGCAGGTTTACTGATCATGAGTCGTATTGTCGGCAGGAGAGGGTAATTAACAGGGAAAGGCGTAGGAGACTCCTGCACCGTCAGATCTCAGCCCTTACCACGAGGCTTGTTGGGACCTTTCTTCATATCCTTTTCGACATAATCAATAATGGCACCGGCGATATCCTTGCCGGTTGCCGCTTCTATACCTTCCAAACCCGGTGATGAGTTCACTTCCAACACCAGTGGCCCATGGTTGGAGCGGATCAAATCCACACCGGCAACATCCAACCCCATGACTTGGGCTGCGCGCACAGCGAGTTGGCGTTCCTCGGGTCGCAGCTTGACCACCTTCGCAGTCCCGCCGCGGTGCAGGTTTGACCGAAACTCTCCGGGCTGGGCCGAGCGCTGCATGGAGGCAATCACCTTGTCACCAATAACAAAGCAGCGGATGTCCGACCCGCCGGATTCCTCGATGAATTCCTGTACCAGAAAATCTGCTTTCAGGCCGCGGAATGCGTTGATCAGGCTTTCGGCCGCTTTGTTGGTCTCCGCCAAAATCACACCGTTGCCATGGGTGCTTTCAATGACCTTGACGATCAAGGGTGCGCCACCCACGGAGGCAATCAAGTCTGCGGTCGCATCTGCGGAGTGGGCATAACTGGTAATTGGCTGACCAACACCTTTCCGGGCGAGCAACTGATGTGCGCGCAACTTGTCGCGGGAGCGGACAATAGCGATGGACTCGTTAATGGAGTAGATGCCGCCCACCTCGAACTGTCGCAGTACCGCGCAGCCGTATGTGGTGACACTGGCGCCAATGCGTGGAATCAATGCGTCCAGTTGCAGTTTCTCAGCGTCACCCTTGTCCTTGAAATAGACCGTTGGATCATTGGCGGTGATGTTCATATAACACTTGAGTACGTCAATCACTTGGGGCTCGTGCCCACGTTCCCTGGCTGCCTCCACAAGCCGGTTGGTGGAGTACAAGCTTTTACTGCGGGACAAAATGCCTACCTTCATTACTTCACCTTTGAATAATGCGTTTCTTGAACTCAGTGCGGGAAAGCCCTGAATACACGAACGAACACTGGCTGGTATGACGGTGTGGCCGGTTCGTTGGTCGAAGGGTTAATGTTGTATGTTGGCCGCGCAGGCACGCGCAGCTGTCAGATGGCCGCATATTGAACAACGCGACGCTTTTAAGCAATAGTTAAATGAACCTGTAGTGATGGATTGGAAGATTGGAGAGATAACCGCGATTCCAAAGCCTCTTTAGCCAGGAATCCGTTGGCGATGCAAGGCACATTTCATGTCTAGTCGCTTAGCCTCGCAAGATAAAGCGTTGAAGAATGTTGTATTCTTACACGTACTACCACCGGTCAGTGTCATCTAAAGGGGGGCTGTGGTGGTAACCTAGGGAACCTCTGATTAAGTCCCTGCGGTCTCTGGCTTACAGGAATTTTTGCTGGCAAGGCGCGCGACTGAGTCGGGCTGGTTGCCCGTCGAATGAGCGCAACGCCGCCAGCGAGAATTCCTGCAAGCCCCGAAGGGCGCTGCCTGGCGCGGGCACTCTCGGCGTTGGCAATCTTACTAAGGGCTACGGCCATAAGCTGCGATTGCCGCCTTGAGATTGCCTCGCGCCAGATTGCGCAGAGACCACAGGGACTTGATCAGAGGTTCCCTAGTATGGTTTGGAAACAGCGAAACTTCCGGAGATGGTGTGACTGCTAAAAAAACCGGCTTCATTCTGTGTCACGCCCTCAGCGGACTGTTGACGGCCTTTTTCTTGACTTGGCTGGTGCTGGCGCAGTGCAATTTCTTCTACGGTTTTTGGCATGACCAGGTGGGCATAGCCGAGGGTATTGAAGAGTACGGTCCGCAGAACCGTTACCGAACCGGCTTTGCGGATACCAGCCGGACAACCCGTGTGCGGCTATTTGGTGAGATCAATCAGGCCATTCACAATGGTGGCAGGGGGCTGGCGTCAATTGCCTACCAGAGCCCGACCGTGGATCAGCCGCAAACCTTGCTGCGCGCGCCTGAAATTGGTCACTTGAAGGATGTCGCCAACCTGATCGATACACTGAAATGGGTCAGCGGATTGGTGCTCCTTCTCTGGGCACTGTCATGCCTCGGTATCGTTCTGCACAGGTTTTCGCTACCAAAACTCAGATATCAATTGGCTGCTATCGGTGGCGTATTTTTGCTTGCGGGTGTTGTCGTGTTCGCCGTCGGTCCCGTTGAGCTCTTTAACCTGCTGCACATCTGGATCTTTCCGGCGGACAATCCTTGGTTTTTCTACTACCAGGATTCGTTGATGTCGACCATGATGCTGGCGCCCAGGTTATTCGGCTGGATCATCGTAGCCTGGGTGCCCATGGCAATTGCCTGCTTTTTGGTGCAGCACCTGATAGTCACGCAAATTGAGCGGGCGGTGAGTGGTAAGCAGTGGAGGGGACCGTAGGTCGATGGGATGGTCTCCTCCCCCCCTCCTAAACGGCGTCGCAATGCG
>CAYQQJ010000002.1:0-222181 GCA_964419935.1 uncultured Cellvibrionaceae bacterium
GGTTCATCGCCTTGCACATGATGTAGGACAGAATGGCACCGGAGGAGCCCACCAGGGCACCGGTCACGATCAAAGCGTCGTTATGCAGGGTAAAGCCGATACCCGCTGCTGCCCAGCCCGAGTAGGAGTTGAGCATGGACACTACCACCGGCATATCGGCACCGCCGATCGGGATGATGATCAGCACGCCGATAACGAAAGCCAGGGCGGTCATGGTCCAGAATACCCAGGGCGATTGGTCGATGCAGAAATACACCAGCAGGCCGAGGATCACCAGGGCGAAGAGTGCGTTGACCAGATGCTGACCGGAAAACGAGATTGGCGCACCGGAGACCAGACCCTGGAGCTTGGTGAAGGCAATCACGGAACCGGAGAAGGTGATGGCACCCACGATAATACCCAGACCCATTTCGATACGGCTGGGAACGAAGATGCTGCCATCGGCGGTGAGCAGATGAAACGCGGCCGGATTGCTGAAAGCCGCACCGGCTACCAGCACGGCCGCCATACCCACCAGGCTGTGAAAGCCGGCAACCAGTTGCGGCATCGCCGTCATGGGGATGCGCGCAGCGATGGTAATACCAATTGCCGCGCCTATCGCCAACGCAATAGCAATCCAGCCGTAGGAGGTCACTTCGGGGCTGAGAATGGTGGTTGCTACCGCAATCAGCATGCCCAGCATGCCCATGAAATTACCGCGCCGCGAGGTTTCCGGTGAGGAAAGACCGCGCAGGGCGAGTATGAACAATACAGCCGCGACCAGATAGGCCAGCGACGTCAGGTTTTCCATAAATGTCATAAGTGCCCCCGCTTACTTCTTCTTTTTGTACATGGCCAGCATGCGCTGGGTTACGGCAAAGCCGCCAAAGATATTGATTGCCGCCAGAATCATGGCCACAAAGCCCAGTGACTTCGACAGGCTCATATCCACAGAACCAACGGCAACCACGGCGCCGACGATGATGACACTGGAAATGGCGTTGGTAACCGCCATCAGTGGCGTGTGCAGTGCGGGTGTTACGCTCCATACCACGTAGTAGCCGACAAAGATGGCCAACACGAAGATGGATAATTGCGAGATAAATTGCGATTCCATTGAGCTTTCTCCCCTTGGTTACGCCTGTGGTTGAAAGGCTGAGTGAACGATCTGACCATCGCGGGTCAGGTTGGAGTCGGCCAGAATCTGGTCTTCCCAATCGATCTTCAGTTGTTTATTTTCCACATCCACCATCGGGGTGAGGAAGTTAAGCAGGTTCTTGGAGTAGAGACTGCTGGCGTCGGCAGACAGACGGCTGGGTACATTCAAATGACCAATAATGCGCACGCCGTTGACCTCGACAATCTCGCCGGGTTTGGACAGTGTGCAGTTGCCGCCTTGTTCCACCGCCAAATCCACAATCACGGAACCGGGCCGCATGCTGTAGACCATTTCATCGTTGATGAGAGTGGGCGCTTTGCGCCCGGGAATCAGAGCCGTACAAATTGCGATGTCCTGCTTCTTGAGTGTTTCCGCAACCAGTTCCGCTTGTTTGCGCTTGTAGTCTTCGCTCATTTCCTTGGCGTAGCCGCCGGCGGTTTCCGCGTCCTTCACTTCCTCGGATTCCACCATGATGAACTTGCCACCCAGGCTCTCCACCTGCTCTTTCGCCACGGGGCGCACGTCGGTTGCCGACACAATGGCTCCGAGACGCTTGGCAGTGGCGATGGCCTGCAGTCCAGCCACACCCGCACCCATCACGAATACCCGTGCCGGGGCTACAGTACCGGCGGCGGTCATCATCATCGGCATGGCGCGGTCATATTCATGGGCCGCGTCCAACACGGCGCGATAGCCGGCGAGGTTACTTTGCGAACTGAGGACATCCATGCTTTGTGCGCGGGTAATGCGTGGCACAAATTCCATGGCAAAAGCCGTAATACCGGCATCGGCGTAGGCTTTCACGCTTTCCGGCGCGCCGTAGGGTGACAGCACGGAAATGAGCAGTGCGCCCTTTTTCATCAGGCCCAGCTCATCGACCTCGCCTTCGCCCGCAAGCAATGGGCGCTGAACCTTGAGCACGACATCCGCATCGGCCAGTAGTGTGGTCAGATCCGTAACAATATCGGCACCCGCAGCAGCGTACTCATCGTCGCTGAAGCGACTGGCAACGCCCGCACCGGATTCGATGGCGACCGAAAACCCCAAGCTGCTGTATTTCTTTACGGTGTCCGGTGTAGCGGCAACCCGGCGTTCATGGGCGCGGCGCTCCCTGGGTATGGCTATTTTCATAGACGACTCCCCGTCAGTGGTTATCATTTTCGCCCGTTCCGGTCTCTGCCGGTTTGAGGCGTGGTTGTTTTTAGGTATCACTTAAAGCGTCAGTTAATCGCGTCAGTTTAAGTGTCAGGTATAGATTGTGTTAGATGTTTTTGTCATAGGGCTATGCGGGTCTGTTGCCCGCTCTTCATGCCCGGGCAGGCGCGGTGGTGTCGAGTCACGCACGGGTAATACGGTAATGTGTAACGATACTGCACCAACTGGTAGACCTAATCAATTAAATTACTTGTTATACGCGCAATGTATCTGGCGCTTTGTATAATTCTGTTTGCTTGGCCTGTGTGCGGTTTTTGCGGGTTCGCTCGGCCATCCAACTCTCGCTGGCGCTAAACCACCGCGCCGATCTTCCACGGGTTGAACTCGTTATCTCCGTAGCCGAGGTCTTCACTTTTGCTGTGCTCGCCGGACGCAATGGCCAGCACTCGCTGGAAAATCTCTTCGCCGCAGCTGGCGACACTGTGTTCACCGCTCAGAATGCTGCCGCAGTTGATGTCGACGTCCTCTTTCATGTGCTCATAAAGCTCGGTATTGCTGGCCAGCTTGATGCTCGGTACCGGCTTGAATCCGAATGCGGAGCCGCGTCCGGTAGTGAAACACACCACATTTGCACCGGAGGCCACCTGGCCGGTGACGGAGACCGGATCGAATCCGGGACTGTCCATGAATACCAGGCCTTTTTCCGTTACCTGCTCGGCGTAGAGATAAACTGCGGTCATGGTAGTTGAGCCGCTCTTGGCCTGGGCACCGAGGGATTTTTCCATGATCGTGGTCAAACCGCCCACCTTATTGCCCGGCGACGGGTTGTTATTCAACTCAAAGCCATTGCGGTGGGTATAGTCCTCCCACCAGCGAATACGCTCCAGCAATTGCTCGGCGATCTCCGGTGTTTTTGAGCGCTGTGTCAGCAAGTGCTCGGCGCCATAGATTTCCGGGGTTTCTGAATAGATCACGGTGCCGCCGTGGCGCACCAGGATATCTCCGGCCACGCCCAGTGCCGGGTTGGCGGTAATACCCGAAAAAGCGTCGGACCCACCGCACTGAACTGCCAGAACCAGCTCGCTGGCCGGCGCAGTTTCTCTTTGGCAGTTATTGATGCGCGGCAACATGGCCCGGACCTGGGCTACGCCGCGCTCAATGGATGCGCGGGTGCCGCCGGTTTCCTGAATGGTGAACGATTGAAAATTGTCACCATTGGCTAGTCCGCTTTCCTCCAGAATGCGTTCTACCTGCATGGTCTCACAGCCCAGGCCGATCATAAGCACGCCGCCAAAATTCGGGTGGCGCGCGTAGCCATCGAATGTGCGACGCAGAGTTTCATAGCCCTCGCCCTCGGCGCGCATTCCGCAACCGGTTTCATGTGTGAAGGCGACAACGCCGTCGACATTGGGATAAGCATCCAGGGCGCCTGGGTAATTGAAATGCGCGGCAATATTCTTGGCTACGGTGGCAGAGCAGTTAACCGTGGTGAGTATTGCTATAAAATTGCGCGTACCGAACTTGCCATTCGGTCTTCGGTAGCCTTGAAAGCTCGCACGCTGTTCAAGTGGCACAAAATCCGTCGGGCGGGCGTGGCGGCAGAAACCGTAATCCTTTGCGTAATCGCCGACGACGCAGTTGTGGCTGTGAACATGTTCACCCGGCGCGATGTCGTCTTTGGCAAACCCGATGAACTGTCCATATTTGAGAATGGGCTCACCCCGCCTGATGGTAGCGACGGCCATTTTATGCATCGCGGGGATATCGCTCTGCACCGTCACTTTGCGCTCGCCAACCGACAGATGCACACCACGCGTTGCCGTCACCAGCAGTACTGCGACATTGTCCTGTTCGTGCAGGTGAATAACATTGCTCACTAGGGCTTCCTCAGTTCGTCCGTACCGCTCGACCTGTGTCGCTGGCAACGTGAAAAGGTGTTTTCGTTGAAGCAATGGATGGGCTTCACCGAAAGAAATTAGGTTGGTTTAATTTAGCATCTTATTGGTAAGACCGCAATTGAGTTTTTGGTAAGGCTGTGTGGCATGGATGCCGCCTTGTGGCTGTCTATCCGGTCTGGTAACATTCCGCTATGCACCTTTTCCGTCCCTTTATATGTAGTAGGTAGAATAATAATGAGTCTTACAGGTATCGAAATCAGCGGGCGCGGCGGTCGACTCTATCATCGCGTTGCTGAGCAGTTGGCTGAAGTGATCTCGGCTGGCGAGTTTCCCGAGGGTTCGCGGTTGCCGGCCGAGCGCAAGTTGGCCGAAAGGTTCAATGTCAGTCGGCCAACTATTCGCGAAGCCATTATTGCTCTTGAACTTGCCGGGTGCGTCGAGGTGAAGGGTGGTTCCGGCGTCTACGTCACCGCCGGAGGCTCGGGCTCATTCAACGCCACCGAGCGCGACCTCGGCCCCTTCGAGATTTTGGAGGCGCGCATCCTGTTCGAAGGCGAGGCGGCCGGCCTCGCGGCGGCTCATATTACTGACGACGAACTCGAGGAGTTGCGTGCGGCATTGGCTGACATGATTCGTGAAAACGAAGATCGCTCTGCCAAGGAGGCCGCCGATGAGCGTTTTCATCTGATTATCGCCAAGGCGACCCATAACGAAGCCGTGGTGTCCGTTTGTGAGCACCTGTGGCAGTTGCGCAACAGCTCCTCCATTTCCACACGCATTCTGGAAAAAGTGCGTATGGCGGGCTCCCGTCCACAAATCAGCGAGCACGAGGCGATCGTGGAAGCGATTGAGCGACGTGATCCGAAAGCGGCGACAGCGGCCATGCGCGACCACCTGACGCGCGTCATTACGCAGATGCTCGACGCGACGGAAGCCGAAGCTGTTGAAGAAGCCCGCCGCAAAGTCAAACGCGACCGCGAACGTTTTTCCCGCCGCTAATTGCCGTTTCACGTCCAAACCCCCTCTATCCTTTCGCGGCGGCGCTTCTTGCAGCCGCGATCTCACGCCTTACCAGTTCTGATGGTCTTTTCTTTTTCGCCCCGGATATCGAACCCGGCGCGTCGTATGACCTTTTACTCATGACATGTCATACCTAATGATGTAATGTGGTCTGGCCAACTGGAAGATCGCTTTTACCTGCGCTGCGAGTCACCGAAGTGCCAGAGCTAAACCAAGCGTTGTCGCCGGGGTCTATGGTTCTGTTTGCGCGGTTCGCGGTTGTCCCAGGCGGGATGAGGGGTAAAGAGCGCCAGGTTGAATTGCCCATTGAATAACCAGTCATGAATAAAAACGTTCGAGGAGCCATTTATGAAATCCATCAGTCGTCGCACCTTTCTGACCTCCGTCGCCGGCGGTGCAGCCGGTTACAGTATCCTCGGGGCTCAGGGTTGTGCGACCCGCAACGACAATGCCGCCATGGATCTGCAGCAGCATACTCTGGACTGGCAGATGGCCGACGAAATACGCGGCATGACCCTGGTGCCACAGTTTCCCGAGCGGGTGTTTGATATCCGCGAATTTGGTGCGGTGGGGGACGGGAAGACCGACAACACGGCTGCGTTTGTTGCGGCCATTGATGCTTGTGCCACAGCGGGCGGCGGCCGCGTTCTGGTCGCTGAAGGCGACTACCTGAGCGGCCCGATTCATTTGAAATCCAACATTGATCTGCATATCAGTGAAGGTGCGAAGATTCGCTTCCATACGGACGCAAGCCATTATCTGCCGGCGGTCTTTACACGCTGGGAAGGCATGGAGTTTATGGGTTATTCGCCGTTGATATACGCCTACAAGCAGAAAAACATTGCCATCACCGGCAAGGGCGAACTGGATGGTCAGGCCGATCGCACGACCTGGTGGCCGTGGAAAGGTAACGAGGAGTGGGGTGTGGAAGGTCACCCGAGTCAGGATGCCGGGCGCGACCAATTGATGCGGGACGTGGCCGCTGGCGTACCGCCAGAGCGGCGTCATTACAGTGAAGGCTTTTATTTTCGCCCGCCGTTTGTGCAGCCGTACCTGTGTGAAAACGTCCTGATTGAAGATGTCAAAATTGTTCGCGCACCCTTTTGGCTTCTTAACCCGGTACTTTGTGAAAACGTCACCGTGCGCCGAGTGACCATGGAAAGCCTGGGACCCAACTCCGACGGCTGTGACCCCGAGTCCTGCAAGAATGTGGTGATTGAGCACTGTTACTTCGATACCGGCGATGACTGTATCGCCATTAAATCCGGGCGCAATTCTGATGGTCGGCGCATCAATCGGCCAGCTGAAAATATGGTGATTGCTAACTGTCAGATGCGCGCCGGTCACGGCGGCGTGGTGATTGGCAGTGAAATTTCCGGCGGCGCACGCAATATTTTTGTCGAAAACTGCGAGATGAGCAGCCCGGACCTTGAGCGGGGCATACGCATCAAGACCAACTCCGTACGCGGTGGTACGATTAAGCATTTGCGCTATCGCAATATCAGTATCGGCGAGGTCAAGGACGCCATCGTGGTTAATTTTCACTATGAGGAGGGTGACGCCGGCGAATTCGACCCGACGGTGCGTGACATCGAGATTCGCGACCTGGTGTGCCATAAAGCGCAGAGCGTGTTTCAAATTCGCGGTTTCGAGCGAGCGCCAATCACGGATTTCCGCATTGTGAACGCCATCTTCCACCTGGCGGGCGACCCGGGCGTGATCGAATATGTCGAGGACTTCGTGGCCCGCAATGTCGTCATTAACGGACAGGAGTTCGACCTTTAACCGTTTGTGCCGCGCATTCGCTTAAAATAATAACGAATTAAAATCTTTCTTTTATTTCCGATCCTCCATTAAAGCCCGATCATTCGGGCGTTTGCCGCCCAAATCATCTTTGGCTGACCATATTGGTCAGCCAAAGATGTTGTCTGGTCAGTCAACATGTGCCAGTATTGGTCTGCATTTCTGCAAAGGGTCAGTCCAAGCGCATAGAAATACGCAGTGGCAGCCTCGGGGGCGAGTGATCCATACTCGGTACTTCCAGTGCAGGGTGTTGAATAACAATGAACACTGAAGCGGCGCTCGCAGTCATAACCGCTGCCGGTTGCCAATAAAAAAGAATTGTGGAGGAGAGAACTCAATGAACAGTTTCAAAATGAAGCCGCTGGCTTTGGTTATGACACTGGTCTTGCCAATTGCGGCGCAGGCTCAGGTGGACGACAATGCAGGTGCCGTACTGGAAGAGGTAGTGGTAACTGGAAGCTTCCGTGACAGCTTGGCGAACGCGTTGAACTTAAAACGCAATGCCGCTGGTTCGGTCGACGCCATCGTCGCCGATGATATTGCCAGCTTCCCCGACTTGAACCTCGCGGAATCCCTGCAGCGCATTCCGGGCGTAGCTATCACCCGTGCCGCTGGTGAAGGTCGCAATATATCGGTGCGTGGCCTGGGTCCCCAGTTTACCCGCGTTCGCATTAACGGAATGGAGGCGCTCGCCACTGGCGGTGGTACCGACGCCATCGGCGGTGCCAACCGCGGCCGCGGCTTTGACTTCAATACTTTTGCCTCTGAACTGTTCAGCTCGCTGACCGTCCGCAAAACCGCCTCGGCAGATGTGGAAGAGGGCTCGCTCGGTGCCACAGTGGATCTGAAAGCCGCCCAGCCATTCGATTATGACGGCTTCACTTTTGCCGCATCAGCGCAAGCCGGTTACAACGACCTGTCCGAAGACATTGATCCAAAGGCCTCCTTTTTAGTTAGTAACACCTTCGCCGATGACACCATAGGCGCATTGCTCTCGGTATCCTATTCCGGGCGCAGTATCAGCGACCTGGGCGCAAGTACGGTGCGCTGGGACAACTCCAACGATTTTGGCTTTTATCAGGGCGCGGCCATTGATGAGACTCACCCGGTCAACGAAGGCTTCCGCCCGCGATTGCCGCGCTATGATTCCTACAGCCACGATCTTGACCGTCTCGGCGTAGCAGGCTCCCTGCAGTTCCGCCCATCCGATGCCACTGAACTCAGTCTGGATATGTTGTACGCGAACCTCGACGCGACGCGCAACGAAGTATTCATGCAGGGAATCCTAAATAATACTGGCATTGCCGGCGGCATGAATGTGCTGGATTACACGCTCGACAACACCAATACAGTGACTGCTGCAGCATTCGAGAATACCACAGTGCGTTCGGAAAACCGTATGGATGAACTCACCACGGACTTCACTCAGTTTACTTTGCGCGGCAGCCATGAATTTACCGATCGTCTGCGTTTGAATGCGATGGTTGGCCAGGCCAAGTCGGAATTCGACAACCCGGTGCAAACCACCATAGTTGCGCAAAAAGACGGCCTCGACTTCGCGTATGACTACAGCGGCAGCAACCGTGAGAGTCCGGTATTGACGTTTGATGATGCGGTATCGGATGTCGAAGGCTGGGATACCAATAGCGTGCGTTTGCGTCCACTGGGCGCGGAAAATACCTTCGATTCCGGCGAGATTGATCTGGCGTTCGATCTGAACAACAGCATTACGCTCAAAGGTGGCGTGAATTACAAGAATTACGAGTTCGTGACCTATGAGGCGCGTCGTGCTTCCGAGGGCAACGCTGCTGGCGTGGTGCTTAACTCCGATACCATGAAAGGCTTCAACTCTGGACTTGGCTCGAATAACCCTTGGGCCGTGCCAGATCTGGCGGCCATTGATGCGGCTTACGACATTTACAGTAACTCGGGCGACTTTGCGGTTAGTCCGGAAAACCGTCGCGCCGACAACTACTCAGCGGAAGAAGAGACCATGGGTATTTTCGCGCAGCTGGTATTCGACACCATGATTGGCGATGTACCTGTACGCGGTGATGTTGGTGTGCGTCATGTGAAAACCGACCAAACCTCAACCGCTTGGGCAACACTGGGTGACGTAGACGAACTGATCACCGCCGAACACGACTACTCCGAGACCCTGCCGTCGATGAACCTCGTGTTTGAAGTCATGGACGATGTCCTGATTCGCGCCAGCTACGCAGAAGTGATGGCCCGTGCCGGCTTGGGCAGTATTCGCCCCAACGTATCGGTATCTGCATCCGGTGGCAGCCGCTCTGTCAGCGGGGGCAACCCAACGCTGGAGCCCACACGCGCGAAGACCTATGACCTGGGTGTTGAGTTGTACTTCGACGAAGAGGCAATGATGAGCTTCGCCGTGTTCCACAAAGATATCGACAGCCACGTGCAGACCTTGCGTGAAACCAAGCTCTTCACTGAAACCGGACTGCCGGTTCAGGCGGCGATTGATGCCTGTGAAGCGGGTCCTGGCTACGGTGGCGCTTCCGGCTGTGATGAAAATCAGGAATGGGATATCACCAGCCCGCTGAATGGCCCCGGTGGTGACCTGTACGGTTTTGAAGTGTCTTATCAGCAGCCTTTTACCTTCCTGCCGGGTATGTGGAGCAACTTCGGCTTCATCGGTAACTTCACCTACGTGAAGGCGCAGATGGATTACCTGAATGCCGACGGTCAAGTGCAAGCTACTCGCGACCTGACTGGACTGTCGGAAGATACATCCAGTGCCACCTTGTACTATGAAAACGACAAGCTGAGTGCGCGTATCTCCAGGGTAAACCGCGCGGGCTATCTGGATAACGCCCTCGGTCGCAACAACAACGACCGCGAAGGCACCAACCCGACCACCAACGTTGATGCTTCTGTGTCTTATCAATTCACTGATCAGATATCTGTGAGCCTCGAAGGATTGAACTTGACCAACGAAGTGGATGACAAATGGGTCGACGCCAGCGGTAATCGTCTTTCCTACTACCACGAAACCGGACGGCAGTATTACCTGGGCGTGCAATACAAGTACTAAGGCACCAGTACAGTATCAAGACAAGTTGTCTCCGGTAGATTCCAGAGAGGGCACCGCGGGAGCGGTGTCCCCTTTTATGTTATTACCGGAGACCTTTTTAAACAGTCGCTTCCTTCTTTGCTGAGCGGTGGCTTTTTAAAGAGTAGAACCCAACGGCAACAGCCTTGCAGGTTGCGGTGATTTTGGGTACGGACGACCGAGACGGATAAAAATATCACAGAAAATTTGAATTCAACGCGGGTGATTGATATGAGAAATTCTTTGCGAATGCAGGCGATAGCCGGTTTGGCTTTGGTTGCATTGTTCGGTTGCGAGCAGAGTACCAGCGGGCGCGACCAGTCATCACCGGCGCCCGTACGCGCTCCGGTCGCTCAGATCGAACTGAGTAACCCGTCCGGGTTCGAACGGACTCAGCAGCCGTATTACGTCAGTTTTTATGATCTTGGTATTGAAGCGAATGAAGCCGAAAACCTGGGAATCGAACTTGATGGCAAACTGGTTCCCAGCCAGATCATCGACCGCAGCGGCGATGGTGAGAACGACGGCATCTTCGTACTGGTGGATTATGCGCCGGCACAGACGCGGGAACTGGTCATTATCAATAGCGATGCTCGTGAAGCTACCGCACCCAAACTGACTCAGGCGGAACTGTCCCATCGCGTGGGCGGCCACTGGCAACCCCGCAAGAAAAACCCGGATTTGCAGGAATATGTCGGCGGCGAATTTAAAAACGTTGAGCAGCTCACGCCGCCGGATCAACACACGGACCACTCCTGGTATATCCGCTATGAAGGCCCTGGCATTGAATCCGACAAAGTGGGCTACCGCATTTATCTGGATGAGCGCAATGGTTTCGACATCTTTGGCAAAACCACCCACGACATGGTGCTGCAGAATATCGGGCATGATGGCTTTGATTCGTATCATGAACTGTCCCATTGGGGTATGGACATTCTCAAGGTTGGCAGCTCTCTTGGTGCCGGCGGCTACGGCTACTGGACTGGCGATGCGGTGCAACTGGTTTCCGATGTTGAAGGCTGGGATGCGCGTGTCATCGACAATGGCAACCTCTATTCCGCAATACAGATAACCTATAAAGATTGGCAGATAGCGGGGCAAACCCTCGACTTGACTGCAGACATGTCCATGCACGGCGGCAGCCGTCTGGTTCATACCCGTCTCACCCTGAGCGAACCTTTGGAGAACATCGCTATCGGGTTGGTGAAACATCCGGGGACGGAATTGATACAGGGCGATATCGATATTACCGGCAAAGCCTATACCTACGTCGCCAGCTGGGGCACCCAAAGCCTGAACAATGACAAGTTGGGCATGGCGCTGCTGTTTCGCAAGGGTGACCGCATGGAGCAGACGGTCGACGATCATAACTATGTTTCAGTGATGAACGCCGCCGGTGAGGATGTAGATTACTATTTTCTCGCCGCGTGGGAAAAAGAGCTCAATGGCATCACCAGCCGAGACGAGTTTGTCGCCTACCTTGAAAAAGAAGTGGAAAAACTGACCCTGGCACCGCGGGAGCGTGTGAGCACTGCGGTCTCGCAGGCGGCCAAAGCCTCTCCCATATCTGCTGACCAAGTACTTGATTGGACGACCAGTCTGGCGGACTCCGAGCTGGAACGGAAGACCCTTGGTTACCACTACAACGGTTGGGACGTAAACCGTGAACGAAAGCCCAAATTTGAATACGATATCGTCGGTGTTTTGCCACTGGCGTATGACGAATTGGACAAAGTCGCGCCCGGCTCATCCTACGGTGAAGTCATCGAAAAGGTCACCGGCAGCTTCGTTACGGAAGACGGCAATATTCACCGGTATAAAGAAAGCAACTTCAATATCGACAGCATCGCTCCAGGTCGCAACTTGCTGCGTTTGTATGAAGAAACCGGCGATGAGAAATATCGAATTGCAGCAGGACATTTGCGCAGTCAGTTAGAGGATCACCCGCGCACATCCGGCGGTGCATTCTGGCACAAGCAAAAGTACGAGTGGCAGGTTTGGCTGGATGGCGTCTACATGGGTATGCCATTTCTCGCTCATTACTCACAAATGTTTGAAGACGGCGCCAGCTATGAAGACGTGGTGAAGGAGTTTGTGATTACGCGCAAGCATCTGCGCAATCCCAAAACCGGTCTTTATTTTCACGCCTGGGATGAGAAAAAACAGCAGGATTGGGCTGACCCGCAGACGGGGCTGTCTGACTTTTACTGGGGGCGCGGTTTCGGCTGGTTGGCCATGGCTCTGGTTGATGTGCTGGATTACATTCCCGAAGAGGACGTGGAGCATCGTCAGCCTCTGCTCGACATGATCAAGGAGATTGCTCCCGCGTTGGTAGAGTATCAGGACCCGGCAACCGGCACCTGGTGGCAAATCATGGACAAACCGAACGCCCCCGGCAACTACCGGGAAGCCAGTGGTTCATCTATGTTCACCTACTTTTTTGCCAAGGCGGTTAACAACGGTTACTTGCCCGAGTTCTATGCAGGCGTTGCCACCCAAGCCTACCAGGGTTTGGTAAACGAGTTCATTCTGGTCCATCCGGATGATAAGGTGAGCTTGACCAATATCTGTCTGGTGGCGGGTTTGGGCTATGGCCGCGACGGAAGCTACCACTATTACATGAGTGAGCCGGTTTATGAGAATGACCCGAAAGGCACAGGTCCGTTCATACTGGCAGGTGTAGAAGTCTACAAGTTGCTCAAGAACGTGGAGTAGCCTTTACCGAGATTCCGTGGTCGGCGTGGGTCGGCCTTGTGTAGTAACTCAGGTTTCGGGGTTCAGTGGTTCCATGCTTAAGGCGTGCACATGCGAGGTTCGATTTGGGGTAGGGCTTTTCAAGACCCTGGCCCGCGGGATTCGGGCGAGGAGCCCCCAGGGATGGGTTTACGGCGTGTCTTGAAAAGCCCTACCCCGGAGCGAGCCGGCGCTAAAGCCACTTAAAGGGCGGCGTTAAGAGCCTCGCGAACCCCGAAACTTGTGTAGTAATTCAAACCCAATCAACGGAGAAGGTTGCAGCAATGAAAATTATTGAGGAACGCTTTGCCGTTCATATTGATGATTTCAAACATTACGATACGGCAAAACTGCGCAAGCATTTTTTGATTGAAAAAATCTTCGAGGCCGACGAGACCCTGTTTGTCTACACTCACTACGAGCGCATCATGGTGGGTGGCGCTATGCCGGTGAACAAGACCATCACGCTGGAGCCTGTCTATCAGCAAAAGGCTGACCATTTTCTGGATCGTCGGGAGTTGGGTGCCATTAATGTTGGCGGTAAAGGCACCATTACCGTGGACGGCACCGCTTATGATATCGACACCAAGGAAGCGCTCTATATTGGCTGTGGCGTTAAAGAAGTTACCTTCCGCAGTGCCGATCCAAAAAATCCTGCCAAGTTCTATATGAACTCGGCGCCGGCGCACCATGCTTATCCAACCAAAAAAATTGGTATGAGCGACGCCAAGGTGCTGGAAATGGGTTCATCGGAAACCTGTAACGAACGTCGTATCAACCAGTTGATGATCAACAGCGTGGTAGAAACCTGCCAACTGCAAATGGGTATGACCGAGCTGCAGCCGGGCAGCAACTGGAACACCATGCCGGTTCACACTCACAGCCGTCGTATGGAAGCCTATTTTTATTTCAATATTCCTCAGGACCAAGCTGTATGCCATTTTATGGGTCCTGCCGAAGAAACGCGGCATATCTGGATGGGTAATGAACAGGCGGTAGTGTCGCCGCCCTGGTCCATGCACTCCGGCGTTGGTACCGCCAACTACACGTTTATCTGGGGCATGGCCGGTGAAAACCTGGACTACACCGACATGGATCATCATAAACCGAGCGAGTTGCGCTAGGTTTATATTCATACTGAAGCGCTGACAAGTGCCAGCGAGCGCGGGGGGTGCCGGTAAGCAAACCCTGTACGAGTATTTGCAAGAGGAGTAAAAAATGTCACAGGCATTGTTCGATTTAACAGGCAAGGTTGCATTGGTCACAGGCGCAACCCACGGTTTGGGCATGGCCATGGCCAAGGGGCTGGGCAAGGCCGGCGCAACCCTGGTGATCAATGGCCGGTCATCCCAGGAAAAAATCGACGCAGCGATTGCGACCTATCAGGCGGAAGGTATTGACGCGCGCGGTTACCGTTTTGATGTCACTGATGAAAATGATGTGGAAGCGGCTGTTGAAAAAATCGAAAGTGAAGTCGGCCCGATCGACATCCTGGTGAACAACGCCGGCATCATCAAGCGCGTGCCAATGCTGGAAATGCCACTGGCTGATTGGGAGGAAGTGATTAAGACTGACCTCACTGGCGTCTTTACCATGACCCGCCCGGTGGTGAGAAAAATGGTAGAACGCGGCGGCGGCAAGGTGATCAACATCTGTTCGATGATGAGTGAGTTGGGTCGCAGCTCCGTGGGTGCTTACGCCGCTGCCAAGGGCGGCTTGAAAATGCTGACCCGCAACATGGCGACGGAGTGGGCGAAATACAACATTCAGGTTAACGGCATTGGCCCTGGGTACTTCGCCACCAGTCAAACTGCGCCGATTCGTGTCGCCGGCAACCCCATGAATGACTTTATCGTCAGCCGCACACCGGCGGGAAAATGGGGTGATCCGGATGATCTTCAGGGCGCGACAATATTCCTTGCCAGTAAAGCGAGCGATTTTGTTACGGGTCAGATCGTGTATGTTGACGGCGGTATATTGGCCACCATTGGGCGGCCGGAAGGTGAAGAATAGGGCGGGAGCTGCATGCCGCAAGCCGCAAGCTATAAGTTAAAGGCGAGTGACAAGTGGAGTGCCTCGCGTTCTAACCGTAATTGGTATCGGTAATTGATAATTGGTCAGTAGCTAAATCCGCAGGTAATGTCTCCAACCTGCGGCTCCTCGTACATCAATGATGTGCTCTTGCCCGGCTCTCACAGGAGAGCCGGGATTCTTTTCCTCACTTTCACCACGGTAATCTTTCATTGTGCCAAAGCGCGATTTAGAACAGCGCCCGCCCCAAAGTAATAGTTAACGCGTATCCGACGCTGTACGCGATCAACAGCAGTGGAAAGTAGCGGATGTGACTGACGAATGTCAGCCCTTTGACTTTGCTCATGGCAATAATACCCGCCGCAGACCCGATGGCGAGCAGAGACCCACCCACACCCACTGCGTAGGTCAAACCCAACCACTCGGATGTGTTAAGTTCTGGTGATGCTTTGAGCAAGGCCGCGGTCAGTGGTACGTTATCAATCAATGCGGATAACAGGCCCGCACCATAATTGGCCGCCAGTGGGCTCATTTGCTCGTAAACGGCAGCCAGGGAATCCAGTACGCCAACTTCCTTCAGCATGCCTACCAGCAGTAAAACTCCAAGGAAAAACAGCAGGGTTTCGTATTCCACCTGGCGAATATATTCAAGAATACGCAGTTCTTCCTGATCTGTGCGTAGCCAGTGCCCCAGGAGAAACATGATCGACAGGCCGAACAAAAAGGTCAGTACCGGCGGAACTTGGAACATAAAGTTGAACAGCATGGTACAGAATATGGTGGTGAAAAATGTCAGCATGATGGCGATGTCCATCGGCTTGAATTTGCGACGAATTTGATCCGTGGTGACTATCCCTGTGACGCCAGGAAAGAACATCACGCTCAAGGTAACCACGCCAAGTACCGCGGGCATCACCAGAACAAATAGCTCCAGCATGCTGATGTGGCCGGCCAGGAAGATCATCAATGTTGTCACGTCCCCGGTAATCAGCGCGACGCCTCCGGAGTTGACCGCAAATACCACCAACACCGCCAGTTTGATCCGGGTGCGGTTATCCAGGTTGAATGACTGAATCAGGCCGAGGGTTACAAGAGTAGCTGTCACGTTGTCGCAGATCATGGAAAGCATCATCGCAAAGAGTGCGACCATGGCCATCAGACTGCGCTTGCTCATTTGCCTGGGGCAAACGCGCTGAACGAGATTTTGTACCAATCCTTTGGCATTCAGATAGGCCACAAAAGTCATGGTTGCCATCAGGAATAGCCAGAGCGTCGCGATTTCCAGGAGGTTTTCATCCAGTTTTTCGAGCATCACCTCCTGATGGCCGGCGGGGCCTGCAAAAATGAACAACAAGAGCCAGGAAAGGCACCCAAAGAACAGGGTGGTTTTGGCTTTGTTGATGTGGATGTATTCTTCGAATATGACGCCGAAGAGCGCAAGAACCGCGCAGGCCAGTAAGGCAACTTCAAGTAACGCAGGCATAGAGATACCACCGGAATAATTAAGAAATCTTCTACGCCTGGGCCGGAATCACTCTGCATCAGTGGAATATGGCTCGAACTGAATTCGGCCGCTGAAGATATTACACTGCAGAGTGTCGCCTGAGGCGTTAGCAGGAAGCTGAATGCTCCCTGGCGATATGGTGTTGGCGGGTTTAACCGGAAGACGAATACCAGGGCGCATTCGAGAGGTGCGCATTCTAACGCAATGATCGGAAAAAACCCAAGTTAATCATCCTCTGATATTGACAGATCCAGTAACTCATGAAACTAAGTTGATGTGGCAACGTTCTAGGGATGGGTGATGGGAGCTTTCTGAATAAAACATTATGCCGTAGTTGCCAACCAACATTGCAGTCGTTTTGGATTTTAGCTTGTAGCTTGGGGCTTGCAGCTATAGCTAAAACATCAATCATCCACAAACCCCGTGGCAATAGCCGCGAGTATCATGAAAACACCAGCGAGCACCATGGCATAGATGGTTTGCCCGCCAAACAGCGAACGCACCACCAGCGCGAGGATGCTGGAGGCAAGAATCTGCGGCATTACAATGAACAAGTTAAAGATTCCGGCGAAGACGCCCATCTTATGACGGGGTAGCGAGCAGGACAGCATGGCGTAAGGCATGGACAGAATGGACGCCCAGGCAAAGCCCATGGCTACCATGGGGAGCAACAGCCAGAGCGGGTTCTGGATAAACAAAAAGGAAATTAATGCCCCGGCCCCCAGCAGCAAATTGATCATGTGAGCGGTTTTGCGGCTGGTAATTTTTACCATGTAGGGAATGGAAATTGCCGCCAGCGCGGCAAAACCGTTGTAGGCCGCAAACAGTGCGCCTACCCAATCAGCCCCCGTGCTATAGGCGAGTGAAGCGGTATCGCTGGTATGGTAGTGGTGAGAGGTGACCGCCGGCGTCCCGTAGATCCACATGGTGAAGAGTGCGAACCACGATAGGAACTGCACAACCGCCAACTGCTTCATGGTACGTGGCATTGTCAGCAAATCCTGGGAAATCTGAAACAGCGCATTGTCGACGCGCCCCAGAGCAAGCAGCTGCCCGGCGGCATATTGCAATGCGCCGAACAGCGCGATGCCCATTGTCAGAACGTGAAGTTTGGCGTCGAACTGAAACGCAAGGACACCACCTGAGCCGACCAAACCGACTAGCAATGCGGTGCGACCAATACGAAAAAAAAGTTTGCAGTCGCATTGAGGTTCCGTGACAGACTCGCGCTGATCAGGCTGGTACTGCCGGAGGCGAGCCATCTCTTCCGGTGCATATTCCCTGGTTGTACAGATCGTCCATATCACGGACAGCAACAAGATGGTTCCGCCAATGTAAAACGCGTAGGTGACCGCCGCCGGCACGGAGCCCTCGGGTGCGATATTGCTGACACCGGCAAAGTTGGTCAGAAGCCAGGGAAGCGCGGATGCTGTCACCGCGCTGATGCCGATGAAAAAGCTCTGCACGGAAAACCCCATCGCACGCTGTTCCTTGGGCAGCATGTCGCCAACGATGGCGATTGATGGACCCAGAGAAATGTTCAGTGATGCATCCAGCACCCAGAGCATTCCCGCCGCGATCCACAGTGCCGAGGAGTTCGGCATGATGAACAGCGCGAGGCTGGACGCAATAGCACCCAAGAGTAGGTAGGGTCGCCGCCGTCCCATCCTGCCCCAGGTTTTATCACTCATATAGCCAATAATTGGCTGTATCAACAGGCCCGTTACTGGTGCGGCAACCCATAGTATCGGAATATCATCAATAGAAGCGCCCAGCGTCTGGAATATTCGACTGACGTTGGCGTTCTGCAGAGCAAACCCAAACTGGATTCCGATACAGCCGAAGCACATGTTCCAAATTTGCCAGAACTGTAGTGGCGGGTGGTCGCTTCGCATGTAATTTTCGGTTGGCGTGGCACTGACGATGGGATCTGCATCTGCCTTGTCAATTATTATTGTGCTATTCATCTGTTTGGCCCGCTCATGTCATTCGCACTATCGCGCGAACGCTCGCTGGATGGGTTCGCAATACTGGAAATTTCCGTTTTTCTTATCGGTGCAGCCATTGTTCCGCGTGGAAGTCTGTGATCTACGACACGCCGCTGATAAAAGTCAGATTGACTAACATTATGTAAACCGAGTTTATTTTCAAGTGTAAAGAGTTTACCAAGCGAAATGAATATAGAAAACGTTTTCTTTTAAAAGGCGATTCGTGAACCCGACGGCGAGATAAATTTATTTTACGTCTGAAAACGTTTTCATTGAGTCGAAAACGTTTTCAAATAAATTTCTCTATAGACAATGACTTAGCTTCGTCATTAAGATTGCTTGGAAGATGCTTGTTGGAGGTTACGGATGGAGCTTTAAACCTTTGAAGACGGGCTCTTGAAACTGAAAATAGCGACCTGTTGTGTGTAAATAAAATTAAAAAAGTAGGATCACTGTATTGTTTGCTTGTTTTCGTGATGGAGTGCGTTGCTCTTGTAATATTCCGTGTTGTTTCAATGTAATCAAGATTTATACACGGTCTATATGCGGTTGAGTATTCCAAGAGCTACGGAAAAAATGCGAAGCGCAATAACATTGACAATAATCGTGACCATTTCTAGAGGAGAAGTGCATGAACACCCCGAGAGACTTCAATAAAAATAATTTCATTAAAAACATAACTAATAAAGGTGTAACAAACAAAAAAGAATTTGGAAAAAAACTGCTGGCCAATGCTATCGCGTCCTATGTTTTGTTGGGTTTTAGCGGTGTTGTTGCTGCGCAAGATAATGCTTATCTCATGGAAGAGGTCGTTGTTACCGGCGTCCGAGGTGCCTTGATATCGGCGATGGAGACAAAGCGCGACGCTGCTGGTGTTGTCGATGTCATTAATGCGCAGGATATTGGTAAATTTCCTGACACCAACCTTGCCGAGTCGCTTCAGCGTGTTCCCGGTGTATCTATTGATCGTGCAGCCGGCGAAGGACAATATATAACGGTGAGAGGCTTCGGTTCACGATTCAACGTTACCACCATGAACGGCCGCCATTTGACCTCTGAGAATACCAATCGTGACTTCGAATTTGATACCCTGAGTTCGGAAATGGTAAATGCGCTGGTGATCCATAAGACCGGTTCCGCGGTCGCCCCGACCGGTGGTATCGGTGCTGTAATTGATATACAAACGCCACGTCCTCTTGATGTGGGCAACAAGATTGCTGGTACCTTGAAGGCAAATTACGAAGAGTTGTCTGAGGAAGTGGCGCCGCAAGGTTCGATTCTAGTCAGTCAAAAATTTGCAGATGACACCTTGGGTGTTTTGTTCTCGTACAGTCACTCTGAACGTGATGCAGTCGTTAATCGTGTCACTAACGTGAATTGGGCTCGTGTTGAGGCAGACTCCGGTTCCAATCTATATCCAGATGCAACTGAATTGCGCTCTAACGCCAATCCTGACGGTCGGTTGTACCTCCCGCAAAACCATTTCATCCAACGACAACGAGATCAGCGTACCCGTGACAACGCAAACCTCGTGTTGCAGATGGCACCTAGCGACGCCATCACCGTAACGGCTGATGTATTTTACTCCGAATATGAACTGCTTCGAGACCAAAATATGCTTGTGCATTGGTTTGGCAGTCGACCAGGCTGGAGGGACATTGTGGCCGATGAAAACGGAACCGTGACTCACTTTATCGCAGATCTACGCGAAGGCGAAGGTCCGGTACAAGCCACTGAATTCAACGCAATTAAAGAAAATCGCAAGTCGGATACGCTAGTTGGCGGCTTAAATGCGGAGTGGGAGGTGAGTGATACCCTGAGCTTGGCTGTTGATGCCTACCGATCCAAATCTGAATACCAGGATCCTATGGGCCTTGGCAACTCGCAGGTGACCATGGGATATCGCAACCGACTCACATGGGACCTTGATGATGGTTCTTTTATTCCGCGCATATCGGGGTTTGAATCCGGCACCGGATCGGTACCCTATCAACCGGACACGAATGGCGCTATAACCATACCAAATAGTGACTATCTTGATCCTGCCAACCTGCGCCCTGGTTTCACTATCCGCAATGGTCGAATTGTTGAAGACACTATCGATCAAATTAAATTCGCGGGTGCCTTTGCATCACAAGAAGATACTGGCCTGGTGAGAGCGGATTTTGGGCTTTCCTTGAAATCTCGTGAAAAAGTGCGGCAACAATTTACCACTGGACGCGGGCTCACCACAGAAGAGGCGGCAACTGTTTCCGCTAATGAGCCCAGAGCCTATGTTGGCCCCGGTGCAACCTTGAACTGTATGTTTTGTGGTGGCGAATTTTTCTGGACCGAGATAGAGCCCCCACTCGTAACAGTTCTGGATGCTGGATCGGATTATCTTGGCGGCGTCAGCGGTAGTGAGAATATTCAGACGCAGTGGTTGCAGTTTGATCATGACGAATTCCGTCGCATTTATGAAGGGCATGTCGGTGTCCCGTTCACTACAGTGGAAGTGCCTTCCGAATCTTACGATGTAGAGGAAGAAATTCTGTCGCTCTACACCGAACTTGAGTTTGCTGGAGATCTGGGTGGGCATCCTTATCGCTTTGTAACAGGTTTGCGCTATGAGCAAACGGACCTGACCCTCAAAGGCAACTTGGCGTCAATCCTGCGAGTAGAGGCGGAGGGCGCAGAGGTGTTGAATGAGGTGCTTACCGAGGTGACGCCAACAGAGATGGAGTCTGATTATGCGCTATTTTTGCCGAATGTGAATTTCAACATAGAATTCACTGACGACCTGGTGGGCCGCGCGGCATACTCCAAGACAATCACGCGTCCTTCCATGCAGGAATTGCGGCCTAATCTGGAGTTCAGAGATCTTAAGCAGAATGGTCCCTACCCGGTAACCGCCGGCAATCCTGATTTGAAACCACTTGAATCAGACAACATTGATCTTTCTGTCGAATGGTATTACGGCGAAGGCAGTTATGCTTCTGTCGGTGCGTTCTATAAGCAGGTTGAAAATTTTATCGTTAATAGAACAACCGGCCAGACCTTCATTGGCGAAGATGGTACGCCAGTCACTGACCCGGCTACAGGAACTATAACGCTTATTCCGCCGGGTGGATCGCCCATGGATATCGTTGATCCCAATGATCAGACGATAGAGTTTGCCGTGACCAAACCATCGAATGCCGAGACGGCGGATGTTGATGGATTTGAGTTTGCTGTTCAGCACATGTTCGGTACGACAGGTTTCGGTGTAGTAGCTAATGCGACCCTTGTGAATACTAATGCTGAGTATGACGTCAATAGTTTTGATCAGGGCTTTGCCTTGGTTGGCTTGAGCGATTCCTATAACCTTGTCGGATTCTATGAGAATGACAAGTATGCGCTGCGTTTAGCTTACAACTATCGAGATGAGTTCCTTGCGTCCATTGACCAAGGCGGGGTATCTGAACCTGTTTTTGTTGATGGTTATGGACAATTCGATCTGAGCGCGAGTTACAACCTGACAGATAATGCCTCCGTCTTTATTGAAGGTATTAATCTCACCGGTGAAGAAACTCTTCAACATGGGCGTTACAGTAATCACTTCTTGCTTGCTGAGGAAAGTGGTCCGCGTTACTCCTTGGGTGTGCGGGCATCATTTTAATCAAGATGCTCGGTATGCAGTGATAAGTTGAATAATAAAGGGCCTTGCAAAAGGCCCTTGTCTTGCATAAAAAAGAATAGTAATGACGACTTGATTATTGTACCGGTTGCGATCATGGATCCGTGGAAATTCGAGTAATTTCTAGAATATTCTCAATGCTGAAAGTAGAAAAAAATGAAAAAATTAATCTGTATTGTGGCCTCAATGATGTTTTTAGCCTCCTGTGATGAAACGCGTGTTTCTGACACAGTAACATCGCCGTCAGGCAGCCTGACAGTGGAAGTGTATTTGACGGATAAAGGTCAACCGGCCTACAAAGTCTTTCATAAAAAGGAACTTATCGTCGAGGAATCTCTGCTTGGCTTTGATTTAAAAAATGCGCCGGCGCTCAGCACTGAATTTTCGATTAGCGAATTCACTGCCTCGCGTTTCGACGAGACCTGGGAGCAACCTTGGGGTGAGGAGCGATTGATTCGCAATCACTATAATCAGTTGCGGGCAAGCCTGCAGGAAGCAAAGCCGCCGAAACGGGAAATGAGTATCGAATTTCGTGTGTATGATGACGGAATCGGCTTTCGCTACGGCTTTCCAGAACAGGTTGCTCTCAAAGATTTTGAGATCACCGAAGAGTTGACACAGTTCAACCTGGCCGGCAATTACTCAGCCTGGTGGACGCCTGCGCAAGCGGGTAACCAGTACGAATATTTATACCGGAATACGCCGGCGAGCGACATGGGCCTTGTGCATACGCCGCTCACCATGAAGACTGCGTCGGGTCTTTATCTCAGCATTCATGAGGCCGGTTTGCGTGATTACTCCACCATGAATTTGGCCAGTGGAGAGGGAAACAACTTGCACGCGGCGTTGGTGCCATGGGCGCCGGAAACGGACGTCAAGGTTAAAGCCACTGCGCCATTTTTCACACCCTGGCGCACCATTCAAATTGCCGAGACGGCAACAGACCTGATTACCTCCTACCTGACGTTGAACCTTAATGAGCCCAATGTGCTGGGCGACGTATCCTGGGTAGAGCCGGGCAAATTCATTGGAGTCTGGTGGGAACTGCATCTGGAGAGGGGTACGTGGAACCAGGGGCCGAAGCACGGGGCAACCACGGCTAACACCAAAAAGTACATCGACTTCGCTGCAAAACATGGGTTTGACGGTGTACTGGTCGAAGGCTGGAATGTCGGGTGGGACGGCGAGTGGTGGAATCATGGCGGTGGCGCGTTCAAGTTTGCCCAGCCCTATCCGGATTACGATATCGATGAACTTAGCCGCTATGCCAAAGAAAAAGGCGTTTACATTATCGGCCACCACGAGACTGGCGCCGACACTGACAATTACGAACGGCAGCTGGATGAGGCCTACCAATTTCTGCAGGAGCATGGGATGAAGGCAGTGAAGACGGGCTATGTGGAGACTGGCGAATTGCTGACCAACGGCAACTACCATCACGGACAGTCATTCGTTCGCCATGCCTACAAAGTGATAGAAACCGCCGCGGACCATAAAGTCATGGTGGTTGCCCATGAGACCATCAAGGATACCGGTGAACGGCGCACCTATCCCAATATGGTTTCCCGGGAGGTAGCGCGCGGGCAGGAGTATGACGCCTGGGCAGAGGACGGCGGCAATCCGCCCAACCACACCACCATACTGCCATTTACGCGCATGCTGTCAGGACCCATGGATTTCACTCCTGGAGCTTTCGAGTTAACGCTGCCGGACAGACCCAACAATCAGGTCAATACAACCTTGGCCAAGCAGCTTGCGCTTTACGTGGTGATCTACTCGCCGGTACAGATGGTGTCGGACCTACCGGAGAACTACGAGGAGCATCTGGATGCGTTCCAATTCATCAAGGATGTTGCGGTGGACTGGGAAACCACGGAGCCGCTGGCAGGAGAGATTGGCGAGTACATTGCCATCGCACGGCAGGAGCGGGAAAGCGAAAACTGGTTTATAGGCGCGATTACCAATGCGAATGCGCGGGAGCTTGAGTTGAAACTGGATTTTCTTGAGCCCGGGAAAACCTATAAGGCACGCATTTATAGAGATGGCCCGGACGCCCATTACAAACACAACCCGGCCGCATACGTGATAGAAGAAGCAACACTCACTGCCGAAGACGTTATCGGTTTACGCCTGGCGCCTGGCGGCGGTGCTGCGGTGAGTTTGATCGCGCAGTAGCGCGGTTGCTACGCGTTGGGTCATAGTTTTCAACTCAAGTTTCGGCATTCTTTGGTTTCGTGCTTAAGCGTGTACATAGTGAGGTTCGATTTGGGGTAGGTCTTTTCAAGACCCTGGCCCGCGGGATTCGGGCGAGGAGCCCCCAGGGACGGGTTCACGGCGTGTCTTGAAAAGCCCTACCCCGAAGCGGGCCGGCGCTAAAGCCACTTAAATGGTGGCGTTAATACCCTTGCGAACTCCGAAACGTGAGTTTTTAAGAAGCCGCTCCTCGGCTAGTTGAGCGGAGGGTAAAAGTTGACTATTAAGGTCATCGTCCTTGCTCTATTGAGCAGAGGGTATTCGGTCACTCCCCTACCTTGGCCGCGTATCGCATTCTCTGCTTTTTTTTATTTACTTCGTGGTGGCGTGCACAAATCAGTTCGCTTCGCAAAACTCTTCCTGGATCACATACTCGGCGCAGATCCTAATCAGAGGTTCCCTCGGCTTCCCCATGAGCGTAGTATCAGATGCTGAGCCTGAGATAATAAAAATACAATTTGGGGGATTCAAAAATGGTTGGCATCAAGGAAATCGCAAAAGAAGCGCAGGTATGCCCTGCAACCGTGTCGCGGGTGCTCAGAACCCCGGAGCTGGTAGCGGAGGCCAAACGCAATCTCGTTCTCGAGGTCATCAAACGCACCGGTTACACGCCTAACGCCTTGGGCGTGAGCCTGCGTAAATCAAAGACCTACAACCTGCTGGCGGTAATACCGGATGCGATCAGCGCGTTCAATTACCCTGTCATTCGCGCCATTGAAAGCGTTGCCCTGAATAACGGTTACTCGGTGCTCCTTGGGGACACCCAGGAGATGGAAAGCCGGGAGCGATCATTCGCGGCCATGGTGCGCTCGCGGCAGGCGGATGGCATTCTCCTGTTCTGTTCTCGCTTGCCGTTCGACATTGATCCCGCGGTACCCTTGGCGGAGCAGCTGCCGCCGATGGTCAACGCCTGTGAAACCGTGCCGATGGATGGCTTGCCCAAGGTCAACATCGATAACGTGGCGGCAGCGGAGGATGCGACCAACTATCTATTGTCACTGGGCCATCGGCGCATTGGCGTGGTTGCCGGCAACATGACCTCTCCCAGCACCATGGGGCGCTTGCAGGGTTACAAGCGGGCTTTGGCAAAGGCGGGTCTGCCATTTGAGCCAACCCTGCTGGAGGTGGCGGATTACAGCCTGGACAAGGCAGAGGTTGCCACCCGCAAGCTGGTCAGTCTCACGGAGCCGCCCACCGCTATTTTTGCCTTCAGCGACGAGATGGCCATGAGCTGCCTGGCAACCCTGCACAACCTGGGGTTCAGCGTGCCCCACGATTTCTCGGTCATGGGGTTCGACAACATATCCTATTCCCAGTATTTCAGCCCCGCGCTCACCACTGTCGCTCAACCGCTGGCCGAGATCGGCACTGCCTGTATGGAGCTTTTGCTGCCACAGCTCAACGGCGAGAAGATGGTGGAATGCAACCGCATACTGCCGCACAAGCTGGTTATTCGTAAGAGTACGGCGCCGGTACAGCCGGCCCGGTAACCGGCCCATAGCCGGATGCCCGCCGTGAACGGCCTATCTGTTCCACGAAATACCTGATTGGCGCTATAATGCGGCTCCGCTTTGAGCCAATCCCCTGACTTTGAGCCATCACCATGAATAGGAGTGAGTTGTGAGCTTGACCAGAACCATATTGCAGATTGTTGGAGTCGCAGCAATCGCCCTGTCTTTTACCGCCTTTGCGGCTGCCGATAAAACAACTGTACAAGAGCGTATAGCGCCTGTGGGTGAGCTCTGCATGGCGGGCGACGATTGCGCAGCCACGTTGGTAGCCTCCGCTGATACCGGCCCCCGCTCTGGCCAGGCTATCTACGATACCAAGTGTGTTGCCTGTCACGGCACCGGTGCCGCCGGCGCTCCGAAACTGGGTGATGCAGCCGCCTGGGCACCGCGTATCGCCAAGGGAATGGACACGCTTCATGACCACGCATGGAACGGCTTCAACGGCATGCCAGCCAAGGGCCTGTGCATGGATTGTACGCGTGAAGAAATGGACGCTTCCGTGGACTACATGGTGGAAAGTTCTCAGTAGCTACGACAGTTGCATGAATCGAGCAATCACAAAAGCCGCTATTGAGCGGCTTTTTTGTGCGTATCAAAAGCGTCACAGAGTATCTTTGGCGGGAGACATTCGCAACAGCCCAGAAAATGTTGCCCCGGGCTTTGAATGTCGCTAGTCTTGTTGTGTGCGATGTTCAGACGACTCATAAAAACATCGCCATTTTCCGATCGAGATAAAACCTATAACACTAATATATCTGGTCTGCATCCATCATCGCCTGATGAGCGCCAGCAAGGAGAACAACATGGAACAATTCTTAGCCGCAGTTAAACAGTACGCCAATTTTTCCGGCCGAGCGACACGGAAAGATTACTGGATGTTTGTGCTTTTTTATCTGATCTTCTACGTCGGTTGTGTCATCGTCGACAGCATTCTCGGCATCGCGTTGCTGGCGTTGATCTTCTCTCTGGCCCTGCTGGTACCCAGCATTGCCGTTGCCGCCCGACGCCTCCACGACACCGGTCGATCCGGCTGGTGGCAATTGATTGCCCTGATCCCGTTGATCGGCACCATCGTTCTGATCGTCTTTCTGGTTCAGGACAGCCAGGCCGACAATCAATACGGCCCCAACCCCAAAGCCGCCGGTGAAACACTCGAAGGCAGCGTGTAAACCATAAAAAGCCGCCCGCGGGCGGCTTTTTATGTTGTATCTTGGCAATCCAAAGCGATACTTTCCCTTTTCATTCGATACATCCATGTATCTCACCCTTCGGGCAGCCTTCGGCTGTGCAAAACGGCGATCCTGCCGTTTTGTCCCTTTTCCCTTGATCCTATACTTGCAGCTCACCTCAATCAAACATACTCATCAGCGATGCAATGGTTTCTTCGCCTTTCTTTTCCACCTGTTCCGGTGTCGCTTCCGTAAAACCTTCCCGCACCAGGTCTTCCTCGGGGAATTCGTCGAGGAAGCGGCTGGGCGTGGTTTCGCGCTTCTCGCCGAACTGTTTGCGGCTGCCGGCGAGGGTCAGTGTCAAGGTTCGCTGGGCGCGGGTGATACCCACATAGGTCAGCCGGCGTTCTTCTTCCAGGGCGTCGTCTTCCAGGCTGTTGCGGTGGGGTAGCAGCTCTTCTTCCATGCCCACCATATAGACGTGGGGGAATTCCAGCCCTTTGGAGGCGTGCAAGGTCATCAGCTGCACCCGGTCGGTTTGATCGTCCTCTTCCTGGCGGTCGAGCAGGTCGATCAACAGCATTTTGGCGATGGCGGTGTTGAGGCGCTCTTCGCCGTCCTGGTCTTCGTCTTCATTTTTGTCCATGGTGGTCTTGATGGACTCCACCAGGGCGAACACGTTTTCCATGCGGCGTTCCGCCACTTTCGGCGAGCTGGCGTTCTGGTGTAGCCAGCCCTCGTAATTGATGTCGTTGAGCATTTCATGAATGGCGGCTATGGCATCACCTACATGGCAGTTGTGCTGTACGCGTCCAATCCAGGCGGCAAACTCTCGCAAGCGCTCCAAACCCTTTTTGGGCAATATGGCCTGCAAGCCCACCTCGTCGCTGGCGGCCAATAGCCCAATACCGCGATCGGTGGCGTAGCGGCTCAACGCCTCCAGGGAGCCGGTGCCTATCTGACGGCGGGGCGTATTGATGATGCGCAGGTAGGCATTGTCGTCGGCCGGGTTGACCAACAGGCGCAGGTAGGCCATCACGTCCTTGATTTCCGCCTTGGCAAAAAAGCTGGTGCCGCCACTGATCTTGTAGGGGATCTGATGCTGCTGCAGCTTTAATTCAAACAGGCGTGCCTGGTGGTTGCCCCGGTAGAGAATCGCAAAATCCCGGAATTTGCACTGCCGGCGAATCCGATGGGTGAGAATTTCCGTTGCGACCTGTTCGGCCTCCGCGTCTTCCGTCTTGCAGCGTACCACTCTCAGGTGTTCACCCAGGCCGATGTCGCTCCACAGGGTTTTCTCAAATACGTGGGGGTTGTTGCGGATGACCGTGTTGGCCACTTTCAGGATGCGCGCGGTGGAGCGGTAATTCTGCTCCAGTTTGATTACGTGCAGGTTGGGGAAGTCATCCTGCAGCTGGGCCAGGTTTTCCGGCCGCGCGCCGCGCCAGGCATAGATGCTCTGGTCGTCATCACCCACCACGGTCAGCGAGCCGCGCTCGCCCATCAACTGCTGTACCAGTTGATATTGGCTGGAGTTGGTGTCCTGATATTCATCCACCAACAGGTAGCGAATACGCTGCTGCCAGCGGTGCAACACGTCGGCGTTGGTGGTGAACAGGTGGGCCGGCAAGCGGATGAGATCATCAAAATCCACCGCGTTGTAGGCGTGCAGCGCCTTGTTGTAGCGCTCGTAAACCAGTGCCCAGGTCTGTTCTCCCGCACTTTTGGCCTGTTCCAGTGCCTGTTGTGGGGAGATAAGCCCGCTCTTCCAGCTGGAAATCTGGTTCTGCACCGTATCCAGTAGGTCTGTATTCATATCTCCATCCTTGAGCATCAGCTCCTTGAGCAGGCTGCGGGAGTCTTCGCTGTCGAATATGGAGAAGCCGGCCTTGTAGCCCAGCGCCTTGTGTTCCTTGCGGATAATGTTCAAACCGAGATTATGAAAGGTGGAAACAGTCAATCCATGGGCAGCCTTGCCCTTTACCAGCTTGGATACCCGCTCTTTCATTTCCCGCGCCGCCTTATTGGTAAAGGTAAGCGCGGCAATGTGTCGGCCGGGCATATTGCACTCCTGAATCAAATAGGCAATTTTCCGGGTAATCACGCTGGTTTTACCACTGCCGGCACCGGCCAGCACCAGGCAGGGTCCGTCAATGTACTTTACGGCTTCACTTTGACGGGGGTTGAGCTGAGTCACCACGTACCTCGTGTGTTGGGGAGCTGAATGTCAAGCAACGGCCGCTTAGCCGCTGCTGCATGGGAATGTCGCACTGGGATACTGCAGTCGGAGCATGAATCGGCGAATCAGTGGGCGGAATTATAGCAGCGGCACGCGGCTTCTGAACCCGCGGCGGCAACCAGAGTCCCAAAATAGGTGGGAGCAAGGTGCGGATTCAGAACTGACCAGCAGAATCGACCGGGGATAAGGCGGCGGAGCTACAGCTGGCACAGTTTTCTCATGAACTCTTGCGCGACTTCCGCAAACTCCAACTACACGACGGTGAACTGTGAAAGGCTCTGCCATGTTGAATCTGCAGGAATATGCCAATGCCATTTGGAGAATGACGCTTCTGGTTCCGCTCGTTGTTCTGTGCATCGCGTCGATCTGCGTTCAGTCGGCATATGCCCAGACGGAACAACCTTCCAGCGGCGGGTCTGCTGAGGAGGTGCCGGTAGATAGCGGTCGCGTCGAGGAGCTGATCAAGACGCTGGAAAGCGACACCGCCCGCGCGGAGCTGATTACGGAGTTGAAGCTGCTGACCGAAACTCAGGCAGAGGAAGAAGACCCGGGTGCCGAGCTGGCTGACGCAGTGAAGCTCGATGAGCAGGCTCAGGTCTGGAAGCAGCAATATAAGCGATTTCTGGACCGACACGGGCTCAATGCGTCCCTTGTCGGCTATATTGCCGTGAGTGTTGGCCTGTTGATTGTGACCCTGGTGTTGCTGATTGCCTATGGCCGCGGGGTTCGTTTTGTCTACCGCAAACTGACCCCATTGATTTCGCGATTCTATCTCAGCCCCCGGCGCATGAGCTTTTATCGCTCGGTCATGGCAACCAGCGGCTATGTGATTATTGTTATGGTGGCGCTGGCCGCGCTGTTTGAACTTTGGGGTTTGAACGTGGACGACTGGCTGTCCGAAAATGCGCAATTGTTGATATTGCAGGCGGTGATCAGCGTCGTGACGATTTTTGCACTGGGCGCCTGCATCATCGAGCTCTCAAACGCCGCCGTCGAATACCTGTTCCGTCGCAAACTGTCTGCTCAGCAGGCGCGCATGAACACGCTGCTTCCCATCGTACGGAATCTGTTGCTGCTCACGCTGTTCACTCTGTTTGGCCTGACCCTCCTGTCGCAGCTGGGGCTGAATGTGATGCCCCTGCTGGCGGGTGCCGGCGTTGTCGGTTTCGCCGTGGGTTTTGGTGCACAAACCCTGATCAAGGATATGCTGGTCGGTTTTATCGTCATAATTGAAGACCTGATTCAGGTGGGCGATGTGGCCACTTTGGGTGGCAAGAGCGGCCTGGTGGAAAAGATCACCATTCGCAAGGTTCAGCTGCGGGATTTAGACGGTACCGTATTCACGGTGCCTTTCAGTGAAATTTCCATCGTGGCCAATCTCACCAAGAATTTCAGTTATTACCTGCTCGATCTGCGTGTCGCGTTTCGCGAGAATACGGATGAGGTAGTGGCAATGCTGAAGGAGATCGATGGGAAAATGCGCCAGGAAGAAGCCTACCGTGATCTAATGCTGGAACCGATTGAGGTTCTGGGCGTGGATCGCTTCACCGAAAGCGCAGTCATGATCAAGGCGCGCATCAAGACGCCGCCATTACAACAGTGGACCATCGGCCGGGAATTCAACCGTCGCCTGAAGCAGACATTCGATGCGGCGGATGTTCAGATGCCATTTCCCCATCGGACGTTGTATTTTGGCGAGGACAAAAGCGGTGAAGCACCGCCGGCGCGTCTGGATATTGTGGCGGCTCCCCCTGCAGCCGGTATCAAGGACGGCAGCGGCTGAGTGAGCTTTGATTCAGTCTTTGCGGGCAAAGGGAATCTGCAACAACCCGAACGCGTCGCCACTGGTGGCGTCGATCAACTCCCCTTGGAAGGCCACCTGTGCTAAATCCGGGGCCACGTATTCAAACAACAGGAACCCGCTGATGCTCCCCTGTGGTTCAACAACCCCTTCGGGCAGAACCCGTGCCGCGAGTTCCGCGGCAGAGATTGGCGAATGACTGGCAGTGCGATGAGGCGCGGCGCGAAACTTATTGTCATGCAGGACGCCATGACTCCACACCGGAAGCGCCGGATAGCTGCCGCTGTAGAAGGGTGATATGAAGAATCCGTGATGGTTGAAAAGCCAGTTGTCATCAGCTGCGAATTCGTGGCCATCGCCCGTAAACTCGCCAATGTCCACGCTGGCCGCCAGGGGCGGAAGTGCAGCAAAGTACTCCTGGTGAGGACCGATCAACGCGAAGGACCGAAACTGAATCAGCAGTGGTATATCGCCATGGTTTTCAATGCGAATATACAGCGGCGTCAACTGCTGCGTAACAGCCTCGGCGCCCGGCCACACATTGCTAGTGACTTCAGCGCGAACATCCGCAACCTGGGCCGCTGCCGTATTCCGCTGTCCGGCGGAGGAGCCGATTGCAGCAACCGGAGCCAACTCACCGGCCGTGTGTTCGATGTCCGATACCTGACAGCCGGTCAGCATCAACACTGCAACTAAACGGATTACTGAATGCTCGTCATATTTGAAGCGCAACAGGTTCATGGAAACTCCCTCTGCAAAGGATTTCCATGTTCCTGCGAAACCCATGCCGGCGGCTGCGCAAGTTCCACTGATCGTACATTTCCATACATGAGGCTGATAGCCGATATCACGCTAACATGTCATGCTATTTGCCGACTTGTGAAAACTGAATGAGGATCACCATGAAAACCTTCAATCTGTTTGCTAGCATCATCGCAAGTGCCCTGCTGTCTGCGGTGGTGTCCGCCGGCCCACTCCCGGACAAGGCCCATATCTACGTCGAAGGCTCCGGCGAGATTGAAGTGGCACCGGATCAGATGACAATCACCGTCGGGTTAAGCCATACGGACCAAGATATTGCGCTGGCCAAGCAGAAGGTGGACGAGCGCTCCACTATCCTGATTGAAGCCTGCAAGGATCTTGGCATTAGCCTGGAAGATCTCGCAACCACGGCCCTGCATGTCAGCCCTGAATACGAGTATCGCGGCGGTGAGCGGGTCCCGCTGGGAACTCGTGTATACCGGCAGGTGGACATCACCTTGCGGGACCTGGAAAAATACCCCCAGCTGATGGCGGCGCTGATCGACTCCGATATTTCCAACACCGTCAGCACCCGGTTGGAAATGTCCAACGAGAAAGAATTGTCAGATCGCGCACTGGCTGCCGCAATTGACGACGCCCGCCAGCGAGCCCAGGGCATGGCGAAGTCCCTCGGCCGAAAACTCGGTAAAGCACACTCCGTCTCGGAGTTCGATCTTCGCCGGGAAGAACGCGGGCAACTGTTCACCGCACGGGGCACAGACGCTCAGTCCGCCTCAATGGATGCCGTGGCTTTTTCCCGCAAGGGCAGCAGTGAGCCTTTTGTTCCGGGATTGATCGTTGCCAAGGCGCAGGTGTATGTGGTGTTTTTGATTAAGTAGGGAAGAGCGGCAAGCGGCAAGCTTCAAGCCGCAAGTTAGAGGAAAGGGAAAAGTAAAAGCCTCAAGCGGCAAGCCACAAGCTGCAAGTAGAAAAGCGTCACGAACCTTGTAGGGCGAAAAAGCCTAAGCGCCTTCCGCCGAAACGTGCAGGCTCGATCAAATATGAGCTCCGCGACGTCACGAATATCGAAAGGCGCTTGACGTTTTTTTTGACCTACTATGATTACAGCCCCAACAGTAAAACGGTGCTTTGCATACATAGGCTGAACATAATGCGTGAGCCTTGCGAGCGTCGCCATCCGACACTGTATCCAATTTCATTCCATTTGAAACGTTGTTCCCATAAATGAGGCGTCGCCAAAGCCCAGGAGTTTGCCGATGCTTGCGATGATTTGGCGCCGTTAGCCGTCAGTGTGGCGCCATTGTGGCACAGTTCGAGAGAGCATGGCCAAACTGCGCCACTGATATGGAAGTTGAGGCAGTGATCGTTAGAGGATTAACTAACTATTACTTCTTCAAAAACCAAGCCTTTGAATCCGTGTTTTTCATACAAGGCTTTGAAGGTATCAGTGCAGTAGCTCGCGCGCAGTTTGTCCGTGGGCGTTTTGAATACGCTACGGCCAGCCAGCGCGGCCTCATTGAACAGAATACTCTCCTGCCCCATGTGAACACCTGAATCCACCACTTCAACCTCATGGCTTCGATCAATGCCTTCTTCAGGAATAACGAAAAGGGTATTGAACATGTAGTAGGTGTCATCACCGATGATTAGGGGCAAAAACTCGCCGGACGGCGTGAGGATGTCTTTAAGTACCTCATACGCCGTTGGGCTTAATACTAAGTTGCCTAGCGCCCATATACTAATATCGGGTAACTGTTCAGTTTCGCCCTCATAGTTTTCGCTGGCGAAAAAAGAAAATTTGGGTGCTATCCAGCTTTCAAGCCTTGGTTTTGCGCGAAAACGCTGGCTGTATGATGGCATTTTGGTTGCTAGGTCATTCAAGTCTGGCGTTAGTAGATAGCACGCTTTGTAATTGCCTTGGATTTTATAACTCATATTTTCCGATTCTTTTTTAGCCAATCGTTGTATTCTACGTCGTCTATTTCTTGCTGCAATTTCATTTCGCTGCGAATATTACCGTGTAATAATTGGGTTCTAACTGTATTTAGAAAAGCGCGTATTTGTAGGTCGCTATCCATCATGGATATAGTGTTTCCAATCCAATGATAATATAGCTGGCGATGTATTCTGTTGTGCCCAATGGCGTTGGGGTAAAGAGTAGGGCGAGCATCTGCTTTGGTTTTTGGCATCCATGCGCCGTTATCGGGGTCATCTATTCTAATTTTGTTATCGTCTTCCGCTAAAACTAATCGTGCTGCCGTCGCCTCTGTGTGTTTACCAGAGATGAGGTGATGAGCTTCCCATTTTGCACCCGGCCTGGCAATTCCATTGATGCGCAAGAACTTGCCTAGCAGGCTTGATGAGTGCTTCTCGTTGAGTAGTTGAAATAAGGTCATATCAGCACCTTCGCGGGGGAAGGATGCCATTTTACCCGCTAGTCTGGCTTGATTCATTTTAGCCATGCGTTTTTCAACGCGCTTAAAGGTATCGGCGTCTTTGTCTGAATAGCTTTCAGATTTGGCTTTATCGAGCACATTAAAAGGCTTTGGCGCGGATTGAGGCATCATTATTCCCTTGTTGTTGGTTTTATAACCAGTTCAATGGTTCCATGCTTGACGCTTGGCACACAGTGAGGTTCGGTTTGGGGGGACGGCTTTTCAAGACCCTGGCCCGCGGGATTCGGGCGAGGAGCCCCCAGGGATGGGTTTCACTCGCCACATCCGTGTGGCTCGTCCGACGGGCAGCCTACGGCTGTGTAAATCGGCAATCCTGCCGATTTGCTTCGGCGTGTCTTGGAAAGCCGTACCCCGAAGCGGGCCGTCGATAGAACTCCTAATAGCGGCGTCAAAAGCCCTTACGAACTCCGAAACTTGAGTTATAAGTGTTGCAATGGCGCCATTCTATAGACTATCAACTTAATGATATTTTGTGATGGGTTCACATAACAGAATCTGGCTAACGGAACAGTTTATATGGATGTCGGCGGTCGTGATGTTGCACTTTGTCGGTATTTGTCAACAAATACCGACAAAGTGCAACAGAGCTGGATTATGTGCTGTGCTGCTCAACCCCACCAGTTACCCGATGTAGTCTTCGCGATGTCCGCCAGCAATTCAATGTGATCTTCCCGGTCGTTCAGGCAGGCAATGGTGGTGAAGTGAGTGCCGCCGTTTTCGATGAACGTTGCTCTCGCGAGTATGTCGATTTCTTCCAGTGTTTCGACGCAGTCAGCGGCAAAACCGGGGCAGATGACGGCGACTTTTTTCACACCATTTTGTGCCAGCTGTTGCAGGGTGACATCCGTGTAAGGCTGCAACCACTCCTTGGGGCCAAAGCGGGATTGGAAGGTTAACTGCAGGCGGTCTGCCATATCACCCATGGTTTCTCGCAGTTTGTCCTTCAATAAGCGCGTGGTCTTTTGACAAAAACAATAATAGGGATCGCCTTTATCGGAGTACTCCCGCGGGATGCTGTGGAAGGATGCGAGAATCGCTTCCGGCTCCCAGTCGAGTGCGGCTACATGTTGTTGAATACTTGCGGCCAAGGCGTCTATGTACAGCGGGTGCGCGTCGTAGGGGTCCGCGACGCGCAAGGTGGGCTGCCAGCGCAGAGTGGCGAGTGTACGGAAAACTTCATCGCATACTGTGGCAGTGGTGGTCGCTGAATATTGCGGGTAGAGCGGAATCACGGTAATGCGATCACAGCCTTGTGCGATCAAGGCCCGCAGGCGGCTGTCAATGCTGGGGTTGCCATAGCGCATGGCCCAGTCCACCACAACCGATGCGTTTTCGCTCTCAAGCTTGGCTCGCAGTTTTTCGCCTTGTTTACGGGTGTAATAACGCAGAGGCGATTCGTCGCTTTCGTGACGCCAGATCTTTTTGTAAGCCTCGGCGGTTTTTCCGGGGCGAATATTCAGAATGACCAGATTGAGGACCAGCTTCCAGAGAAACGGATTGACGTCAATGACCCGGTGATCCGATAAAAACTCTTGCAGGTAGCGGCGCACATCCCACCAGCGCGTGGAATCCGGCGTGCCCAAATTGACAATCAACACGCCGACTTTGCCATGGGCAACCGGCGGGTGCTCTGTTATCACAATGCTGGATGCGTTACTGGACGTTGTGTCGGACTCTGTCGAATTCGGCATGAAGACCTTCTGCTGGGGAAAGATAAAAGTCCGCCATCATAACAAAAACCGTCGGCCAAAGACCTCTTGAGGTCGATGGCGCCTCAGGCCGCCTCTGGCTCTGAGCGTGCGTCACGAAACTGCTGGTGCAAAAATGCCAGTCCCAGCAGGCTCAGCCCCAACCCCAGAAAAGACGCCGCCCGCAACAGTCCGGTAAGACCGTCCATGTCGATCAAGAAGATCTTCGCGATCACTGCAATCAGCAGCAACATGCAGCCTTTGTAGAGATAACTGTGGGAGAAGCGGATTGCCCAAACAGAACCACTGATTGCCAGGGCCAGCCACACCATGGAGTAAGTGTAGAGCTCGCCGTCGGACGTGGCATTGGCGAGGGAAAGTTCACCTTGCCAAAGGTGGCGGATCTCCAGCGAGCAGAACAGCAGCAGGCTCAGGCCGGCCAATGTGCCGGCTGCAGTTCTATAGGGTGCCGGCAATAGTCTGTAGGCGCAGATAAACAACAATACCGGCAGACCGTAAGCCAGCAGCAGTATGTTGAAAAGGGGCGTGGCGGACACGGCGGTGTCAGACAGCAGCGGGTTGTGCTCCAGCACCACGAACAGGATGAAATTGCCCAGCGCCAGAATCATCAGGATATTGGCGGCCAGCTGATACACCCGGCGCAGCTGATCGCTGAACTGGGCGCGCCAGTAATACACCAAACCCATGGCTCCCCACAGAGAGGTGTTGATCGCGGCCTCGACAAAACTGTAGTTGTTGGCGAAGACGTTGCCGTCATACAGCCAGTAGCGCACTTCGAACGCCAGCATCAATACCAGCAGATGCATGGATGCACCCGCCAGCCATTGCTTGAATTGATCATGTGCTGCCAGTCGATTGGCGGTCAGGCAACAAAGCAGCGCACCGCCGTATGTCCACAGGGACCAGTGAACATCTGTCGGATAAGCGTCCAGCCAGGGGTTGAGGGACAGGCGTGCAAGCACCACCGCAAGTACAACTTTTGCCGCAACTTGCAGCGCCGGCAAGGCAAAGCGGCGGTGCAGCCAGGTCAGCGAGATAACCTGAACGGCGAGTGCCAGAGTCAAGGTCGCTTCCCGCAGCAGAATGACCAGCGCCAGTGAGAACGCGAGATGGGCTGCCAGGGTGAGAGAAACCACCTGCGCTGCGGCCCGCGCATATTCCGGGGCGGCGCGATCGGGTGTATGGTCTGGAGGTCCCAGCCATGTGTTTTGGCGAAACACCAAGTGCATGTAAGCGGCGCCCAGTAGCGCTGCTGCCAGGGACCAGCGCCATTGTCCGGCGACGACGTCGATGCACAAATAGCCGACGGCCAACATGAGTACGGGAGACAGGTAAGCCAGCGAGGCCCAGAGTCCGGGATAGCGGCCGCGCTGCAACGTCCACAGGGAAAGCCCCGTGAATAATGCGCTCAGCTCGATCAACAGCCATGGCAGCGCCGTTTGGCCATGCCAGTCGGCAAACAATACGTGGCGCGCCAGCAAACCAGCGATGACGCCCATTAAACTGAGCCAGGGAAGTGCACTGAACCTCGCGTCTTGTCGCACCATGAAGAAAAACAGGATCGGCAAGGCTGCTGCTGTCATCAGTTCGTGATAGCCAACGGGGGTAAACGCAGTGCCGAGACTTTGCAGCAGCGCCACCAATACGAAAAGTATTGCCAGCCGCCCCGACTGGTTCCCCACAGCGTCCCGGAAGACACTGAGGATACCTTGGTCAGGGGCAGTTTCCGTAGATGGACACAAACGCCAATTCCACCGATCAATAGCCATGGCGCAGTAGGCCAGTGCCACCAGGTAAGCCGGCAATATCCAGGGCATATGCTGCGAACTTGCGAGGCCCAGCAACCACCAGCCGAGGGCACCGGCCAAGGTGCCAATCCACAACCAGGGGCGAAACACATAGCGAATCAGCAGTAGGGCGGAAACCGTAATAACAAAACTGTAAATGAGTGCTCCGGCAACACTCTGACTGCCAGTGCTCACCAGCAGCGGAATGCTGAAAGCGCCCAAAATGCCGATGGCCGCAAGCACCGGACCCTGCCTGAGCGCCAATAGCATGGTCCCCAGGGAAACGATGATCAGCGCGGCAAAGGTCAAGCCGGGGCTGACCAGTTGATAAAGATGTAGTCCGGCTAGCAGTGCGGCGTAGAGCATCAAGCTGGCGCCACCGGCGAGTGCTGCGCAGGCATCGCTCGGTTTGCCGGTTTTACGCAGCAGGTATTCGGCAACGCCATGCAGCGCCAGAGCCATAACAATGGCCAGTGAAATACGGGCGCCCGGCCCCAGCAGCCCTTGTTCAATGGAGTGCTTGACCAGAAAAACACCGGCAAAGCCAATGCAGATGCCGCCGAGCCACACCATCCAATGCGCTTTGATGTTGCGACTGAGCCAGTGTTCTCGCTTTACGGGCGGTACGCGGTGGTGGGCGGTAGTCGTTGTTTGTTGCGGTGTCGCGGCGGCTTGAGAGGGTTTTGACGGCGCCATTGCCCGGGTCGCAGCTGCAGTTGGGGTAGGCGCTGGATCTGCTTGGGTTTGAGGTATAGCTTGAGCTTGGCTTTGCGTCTGAAGCAAGGGCGACTCTGGACCTTCCTCTTTCACAAAAATTGGTGCCGCAGTAGGTACGGCATCAGGTTTGGGAGCCGCTCGTTTGAGTGACTCCAGTTGCCGCTCCAGTTTCAGCAAACGGTCAGACAGCGCACTGAGCTTGAAAAATGCCACCCAGCCCATAATCGCCCCAACCACCAGCCCCAGGCAAATCAGCACTCCGGCAGCAACCAGATTCTCCATTACGCACCTCAATTTTTATTATTGTCACCACTGACATTGCTACTGATATTACTACAGGATGCCACAGTACCCGCGCGCTCTTAATTGGGACACCATCTTAATCGAGAGCACGAAATGAGTTTGTCGTCAGGGACAGACCTTTTGAAACCCTCGCGGCAGGGATGCCGCGGGGGAGCCACAGGGACGTGTTTATGCGTTTTCAAAAGGTCTGTCCCTGATGACAAACGGATCGAAGCCCAACCCCGTTTTGTATTGTATTGGACGAATCGGGGAAAAGTGCAAAATCATTACAATTATCGTGTGGAGGCTATTACGGGGCGTTCGATATCTCCCACATCACCGGCCCTGATCTAGGCTGCGGTAACCCAGGGCTTCGCTCAAGTGCTGCATCTGGATGTCGATGCTAGTCGCCATATCAGCCAGGGTTCTGGCAACGCGCAAGGTTCTGTCATAGGCACGGGCGGACAGGTGCAGTCGGTCCATGGCGCTGGCCATGAGTTTGCGTTGCTCGGGCGCCAGTTTGCAATGCTGTTCCAGCTCCTTGCCTGCCAGCAATGCGTTCGCCTTCCCCTGTCGCGCCAGTTGCTGTTGCCGGCTGGCCACCACCCGGGTGCGCACCTCAGCGCTGGATTCTCCGCGTGGACGGTTCTGCAGCTCATCGATGGGCATGGGGTTTACCTGAATGTGCATATCGAACCGGTCCAACAGCGGGCCGGAGATCTTGTTGCGGTAGCGATCCACCTGACTGGGGGTGCAGCGACAGCGGCCTTTTCTGTCGCCATAGTAGCCACAGGGGCAGGGATTCATCGCCGCCACCAGCTGGAATTTTGCCGGATACTCCACCTGGGCATTGGCGCGGGAGATGGAAATGGTTCCGCTTTCCATCGGCTCTCGCAAAACCTCCAACACGCTGCGGGGGAATTCCGGCAACTCGTCGAGAAACAGCACACCCTGGTGCGCCAGAGAAATTTCACCGGGTTTGGGATGACTGCCACCGCTGTAATCTCTATCAATAAATGTAAAATAGAGCTTGAGTTACAGCGGTAATTGAAAATGAGCGAAATTTTAGGACTTAAACCGGTCCGTAAGATCGGAATTACTTCTCGGAGCGTGTCTGGCACGGTGCCCCAGTTCGGACGCTATGAATCGACTCTTGAGCGGGACTTGATGGAAATCCTCCGGTTTGATCGCGGAGTGGAATCGTACGTCCCACAACCAGTGACGATAGATTACGTCGCCACGGGTGGGAAAGTCTATCCGTACACGCCAGACGGCTTGATCCGCTTTTCCCCCGAGCTACATGAGCCACCGGTGCTGGTGGAGGTGAAGTACCGTGAGGATTTCCGCAAAGACTGGAAGACGCTAATGCTGAAGTTCCGCGCAGCCAAGCAATTTAGCTTGATGCAAGGCTGGCGCTTCGAGGTGCTAACGGAACGGGAGATACGGACTCCCTATCTCGAGAACGCCCGTTTCTTATATCAGTACCTTGAGCGCATACCCGTTGAATCTGTAAAAGTTCAGATGTTACAGGTTCTGGGTGATTTGAATGAGGCCGATCCAGCGTTACTTTTATGTGCACTAAAAGCTGACGCCGATGAGCGTGCTCGCTTGATACCTGTGCTCTGGCACCTGGTTGCTACAGGGACTATCGGATGTGATCTCGATGCGCCTCTTACCATGAAGTCGTTGATTTGGCTTGGGGAGGAGTCTTGATATGAAGACGATACGCCCTGGGCAATTAGTGTATTGGCGGGATCAGCCTGCAGTCGTGATGGAGCTAAAGGGCTTCTCGGATGCGATTTTACGTATGGTTGACGGTCATGCAACCGAGGTCGCTCATGTACCAGATCTGACGCTGTTTCCGTCTTCAGGTACAGCCACGCCCACAGCGCCTCACCTAGTAGCCAAAGACAAAGAGTGGGACAAGGCTGTTGAACGGCTAGAGCTGATTCGCCCACTGTTGGACATGCATGGTAGGACCATGGAAGATGTCAAACGAGTAGCGGATGCGGCCGGTAAAAGCGTTACAACTGTTTATCGGTGGTTGAATCGCTTTGACGAGACGGGGCTAGTGTCATCCATGCTGCGTGCTCCGCGCTCAGATAAAGGGGAGCAACGGCTCTCTCAGGAGGTGGAGGAGATTATCTCCATTCAGATTGATTCCTATTATCTTAAAGAGGAACGGCCGTCTGTCCAAAAGCTGCACCGTAGGATTAAGCATGAGTGTCAGGCCGCTGATCTTGAGCCTCCTCATGTCAACACTGTTTACGCCCGCGCCAAAGCGATTGACGATAGTAAAGCCCTACGTGCGCGTTACGGCCCTAAACGGGCGAAGGAAAAATACGAGCCTATGCGCGGAAAGTTTCCCGGAGGCGTTTTTCCCAATGAAGTGGTGCAAATGGACCACACCCCAGTCGATATGATCATTGTCGATAGCGAGCACCGGTTGCCCATAGGCCGCCCCTACCTGACGATCGCCATTGAAATTGCAGCGAAGATGATCTCAGGCTTTCGCCTGACGCTGGACCCTCCGAGCGCTTCGACGGTTGGTTTATGTGTTGCCCACGCGGTTCTGCGTAAGGACATGTGGCTAGCAAAGCGTGACGTTGATGCGGAGTGGCCCATCTACGGGAAAATGCAGAAAATCCACGTTGATAACGCTAAAGAATTCCATAGCCGCATGCTCCTGCGCGCTTGTGAACAGCACAATATCATTTTGGAGAATCGTCCGAAGGGGCAGCCAAACTACGGGCCGCATGTTGAACGAGCGTTCCGCACTTTTATGTCTGAGTGCCATAGTTTGCCCGGCACGACCTTCTCAGGAGTCAGCGCAAAATTTGACTATAACTCAGAGGGAAAGGCGTGCATGACACTCGAGGAGTTAGAACTTTGGTTTACGGTGTTCATCGTGTATTGCTATCACCACCGGCCTCACAAGGGTATCAATAAAGTTCCTCCGATTAAGATGTACAATCATTTAGTGCATGGAAGTGATGAAAGCCCGGGCGTCGGCATGCCGGCCGCTATAGTGGATGAAGATAACTTCCGATTGGACTTCACTCCTTACACTAAACGTACCGTGCAACGCGATGGCGTTGTGTGGGACCACATTCAGTATTTTTCTCCTGCGTTACGTCCCTGGATTAACGCAAAAGACGAAAATGGTAAAGGGCAGACGTTCATCTTCGCTCGTGATCCTCGCGATATCAGCGTCATCTACTTTCTTGATCCAAGCTCACACTCGTATGTTCCGATACCATATTTGAACAACACTAGGCCAGCCATCAGTCTGTGGGAGTTGAGGGCGGTTACAAAGCAACTCGACGAAGACCCGCTTCGTGACGTCAACGAAGACATGATCTTTAAGGGTATTAAGAAAATGCGGGAAATCGAGCAGGAGGCTATTGAGAAGACTCGTCTTGCACGTCAGCAGAGGGCTACGGAGAAACGCAAGCGTCGCATGGCGGAGCGCCGGGCCGGCTGGAACGGTGTGCATCAGGACCTCCAACCGAAGAAACACGCCTCCGTCATCGACAGGCCCGAAGACGATGACGATGATATCCAGCCGTTTTCCGACATACAAACGTACTAGGAGCTTCCTGTGGCAACGTATAGTCATCTGCATCCAAGCGCTCAAACGATTGCTGATCGTGATGCGGAAGAGAGAGTACTTTGGTTGAAGCATCCTCGGTGGATAGGCTACCCACGCGCTCAGGATATTCTAACTCGACTAGAGGATCTTCTACGTCATCCTGCGCAGGAAAGGATGCCAAATATGCTGCTAATCGGAGCAACAAATAACGGTAAGACTCGGCTAATCGAGCATTTCCTGCAACGGCATCCGGCGGATGAGAATCCTGGCGGCGAACATATCATTGCACCTGTTATCTACGTGCAGTCGCCGCCGACGCCGAGCGAAAGCGGGCTCTACTCCAACATTCTGACCATGTTGTTCGAACGTGTACCCTCTGCTTCGGAGGATGCACGCAGAAATCGGGTGATCGAGCTTTTGGGTGATATTCAGGTGAAGATGTTGGTCATCGATGAATTGCACAATATGCTCGCTGGTGCTTCTACGAAGCAACAGCAATTTCTGAATGTTATTAAATTTCTCGGGAACGCGTTAAAGATACCCATCGTGGGATGTGGAACAGGTGACCTTCTGCGGGCAATGAGCATTGATGGCCAGTTGCAGAATCGATTCCCACCGCAGATTTTACCCCGATGGCGTATGGATAAAGAGTTCCGGCAGTTGCTTATGTCGTTCGAACAGATCTTGCCATTGAGAAAGGTATCCAATCTCCATTCGAAGGTAATGGCCACTAAGATATTAGCGATATGTGAGGGGACTATCGGAGAGCTTTCGGAGCTGCTTAACTCAGCGGCGATTGCGGCTATTCGATCGGGCAGCGAGCAGATTACGCCGGAGATTCTAAACCGCTGTGGCTATACCTCACCGAGTGAGCGAACGGCACTAGCAGCCAGAGTCGAATGATCCTGCCAAAACACCCTCACCCTCAGCCTGGCGAGCTACTCTCGTCATGGCTATACCGGCTGGCGCAGGCGAATACTTACAAGCCGCACACGTTCTACAACAAGGTGCTCTGTTACAAAGGTGCAATCTGGAACATCGATATTGACAGGCATCCGGCGGAAAAGCTCCTTCGCTTGCTGAGTGCTAAGTCAGGGCAACCGGTAGAACGGTTGATCGGCCTTTCTTTAGGCGCCTATGAAGGGTATCTCTTCGAGTCCCTGCGACGCCATGGCAACTCACGGGGTTTGCTGTCGTTAGGCCTCTATCACCGCCAAAGGCTTAGGGCGGGTCTACAATACTGCCCACTTTGCCTCAGTGGAGGGATTGTTCCTTACTACCGACGGCACTGGAGACTTGCGGTGTTCGCGCTGTGTGAGCGGCACTCTTGCTGTCTCTTAGATCGATGTACAGCATGCGATTTCCCGGTGATGTTTCACCGCAACGGCGTAGGTCGGCAGCAGGAAATCCTGCGCCGAGGGCTACAGCTTTGCTTTCACTGTGGAGTTGACCTTTGCCACGCAGTGTCTACGTTTCCTTCGACGCTCCCGAGTGATGCAGTCGCGGCTTATCACCGATTGATTAGCGATATTTCATCCGAGGCCCCCACGTCTCATCTTTTTCCAGGTTCATCGATGCTTGCCATTGTGCAGGGGTTGTACATCATTACTGTCGTGCTGACAGGGCGGAATGGCAAGAGACTGAGAGAGGTGATCAGCCTCGATATGTCAATACCTATGCCCCTGGGTATTCAGCAGCATATGGAGTTCGAGTATCGTGAGGCTAGCGAAAGAGTCGTTATCTTATCTGCCGTGGCATGGATGCTTTGTGACTGGCCTCATCGGTTCCTTGATCTTTGTACCAGAGCGAATCTGACTCGGTCAGCCTTCTTTGATCATTTAACTGCAATGCCTTACTGGCTAAGTGTTGTAGTGAATGGATATTTAGATCGACGACCATATCGGCCAGATGAAGAAGAGATCGCCGCTGCTTTTCGATATCTTGCGGAGTTAGGCGAGCCGCCGCACTACACTACCTTGGCTGTTACTATGGGTATATCCAGGGACGTGGCTAAAGCTGCAACGAGATGGTGGTTGGCCCGCGGCGCAATGGACATGGAAAGTGTCGACTCACCTAATTAATGTCCGGCGGCTTCTATTCAGTACCACTTCTCAATATAACTTAGATGCCGATGCTCTAATAGAGAAATACTTTGAACAGATAGTATGGTGACATAGCGGAAGATCCCGTGGGGAATGGTTGGACGAGCTGCAGCGCCCTGCATGCTTTTCCGGCGCTCAGCACCACCCCATCTCCAGCCCCACCCTTGCTTCCGAGACCCCTATAGGCTAAAACTGCAGCGCTTCAACACCGGTTACGGACTAATGGCTTCCGCCGACGCCGGACGGGGGTTCGCGTGCCCAGCCCTCATGCGGAAGAGCCTTTGCACCGGATGCGCCGCCGCTCAGTCGCCAAACCCCGCGTTAGTAGCGGAGCAGTGTAGGAAAAAGTACAGCCTTTTTAGCAATAGCTTGCGCAGAGCCCGCGAAACATAATAGCTACTACTTGTTCGGAAACGTCTTCTGAACCAACCTAGGAGCTAAACATGTCCTTTTTGGATTCAATTTTTGATTTTGTTGATGATGTTGCTGGCGCAGCAGGGTGTTTGGGGTATGTGGCGATCGACACAGTGGGTGAACTGGCTAGCTCGGCAGTGGATACTGTGCAAAAGCACCCAGGTAAGGTGGCATTGGTATGCGTTGGGACCATTGCCTCTGCCGGCGCTGCAGCAGCTTTTGCCGGCCCGATAGCTACAGCCTGTGGCTCGGTAGGGCTCTTGGGAACAACCGCCTCTGGTACTACAATAAGTACGCTCTCTGGAGCTGCGCTGAGCAATGCATCGCTGGCAGCATTTGGAGGTGGAGCAATCGCAACTGGTGGCGGAGGTATGGCAGCTGGCGTGACGGCTATTGGTGCGTCAGGGGCATCATTAGGTGCGGCTGTGAGCACCGGTGCAGCGGTAGGGGTAGTAAGATCAGACAAGAATGGTGAAGCGTAAATGGCTCGAATTACCAAGGCCCAGAAGGCGGGTACAGACTGGCTGGATCAGATCTTCTTCCACGAGCTGGTGGTTCATCAAGGTATGAACTCCGAAGAGAAAGGACAGATTCGCAGGATCATCAGCCGTGTAACAGAGATGGCGGTAAGCAATTATTCCGGCCGCGAGGCCGAAATCATTAAGCACTTGGCCTACTGCTTCCTGGAAGTAACACTAACTTCTAGTCGTGATGAGATGATAAAGGTTGTCAATACCGAGGTGCCAACACTGGGCCTGTCCAAAGAAAAGATAGAAGCTTGTGATAGACACACGAAAAATTACCAGATGGCTATGATGCTGGCAGTCACAGAGAAGTCAACGGGATTTGATGCTAGTTATGCCTTGGAGATCTTCGAATTGTTAAAGGATGAGTTCGTTGGTTACTCAGCTCTAGTGAGGCGCGACTTGGTAAAGCGCTGCTTTGTCCACGAATTTATTAACGCGTCCTTAAAAAGCTATTGTTGGCTGACAGCTTCAAAGGTTCTGCCCGTGACAAAAAACGGGCCAGATCGGATAAAGAGTAACTTCGACGTAGAATTTATGATGCGACTGGTTTTGACGGCTGAATACGATATGATTACAAACCACTTGAAGGTGACGCTTGGCGGAGACAGTTTTGTCGCCTCTGTGATGCTTAATAAAAGTCTTAAATTTGATTTGAAAGAAACGACAATTAGCCGTCTTCTTGATGTGCAGAGGGTCTTCAAAGAGTCGAGTTTCAAACCGAGCTTGCACGGGATTCCAATCATCAATGAATCAGATTCGACGAACACAGCACGAGTTCCGAAATTCTTTGAACACTGGGGAAGTCGTAGGTCAAGATTTCGCATGCACTCGGGAACGCTGGCCAGCTGGCTCGGATTCTTGGGAGCGGGCATGATTCAGATGCAGATTCGTAATTCTGAATCGAAGGACCAAGCTATATTCAATACTTGCAATAACAAAGGCACAATTACCGATATCGTGAAGCAAAGGCTATTGGAGTATGGCCTTCAAATCAATCCTGATACGCTATATCGCAATCACGCCATAATGAAGGAGACTACTCTGCCTCTGTTGAGCACGTACTGCGAGTTAACGCGTAATGTTGGGGTGGTAATGTCAAGCTTGGAAGACGACATACTTTACTTGTCACTGTTCGCTCAAATAGACAACATGCCTCCTAAAAAAGGTCAGCTGCAAGTGAACGAGTCGAACACAGCATACAGGCTCTAAAAAAAGAAAGGCCCGTAAACACTCCACCAAGAACGATGTTTAAGAAGAGCTCTGTGTGATTTTTGGCTAGCCATAAACGTTATTCCGCTTGTGAAATGTATTTTCAATGCAACCACGCTCACCTATCACGCGCATGAAAGGGCTACGTATCATACTGATAACGTCGCCGTCATAGATAAAGCTGGCGTTTTTGTCCGTGTTACCGCCCACCATATCATTATATAGACCGTCCCTTCGCAGTCTATACTTCTGTTTGAAACGGGCACCCACAGACGGCCCGCAAACAACGGTACAAATCGCGATACTACTGGCAGAGGAATCTTATGTCCGAGATCAATACGCACGTTTATAAGTACTTGAACTGGTATATACGGCTTAAAGTCAAACCCGGTTTTGCAGTGATGGTCAAGGGGCCGTGGGGATGCGGAAAAACGCATCTGGTTAGGAGCTTCCTAGATGAGTTAGATAAAACGGAAGAGATAAAGCATTTATACGTGAGCTTGTACGGGGTAAGCTCCAAGGAGGAAATAGAAGATCAGTTCATGCGACAGCTACACCCGGTTTTAACCGGCAGGACTGCAGTGCTTACCGGACGTTTGTTGCGAGCCGCATTGGGTGTTGTGAGGTTCGACTGGGATTCATCCGAAAACACAACAGTGGGGTACAGCGGCGGGGTGATCCCCGACTCAAGCATTGCCAATGAGCTGAACAAACTACCAGATCAAATCCTAGTCTTCGATGATATCGAGCGGTGTGGGATGCCGCTGAATGAAATACTGGGATACATCAATTACTTGGTAGAGAAAGAGGATTTCAAAGCTATAGTCTTGGCCGATGAACGCAAACTCGAAGGGGTGGTAGTCAACGGGGACTCAACGTATGAAGAGGTTGTAGAAAAGCTAATTGGCATGAAGCTAGAGGTGAAGCCGGAAACGCTGAGCGTATACAACGACTGCGTTAGAATTGTCATCAAGAGCTCGATAGTCCAAAAGGTGCTCATGAAAAATATGAACACTGTGGTAGAAATAGTTGACAGATCTAGCCACAACAACATGCGGACCCTCAAGAAAACGATCATCGATTTCGGACGGCTATGGGACTGCCTGGACAACGAACACAAAAACAACGAAGGCGTCATCAGGGACCTTCTTGAGGTATTCACGATCCTCTCCTGCGAAATCCATTCCGGCGAACTGGCCTCTGAGGACATCCATTCGCTGCTGAACGGAAAGCTAAGCCGTAGCATGGCCGTCAACCAGAACCGGGAAACTGATAAAGACAAAAACCTGGCTGCCATTGACCGCAAGTACGGATCCAGGGCTCTCAGCTCAACAGTCAGCGCCGGCCTTTGGTATCAATTTTTTACCACCGGAACGATGGACAAAGAAGCGTTAAAAATTGCTATCGAGCAGTCACCGCATTTGGCCGACAAGAACACGCCCCCATGGATCAAGATTGCACACTTATATGAGCTGAAAGATGAAGATTTCCAACCACTTATTGAGCGTGTCGATATCGCGTTGAATGACGGGAATATTACACACCCGAGTCATATTCTGACCGCTGCTGGATCCTACTTATTCTATTCCCGCCACGGCCTGCTCGACAAAAGCGTCGCGGACATTAGGGAGCAGTTTTGTAAGTACATTGAGCGCGTATTTGCAGATCATAGTATGCTAGATCAGTACATCATCGACCGCGGAGATGAAGCCAGCTACGCGGGTATCTTAAGCGACGACTCAGAGGAATATGTGGCCGTCGAGGACTGTCTGACTGATGCCCTTTGCAAAGCGCGTGAGAAAGCGTTATCGGTTGGGACTCCAAGTGTGCTTGAGAAGATGCGAAACAATCCGCTTGAGCTATACGGTATGCTATGCCCTGGATATAGTCCCGTGCATGCATTCCAGCGCTATCCTATACTGGAAGAGATTGCCCCAAATACGTTCGTCAATGAATTTATAGAGATAGAAGATTCCAAGCGAGCTACGACGGGGCGCGCAATTGCCACTCGCTACGAACACCTCGAAATAGCGAAGCAACTTGCTCAAGAGGAAGAATGGCTGAAATCAGTGTTGGCACTACTAAATCAGCAGCTGGAGAGCCGGAAAGGAACAGTGACTGCTCTCCAGCTCAAGAGCCACATCCTTCACTTTGTGAAAGCGATCAGCAATATTGATGAGTTCCGGCGCCGCGACGAAAAGTGATGTAGAGTCAGAATCACTCGGCGGGGACAAACAAGTCGGGAACTGAAGAGATCATATCGCAAACTCACGGGTAGCGCCTGGCGGCGAAATCGGGGTGGGAGTGCGGGTAGGATGTCCCTCTCTATAGGGACTGGTATGTTTTGAGAGGCAGGTTGAGCTCAGATGTAAAGTTGTGCGTCACGATCTTCGTTGAAGTGGAACCGGCCAAATGCCAGTCGAGGTCAACTATTGAAGCATAAAGTGTCCAAACCGGAATATCGAGAAAAGCACTATGAGTAAAACAATTGACCAGGCCGAAGCGGCGCTCGCTTCTGCTAACGCTGCTTACCGGGGTGAATTAAAGCGAAATATCGAACGTCCGGAGGGCAGCGGCGCCCAGGAGCTTCGCCGCGAGGAACGCCAGAAGGCGCTAAAAGAGGATGTTGTGCGGTGCGAGCGCGACCTTAAAGAAGTCCGTAGTTTGAATGTAAAGGCGAATGTGACAGCTTTGGAAAAGGGGCAGAAGGTTCGTCATCCTAGTGTAAAGGTGGAGATGAAAGTCATGGGGCCAGCTGGTTTGGGAGTGGTGGCCACATCGAACGATAGAATCACGTCGGATTCTGTTGCAGGAAAAACCATTTGTGAGTACACGCTGAATGGGAAGCGATTTCAAAAAGCCTTCAACACCAGCGAGCTCGAACCTCTAGCGGTGGAGTAACCGAGAGACAGTAATATGATGAGCCAAAGGGGCGGTTATAGCTGTAGCAAGCTAAAGGCAAGCTGTCTTAAGGACCGCCCCTGACATTGAGGTTGAAAATGGCCAAATCCAGAGGAATTGGCAAGGTCAAGTTGCGGGCTAGTACTTACTTAATAAGGATTAACGATGACGATATGGAGCACGCTCCTTTGACAGAGAGAGAATATCGGCTCAGCACGATCAAACCAGAATTCGAGTATCTATCTGAGGGGAACTGGTTTCCCCCGGGGTGCCCAGCGGGCTCCAGGTTGGCTGGGTATCCGGTTACCTGAAGGACTATAAAGGAAGCTCCGCTGCGGGGGTTCCTTGCCTAGGGCCTAAGCCGCCTTCCTCGGGTGAACAGCGCCGGGCGTCAGCGCTTTATTAGCCACAGTCTTTCCCATTGCATTTTCACCCCGAACGATACCGAGGCATCAGCCCCCATTGAAGATGATGTTCTTTACCGCGGGCGCATAAGATGGCACGACCATGGACGCCTTCACCTTCTATTGCGGCATTGCCGGGCCAAGTGCCCGGAGAGACGAGGTGCAGAATGAGTTTCAACGCCTGATCAGTTCGGAGCAAGTGAACGTCAAGCCCCTAGCGAGCATGGGCCGATCCAAGCTATCGCCGCAAGGGACGGCCATTGAGTTTCGATCATGTGGATAGACAGTAGAGAGAAAATGCCAGAGGATATGGAGGTCGTGATCGCACTATACCTGGGCCATTGGCCGCATCGAGGCAATAGTGGTATCACCGATCCCTATGCTGTCAACGGAGAGTGGCACAGCATTCCAGAGAGTGTTCACGTGGTCGGGTGGCTGCCACTGCCCGACACTGCACATTTACCAATTGCTGAACATTACGATAGGTCGGACCGCAGATCATACGTGCGACTTGGTGATGTTGAGACCCAGGACCCTTCAATTGTTGAGTGTATATTCGCAGGAGACTACTCGGAAATCGCCCGTAACGATGATAGCGAAGGGCACAACAGCTGAATCCGAGATAAAGATAGTGCGGCACTTGGCAGAAGCCACGCCCCCTGTAACGCCGGCGATATGGGGAACTCAGTATGAGGTGTTATATTTTGCGCGTTTTTCTCGGAACCCCATTCTCAATTGCTGGATTGCGCAGCCTTCACCCGCTAAAACGACCTCTTCGTGTCGCACCTATTTGTAGATCTCTCATCAGCTCCGGGAAACCTGAAGGGAGCTTGCACAGAGAGTGTTATGCAGTGAGTTGGAAGCCACGGCTAGGGTTATACTACCTCTGTGTATCCTCGACCTAAACCACCGCTCCATCATCAAATGACCAGTAAAAAGTGGTGGTGATCATAGATCACCACCACAGGGTTACAGAAGAAAGAGGAGAGAAATAAACAGTGTGCGGCTTATCTTTAACTTAACTTCTATGTTTTTTGTTTTTATTTTAATGAACATGCTTCTTTTCCTATATAAATCGAACAGCCTCCATTGGTTGTCCATCTTTATTTATCAAAGAAGCACTTCGTTGCATGGTAAATGCCATCGCGCTCGCATATCGTAATGTTCGAACGGGAGCGTGAACCCGGGGAAACTTGGTTCGGGACAGTCTGGAGGCGATGCCACAAGCCGAGTTTCGTTCTCGTAGACCCCGCAGATGTGTTTCGTGTTGAGTACACGATTCAACCCTGTGCACAGCTAAATAGGATTTCGGACAGGTATAACCGTCGATGGAAACCAACAGTAAAAGATCCTAGCGTGGTTCAATCAGATACGCGAAAACTAATGCCCGAGTACTGCATATACATTTACGTGAAGGCTTCTCGGCTATGCGGCGAAAATCACATCGATATCTTCCGAGCTACGAACCTCCTTGTGGATTGTCCGCGTTAAATCGCAGAATCGTGCTGTCGCTAGCCGTCAAGACAAGCGAGCGGCTACTAGCGGTGTACTCAACGACAGACAGAAGAGCATTGACGACGATATCGCGCTCTTCTTCGCTCGCAAGAGGTTCATTTTCTGGACAAGGATCGGAGGGAACAAAAAAAGGTCCGATTGAGATCGAGTTGCTGTCTCCAAGCGCATAAGTTGTCTCCATGGCATGACAATCTACCGATATTGTCAATTCTCCTCCAGTTTTAAAGTCGAGCATAAATATCCAACCTGAGACAGTGTTCCGGGTGGAACCGCTTTGGTACCCATAGGATTCCAATATCCAGTTCTTAGAGATGAGATTTACTTCTGCTCCCCCGCCGGTGATTATCGTGCCCCTGTTGGATGCGGGACTACTGCTTCCACCGCAGGCGGTAACACTAACTGTGAGAAGAATAATGAAAAAGCGTTTCATGATAGATGGAACCTATTCCGAATAGGGCGTGTGCTAATACTACGATTGTTCAGCTTTAGCGAGGGATATAATTAATCATTTTTGATTGTGATTTGCAAAGCCTATCACACATCTGCATGGACATATCACGAATGATCCAAACAAGGTTATATACTAATTAGGCAGGCGGCTATGCCGTCTGAACCAAACACAACAAGGAGAGTCATCTAATGATTAGATTAAAGTTATTTTTCGGACTAGTCTTCACCCTGGTATTATCCAGTTTTGCAACAAGCGCACATTCAGCAACGGTGTGCTCTAATCAACCAGTACCAAGTGGATACGCTATAACATCTATAGATTTCAATGCATGTTCAGGCGGATACCATCGGTACACCATACAGATACCCAGCAGTACCGGAACAACCCCCCACTGTTCGATAATCGGTGTGCCTTCTGGCTTTGCAGTGGTTGGCGTCAGCTGGGGGGGATGCGGTAATAACTATAACCGGTATACCATCAAAAAGCCGAGCACTACGACATCCACCACCCATTGCTCGATTGCCGGTGTCCCAAGTGGCTTTGCTGTTACGGGGATCAATTTCGGCGGATGTGGTTACGGCTATGACTTGTATACGCTGAAGAAGCCGAGCGAAACGCTTTCGACCTATCATTGTTCAGTTTCTGGAGTTCCATCTGGTTTTGCTGTTACAGCCATCGGCTCCGGTGGTTGCGGCGGAGTCTATGACCGCTACACACTGAAGAAACCAAGTACTACGGGAAACACCTACCATTGCTCTGTCTCGGGGATTCCCAGCGGCTTTGTTGTGCCAACTTTCGTGCCTAATGGATGTCCGGGCGATTATCACAAATATACAATCCGTCTGCCGTTTGATGGCATTCAGGTCTGTGCGATTGGCCCCGTCCCTTCAGGGTACGTGGTTGAATATCCCATAACTGGTTACTGTGGAGTCATAAACGGTTGGAGGCTGGACAAGCTCTAATCGCTGTCAAGTAAGGCGGCACGCTCGTGCCGCCTTACACTGCTCTGCTACCGGCTGGGCTGTTCGACCTGGACACTCTCTACGGTGCCATCTTTGAGTGTTACGGTCACTATTTTACGTTGATTAAACGTGCCTTTAGTCAGGTAAATCCACTGTTCCACTGAGTGTCCGCCGACTGGCGAACCCTCGTCAGCTTCCTTCCCGTTTATACTAACGCCGATAGTTTCTGTGTGCTGCGAGTCGGGTTTTCCCATAAAGGCGATGACCTTAGCTCGACTCAAACCCGCTGCAATAATTTTCCCGTCATTCGTTCTGAAACTATCCGCATGACCAGGTACGGCAAGCGCTAACGCAGTTGCATAGATCGCGATACGAATATATTTTTTCATGGTGCCTCACAGGTGGAAAATTATAGTTAGAGTTTAGCTTCACGTACTATATCTAGGAAGCGGCAATTGACCATCGAGGAGGATAATCACGCCATTTTGTGGAGCAGTACTTTAATATTACGGGAGAAATGCAGTGATAGAGGTCCGCCGCCAGACACCATAGCACCACGTGCCGCATCTCCCTCTCGTCTATGCTAGACGAAAGTCTTACGTCGTCCCCGACCTATGCAGTAGATCTTACTACCTTGTTACCTGTTAACCTCCCACTGAGCGTCGATCGTTCTCCTTAAGTTAGGTGCCGTATGGCGAACCGTCGAAAATTTCCGTTGACGTTGACAACTGTCGTGCGAGCATCGACGGCTTTTATCCTGCGCGCCTCGATTCAACACTCGTTCAACCTGGAGAACGTGGTTCCGTGCGTTCAAAATGTGAGTTAGGCATCGCTGAAATACGGATTTTCACGACCTGCGCCAAAGTGTTGCCGCCGAAAGGCCGACACTAGAGGACAGACTCTCGGCGCGGATCTGGCGACATTCCGCCAAGTCCTGCGCCTGCCCCCTAAAGTGCAGCGACTTGTGAAGAGGGAACACTCTTCTTGTTGCATCTATTTATAGATCTCACACCTGACTTGGGAGGTGTGGCGGCATATTTATCGTAAGCTTGACCGTCTTCTGCACTACTCGCTACCTTGAAGGAGCCCTGTAGTGGCGATTCATAAGGCTGATGTATGACTATATTCAACGGCATTTGTAAGTATAGGGAAAAGGACACGTCGAAGTGAATGGTGAGAATTGCAGATGACGATATGGAACATGAGCCTGTCGATGAGCGACTTTACCGGCTGAGTTTAATGCAGCCGAGCTTCGACAATTTACCTGAGTGCGATTGGATTCCTCCTGAAAGTAATGAGGAATGATAAGCAAACCACGACGGCCGCGGATTACGCGAGATTTTTTGTAAGCGGGATGTTAACAAACTCGATGGAAATCAACAGCGAGAGACTGATAATCACTAGAGCCGTACCATCTCCCACGACAACGGCGCCAGCAGCGTCACATATTAAAACGTGATGCTATTGGCCACCTCGGGCAGGACGGCCGTCCGCTTGCCGCGGCCACAGAGCACGTACACAGTGTTCGCTGTAACAAAGAGGCAGTTTTCTTCGAAGCTTTGTAGAACTGACGTTCTCACCATCGGCCCAATATGAGGTCGACATGCCTCATCTTCCAAAACCTGCGCCACAAAGATAAACGAAGGACTGATCGATGAGCGCGCCGATTGTTCACGGTGGTCCTGTGGAGCGAGGATGTCCACCCATATCCAGTCGGCCACGGCGCAATAGGGGCGGCTGGGATAGCGCTCTTTAGCTACAGCAATCATCGACTTGAGAGCTTTCGGCGAGCATCCGAAGTCGTAAGCGTCGCCGCGGCGATCCATCACGTCTTGGGCTTGGCGTAGTTTCGTCTCAAGGGTTGCCACTCGTCTCTCCGTAATAGCTATCGCCCATGGCCGCTAGACCAGTTCCTCGGTTTCAAGCTGGCCGACCAAACCAAGCATACAGTTTACTCTGTCGCATCTGAATTTGGGTCCTAGTTTTCTATTGAGTCGCTCGTTAATTTCCAACAAATGGTCCATAACCCTCGGGGTGAGTTCAATAAAACAACGGATATCGTCCTTGCTATCCAGAACGTGTATTACTTAGCCCACTATGTATTTTGGTCCGATGTGTAAGCCACGGTGCCACCCCATTTGGTTGTGCCTACCAGCTGCTGATGCGTTTCCACGATGTATCCGCTTCCATTACGGGCAATTGCAGAATAGCTAATACCATCAGTGAACTCGTTGAGAGATAAAGGGTCGGTGCGAAAATAAAGCTCGTTCTCTTCACTGTCTTCTCTCCGGTGCATGAAGGTCTCCTCATAAATCATCATGTTTATCATGTCGACCGAACTTCTGTTGAACGCATCGATATTCTGAAGCAAAGCCTTCGATTTCGCATTATTGGAATCGTTTAACATGGCTTGGACATTCGCTATATCATCTGCTGAGAGTGACCCACTGGTGACCACTGGTGACCACTGCTTGGCCATCTGCGTAGCTGATGTCGAAAGAGCCACTTTCAATCCAAGAGTAGTGATCACGAACCTGCGATTTAAACTCGCTAACGGAGCTCTCTAAAGAATTCGCCATCTCGAAAGCATGGGAGCGTTGCTCAAAGAGTCTCTCTAAAACCTTCATATGCGCTTTTGTATAGTGGTTGGTGATATAAACGTCATTCTCCCCTTTTTCCTCTGGCCTGTTGGCCTCTCCGTTCATTTCATCTACGAGCTCTTCAAACGTCATCTGATCATATTCTTTGTCTGAGCGTTCGATGTAGTGATAGGTTGCGGAGTTTGCGTATAGCTCCTCTACCTGCCGGCGCGCAGCCTCGTCGCTGATCGTAACGATCGACGAGGGTTCCGGTGAGGAGCCTACCTTTACTTGTGCTGCATGTGGTTCTGGCCGAACGTCCAAATTGGAGGGTTTTTGCTCGGACAGTAGGGTCTGCACGTTATTGGATGTGATCAAGGTCATGTGGCCATCCTTCAAATACACTGACGCGTTGCTATTGCAATCGGCAGCCTGTTGTACATCTTGAGTGCGATCCGGGAAAAGTTTGATGTACATGGGTCTGTCACATGAATAATGTACCGCAGCTATGGTGCTGCAGTACCTTAGTTTCAGGCTACTTTCGCATGTTTAGGGACTGCAAAGTTGGAAGAACCCGACAGACCGACTCATTATGGGATACTGAAGTGATGGCGGATCATCGCGACCGCCACTGCCTACTCCATAGTAGCCACCGCCGTCACAAGGCGTGGAATGGACGGTATGGTCAATCAGGCCATTGACCATTGATGCAGATAATTACGCCATTTGTGGAGCAGTACTTTAACATTTCGGGAGAAATGTAGTGATAGAGCTCCATTAAAAAGACACTATATCACCGCGTGCCGCATTTCTCTCTCCGCTGTGCTAGACGAAAGTTTTACGTTGTCCCCGACCTATGCAGTATGTCGCGCGGCGCTATTTCCGGTTAATCTCCTCATACTGAACGTCGTTCGTTCTCTTCAAGCATGGGTGTCGCAGAGGCGATACCTTCGTCCCGTCCATTGAATCATATGCATTGAATAGGAGGTGGTAGCAATGAAGATTACTCGCAAACTCCAGCACAGTTCATTACTCACGGGCATATTAATTACGTGCCTGGCGACTTTCTTCTCTCACAGTGTGTCTGCAATTACCATCCAAAGCGCCAAAATTATGGGTGATGTCGTCAAAGTGAAAGGAACGGGTGCGGTTCCTTACGCGATGCTATATTGGGATCTTTCGGTACCAATGGTGGAGGTGGCTCAAGCTGATGCTCATGGGCGGTTTCAGTTCACGTCTGAGCTCGTCCCGAAACCTCCACGTTGCGTAGGGTTTCTAACCGATGGCGAAACGGAGATGCGCGTAGAGGTTGATAACTGCCGAGGAAGCCTTGATGGGTTCTATGAGGCGCCCCTCGATTCAGCGCTCGTTCAACCGGGAGAATATGGTTCTGTGCGTTCGAGATGCGAGCTAGGCGATTTCGCAGTGTCTGCAGGATTCGTCACACGAAGCCTGTCGAATGACCCGGCTGACTTTAGAATTACCGTTTTCTCTAAACTGGGCGATGGCGAGACGGGCCAAGAAAGTTGGAGGTTGCAAGGCATCAACGCCGGCGACAACGTAGCGGAAATACGCGTCTTTACTACTTGCGCCAAAGTGTTGCCTCCCTCAGGCCCGCACTAGCGAATGAACCATGGGCGCAGACTTGGCGACGTTCCACCAAGTCCTGCGCCTGCTGCAAAACTCAGCACGCGATTTGGTGAAGGTGTTGCGTCCATCACGTTCGGATATCCGCAGTTGCTGACGCTCGGCCACGCCGGTCTTCTCTTGCTTGGTAGAGGACGCGCTCTTTGTGTCGCAGCTATTTCTATATCGTCGCAACAAATTGTTGATCTCACACCATTACCTATATACCGGCTGCTCGCAAATAACTCATCTTTTACTTTCAGCTTAAAGGTACGGCGTCTCGAACCAACCTTGCAGATATTGTTTTAGTACGATGAGATCATCATTAGACCCAGAAACCAGATATTCAACAGGCGCCCGCCCCTGGAGGTCGGGGTTCTCATGCCTGATCCATGTTCTATCAGAGCGATCGCTCTGAATCACTAGCTGTCGCCATTTATATATACTAGCTAGATGTGATGCTTTCGTTCTCACAACCTCCGGAAGAGTTATAGGGCGGCCTTCTGCAAGAGCTTCGCGCCAGCTTTGAATCTGTGGTACTGCCACATCAGCCAAACCGGCTATTTCCTCCTCTGTTAGCCCCCATTTGTCACAAATGCCTATCAGAAGTTTGGTTGTCACTCTGTCTAGCTTTCGAACCCACTGCTGAGCTGAAGTATTGTCAGGCTCCATCGATTTACCCATTCATTCGAAGTGGTCATACACCAGGGGTGGCTAATCATTCTACATAAGCGTATCCCGGATTTCAGCGAATTTGCATAGAAGAGATGCCCTGCATTCCGACGCGCGCCGGAAGGGAGAATGCTCTCACGGGAGGGCAAGTAGGCATAATAAAGTAAACGAGTGGTGTTGTAGAGAGAAGGCCTTGGCTCCTGAGCCAGTCTGGAAAGACTCCGTAGGTCCTTTCACTTCATCCAACAGTGGCAGGAAGGTATGTTCGTTCGTTACCACTGTCGATGCCATTACAACTAATGGCATGAGAGGCTATAGCTCAACATGTTGGTGCCTCGCTATTGGGCCTTCTGAGCACGTAAGCCGAGCTTTGAGCGCAAGCCCCTGTCGTTTGCTGGTTTCGGCCTGGAACCCATTTACTGTTATGATGCCTTACAACTTTTCTGAGCGCAAACTGTGCAAACAGAGTTTCAGTAGTTGCTGTTTAGGTTGGCCGTGCAAAGGAGGCGGATGTTCTGATCTTAATGGAGGTGTTGCGAGCATTTCTTCAACTTTCGAGACGAACACAACGAACTGAGGCGGCGGTGGTTTATCTGACAACAGGAGCACCGGCGGCATCACCAAGTTGCCGGACTACAGCACGTTGCTGAGACAGTTTTTCGCTGCCCGCAACGGCATTTGCAGGCGGTAGGAAACTGAAAAATTGGGAAAGCCCGACGGACTACTTCATCACGATTGGATCAAACCGCATTCCTTTGAATCCCTTATTTTCATACAGTTCTTTAAACGTGCTGGTGCAGTAACTGTGCAGTAATCTGTCGGTATTGGTTTTAAACACTAAGATTCCGTTTGAGGATAGATACTCTTCGTTAAACGCCACGTTGTCTAATCCATAATGCACGCCCGAGTCGATTACATCGACTGCGTTTTCCTTATCAATTGCTACATCGGGAACAATGTAAAGTATGTTGAAGAGGTAGTACTGCTCGCCATCTATCGATAAAGGAAGGAACTCGCCCGCCTTTGCCAATGAGGGTTGCAATACCTTGTAGGCATGTGCATTCAAAGTCAGCACCCCGGTGGACCAGATGGACACGTCGGGTGCGATCAAGACGTCGCCTTTGAAGTGCTCACTACGGTACAGGGTAGCTTCAGGCTCCACCCATCGTTGCGCCTTGGGCTGTGCAAAGAACTTGGGCCTTAGGGATGGCATTTTCTTCGCGAGCTCAAGACCATCAATAGAAATAAGCGCGGAGTTCTCAAAGTCGTATTTAAGCTTATAAATCATAGCTTTCGATTCTTTCTGAGCCAGCTGTCGTACTCAGCTTCGTCAATTTCTTGCTGCAGCTTCATTTCAGGCTTGATGTTCCCTTGCAGCAGCTGAGCCCTAACGGTGTTCAAGAAAGCTGTGACCTGACCTTGGGTAGTCATCAACGCGAGGGCATTGTTAATCCAGTGGTAGTAAAGGTCTCGGTGGATGCGGTTGTGGCCAATGGCATTCGGGTACATCGTTGGTCGAGCGTCGGCCTTGGTCTTTGGCATCCAGCATCCGTTGTCTGGGTCGTCAACCCGAATCTTGATATCATCATCAGCCAAAGTAGTGCGCGCTAATAACGCTTCGGGGTGACGGCCAGATACCAGGTGATGAGCCTCCCATTTCGCCGCAGGTCTGGGGTGGCCTGCGATGCGAAGGAACTTACCCAACCTATTAGAGCAGTGCTCTTCTTGAAGTAGCTCCTGATAGCTCATTTGCTGAGCGACTCCGCGAAATCGCGCCATAAAAGCTAGCGCTTTGGCTTTTGAGGCCGCAGCCATCCGCTTTTCGACTCGGTTGAAGACTTTGAAATCCTTGTCTGACATACTTTCTGACTTGGCTTTTTCAAACACGTTACTAGATGTACGAGCTGGGCTATTCATGGGGTGGATCCGTCCAATCGAAGAGAACGCAAAGAATACCGTATTGAAACGACGCGCCTCAACGGTTTGCGCCTCAAAGCTTTATGTGTGTCACAGAATAGTAATCGGGGTGTGCAGACCATAATTCGCTATGGGCCGTTTAATGCACTGAGTAACTGCTCGCTCGCCGAGCCATAGGGATTGTCTATGGTAAGGCCCTCTCATACCATGCGGAGTTCGGACAGTGTAACAAGAGGCGCGTCGCGCATAATGCCGTAGACGGGTGCCTATTGTCACTCCTACGGTGATCTTCTAGCTGTGGCGTTCCAAGCGACGGGAAGGGGTGACGTATATCGTGTAGGCCCACATCTGCCAAGAAAGTGGCCGATATGAACGAAGCAACCAGATAGGAGGTTTATTAGTGGACAGCAAAGAAGTCGGAGTCGTGGTTGATGGGGCTTCACATAATCCCGCAGCCGCGCTCTATACGGTTGAGGCGTTGCTGCATAAAGCCGGCGTGGTAGGCCAGCAGAAAATATTCTCTAAAATTAACGAGATTGTGCGGGTCAAGGGTGTGGCCACCAAGGTGAGACCATATAGCAAGGCCGCATATATGGTTTTGGTTGATCGGGACTTTCAGGTCAACGTCAAATACGACCCATCTCAACCTGTAACTGAGGGCCAGCATGTAGTCGTCGAGGGCCTGCTGCTTTTAAAGCCCAGTAACTTTTTCACAGGATTAGAATGTCTCATAGACGGCAATGTTGTTGGCGGTTGGCACACTGTTGGTTTGCGACAACAAGCGGCTCATCCTGCTCTTGAGAAACATAGGTTTCTACGGTTAGACGACTTCGTGGCTGAGCACGGAATTTCGGATATTCTTGTGCTTGGCACCGAAACAGCACTGTCTGATGTCCTCTCACTCGTTGATGATTCGGTCGCCTGCAATTTGCAAACACAGGTGATCCGCGTTGGCAGGAAGGATGCGTTGATAGGTGATGTCCAAGCGGCTATTTCACCAACGGTGAAGGCTATGGCGCTGGTGCGGGGAGGTGACGATAAAACAATGGACGTGTGGGACGACCCGGAGGTTGTTTCATTCCTATTGGAGTGCGGTATACCTTTCTACACCGGGCTAGGACACAGCCACCTCTCAACGCTTGCGGATCGCTATGCGGATAGCTCTTTCCATACGCCGGGCGCTCTCGGCATGGCACTTAACGCCGTTGTTGAGCGACGGCGTTATGTGACATCGCTGATTGAGTCATGCAAATCGTTAAAGGAAGAAAAACAGCAATTGTCTGAAAAGATGGCTGTTTTGAGTCATCAAGTGATCGCTGATGAAAGTCGTAAGGGTGTTCACACAGTACGAATAGGAGCAATTGTTGTGTGTGTTGCTTTGATGGCGGCTATTTTCTTTGGATATCTGCACGCGGTCCAAAGTTAGGTGCTGTGCTTTTTACGCTGACGTGGTCATAGCTACAGCGCCGTCTGCCATCCCACGAATGTAACGTGTCAACCCGCACGCCTACCTCGCGGTATCCGAGGAAACCGCAGTGTGGGCAGTGCTATTGGATGTGGACGTCAACCAAACGCGTCGAGCTGGATTGCCACTCTATCAGCCCCCCCCCAATCGATGACGCAGGCGTTCTCTGCCATTTCTTGTTGGAGTCGACTACGTGCGGGAGACTTCCCTGCCTACGCCGTCTCAATTAGTGATTTCTAACGTTTGCTCAGATAATCCTGCAGCCGGCGTCGATCGGCCAGTGCTATCGGATAGCTTTCTTCCTCTGCAAGATCAAGACGTAGCCATCTCAGAAAATACGGGATGAGGCAGCGCTTCAGTGTAACTCGCCAGACCCACCGACCATCGATTTTTTTCATGCCGTATTCTTTGGCCACTATAGAGTGTTGTTCCGCAGTGAGCTTCCCCGTCGGCACTACATCAACATTCATCACCGAATGCCAAGCCGAATCGGATTTGAAATTTACTGGACTTTCAGCCGCGATTGGCGATGCAGAAAGCACACGGTGAAGGACCATGTCCACGAATGTACCGCGTCTTGAATCATAGGCCCTCATGTGCCAGCGAAACCCTGCAAACACAAGCGCATGAGGCCACACGTCTCGGGTCGTCACATCAGGTGATGTGAGAGACTGATATCGTATCTTCAGGCCATGCTGCTGGTGCAGTGCCCGCGTCATTTCACGCAAAACCCGTTTCTCAAGCGGAGCCGTCGGAGCAGGCAGGGAGTAGGCCTTCACTTCACTCGCAATTGTGGGGACGACCGCGAGAGTGGGCGTTTCTGCGCAGGATCGTAACAGGGATAGGTATTCACTAGACGACCCGGAGGCAATGTGCGGCTTGAATCCCTTGCTAGGCCTATAAGCTCGCACCGAAACGTCATAATTTAAATTCGTCGGGAATGCTTTTCGATAAAAAGCAAAGTCACGGGTGACGTGATTCTCGCTCACTCCAAAGGCTTCGCAAACCCTCTGTCGACCGACGAGCCCCTCCCAATACACAACAGACTCAATGAACTGCAGCCGTTGACGTTGCGCATAGCTTATGGACTGAATAACGCTCATAATTACTCTGCAGAAATGCGTAGACCAACCATTCTAATTGCCTCACGTATTAAAATCAAAGCACGCATATTCATTGTCTCAGGGTTCATCGAATGGTACAATCGGCACAAAAGCCAAAGATCTGCTTGCACTATGGGTAGGAAATCAACCGAAAAATGGCTGGACGCGTTGGGGTATCTCGCCGCGCCAGAGGCACTGCATCGTTCAGCTAAGCGGACCGGGCGAGCCCACCCCTATGCACGCGAAATCAAGGCGATGCTTGATCCGGCTGGAGATATAGGCGCAGCCGCTGTTTTTGATGTGGATCAGGTGCCATCGGTTTGCTTTATTGATGCTGGCAAGCGTGCACCTGATGCGGACTGGCTTGCCGCCATACGTCAAAAGATTTGGAATCAGGGATTGGTGTCTCTATTGTTGGTGCTCAATGATGAACACCTACTTGCCTATCCAGTGCGAGGCGACAGTGATCAGCGTCCAACCCTCCAACTGGCAGACGCGACAGTCTGCGGGCCGTTTTCCGTAAGAGATATACAATCGTCCGACGTTCAAAAGCGCCATCCTGAATGGTTTGCACTGGAGTGCAGTGTTGATCGTGAGCTGCTGAATAATTTGAAACGCAGCGTTCTAGAGCTCATGGGAATGGATATCGGTCAGGCCGCCGCTCAGTTTTTGCTCGGGCAGTGCCTGTTCGTTTCATACCTTGAACATCGCGAGATCATAAGCTCTGTCTATCGTAATCGTCGTAAAGTCCAAACCCTTAGGGAACTCATTGCAAGCGCGGACTCTGAGGGGCTTGTCAAGCTCTTCGGTAAACTGAAAAAAGACTTCAATGGCGACTTTTTAGCACCAGGTTCTCCTAAGCAAGCCGATTGGCGAACGCTCCCGGCAGCAGCTTACGACTTGCTATACCGATTCCTGTCTCGAGTTAATATTGAGACGGGCCAAGGTTCACTTTGGAACTACGACTTTCGCTACATCCCAGTGGAACTCATATCAGGGATTTACGAAACATTTCTCGGCGATGATCAAGAAAAGCTGGGGGCCTACTACACACCGCGGCATCTCGCTCATCTGGCGGTAGACCAAGCATTTTTGTTTACGCCAGATCCCTCCGCAGAAGTCGTATTTGATGGCGCTTGCGGATCCGGCATTTTGCTCACCACGGCTTTTCGTAAAATGATTGCTTCAAGAGAGCAGCGACTGAAGCGAGAAATGTCATTTGGTGAGAGGTGCTCGCTTCTGGAAGAGGGCATCAGGGGTGGCGATATAAGTGAAGCGGCCTGCCGAGTGACTGCCTTCAGTTTGTATTTATCCTTACTAGAAGACCTCAAACCGAGTGATATTCTTCTTTTGCAGGAAGATGAGAATGTCAAACTTCCAGAGCTTATTAATCGAACAATCCTCAGTCGAGGTTCTTCAGGTGACTTCTTCTCGCGGCGTCAGCGTTTTACAAGCGACCGACGTTGCACAATCTTTCTTTCAAATCCGCCCTGGAAAGAACCCGAAGGGGACAAAAAGAATTTGCCCTACGAAGTATGGGCCAAAGAAAACGGTTGGTTTTTACCCCACAGGCAGATAGCGGCCGCCTTTGCACATAAAGCGCTGGATGCTATCAGTGAGGGTGGACGTTTCTGCTTGATCTTGCCAGTCAAGCTTTTCACTGCCCGCACCAGCCAGCGTTTTTTGCAGCAGTGGCTATCGCGTTGCCACGTTGAGCGTATTATCAATTTTTCGGATATTCGGCGGCTGCTTTTTGCTGAGGCGATTCATCCATGCGTCATTGTCACTGGCACGGCATCGAATCGAAGCATAATTCCATATAACGAAACCCTTGAATATTGGGTTCCCAAGGCTGATGTTAGCCTAGCCTTTTCTCGGCTGACGATACATAACGAGGATAGGCGCGAACTACTGACGCAAGATATTCGTGCGGACAACCAAACCCTTCGAACTTACTTATGGGGCGGCGAGCTCGACGCTGCACTTGTCGGCCGGCTGTCCCTTGAGGGAACAATCTCAGATTTGACAAGGGGAAAGGGCGCGCGCTGGCAAATTGTGAAAGGCTTTAACCGAAGCCGCAGAACCAGCGCACCACTGCCAATTGAGCCGTTAAGCAAGATGCGTTTTCTTGATGCTCGAAGAATACCTCGCGACACACCGGTGTTGGACGCACAGCTACTTGAGCCTTTTCCGCGTGAGATAACGTCAGTGGTTTCCTATGGGTCAAAAAACGGTGCCGCCTTTGAAGGGCCGCGTGTGCTTTTCCCAGATGGCGCGAAGCCGGACTTTGAGGTCAACGCGGTGTTCGCCCGCAAGAAGTTTTGCTTCAAACATTCTGTTACAGCTATCCGCGGTCCAAAAGCAGATGAAGATCTTTTGCGGTTCTTGACCCTATATCTTCGGTCTGACCTTGTTAAGTACCTGCTACTTCATACAGCTTACTCGTTGGCAGCTGAGCGGCCACGTATCACACTTAAGGAAGTCGAGGGACTACCCTTTATTCTGCCCGACTGGCACCAAGATCAGAATCGGGCTCGGCAAATCATCCGTGAGGCCGCCGATATCACTAGAGAATGGGAAGCTGCGGATGTCTTTGCTCATTATGAGATGGAAGCAACATTTCGTGCCCGTGCTCAACGGCTTATTTTTGATTACTTCGATATATCTGAACGAGAAGCCGTACTCATAAGCGATACCTGTGACGTGCTTATTCCTAGCGTCCAGCCTGGCTCGTACCAGTCGATAAGAACACCTCAAGCGGCTTCCCCGACGGCCGACGATCTGGGAGAGTACGTCTTATGGCTGGATAGAGAGCTTAATCGATGGAAGGATGCGCTTGGGGGAAGCGGAAGCTTTAAGGTGGCGGCTGTTGCAAACAAGTTAGGTAGCGTTGGTGCAATGGGAGTGGTTCGGATATCTCTCTCCTCTCAGGATTCTGAGGCGAGGGTTAAGACCGGCGATAAAGCTGTTACTGATCTCATCGCTAAGCTAGCTGCAGATGACCTGCTACCATTGAATGTGCGCGGTAACCTTTATCTAGCTGCCGATTTCCTTGTGCAGGCTGGGCGACACATCTATCTAATCAAGCCGCTGGTGAAAAGACTTTGGTTGGGCAGTAAAGCGCTGCACGACGCCCGTCGGATTGTGGACTCCGTACATGATACTAGTTGCCATGAGTAAGCTGAGAGGGATCTATGGCCTTATCTGAAGGTTGGTCAGAAGCGTTTCCCGGAGAAGCGAAACAGGATGTTGTTGCCTTCGTTCGTAATACTTGGAACGATCTGGTGGCAAGAAAAACACCCAAGTTTGATCCGTCGAGCAAAGAACCTCACTTGACCGAGTTTCTCTGCATGGTGCTGAAAACGAAGCAGGATCTTTTTGGGTTTACCGGCCTTTTCACTGCGGAGGAGCGCGATTCAGATCCGAATTTAATTACAGGGGAACTCGAAAACAGGCGCCGCACTGACATCAAGTATTTCTCGGATCGCACGAACGTCTATCTGACTATGGAGTTCAAAAAGCTTGAGGTTGCGCCTAAAAGTAGCCGGCGCTACTGCGGCGAGGAGGGAATGGACAGATTCATAGTAGGTAAGTATAGCAAAGACGACCCTGTCGCAGTAATGGTAGGCATAATAGGAAAGCAGCCGAAAGACTGCATTCACCGTCTAAAACAGATCATCAAGGGCGACGACGTGCGAGACGCGTTATGCATGCTGCCATCAGCGACCGGTGATGTGATAGATGAGCCTTCACAGACTATGTCTCAAATCGCGCAGTTCGATACGAAGCATTCGCGAACCAAGTGCGGCGCGGGCGAATTGACGCTGTGCCATTTGTTTCTACTATATGGGCAAGCTGCTAACGATATCTGAAAAACCGTTGACTATGATAATGCATGAACGCGTTCCTAGATCTATGTCAGTCTATTTTTAGGATCACAGAAATGGATGTGAACTTGCAACTGTTCAAAAACGCGAATATATTGCGCTTGTGAGTCGCGATAGTCGGTGTCCCCGCAAGGGGTAGCGCTCATGGCGCCAGTCAAGCCAAAAAGCTGGTTTCCACCATAAGTGGGTATATCCAAGACGCCCGGCAGTGAACCAAAAAATCCAAGCAAAGCCCCGGTTTCTGGGGCTTTTGTTTTTTGCCCTTCTACCAGTTGTTCTTCTGTTTTACCTAGTTTAGCCAGAACTGTCCGCGATCATTACCCATGATGGAAGGCTGCCGCTCACAGCTTCTACGAAGTCGTTTGCCCACCTTTTGACATCAATTTCACCAGCGGATGTCCCCGGGTTTGAGTCTTTATCGGCTGTCGCCTCTGGCCGCACTGGAGGGTGACGTACAGGCTCAAGTACCATGGTGGCGAAAAGAGCGTCAGCGCTTTTTTTGTGGTCGCCCGCTTTCCACCGGGTGTTTGTGCGTGGCCACCGATTATTGATCGTGGTTAGTGTCAGTAGCTTGTCGAAAGCCGTGTCATAGAAGCGAGCAAATTGCTTGTCGTAGAAAAACGCGGTGCAGTGTCCGGTTTCTTTCGGCCTCAGTTCCAATTCAGCTAAGTAGCAATAGCAGTTTTTAGCGGGAAGCTTGATCTCTACCCACACGACCTGGCGTGAGCGCCTTTTGCCATTTTCGCCGTGAGTCAGGTGCCACGATCGGCCCTGAACGTCGGGAAACGAAGTAATTACCGCTTCTCCATGGCTGATCTGGCTCTCAAGAGTTCTTGTTGACACTTTCCATCCTAGTGGCCGCGAAGCGGCGCGCAAGTGAAGAAGCATGAGAATAAAGTGTGTAAGTTGGCGCGCGGGTGTACCGTGGTGACTTCCGTTGTCTACGCCCGCCCTGCCTTTGGCTTCTTTTTCATAGGTTCCTTCATCCCATGTGGGTTTTGTCACTTCAGCGTCTTCACCGAACCGCGACCGCGTGCCGGTCTCATCGAGATGGTGCGTGATGAACTGCATGTCATCTAGATCGGCAAAACGGTTTTGTGTCGTAAGAATCGCAATTCGACGAATTCTTTTATCGGCGGACCCCTCTGAAACCTGCAGCGGAGTTCGGAAGTCGTCTTCCGATATTGGGTTGCTTAGAGGTGGTCCCCCTGATGGGTCGGAGGGAAGACCGTGTTTGTGTTTAAGGCCCGATAGCTCCACAACCGGCGGTAAATGCTCAAATCGGTGGGTGCACCGCAATATCTCGGTGGCGAAAAAGGCCTTAACCTTATTTCCGCGCTGCCCGAGGTAAAATGGCGTTCCACGCACAGTCAAGGTGCTTGCTCCGTCAAACGGAAACAGGGCTTTTATGCAGGGCCGTTCTTGTTCTTCAGGTGGCCGCGCCCGATTGTTGACGGCCTGTTGGACAAAATATTTACGGGGTCCGAAGAGCTGCTCATGAGCTTGTGCCGACGTTATCGCGCGAGCCAGTACAACTTTCTCGACATTGTAAAGAGGCTGTCTTGCGCAAATCGTTGGATGACCGCCCTCTAGGCGACATTTAGACCAGTCGACGAGCTTATCGATTGTGCCTCGGAGCGCCGCTGAACTCAGGCGGCGAGTCACACCGGTATAGAATCGGAATAACTCGGTGGACGGGATTATGAGCCATCGGTATCCGTTATTCGAATACGGAACACGGACCACAACCATAAAAGATGAAGCCAAATGCATCCTGTTGTTATGGATTTGGAAGCAGGTCGGCGGCACTACCGAAGGAACGTACCCTCCGAACATCGTGGTTCCATCTCGAAGCTTTAGAGACTTTTGACTGGATGCGTCGACACTAATTTGCTCTAGGTCGGGACCAGTCTGGACCACGCGTTTGCCGTCCTTCCAGATCGAGCCGATGACGAAGTCGGTCAAGCTAGCCGTATGAAATTTCACTCGAAGCTTCGCTTCCTCGGCTGTTCTGTATAGATCTGATCCCAAATCGCTTCCGCTGACCTTGGAGAAATAGACAGCAACTCGGGAGCCTGAGCTGCTGCCAGTACTAATTTCCCCAACGCCATCTACGCGCCAGTACCCTTCATGACGGGTGAGGCGTCGATACTGCCGTATCACAAGCTTCTCCTAGACGTTGACGGCTAAATGTAGATGTTAATTCTCATGTAGTGGGGTAATAGTTGCATTTTTTGATAGGCATTTGCAATTAGTGATGGATCTTACAACCGCCGACCAGCGCTATGGCCGAAGCGGTGTGATGGGGAGCGCGAAATGGTCGCTCCCGCCAATTGTTGCTGACCTGACCCCGTGCCACAGAACGCACGGCTGCGACTTGCAGCGCATCCTCTTCCTCCAGCGGTGGCAATATGCCGGGTAGCCGGCTGGCGAGCATGCTTTTGCCTGTGCCCGGAGAACCATAAAACAACAAATTGTGTCCGCCAGCGGCTGCCACTTCGAGTGCGCGCCGGGCCTGCAATTGACCTTTTACATCTTCCAGGTCCTTGTCGTATAACAGGTCCGGCGATTGTTGCTGTTCAGCGGCGGAAAGTTTTTCCCGTTGATGCAGATGCGCACTGACGCGCAGCAGGTTTTTTGCGGTCAGCACCTCCGTGCGCCGGCACAATGCGGCCTCGGCGCCATTGGCGGCCGGCACTACCAGCCGGCGCCCGGCAGTGCCGCAAGCCAGCGCCGCCGGCAGGGCGCCCCGTATCCCGCGCAGCTCGCCGGACAGGGCCAGTTCACCAATGAATTCATATTGACCGAGTTCCTCCAGGGGAATCTGCTCGGAAGCCGCCAATATGCCAAGTGCAATGGCCAGGTCATAGCGGCCGCCTTCTTTGGGCAAATCCGCCGGACCCAGGTTGACGGTAATGCGCCGCTGGGGAAAATCGAAGTGGCTGTTGAGCAGGGCGCTGCGCACTCGGTCCTTGGCTTCTTTCACAGCGGTTTCCGGCAAGCCGACAATGGTGAAGCCGGGCAAACCATTGGACAGGTGGGTTTCAACAGTAACCAGAGGGGCGCCAACACCGAGTTGCGCGCGGGTATAGATGATGGCCAGTGACATAAGCTTCCTTTGCTGGTGGCGCGCATCGCTTCATTGCGATGGCTTCCGATGAGTTGGCGATTCAATATCGCGGGACTCACGAACGTGAAATGGTAAAGGCGAAACATAGCGCAGTTAGAGAATTTAGGGAACCCGTTTCCTACTTCTGATGAGGTGATCGGGCAATGCGGAGTGCGCCGGCGCATTCTGAGATCCACACGCACAATTACGAAACCTGGGTGGGCGGCAGTATTAATGATGCAGCAAACGAGACGATGCTAAGCAAGCACCGAACCAACCACCGCCTATTACGGTTGGTTGTTGTCGCGTAGCCTTCGAACTTTCACAATTCGGGAGTTTGCATGGAACGTCGTAGCAACGCGCAGTGGCTATCATTAATCCGAGAGTTCGAACAAAGTGGTCCGACATGGGCCAGGTCTGCACGGAGCGGGGCCTGAACCCTAAGTACTTCTTCGTCGTGCGAAGCTGAAGGCTGTTGAAAACCCCTGTGAATGGCAAACGGGTCGAAGCCGCAAGCTTGTCACACGCTCAGTCATTGAATTGCCGTAACAGTGGAGAAAGTATTTACCAAAAGTTCGACGGAATAATCTTCGACATGGACGGCACCCTGGTTGACAGCGGTAAGCTCCACGAACTCGCCTGGAGCCAGCCGTTGACTCACTTCGGCATACCGGTTGACCGGCCGCTGATACGTTCGCTGGCGGGGGTGCCGACCAAGGAAACCATCGAAATTCTGATCAAAACCTTTGCCTGTAAGGTCGACGCCGGCCTGAGCGAAATCAACGACTGCGCGTGGTGCGGGAAAATATCTGCCGCTACGTCAAGCCTACGCGCCTGAACCAGATTGCCAAGGAGTATTACGGCGTGAAACCCATGACGGTAGGAACGGGTGCCTATACCGAAGAAGCCCGCAGCATTCTTGAGGCCTGTGACCTTCTGGGGCTGGTGGACTTTGTGGCGGGGGCCGATCAGGTCTCCAATCCCAAACCCGCGCCCGACACCTTTCTGAGGTGCGCTCAACCTATGGGCGTGTCGCCGCAAAACTGCGTGGTTTTCGAGGATTCCAAGCTCGGCCTGCGAGCCGCTGAAGCTGCGGGCATGGTTGGCGTGGACGTGCTCGAAGTTTTCGCTATTTTTATAACGGTTCGTCTTTTTGTTGCCAAGATAGTCATAGATACTATAAGGTCTGACGCTATTCTTTATAAAAAGCTGGTTAAAAAACGGAATGAGAGGGTTCAGGCTTATGTTACAGATAATCAGGCACAGCAGTTCACGTTCAACCGCACCTCGGCCCAGCGGATACTTGGCAACACCCGGTGCCGGGTGGTTGCGCAAGCTGGCCGCCATCGCGGTTCTGGTGTCACTGGTCGCCTGCGGCGAAAGCGGGCCGGAAGAAAGCGCCCCTGAACCATCCCATTCGGTAACAACCAATTCAGTAACCGATGGAAACAACAAGATGGCGAGCACACCCGCGATAACCGATGAGCACTTCGGCGATTTAGCCGACGGCACCGGCATCACTCTCTACACCCTTACCAATAGTCAGGGCCTCGAAGTCAAGATTATGAATTACGGTGGGGTGATTACCTCCGTGAAAGCGCCGGATAAAAATGGCGATTTCGAAAATATCGTACTTGGCTTCGACAGCCTCAAGCCCTATATCGAAGAGGAGGTTCCCTATTTTGGCGCCTTGATCGGCCGCTTCGGCAATCGTATTGCCGGTAGTCAATTCGCCATCGACGGTGAAACATACCAGCTGGAGGCCAATGACGGAACCAACCACTTGCACGGAGGATTCGAGGGCTTCGACAAGAAAGTTTGGGCCGCTACACCTTTCCAGACAGCATCCACCGTCGGTTTGAAACTATTTATGGAAAGCGCCGATGGCGATCAGGGCTACCCTGGAAACCTGAAAGTGAACGTCACCTATACTCTGACCAACGACAATGAACTGGTCGTGGATTTCCGCGCGACAACCGATAAAGCCACGCCGGTCAACCTGACACAGCACAGCTACTTCAACCTGGCGGGTGACGGCACCATAGTTGACCACCTGATGATGATTGATGCGGACAAATTCACACCGGTGGACGATATCCTGATACCCACCGGCGAACTGCGTTCGGTTGCCAATACGCCACTTGATTTTCGCGAGCCCGTAGCCATTGGCGCGCGGATCGGTCAAGATAATCAGCAACTGGTCCATGGCCGTGGTTACGACCACAACTTTGTGCTGAACAAGGAAGCCCCCGGCGCTTTTGAACTGGCAGCGCGGGTTGTTGAGCCGATTTCCGGACGCGTGCTGGAAGTGCGCACTGAAGAACCCGGCATTCAGTTTTATTCCGGTAACTTCCTCGACGGCACGTTGAAAGGACAGGGCAGAACCTATGAGCGCCGCAACGGATTCTGTCTGGAGCCTCAGCATTTTCCCGACGCCCTCAACCAGCCAAATTTCGCCTCGCCAATACTGCGCCCTGGTGAAGAGTATTCGACGCGTATGAGCTATACCTTTTTGACGCAGAATGATTCCGCTCATCAATAAACGGGCTAAAGTTTTCCTTTCGAAGAGGTATCGTGATGCGAACTATCTTAACAGCTCTGCGGGCTGCCGCATTCACCATGGGCTGCGGCGACGATAGTACCTACAGGCTGGTTAGCCCCGACAGTAAACTGGAAGTGGGGCTTTTTCTTATCAGCTAAACCGAACGCTGGCAGGGGAAGCGGGCGTCCCGGTGCAAACATGTAAACTTCATGAGACATAGCGGGTGATCTGCCTTCTGCGGCCATCCGCCGTCAGAGCTGACCACTTCCTGTGTAACTCCTTATTCAACTTCCCTGTTTCAACTTCCCTGCCTGACCATCAAGCGCTGACTCGTCGTCTGCATCATGCAGCCATGCGAGTCCTGCGCCGCCACCATCCATCGCGGGCGAGGGCCAGTTGGCTTGATCGTCAATATTTTCACCGTCACTGGTGGCTGATTAGGCGTGTCCTCTACCAAAACTCTTGCCCACCTGGGCTTTGGACCGGTGCGCGTTCTGCGCAATGGTGGCGTCCCTGGCCGAGGTCCATATTCATCCGTAAACGGAGTCGCCACCATCCGGGGTAGTCATCAGCACTGCTCCTGCATCATATATCTGTCGTCCGTGACTGTTGCCTGCCGGTGCCTGCAGAAAGCAGATCTCCGGCTATGTCTCACAAGAAAATATTTACAGGGTTTCCAACGTACGAATGGGCGCCGAGAGTGCCAGTAGCGCGCCGCCGTACATCAACAGGTTCAGTCCAATCATTATCGTCATGGCGCCCGTGCTGATGCCTGACCAGCCAAAGAACAGCACGAGGCTGAATAGGACGCTGACAAAGCCCGCCAATAACAACCAGCCCCAGTTAGTGGCAGACTCATATTCAAACGCGAGAAACATTTCAGTGAAGCCCTCGCTGAGCAGAAAGACTGCCAGCAATATGGCAAAGCCATGAGCTCCGGGGAGCGGTTGCCACAGTAAAAGGCTGCCGACGCTGATGGAGACTGCGGACGATAACAGGGACCACCAATGAAGGTGGGATTTCACGCTGACAAACGCCTTGAGCAAACCGCTCACCAGTAACACTGCGCCCAGTACTGGCGCGAATTCTGTGGCGGCAGCGACCGGTAAAAGCATGGCCACAATCCCTGCAGCGATGAAGGCAACGGCCTGCAGCAGGTACCAGCTTTTGTACTCCGCAATTTTTTCTTCGACGCGCTCGTGAAAATTACTTAAAAGAATGGCTCCTATGGTTGTACTCGACATGGTTATGGCCTCTTGTAGTTGTTGTGTTGATTGTGCTGTCTGGAATGGTTCTATCGCTATTGTCTTGCTTCAGCGGACCATCGCTATGGTCCTGGATCCGGGTGCGACAGCTTAATGGTCCCAATACCCTCTATCGCCCCCTGCAGCGCTCAGCGCGCCGATTCACCGCCGGCTTACACGCGCATGTCGCGGTTTACGTCAATGTGAATAACATCTTGCAGGTGTTTTTCCAGCCCCAATTCCGTGGATTTGGTCAGGTCCTTGTCGATGGAAGCCACGGTTTTTTCCAACTGCTTTTTCGATAGCTGATCCCGCAGATAGCCCAGCATTTTCGGCGGTGCCGCCAGAATCAGCCGCTCGAATTTCTGGTCATTTTGTTCAAGATAGTGAGCCAGCTCCCGAGCGAATTTCTGCTTCTCGTGCTCGTGAGGATCCAGCCCGTTTGTGGTGTTGGAGCGCGGGCCAATATTCGTTTGCGACACTCGGCCGCGTTCGCTCTCGGTCAAGCTGCTGGTCGGCTCATTGATGTGGCTGAAAATTGCGCCATTGACCACGGTCAATTTATGCTTGGGACCGTTGTAGCTGTAAATTCGTGCTTCTGCTCCATCCGAAACCAGTATCCACGTGGGTGTGACATTCATAGAACCTCCTACAGGTTGCGCTTGTGCAGATAACAAAAGCGGGGGTGGCCGTGCCACCGCCGCTAGTTTTGAAAACGGCTTATTCGGAAAAAACCATCCTGGGCTCAGAGATCAGCCAGTGAGATACGTCGAAATGCTTGATCGCGAACACCGGGTGTACCTCTTTTTGTAGGTGTAAGTTTTGTAGGTTTGAGCCCCGGCTTGGCACTGGCCTCATGTATCACTGCCAACGGCTATAGAGTTGCAGTGTCGAAATCCGGACGGGGAGCCTTGCGAAAAGTGTTCCATCATCTGCTGCTCATAAGGCAGAGCTATTTCCAGAGCTTGAAGCCCCGCGGCGCACTCTTGGCGGGGCGTTGAGACGGAGGGGGTATGTATCGCGGGCGACCGCGCTACTGCGCGAGCTCAAGCGGGGATGTGGGTATTACAAAGTTCGTTGCAATTTTGGTCGGCGGACCGATTTCGCGGTTGTAAAGAAATGAGCGCGCATCCATGCACTTGGGTGATGAATTGGCGTAATCGGTGTATTGTCGATCTATCAATATGTCAGATACTCAGAGTCACTGACCGGCATCAGACTTCAAACGCGCTTCCATTTCTGACATCTGGCTTTCCAGGGCTTCCAGCTTCTCCCGCGTGCGCAAAAGCACTGCCTGTTGCGCATCGAATTCTTCCCGTGTAACCAGATCCAGGCGTTTCAATGCCCGTTCGACAACGGACTTCAACTGCTCACGGGAAAAGGACGCGTCTGCGGATTGCTTCGCATTGTCCATGAAACCACTGATGTCCTCAAAAACCTGCTGGGTGAATTTGCCAATCATTCTAACTACCTCCGCCTAACTGTGTGCGCTCGAACACCGCATTCTACCAGACTGAGCATGAGCCTATACCATGCCTCCAAATAATTCTTTTGGTTCCTGACCTCGCCCATTGTGGCGTGACGTTATTTAAAAGGCTATTTCCCCTTTTTTGCTGTGTGCAAGGTCGGTGCGTCAAACGGTGCAGCGTGAAAGGCCACGCACTGCGATGGTGCAAATCAGCATGCTGCACTTATTTTTATTTTTAAATTTTCGCAGTAACACGTTGAATAAGAAAAAGAAATCAGGTTTGGCAGGTTCCGTGCAATTAGCTGCATGCTCGTTAAGTTAATTGCTCATTCAATCAATGAGTCCACTCGTGAAATATTTTGGAGAGTTCATCGTGAATAGAAAAATAAAAGTTTTTGCCGCTTTTACCGGAGCTTCGGTACTTGGGTTGTCCACGCTGACACCTTCCGCCGTTGCGGAAGCAGATGTTTCTGCCTCTGTGGGTGTCGCCAACATGTATTACTGGCGAGGCATGGATCTTGGGAACGGCGATGCCGCTGTTTCCGGTGACTTGAGTATCTCTACCGGAGGTGCCTATGCCGGCGTTTGGGGAAGTTCCGGAGATGTCGCCATGGGTACTGAATACGATTTATACCTCGGTTACGGCGGTGAAGTCAGTGGCTTTACCTATGATCTTAACTACACGACCTACGTTTACCCTTCCGCAGATGAAGCGGTTGATGCATTTGACATGGGGGAAGTCATTGTCAGCGGTGGCTACGGTCCAATTGCCGTCACTTACTATCACGGCGTTCAGGATCTGGAAGATTATTGGTACGGCACTATAGCCGCCGAATTCGACGCATTCTCGGTGACCTACGGGGTGCATGAATCTGACTTTGCTCATGTTGATTTTGGTTATGCCTATAACGAAAACCTGAGTTTCATCCTGGGCTTTAACGTGGACGACGCCGATACCGGAAATGACGAGCCCAATTTTGTCGTTTCCTATTCAATGCCGATCGACTAATCCATAGCGACGCACCAGCGGTGCAGTGTTCTGCAAGGACCTATACACATTGTTGCAGAACCTCAATAAACCCCAACAGGATCCAGCTCATGAAACTCATTACAGCCATTATCAAACCTTTCAAACTCGATGCCGTACGGGAAGCCCTCTCGGAAATTGGTGTGCAGGGAATCACCGTGACCGAAGTGAAGGGCTTCGGTCGACAAAAAGGCCACACGGAGTTGTATCGCGGCGCGGAATATGTCGTGGACTTTCTGCCAAAAACAAAACTGGATGTCGCTGTTGCCGACACGCAAGTTGATACCGTGCTCGAGGCAGTAACCAAAGCCGCCCACAGCGGAAAAATTGGCGACGGAAAAATCTTCGTCTCATCCCTTGAGCAGGTTATTCGAATTCGCACGGGTGAGACGGGGGAAGAGGCTTTGTAGCAGTCTTGCGGGCCGTTTTCGGAGAAACGCTTTTAAATATTATGTAGAAACTTACGAATGCTTGACGCTGTGCGGCAAGCTGGAGAACAACAATGGAAAACCAGATATTTGAGCTTCAATACGCGTTGGATACTTTTTACTTCCTTATCTGCGGTGCACTGGTCATGTGGATGGCGGCTGGCTTCAGCATGCTTGAAGCGGGGTTGGTGCGCGCAAAGAACACCACGGAAATACTCAGTAAAAACGTCTCGCAGTATGCGATCGCGTCGATTATGTATTTCATCTGTGGCTACGCCATTATGTACGATGGCAACTGGTTGCTCAGCGGCATAATGGCGGATGGTGTTGCCGGTGCTGAGGAAGCAGCGACATACGCCCCCGCGGCTGATTTCTTTTTTCAGGTGGTATTTGTTGCCACCTCCATGTCCATTATTTCCGGTGCTGTGGCGGAGCGCATGAAGCTCTGGGCATTCCTGGCTTTCGCCGTGGTGATGACCGGTTTCATTTACCCGGTCGAAGGTTCCTGGACCTGGGGCGGCAACGCCGTTTTCGGGCTTTACACCCTGGGCGAGTTTGGCTTTTCCGACTTTGCCGGCTCCGGCATTGTGCATTTGGCAGGTGCCGCGGCCGCGCTGGCGGGTGTGTTGTTGCTCGGGCCACGCCGGGGCAAGTATGGTCCCAAAGGGCAGGTCAACGCGATTCCCGGTGCGAACTTACCCATGGCTACGCTCGGTACGTTCATTCTGTGGTTTGGCTGGTTCGGCTTTAACGGCGGCTCGGTGCTAGCCACTGCCAGTGTTGAAAGTGCCAATGCTGTCGCCGTGGTGTTCATGAACACCAACCTGGCTGCCGCTGGTGGTTTGGCTGCTGCGCTGCTGGTTGCGCGAGTACTGTTTGGCAAGGCGGATTTGACCATGGCTTTGAATGGTGCTTTGGCGGGACTCGTGGCCATTACCGCCGAGCCCTCAACGCCGACACCCTTGTTGGCTGTGGTCTTTGGTGCCGCCGGAGGCGTGCTTGTGGTGTTCAGCATCCTGGGTTTGGATAAATTGAAAATTGATGATCCTGTCGGTGCTATTAGTGTTCATGGGGCGGCGGGAGTTCTGGGGCTGCTGCTGGTACCCTTGACTAACGAGGCGTCGAGCTTCGCTGGCCAGATCATCGGCGGTTTGACCATATTCGTCTGGGTGTTTATGGCGAGTTTTGCGGTCTGGTTTGCTATCAAAACTGTGACGGGTATTCGCGTGTCCGAGGAAGAGGAAATGGACGGTGTGGATATTTCCGAATGTGGCATGGAGGCTTACCCGGAATTCACTCTGGGCAAAAGCCGTATTTAGGGTGGGCTTGGCGAGACAGCCTCATGTGTTGGGAATACGTTGCAATCTGTCTCGCCAAGGGTTCCGGCAGCCTGATAGAATGGTCAAACCTTTAACTTACAAGGACTCGCTGATGAAATTAATAACTGCTGTAATTAAGCCGTTCAAGCTGGATGACGTGCGCAACGCGTTATCGGAAGTCGGCGTCCAGGGTATGACTGTGACTGAAGTTAAGGGTTTCGGTCGACAAAAAGGACACACGGAACTTTATCGCGGGGCGGAGTATGTGGTGGATTTTCTGCCAAAGGTAAAATTGGAGCTGGCCCTGGATGACAGTATGGTCGATCAGGCCGTGGAAGCCATTTCCCGCGCAGCGCAAACCGGGAAAATTGGCGACGGCAAGATCTTTATCCAACCGGTCGAAGAAGTTATTCGTATCCGCACCGGCGAGACTGGTCCTGACGCCGTCTAACTACTGAAGGTCTGATGTTTTCTCTTTGCGTCGGAATTTGGAATAAATCCGGTGACCAAGCCGGCGGAAGCGCCGCCGGTTTTGACTTCGCCGACCTCCCATGGTCACCCCTTCCTGATACCTGCCGCGGTTGTTATAACCGCCCGATAACTGCCAACTGCAGTTCGTGCAAAATTTAGAACAAAAAATACTAAAAAAACTGCTGGATTCAGATGACGTCTTTTAAACGCTGAGCTATAAATTACGCAAATTGGTTGTGATAGATCACTGAGGGGGTGATGTTATGACTGACAGCGAAAATGAAGAGCTGATGGAGATGGAAGACGAAGGCTACGAGCCGGAAGAGTCTGCCAACGATGATTATGTTGCGGAGCCGGTAACGGCACGGGAACGTTTGCGAGAGCAGCTCGCCAATGAAGTGGCGGCATTTCTCGCCAAAGGTGGCCAGATTCAACAGGTTGAAAGCCACATTCTGGCAGACCCGCCGCGAAAGCCGCCCTGCAACTACGGCGGCCAACTGTAGCCCAACATCAAAGCCCGGTCGAACGCACATTCGACCGGGCTTTTTCGTAGAGGGCACCGCCACCCTTGCGGGGCCAGGAGTCAGGGGAAGGCGATATCAAAAGGCCCCATTGGCCTCCGGCTGGCTACTGCTTACCATTCATCATTCACCGCTCTCCAGCACTCTCTTCAAAATGACGCCGTAACTCGTCCAGGTGAGGTTTGACGGCGGCTTGGTCGGCGGCACTCACCTCTTTGAGGTTCGCCAGACGCGCCTGACTGTTTTTCAACTGCTGTATCAGTTCTTCTTTTTGCGCCTCATTCAGGTATTGATTGTCGCGAAGTTGCTGCAGACTGGCCTCGATTTGTGCAGCGGTCTCAGCGCCTTTCCCGCCCAGCTCCAACGCCATATAAGCGTTGGTAATCCGTTGGGCAGCCTGCACCCAGGCGGCGGTGTTGTCGAACCCGGATTCCTGAACAACCTCGTTCAGTTCATCGTAGTAGGGCCGGCTTTTTAAATGGCTGGTGATCTCGTTGGTGTCGCCTTTCATCCAGAGTTTCGCCAGAGTTGTTGCGCCCTGAGTGTCCTCGTTGCTGATTCTTTCGGTCAAAGGTGCCATTTGCTTGAGTGACACCATGTACTGGTCAATCAGTTCATCTGTCAGGGGCGTGTCCGCCGTAGCAGTCATACTGAGTAACAGGCCAGCCAGAATCAACAGGCGACGAGTCATAGAGTGGATCATGTTGGGCTCCTTGTTTTGGTTTTTCAGGCGGGGGCGAAATATGAATGTGAATCATACGCCAGGGTTGAGAGTGAACCCGGTTGGCAATTCACAATCTTTGAAGTTGGTGCCTTGGCTGGCCGTAACGGCCTGGCTACAGCGGGCCTGCTCATAGACACGCACCGGGCGCTGAAAGTCCAGGTGGATGTTAAAAATTAGGGCGCCGGCGCTGAGCCAGTGGCCGGGCAGACGACCTACAGAAGTCGGGGCAGCAGTCGGTTGAGCACCTCGGCGATGTAGCCAAGAAACAGCGTGCCCATGCTGGAGCGATAGTAATCCGGGTCCTGATTGCCGATGGCCAGTACGCCCAGGGGGTTGCCATGAGCCAGTACCGCGATGGCCGAAGAGCCAATGTGGCCTGCGTCATCGTCAAACAGGAAACGGGTCTCTTCCAGGCTGATACCGCCGCTGACGGCGCGGCTGCTCTTGATGCGTTTGCCAATGTGCTCGCGGGCGGTGTGGATGTGCTCCACGCGCGCTGGCCCGGCGGACAGTTCCCGGTTGCTGAACAGAATCAGGCGGGTGTAGTGAATATCGAATTCCTTGTCGAAACTGTAGTAGAGTGCATCCACCAGGTCACCGAGCTCGCTGCATTCCAGCAGTGCCAGAACCAGCCGTTTGGTTTTATCAAACAGCCGATCATTGGCCCGCGCATTGTCGAGTAAATCGCTCAGACGGTGGCGCATGTCCATATTGCGTTCCCGCAATACGGACACCTGCTTCTCCATCAGGGAAATCGCGTTACCGCTCTCGTGGGGCAGGCGCAGGCTCATCAATAGGTCGGGCTGATGGCTGAAGAAGTCCGGGTGGTCGCGCAGGAATTTCGCCACCTGTTCATCATTGATCGTCTGGCTGTCGGCCAAGGGCTGATCTTTCATATTTTTATTTGTCCGTGAAAAACAGTGGTTGCGGGTCCTGTCATGATTACCGGATGTCCCTGGCCCTGCCATTCAATGGTCAGTGTTCCGCCTGGCAGCGTCACTTCAACTACGGAGTCTAGCAGCTCGCGCAGGCGACCAGCCACCACAGCGGCGCAGGCACCGGTGCCACAGGCCAGTGTTTCCCCCGCCCCTCGCTCGTAAACCCGCAATGTTACTGCGTTGCGGGCGCGTATCTGCATAAACCCCGCGTTCACCCGGTTGGGGAAGGCGGCGTGGTTCTCGATCAGCGGGCCCAGCGTATCTACGGGATATGCATGGACGTCGTCCACCACGCACACCGCGTGAGGGTTGCCCATGGAAACTGCCGATATCTGCAGTTCCTGGTCCGCGACGGTTAACGGGTAGGTGACCGCCTGTGTGGGGGCGGTGAAAGGAATAGCCTCCGGCGTCAAAATGGGCGCGCCCATATCCACGCTGACCTCGCCGTTTTCCTGCACATGCAGCGTCATTGGGCCGCCGGCAGTTTCCACGCGGATGCTGCTTTTACCGGTTAGCTGGCGGTGGCGAACAAACTGCGCGAAGCAGCGGGCGCCATTGCCGCAGTTCTCCACTTCACCGCCATCGCTGTTGAATATGCGATAGCGAAAATCCGCATCGGGAGTTTCCGGCGGTTGCACGATGAGCACCTGATCGCAGCCCACGCCGAAATGGCGATCCGCAATAGCGCGGATTCGCTCCGGCGTGAGGCGGATCTGCTGGCTGATGCCGTCCAGCATGACGAAATCATTGCCGAGACCGTGCATTTTGGTGAAGCGCAATCGCATGTCGCTACTCAATTTATACCGCTGTTCAGAAATACCGGCACGCTTACTCAGCAGAGTGATCCGGTAACAAGTGCTCGCCGGCCAGAAGTGTGCTCAGGGTTTCGCGCTCGCGCACCACATGAGCCTGCTCGCCGTCCACCAGAATTTCCGCCGCGCGAGGCCGGGTGTTGTAGTTGGAGCTCATCACAAAGCCGTAGGCACCGGCAGACATGACCGCCAGCAAATCGCCCTCGGCCAGACTCAGGGCTCGGCCCTTGCCGAGAAAATCGCCGGTTTCACAGACGGGGCCGACCAGGTCCCACTCGCGGCTGTCTCCCTCGCGCTTCTGCACCGGCCGGATGTCCTGCCAGGCCTGGTAGAGCGCCGGGCGAATGTTGTCATTCATGGCCGCATCAATGATGGCGAAGTTGCGGTGCTCTGTCGGCTTCAGGTAAATGACCTCGGTCAGGAGCACGCCGGCATTGGCAACAATCGAGCGGCCGGGTTCGAACATCAGAGCCAGCTTGCGTTCGCCCAGCCGCTGCTTGACCGCGGCAATGTAGTCTCCGGGTGATGGCGGTGTTTCGTCTTTGTAAGTCACGCCCAGGCCGCCGCCGAGGTCCAGGTGGCGGACCTGAATGCCCTGCTCGGCGAGGTGATCAATCAGTGCCAGCATCCGGTCCAGCGCGTCGAGAAACGGGGTCAGTTGAGTGAGCTGCGAGCCGATATGGCAGTCCACGCCGACGATTTCGAGCCCTGGCAGCTCGGCTGCACGGGCGTAAACTGCCGGGGCACGCTCAATAGCAATACCGAACTTGTTCTCTTTCAGGCCGGTGGAGATATAAGGGTGCGTCTGTGCGTCGACATCCGGGTTCACTCGCAGGGATACCGGTGCGGTTTTTCCGACGCGCACCGCCACATCGGACAGACATTGCAGTTCCGATTCCGATTCCACGTTAAAACAAGCAACACCGACTTCCAGCGCGCGCTGCATTTCCTCGGGGCGCTTGCCGACACCGGAGAACACGATATTTTCCGGCTTGCCGCCGGCCTGCAGCACACGCTCCAGCTCGCCACCGGAGACGATGTCGAAGCCCGCACCCAGCCGTGCGAGAACGTTGAGCAAGCCCAGGTTGGAGTTGGCCTTGATGGCGTAGCAGATCCGGCCCGGGTGGTCGCCAAGGGCATCCGCATAGGCGCGGTAGGCGCGGGTGATGGCCGCGCGGCTGTATACATAGGTTGGCGTGCCAAAACGGCTGGCAATGTTCTGCAGACTGACGGCTTCTGCATAGAGGTGGCCGTCGCGGTATTCGAAATCTTGCATGGGATTTTACTTGCGTTGAGAAAAATTTCAGAAGCCCCTGGGGCTCGGCTTAGTGCTGATGCGGATTCGTTGGTGCAGCCTGAGTTTCGGTTTCCGCACCCTTCGTTGAGTCGCTTTCCGTATTCTCCAGATCACTTTCCATAGCACCGGCTTCACCGCCAGCTTCATGTGGCGACACCTGTTCCTGCGGTTCTTCGGGCAGGTAGAGCGCGCCTGTCTGCCCACAGGCGCCCAGGATCGCTGTGACCAGCAAAAGGGGCAAAGCTCGCCGAAGGCAATTCAAGCCAGGTAGGATCATAGAATTTCCAGTGAATGACGAATTCCGGTTGCCGCGGAGGCCGCCGATGTCACTGAGCGGTTTGGCTCAAGCATGATGCGGCGGTGCTGCGTGCTCTACGGACGATAAGACGGGAAGTATAACGGCTTGGTTGGTTCAGTAACAATAAGAGTGCGGTTCACGGCATACATGGGCACGCAGATGTAGTTTCTGCACCATGATTCAAGCGTTGTTGAGAGCCTGTTCCAGCTCCTGTTTCAAACGCAGGTAATGGCTGGTTTGCAGTTTGCCCTGGGGCGCCAGTTGATAACGGCACAGGCCCAGGTCAAGGTCTCCGAGATACACCGGGTAGTCCTGGGGGGCCCGGCGACAGCTGCGGATGTGGGCCGCCGTGGCGGCCAGCAGGCGGGTGCCATATTGCAGGTGGGAAAATTCCTCCTGATCGCAATAAAAGCTGTAACGGTAATGCCCCTCGCTGTCACAGCTGACAATGGCTTTGACATCAATGAGCACACCCGGTAGCGCTTCAGTGGCAATTTCCCGCGGCAGGCACTGCAACTGTTTGTTTTGGTTGTACCCGATTTCAAAAAAGAGCACCGTCGCACCACTGCCGCTGTTGAACAGTTCGTCATCGCCGCGGGCGCGTCTCTGGGTGATGGCGCGCAGAAAGCGGTGCAATGGAATCAGGGGGTCCGTGTGATTCATGGCGGTGAAATACAGAAAAGAACCGCATTCATCCACCACATAGAGGCGCATGCCACTTCTGGCGCGGGTAAAGAAAATATTCACCGCGCCGGGCTGGGTATTTGCGGCTATGAGTTGCAATGGGTGTTTGAGCTGCGCGTGCTTGTCCACCACCAGGGAGCTGTAGCCTCGTTGCTCCTGCCCGAGCCAGCGCAGCAGGGCGGTCTCGTTCCTGTGGTGTTCGATGGTCAATCGCGGCCCCTGTGACTGGAGGCTGTAGAAGCTGCCGGCCATGGCGAAAACGTAGCGAGTGCCGGCGGAATTGAGGGCGGGCGCGGCATCGTGGTAACAGGCGCTGATATCGCTGAACAGTTCCCGCACCCGCTGTGCAATGATTGATGCGTGATTGGTGCCGATACATTCAATGGTGAGTGCAGTCGGCGCCTGTTGACTCCTTGGCAGGCTCAGACTCAGGCTCAGATAGTCTTCCAGCGCCAGCAGCAACGCCTTGTCCCCCTCAAAGCGGGTGCAACTGATTTCTTGCCAGCTATTGCGTACCACGCAGTCAATGCTCATCACCAGGTTGTCGTCAAAGCCACTGTAGCGCAACGCGTCGGTGCGGCTGCTCATGCGTTGCATGCCCTGCTGGTAGAGGTGCGCCTGGGGCTCGATTCCCACATTGATCAGCAACAGGACGTGAGTGGGTGTTGCCGCTCGTTGGAAAACCTCATGAGACGGTGTTTGTCCGAGGGTTGGCAACCAGTTTTGCAAGCTGGTGAGCAGGCGTCGTACCACACTGCTGTCGATGCTGCTTCCGGTCATGTCAAACTGGGTGCCGGTATGGATAATGCCGTTGTACTGACACCAGAGCAGCAGTTCGGTCAGGCTTTGGGATTGGCGGAAGACAGCGCCGGAATCCGTGCCGGCCATCGGCCTGGACGCGGCGCACCAGCGCGCCCCGCCGTTCTCAGCCACGTCCTCCGTAATCAGCAGCAATGGCTCCGACAGGTCCGCGGAAATACCGGGATTGATCCATTCGATTTTTCCCGGCCGCCGCTCGAACGCCGCCTGCAGCTTGCGCCCCAGAATGGTGAGTTCCTCCTCGCTGATGGCGCGCTCGCTAGCCCGGGCATTGGCGAACGCCGAGAGAAAACGGTAGCTGTGATTCAGTTCGTTCACCAGCAGGCTGCGCTCTTCGGTCACCTGGCCGGCCTTCCATTGCTCGCGTTCGTCGAGCAGGCGGATGTACCCGGTAGACCAATCCCACTCCTGGGTGAGGCGCTCCAGTAACTTGCGCTGCCAGGATTTGGTTTTGCCGGTAATCGGTTTGCTAAGGGGTTTGTTGATCTTGAAATACAGGCAGCGGCGCGCCAGTTCCAGTCGCCGCAGTTGTTGCCGCCCGCTCAAATACGCCTCGATGCGGCGATAGATCATCACGTAGGAATCCAGCTCGTCCACGTCCAGCTGCCCATGAAAAACCTTCTTCTTGTAGATCAGGCTGAGAGGTTCAATGTCCGGGTACTGGCTGACGTAAGCCTCCAGCAGCAGCAACTTGAGTACGGATTTGTAGGGCGATTCGATCGCCTTGTAGAGCTGCCAGATGCCGGCACCAATGAATTCCCCGTTTGGAATAACCGCGACGCCGCCAAAATCCAGTACCGTAGAGGCTTTGAGAAAGCGCTTGTGCAGCAATGTGTGCGCATAGTGGCTGAACTTCGGTTCAGCAGCAGCCGGCACAAACCACCAGAGCGGCATGCGGCCAGCGAGGTGGAGCGCGGTGCGGTAGAACTCGTCCAGTAACAACAGGCGCTGTGCACTGCCGCTGGATTCCGCGTTCAGGGCGGATAACTGCCCGAGTTTGAAGGCCTCGTAATCCATGGGGAAAAAGTGGGCTTCAAGACGCAACTCCGCCGCCCACGCGGCAACGCGCCGGCACTTCTGATCCAGCTCGGCAATTTTCTCCTGGGGCAGCCCCGGCCGGTAGCAGACCCAAATGTCGAAATCACTCTGTTCGGAGTGGGCCACGGTGCCAACGCTGCCCATGAGAAACAGACCCTCGATATCCCGCGTGGGAGTGGTTGTCGCGTTCAGCTGGAAGCTGCGGGCCAGTACGCGGGCGCTGGCCAGGTCCTCCTTCTCCGGTTCGTAATCGCAAATACCCGCAGGCGTGGTGCGGGATAAATAGCCAGGGAGCATGGGGTGATTGACGTGTAGCAGCAGGGGTAACAGGTCCAGGAACATCTGTTGCCGATCAGTCAATGCCGAGCGCGTGCGCGCCAGGCGGCTGGCGTTGATCTGCAGAAACCGCTTTTTGAGCAGAAAGAGATTTTGCCGGTCCAGGCCGTCATCGATAGCTTCGGTAAGGATGGCTTTATAATTCATGGATGAGTTAGCGGCCGTGCGGGAGGTTGCTTGAATCTTAGCAGGCCAGCGAGCGTTCTGCTGAGGGGATCATCAGGTGCGGGGCCGGCACCCGTAGCCCGGATGGAGTGCAACGGAATCCGGGGCAGCCTGTGACAAGTATTCCCGGATTCCGCTTCGCTTCATCCGGGCTACACATTCAGCGGCCATCGGCTAGCGTTGCGCCAATTCGCCCTTGGCCGCCTCGACCGCTTTGCGCACTTGCTCCGGCGCGGTACCGCCGATGTGGTTGCGCGCTTTGACGGAGCCTTCCAGAGTCAGGACCTCAAAGACGTCCTGGTCGATATCCGTAGAGAACTGCTGCAGTTCTTCCAGGCTCATTTCCGACAGATCTTTCTGCTGCTCTACGCCATAACCGACGGCCTTGCCGACAATTTCGTGGGAGTCGCGGAAGGCGATGCCCTTGCGCACCAGGTAATCGGCCAGGTCGGTAGCGGTGGAAAAGCCGCGCTTGGCTGCTTCGTACATCACCTCGCGGCGCGCTTCGATGGCGGGCACCATGTCGGCGAAGGCGCGCAGGCAGTCCTTGATGGTGTCCACAGTGTCGAACAAGGGCTCTTTGTCTTCCTGATTGTCCTTGTTGTAGGCCAGGGGCTGGGATTTCATCAAGGTCAGCAAACTCACCAAATGGCCGTTGACGCGGCCGGTCTTGCCGCGTACCAGCTCCGGTACATCGGGGTTTTTCTTTTGGGGCATAATCGACGAACCGGTACAGAAACGGTCCGGCAGGTTGATGAAGCCGAACTGCGCCGAGGCCCAGAGCACCAGCTCTTCACTGGCCCGGCTCAAATGCGTCATGATCAGCGCCGCGCAGCTGGCAAATTCAATGGCAAAATCCCGGTCGCTGACGGAATCCAGGGAGTTGCGCGTGGGCGCGGTAAAGCCCATCAATTGCGCGGTTTGTTCCCGGTCGATGGGATAAGTGGTCCCGGCCAGGGCAGCAGCGCCCAGTGGGCTCTGGTTCAAGCGGTTGCGGCAATCCACCAACCGGCTGTAGTCTCGTTCCAGCATTTCATACCAGGCCATGAGATGGTGGCCAAACGTCACCGGCTGGGCCGTTTGCAGGTGGGTAAAGCCGGGCATGATGGTGTCGGCTTCCTTGTCCGCGAGGAACAATAAACCTTGTTGCAAACGTGTCAGTTCCTGGCCGATGGCATCGAGCTCGTCACGCAGGTACAGGCGAATGTCGGTGGCGACCTGATCGTTGCGCGAGCGGCCGGTGTGCAGCTTCTTGCCGGTGATGCCGATGCGCTGGGTCAGGGCGGACTCGATATTCATGTGGACGTCTTCCAGGCCGACGGACCATTCAAAGTTGCCGGATTCAATGTCTGCCTGAATGGCTTCGAGCCCTTCGATGATGCTGGTTTTTTCAGCCTCGCTCAAAACCCCGACATTGGCGAGCATGGTGGCGTGTGCTATCGAGCCGCGGATATCCTGGCGGTACAGGCGCTTGTCGAAATTCACCGATGCGGTGAATCGTTCAACAAAGGCATCGGTGGGTTCACTGAAACGGCCGCCCCAGGGTTTTGCAGTTTGATCGTCTTGGCTCATGGAATTCGCTCTGTGATGTCATCCGCGTGAAAATGCGCCATTATACAGAAACCACTATATGAAGGAGAGCCGCCATTAGCGCACCGGACACTCAGGTCTTGAACAGCAGGCATCCGGGCCCGCTTGCCAGAACCGCGCAACTGCTGCAGCCCCGGGGGGATTTTTTGCCCAACCTGTGCGGTGTGCAGGGAGTGTTTGCGCTGGTGTTGGTGGGCGAATTGCTTTCACTGGCGCTGGTCCTGGCGAGTGGCGGTTTGCGTGAGTTCCAGTGGTACACATTGGGGGTGACCTCCCTGTTGGTGGAATGGATCATCCTGTTCAGCGCCGCCTGCCTGTGCCCATTGCGCCCCTGGTTCAAATGTCAGTCGTCAGTGTTGGCGGGCTGCATCAGCTACGGTGTGGTGTTGCTGGTGACTTTGGTGTTCAGCGCGCTGGGGCAACTGGCGCAGTTTGCCGGTGGTCTTGACGGTTGGCAGCTGCTGACCAACTTGCTTATTGCCGCGGTTTTCGCCGGCGTGGTGCTGCGCTATTTCTACCTTCAGCAACAGTTGCAGAACCAGCAGCAGGCGGAACTGCACGCGCGGGTGCAGGCGCTGCAATCGCGCATTCATCCGCACTTTCTATTCAACAGCATGAACAGCATCGCCAGCCTGATCGGCAGCCAACCGGCATTGGCAGAGCGCATGGTGGAAGATCTTGCCGGGCTGTTTCGTGCCAGCCTCAGTGAACCTGGTCTTATACCACTTGAGCGGGAGCTGGAGCTTTGCCACCGGTTCCTGCGCATCGAGCAGTTGCGCCTCGGTGAACGCCTGCGGGTCGATTGGCAATTGCCCGAGCAGCTGCCCGAATCCGCGACCATCCCCAGCCTGTTGTTGCAACCGCTGATCGAAAACGCGGTATACCACGGTATTCAGCCACTGCCGAACGGCGGCGAGGTGCGGGTGGCATTGGCGCTGGAGGGCGATTATTGCACTATCAATGTGACCAATCCTGTGCCGGCTCATGCGGCATCGGCGGGCAATGGCCTGGCGTTGGACAACATCCGCCACCGCCTGGTGGCGCATTATGGTACGCGGGGGGCACTGGAGGTCGCGGCCGAAGATCGCCTGTTTATGGTGCAGGTGCGTTTCCCCGTGGCACACCATTGAAGTTGTAGGAGCCGTTGCGTTTTTGATGGCTGGGCCGCAATCTGGACTTTCAGACAACAAGTGCAATACTTGTAACAGAACAAAAAATAGGCGGATGCCCTGAACCATGCACATACTTGTTGTTGATGATGAAATGCTCGCGCGCCAGCGCCTGTGCCGCATGATCGAAGAAATGGACGGTTATGAGGTGGCTGGCGAAGCGGCCGACGGTGCGCAGGCGATGGCGGCTATCGAGCAGTTGGATCCGGATGTGGTACTGCTGGATGTGCGTATGCCTGGTGAAGATGGCTTGCAGACGGCGCGCCGCATTGCAGAGATGACCGACCCTCCCGCCGTAATCTTTTGCACGGCTTATGATCAATACGCGCTGGAAGCCTTCGATACGCTCGCCGTCGGCTATTTGCTCAAACCGGTGGAACGCGCACAGCTGCAGGCGGCGCTGGATAAGGCCAAGAGTTTGAACAAGGCCCAGCTGGCGGTGCTAGCGCGGCAGATGGAAGCCCCCCGTCCCACGTCACCACAGCAACGCAGCCACATTACCGCCAAAACCCGCCGCGGGGTGGAACTGGTCCCGCTGGACGCGGTGCATTGTTTTATTGCGGATCACAAATACGTCACCGTGCTGCACGATGACGGCGAGACACTCATTGATGACACATTGAAAGATCTGGAGGAAGAGTTCCTTCACCGGTTTGTGCGGGTCCACCGCAATTCCTTAGTGGCGGTAGCCCGCATTGAGGCGCTGGAACGTCGTGGCGGACAATACCAACTGCGGTTGTCCGACACCGAATACCGCGCGCCGGTCAGTCGTCGCCACGTGGCCGCCATCAAGGAGCTGTTGGTTAACCTTTAACTCAAGTTTCGGAGTTGGGTTACAGCTTATTATGCGTTGAAGTTAATCGCTTCGTAAGCAAGGTGTGGTGCTACAGCGTGAGAGTTTCTAAAAACGCCGTGAATACGTCCCTGTAGGCTCCGGCACAAGGTCCCTCTTGTGACGGTTTTAGAAACTCTCCCCCTGCATCACCACGGTGGCGTATTCAGCGTTGCCTTCTTTAATTTGTTTGGTTATGAAAAAAGTTGCCGCGAACTCCGAAACTTGAGCTTTAAAATGAGGCGGCCGCTGGGTCAAAACCGCTTATTGACGCTGCGCGTTCTGCGCCTTGCCCTACCGACCGCCTTTGCCTTACATCGATTGCTTCGCCAACGATCTTCAGCAGCCTGCTATACAGCAGCATTATTGTGATGCCTTTCGCGCTCAGTGCAGCCGCACTCTGAACAATGGTCGCGCCTGCAAGTTTTGCAGGTATTCCGTTAAACCAAACGATAAGAAAGGGAAATCACAATGGCTTTAGGTGTGGTGACACTCAATGGGGAACGCTGGTATCCCCTCTATGATAAAAACGGCCGAAGTATCAACACATGTGGACGAAAGATCTACGCGAGCGAGTCCCGATCTCTGGCTTTTCAAAAAATTGCACAATCGGCGCAGAAGAGCTTTGATCAGCTTTGTCTTCAAAAGGCGATTATCAGTTTGAAGGGTGACGGCGTCGCCAAAAGCCACGGCAGTGGCGATGCAAGTGGTGATCGAATGCTGCCGTTTGAGCGCGGACAGCTCATTTTCCAGCTGCGAGAGGGCAATATTTACCTGAAAGACGTTCACTTCGATTCGGGCAAACCGAATAGTCGAAGTGAAGCGAAAATGCTTCAGGATTCCCTCAACCGGTTTAGCAAACATTTGTTTTTGAACATTTCAGTTGCTGAGACGGGAAATAGGGTCAATATCAATATTAAAGGCACCGTGCAGGCAGATACCCCGGCGGCAGCAAAGCAATTTGTTGCGGGTGTGAAGCGATACTGGGAGACAAGCGTGAACGGAGCGGATGGGAAAACGTATATCTCATCCGTATCGCTAGCACACGCACTATTCGGTGGGGATATTGAGTTGAATATAATCGATGGTATGGAGAAATATAGGGCCAGCGCCCACAAAGGCGGTAAGGGCGTTTATATCTGGCGTTTAGCTGAGAACTTTGAACTTACCTCAGCTCATGAATTTGGTCATGTTATCGGTTTTGCAGATCAATACCAGGATCTAGGCAGCCAGTCAGTGGCTTATCCTGGTCACAAAGAAAATATCATGGGTACAGGCGATACAGTGGGTGCCTATCATCTGCGGGCTTTGGCGCTGAAATACAAATAGAGGCAAACGTGATGATCGCTATGAATCGGTATATTACGCTGTTAACGCTCATCGCAAGCTTATGCTTCGGAACGGCGTGCTCAGCATCGGTGGTTTCCAATGATTGTGATGGAGACTGTATATATAGTGCGATTAGGCATGACGAGGTGCACAAAATCCGGGAGGTGCTGTATGACCAAGCGAGCTTCGACCGCCTCATCCCAGCCCGTAATACAGATCCGTTACTTTATGCGGCTAGAGCTGAAGCTTGTGCTGTTGGAGGTTATTTTATCGATAAGTTCTATAGTGGGGAAGAGGCATTAGAAGCCCGGAATCAGGCGTATATGGAAGCTGCAGCCTCTGGTTCGGTATGCATTATTAAGGTCCTTCTTGTCGCCGGGGTAGATCTGAATTATACGATCTCTGGTATGAACGCGTTGTATTATGCTCTGTCAAGCGAAAAAATTGAGGCAGCTAATCTACTGCTCGAAGCCGGAATTGAAGTGTTTGTAGAAACGGACAAAAATGAAAATATGCTGTTCGCTGCTGCATGGTTGGGTGATGTCGCTATTGCCAAGCGTCTTTTTGCTTTGGGCGTAACGCCGAACATGATCAGCGATGAGGGGAAAAGCCCAGCTGATTATGCCGCGCACAAATGGGGCGAAAACTCCGCTATATACGAATTCCTCATTCAAGCGGAGCGGGAACAAAGGCAGAAGGATAAATCGCTCGCTAATTGATATTCCTGTCAAAACATCCCCATTTATACAGCCGGTAGGGAGTGTTGCCGATCCGGCACTATGGGAGCGATATGTGTCGCGACGCTATCGCTCACCCCGATAACTCAGTCAATCCTCATTTTCCGCTGCCTTTTGCTATCATGGCGTAACATTTTCAGCTAAAGAATATTCCTATGCCAAGCCTCCGTATTGCCACTCGTCAAAGTGCCCTGGCCCTGTGGCAGGCCGAGTATGTGAAGTCGCGGTTGCAACTTCACCATCCGGACCTGCAGATCGAGCTGGTACCCATCACCAGCCGGGGCGACAAAGTGCTGGACGTACCCCTTGCCAAGGTGGGCGGCAAAGGCCTGTTTGTCAAAGAGCTGGAGAACGCCCTGCTCGATGGCGGTGCCGATATTGCCGTGCATTCGATGAAGGATGTGCCCATGGAATTTCCCGCCGGTCTGGGGTTGGCCATTATTTGTGAGCGGGAAGACCCGCGCGACGCCTGGGTGTCCAACACCTATGACACCATAGACGCCATGCCTGCCGGCAGCGTGGTGGGCACATCCAGCCTGCGACGCCAGAGTCAACTACTGGCACGGCGCCCGGATCTGACGGTGCGCTTTTTACGCGGCAACGTGAACACCCGCCTGGCCAAACTGGACCGCGGTGACTACGACGCCATCATTCTGGCGGCGGCGGGCCTGTTGCGTTTGGAAATGGGCGATCGGATTCGTAGTTATCTATCCCCGGAGCAGAGTCTGCCAGCGGGCGGTCAGGGTGCCGTTGGAATCGAATGTCGGATGGATGATCATGCCATTCTCGAATTACTCAAGCCGCTGCACCACGTCAATACGGCGGAGCAGGTGACTGCGGAGCGCGCCATGAACCGGCGCCTGCAGGGTGGCTGTGAAGTTCCCATCGCCTGCTACGCGATACACGAAGGCGATCAAAATTTGTGGCTGCGTGGATTGGTGGCTGAGCCCGATGGCACACTGATACTGGAAGACGATATCCGAGGCGCCGCGAGCGATGGGGAAGCCATGGGCATCCAGCTGGCGGAGCGCCTATTGGCAGCCGGCGCCGACAAGATTCTGGCTAAGGTCTACCAGAATGCCGAACAGCCTTGAGCCCAAAGACAGCCCTGAGCCCGTGCGCGTGCTGGCTACCCGCCCCGAGGCTCAGAACCAGGGCTGGTGCGAGCTTTTGGCCCGTGCCGGTATCGCGACTGTGGCTGTTCCCGTACTCGCCATTGAACCGGTGCAGGAACCCGTTCGGCGGCAGGCACTCAAAAACCTGATTCTCGATTTCGACCACTTCCAGAAGGTGGTCTTCGTCAGTCAAAACGCGGTGCGTGAGACGTTCACCTGGCTGGATGACTATTGGCCCCAGTTGCCATCCGGTATCGAATATTTCGCCGTGGGGCAGAAGACCGCGGAAGCACTGCAGGAACGCGGCGTCGCCGCCATCAGCTGCCACTATTCCATGGACTCGGAAGAATTGCTTGAACTGACACAGCTGCAACAGGTGCAGGGACAAAAAATTCTGATATGCCGGGGGTGCGGTGGACGGCCGCATTTGGCGGTAACTCTGGAAAGTCGCGGTGCGCGCGTGACTTTTGGGGAATTTTATCATCGCAAGTTGCCGCTGGAGGCGGCCGCCAAGCTGCAACAGTCAGACTTTGGTCGCAGTGGCTATCGCGATATTCTGGCCGCGTTCAGTGGAGAGAGTCTGAACAACCTGGTGGCAGTGCTTGAGGCGGCGCAGATTCCTCAGTGGCTGACCATACCTTTGGTGGTGCCGGGTGAACGAGTGGCACAGCTGGCGCGGGAACTTGGGTTCCGGCGGGTCATTACGGCCGTTAACGCCACAGACTCGGCGATGCTGGAAGCTTTGCAGCAATGGCTGCAGGGTCCGGCATAAATAATCTATAACCGTCACCACAAGCTCCATCGAACCCTTTTCCAAACGCATCGCAACAGGACGGAAAGAATGAGCGACAAAGACAAGATCGACGCTGGGCAGGGTGCAGACGACACCGAAAAATCGCCCAAGAACCCGCCTAACGTCAGCGAATCCGACTCAACCGATCTTGCCGCTGCGGATTCCGCACCATATCCGGCCACGGCCATAGAAGCCCAGATGGCCAGCGCCGGTGACAGTGGTGAACCACCACCCGCTGGGGGTTCAGACACACGGGCTGCAACGGCAGCTCCATCCGGCGGTGGCCTGATGCGATGGTTACTGTGGGCATTGCTTGTGCTGATTCTGGGTGGGCTGTTAACGCTGGGATTGTTGATGGCGCAGCGCCAGCTTGAACAGCAAAACGAACAGACGACGAGCCGCATTGAGACACTGCAGCACCAACTGGTGCGCACACAGGAGCAGCTCGCCGCAGCGGGTGACGCGCAGCAGCGCCAGGCTGAGGCGCAGTCGCAACAGCAGCGGAACCTGGTCGCACGGCTGGACCAAATGGAGCAGGCTCTGAACCATCAGGGCAGCCGTTTGCGGGCACTGTCCACCACGACGCGGGAGGACTGGTTGCTGGCCGAGGCGGAATACCTGTTGAAGTTGGCGAATCAGCGTTTGTTGATCGAACGCAGTACCGAAGCCGCGGAAGGCCTGTTGGAACAGGCAGATGCCATTCTGCGGGATCTGGATGATCCGCAGTTGACACCTTTGCGTCGCGCAGTGACGCGGGATTTGACTGAGCTGAAGCTCGCGACCGAGATCGACCTGGAAGGGTTATACCTGCGGCTGGCATCGCTGGCGGAAAGTGTGCCGGGTTTGCCCACCATGCCTGCACGGCCGCAACAGGTTTCAACCGGCACGGCGAGCACTGATACACCGGCGTCACCCGAGCCCGAGCCGGCGGTGGACGGGACCTGGTGGCAGTCCGTTACACAACATCTTGGCGGCTGGTGGCAGGCTGCGTCTTCTCAGGTGAGTGGTTTGTTCACGGACCTCAATGGTTTTATCCGCGTGCGCGACCACGCGCAACGTCCAGCGGCCCTGTTGCCGCCGGATGCAGCGGCATATCTTCAGCAGAATCTGCGCATGATGCTTGAACAGGCACAATTGGCTGCCATGCGCGAACAAGTGGACATTTATCAGCGCAGCCTCGGCAATGTGCAGCAATGGGCGAAACAGTTTTACCCGCCATCGGCGCAGCTCAATCAGTTTCTGGCTGAGGTGCAGGCCTTGGCGGAAGCGGATGTTCAACCGGAGCTGCCGGATATTTCCGAGTCCCTCGAAGTGATCCACAACTACATTGACCGTTTGCACAAGCTTAAGGAAGTGGACGATCCGGAAACCGATGCGTCCGCCGACGCAGTTGCTCCACGGGTAGGTAACAAACAGTCGACGCAAAAACTGGCGGAGATCCAACCATGAAGCGACTGTTGCTGGTCAGCATTCTGATGATTGCATGTGGTGCGGTGTTGCTGGAACTGATTCGCAATGATACCGGCTATGTGTTGATTGCCATGGGTTCCAAAACCATCGAGATGAGCTTCTGGGTCGCTGTCGCTCTGCTGTTGCTGGCGGTTTTGGCCCTGTGGCTGTGCAGTGTTCTGACCCGCCGTGTGCTTCATTTGGCCAGCGGTGGGCTGGGCATCGCAGCCAAACGCAACCGCAAGGCGCAACAGCGAACGGCCACAGGCTTGATGCATTTTCTGGAAAACAACTGGGCGGCGGCGCGCAAGGATTTGCTGCGTGCGGCAAATTACGTCGACAATCCGGCAATCAATTACCTGGCCGCTGCTCGCTGCAGTCATGAACTGGGTAACTACAGTGAAACTCAGCAATTGCTGCAACGGGCGGAACAGATGGCACCGCAGAATGAACTGGCCGTGGTTTTGAGCCAGGCGCGCATTCAGTTGTTGGACAAGAAATATGAACAGTGCCTGGCGACCCTGCACCGGGCGCGCGCACTTGCACCAAAGCATCCCACCGTACTTAATTTGTTGCGGGAGGTTTACTGGCAGTTGCGCGATTGGCAATCTTTGCAAGATTTATTGCCGGAATTGCGCAAGCAGAAGTTGTATCAAAAAGAGGAACAGGAGCTGCTGGAGCAGAACGTTTATATGGCGCTGCTCTCCAATGCCGGCACTCAGGCGGCAAAAAGCAGGAACCATGGCACCGTGCCTCAGCTTACGGCGTCGGCGGAGGAAATACTCACCGGTACCTGGCAGAGGCTGCCCAAAAACATTCGCGCGCAAGAGGCGGTCATCAACCTCTACAGCAAACTGCTGCTTGAGGCCAACCTCCCGGAAATCAGCGAGAAGCTGCTGCGGCAAACCCTCGCCCGTCACTGGCAGGGCGAGCTGGTTACCACCTATGGATTAATTGATGGGCCGCAACCGAAAGAGCAGTTGATTGTGGCGGAACAATGGCTGCGGGAACATCCGGGGGATTCCGAGTTATTGTTGGCACTGGGTCGCCTAAGCGTTCGCAATCAACTCTGGGGCAAGGCGCGGGAGTATTTTGAAGCCAGCCTCAAGCTCAAACCGCGGGCTGAAACCTATGCGGAACTGGCCCGTTTGCTGGCCCATTTGGGAGAGCATGAAAAAAGCACCGAGCTCTACCAACAGGGACTTCTGGCCAGCACGCCCGGCTTGCCGAAACTGCCAATGCCATTGGTCAAAAAGCCAGAGAACCGGGAGCGCCGGGCGGAAGATCGGGAAAAATCCAAGCTCGCGTTGGAAGTGAGCAGCCCGGCGAAGTACTTGCAGTGAATCGATGGTGATGAGTAAGTGGTGAAAGGGAAAAGACCTCTCACCAAGGACCGCTCACTCTTTACTTATCACCATTCATTTGCGTTCTTATCGGCGTCTCCAACGGAGATAATGTCGGAAGGCGCCGACGGCTTTTTCGACCTACCGTTCACTCATTACTAATTCCTCGGATGCCGTCCCTCGCAAAACTCCTCCACCATCTTGCGGTTGAACGCGGGTAAGTCATCCGGGCTGCGGGATGTCACCAAGCCCTGGTCAACCACCACTTCCTTATCGACCCATTCAGCGCCAGCATTTTGCAAATCGGTTTTCACCGACGGGTAAGAGGTGAGCGTGCGTCCTTGTAATGCACGAGTTTCAATAAGTACCTGAGGCCCGTGGCACAGAGATGCAATCGGCTTCCCCGACTCCATGAAATGATTGACGAAGGCCACTGCGTCGGCGTTTTTGCGCAGGGTATCCGGGTTCATGACGCCGCCGGGCAACGTCAGCGCATCGTAATCCGCTGGATTTGCGTCTTTGACCGTCTTGGCGACGCTGAACTCGTCTCCCCAATCGGTCTTCTGCCAGCCGCGGACCTTCCCGGGTTTCAAGGAAATGATGTCTACCTGAGCACCTGCCTGTTGCAGTGCCTCAACCGGCGATGTGAGTTCGACCTGTTCAAAACCATCTGCTACCAGCACGGCAACTTTTTTCTGCTTCAACGGATTAGCCATAGGAAACCTCCTGAGGATGTCTTTGGGTATTGGGGCTGCGAATGATGCAGTGTGAGTGCCAACTACAGCTATCCAGCTCGGATCAACAGGGGGTCACCCGCTTACGCGGTGCGAAAACGAATTTGTGGCAACGGAAAACGCTGTGTGAACTATACCTATAGGCTTCGAGTGGATGTCTGATGCCAAGAATCAATTCGCGCGTATTTGAACAAGCTATCACGATTGCGAGAGGGGCTGATCACGAAGAATCGCTATATAACCAAACGTCATAGATCTTTTACAAGTTCTCATTTGTGTCTATTAAAGATATATTTTTCCGTAATTTAGCTGCTTTCTACTTGCACTGTATCTATTGTAGCTACATACTCCAGGTAAGCCAGATTGTTGAGGAGCAACTGGCACATCCCAGTGGGCCGACCAAACTGAAACTATTTTGCGCGGATCCAGGATTGCACCACCAAGATAAAAAATACTAAATCGAGCAGGAGACCCAGTTCATGACAACATATTTTCGCAGGACCGCCATAGCCCGGGCTATTGGTGCCACGATACTGGCCGGCACCGCGGGCGTGGCTTATGGGCAACAAACCAATAACGCACAACAATTGGAAGAAGTTGTGGTACAGGGCATTCGAGGCAGTTTGACCGAAGCCCTGGATCAGAAACGCGATTCCGACACCTTCATTGACGTGGTTGTCGCTGAAGATATCGGTAAGCTGCCGGATGACAACCTGGCAGAAACGCTACAACGCATCCCTGGTATTCAGGTTGAGCGGGAAGACGGCGAAGGGGTCAACGTGACCATTCGCGGTATTCGTAAAAACCGTGTCGAAGTCAATGGACGCACGTTACTTAGCCCCAATGGGCGAGGTTCCAGTGCCGGTATCATGAATTATTTCCCATCTGAGATTGTTGGTTCGGTACAGACAAGCAAAGTACTGACGGCGGATATGACCGACGGTGCTCTGGGCGGTACCATCAATATCAAGACTCGCAAGCCTCTGGATAAGAAGGGCTTCTGGGGTGGTGCCAGCATCGAGGGCAGTCATGCGGAAATGAATGGTGATCAGGGCTTCAAGGGTTCAGCGCTGGTAAGCAATAGCTTCAACGATGACACCATGGGTGTGTCAGTCGGCGTTGTTCATGAAGACCGTCCTATCACCGAAGACCGCTTTTACAGTAACGGTGACTGGCGGGTTGGTGCTGCCTACTCGAACACCGACTTGAACGAGCAGAATATCTCTGATCCCTACTATTACCAATATGACCTTCGCTATCAGCGCAAGGAAGAGGATCGGACCAAATCCGCGGTGACTACCGCATTTCAATGGCAACCGTCGGCCAAACTGGAAGTGAATGCGGATCTGCTTTACGCAGAATACGACGTAGGTCGCTCCCGTGCCTGGGCCGGTATTATTCTTGAGAAAACCTTGGACAAGTACGTACCCGAATCCATTGTTGTGGATGACCGGGATGCACGAGTTGCCGGTAGCCTGGTCAGCAAAGTAGAAAACAGCCACGAACGCGTGGACGGAACAGACAACTTTCTAACCGGCGGCATCAATGCCACCTGGTATGCTGACAATGGCATTTCTGTATTTGCTGAGTATGGTTTCAGTACCTCGGAATCCGAACGCAACCAGGCGGTCATGCAGTTGTTTACCAAAGGTCCTGGCGGTGCCGGTGTACCGGTGGATTTCGACTTGCGCAACTCAGACATTCCTTCAGTGCAAATTCCAGATCTGTCTGATCCTGCCGATCTTACGGCCCAGGTGTTTTACGATGATCTGAATATCAACAAAGCCACGGAAGATTCATTCCGTCTTGACGTTGATATTCCAATGGAAGGCATTCTCACTTCGATCAAAACCGGTATGCGGTATTCAGGCATTACGGCGGATCGCACCAAATATTCCAAGTATTCCGTTGATCCCTGGAGCGGCAGCCGCGTCACCAGCCTGACTCGCGCTGGCATTGGCAACACGCCTGTGCTGGATGAACCCTGGCTTGAAAATGCACTGGTGACTGTTGATATGTCCGATGTGTTGTCGGGTTCAGGCGCTAATATACCGGACCAGATCGTGGTTGTGGATACCGGGCTCATTGGCAATGGCGGTTTTGGTTTCTCTGATGAATTCTACGATTCGCCCATCGAAAAACTTCCCGAGTTCACCTCAACAGTTGAAGATACGATCACGTCATTCTATGTGCGGGCGGATTTTGACGTCGCGGACTGGACCGGTAACGTCGGTATGCGTTATTCCGATACATCAACCACGGTTAAAAACTACGCATTGGTGGACGGCGCTTACGAGCCCTTCGAAAAGGACGGTGGCTACCAGGATTTTCTGCCAAGCCTGGTGATAAAGCGAGACCTGACCGATGACCTGGTGCTGAGAATTGGTGCGAGCAAGATCATCAACCGCCCCCCGACATCAACCCTGGGTGCCACCGGCCGCATCAACTTGGTGGATGATGATCCCAGTACGCCGGAAGATGAATCCGAAGGGTCTTCCGCGTCTCTGCCAAACCCGGACCTGAAGCCACAGCGCGGCACGCAATATGACGCGGCACTGGAATGGTATTTCGCCGACAGCTCGGCACTGGCCGCAGCGGTTTTCTATAAGTCTCTCGACCGACAGATTTTGAATATTACACAGGTCGGCACGATTCCCGGATACGGTGATCAGGAGTTTGCCATCGCGACCCAGATCAATGGTTCCGGCGGCAAGATCAAGGGTTTCGAAATTGCCTACAGCCATGACTTCCGCGATTTGCCATCGATCCTGTCGAACATGGGTACCTCGATCAACTACACCTATCTCGACAACACCACCGACGAAATCGACCCGCGTACCGGCGACCCAATCGGCCTTCAGGGTGTATCGGAGAACAGTGTCAACGTTCAGGTTTACTATGAAGATGACAAGTTGAGCGGCCGACTGTTATTCAACTGGCGCGATGACTACTTCGATCGCCTGGGTTACGAAGGCTCGACCGCGATCCTCAATAAGGGTGAGCCATCACTGGATGCCTCGGTTAAATATCATCTGACTGATGCAGTCTCCATGGAGTTCCAGGCGGTTAATCTGCTGGATAATTCGAAACAGGAATACGCCGGATGGGACGACTATGTTGCCGCTTATGCTGAAACCGGAACCCGCTTTTCTCTGGGTATGAGTGTCAGGTTCTAAGCTTAACGTTAAGCTGAAGAAAGTATCAGGTCCGGTGTTCTACGCCGGATCTGATCATAGTGTTCTAAGCGCTTGCGTCTGTATCTAGATGACGCAATCTGATCCACCAGCGAGATAATTCCTGGTTGATTCACTCGCGAGAATTTCCGTTCGTGTAACTCTATTGTGCATGAGCAGATGACTAAGAGAGACAAGCATGTTTACAAACTACCGATTATATTTAGGTGTGCTGGTTTACTGCATTGGCGCACTTGTCATGTCGGGCTGTCAGCTCGGCAGTTCCAGTTCGACAGACTCCGGTGTAGGCGAGAAAGCCTACTTCAGTCAAAATAACGTGATCTTATATTCCGAGGATGGGTACGCCCAAACCTACGGGCTCGAATTCTATGTAATCTACCGCGCCACAGATCCACAGATGAAGTTGCGCCCGGCCGGCCTTGAAAAGGTTGGCTACAATGTGCCCACCTGGATCGCGATCGAGGAGTCCCGCGCTGATCTTGAGGATTTTGATCGCGACGCCGCAATGGCGGGCGACGGTTTTGATGCATCTATTTTGGAGGGCGAAGCCGACGCGCGCACGGCCAACTATTTTGCCAGCGGTCATGTCATAAAAGTGGCACCGAACAAGGTGACGCGTGTCGGCAACAGAATAGAACTGCACTTTGCTGAATATGAGAAATTTGCACTGAGCGCCAGTATCAAACTCGGCGGCGAGTATCCGCAACTGGATTACGTTCTTGAGCCACTCGTAGAAGGTTACTACTCGGTGGGCTATGTCGGTTCGCCAGCGTTCGCCATAGATCAAGCAGATGAAATCTGGCAACCGCTTATCTGGCAGGAAAAATCCTTTCCCGTTAATTCGTTCATGACCCTGGCCTACCGCGCACCACTGCCGACTACCATGGTGCGCGCCAATGGCTTCAACTACGGTTTGTTGGCGCACCCCAAAGAGTTTCCATTCAGCCCGCTGCCGATGCCGGACAATAGTCGCTTCGGCGTTGTGCTTCGCAATCCCCAGGGCCAGGCGCAGCCAATGCTGTTTGCTCCTGTTTTGGGTGGCATTGAATCCAAAATGAATGCCGGCGACCAATACAGCTTCTCATCCTATCTGGTGGCGGAGCCTGGTGATGCGATTACCGATACCTACGAAAACATGGCCAGAAACATTTATGGTTTTAAAGACTACCGCAACAATGAAGTGGTTTCTCTCAATACCACATTCGAAAACATCGTTGACTACTCGCTGACTGACTATGCCTGGTTCGAAACTGAACTTAAAGGTCACGCGTACTCGACGGATGTTCCCGGAGCGGTTAAAAATGTATCCAGCCTCAACGCACTCGAGCTGGCGCTGGTAACCGACAACAAGGTGATGTTCGAAGATCGCGCTTACCTGACTCTGGAGTACATGTTGTCGCGGGAAAAATTCCTTTTCAGCCTGGACCCTGAGCAGAAAATTCAGAATCCGTCTCGCAATATGTTCGGCCCTATAGCGCCCATATCCGAGTTGGGTGCGCTTTACAACATCCTCGGCGAAAGCAACGATTTCTTCATAACTCTGGCGAAGAATGAATACGAGAAAACCCGTATTCGAAATCTTGATGTCGCGGAGCGTGGCGACAGCTGGTGGAATTCGCTGTGGCTGTACAAGGCGACCAATGATCAGCGTTATCTGGACGCAGCGATTGCGGGTGCCGATGAATATCTTGAGACCCGTGTGAATACGCCTGTGACTCAACCGGCCGGATTTTTCTGGACCAGTTTTACGCCGCGCTTCATTGAGCTAGTGGAACTTTATGAGGTCACCCAGGAAAAACGCTATCTGGATGCCGCGCAGGAGGTTGCGCGTCGCTACACCATGTTTACCTGGATGTCTCCCAAAATCCCCGAACAGAAAGTTCTGGTGAACGAGGGTGATAAAGCGCCGATGTACTGGTACCTGAAATCCAAGGGTCATGAACAGATGTACATCGACGAAGAAGTGATTGATGCCTGGCAGTTGTCAGAAATTGGTCTCACACCAGAATCAGCTGGTACCTCTTCCGGGCACCGGGCAATTTTTATGGCCAACTATGCGCCGTGGATGCTGCGTATCGGTTACTACGCCGATGATAAATATCTGCAAGATGTTGCCAAGGCAGCCATTATTGGGCGCTACCAAAACTTTCCCGGTTACCATATCAACACGGCCAGAACCACCATTTACAAAAAAGCGGACTACCCGCTGCGGCCGCACAAAGAACTGAGTGTGAATTCCTTTCACTACAACCACATTCTGCCGATGGCGTCCATGCTGCTGGATTATCTGGTTACCGATGTTTACACCAGGTCTGCCGGAGCCGTCAGTTTTCCCTCGGAATATATGGAAGGTTACGCCTATTTGCAAAGTAAATTTTATGGTCACGCACCGGGAACCTTTTATGGTGAAACGGGCGTAAACCTGTGGATGCCAAAAGACCTTCTCGCAGTGGATGACGTTGAACTGAATTATATCAGTGGCTACAAGGGTAATGATCTTTATATCGCGTTTACCAATCAGTCCGATGAAGTGGTTGCATCAGCGTTCTCGGTCAATACAGAACTGGCTACTTTGGCCCACGAGTACACCGTAACCCAGTGGCACGAGAACCAGGCAAGCGGTTCCCAGGCGCAATCTGGTGACGAGTTTTTAGTTGAAGTGGCGGCGAACGGTATCACGGTGGTGAAGATCAGCGGTGTTACCGCCCATCCGTCATTCAGCCACCGTTTCGGCGATAAGCTCTCCAATGTTGACAATGATTATCTTGAGCTGGAAACCGGTAACGCCCGCGCGATGTTGATAAAGCTCGGCGACTACGACACACGTGCTTACATTTACCTGCGGGATGATGACAGCATCGTAGGCAATGCAACACTGCGCTATCAAGATGCCTCAGGTAAGGAAACAACCGTGGTCGACAATGAATTCCCCTTCGAGTGGACCATCAACTTGGAGCCGGATCAAACCGGGGTCACGTTCAGTCTTGAAGTTGAAAACAAAGCTGGGCACACGGACAAAACCGGGCAGCTGAGCCTGGGCCAATAAACAATGTGCTAGTGGGGAGCGATGCTCCCCTTTTTTAGAACTTTTTACTGTGTATGAGCCAGGGCTCGTAATAAAGAGCAACTTTGATTGCCTTTATGGTTTCATTTATCTATTATAGATACATATATTTAAACGCTTTGACCGTAAAGGTCGCCGCCCGAACGGAACGTTCGGTATACACCACAGCGGATAACCGATCCCGGATGATCGATCAAATAGAGAGAGCGAAACGTGAACAATTTTGACTATGGCGTGGTACTTCTGTTTTCCCTGTTGGTGTTGGTTCTGGGGATGATGTTTTCCGGAAGCGGCAAAAACATGAAGTCATTCTTTGCCGCCGGCGGCGCTGTTCCCTGGTGGGTTAGCGGGCTTTCCCTGTTCATGAGTTTCTTCTCGGTGGGCACCTTTGTTGTTTGGGGATCCATTGCCTACACCGACGGTTTCGTCTCTGTGGCAATCCAAACCACTATGGCGCTGTCGGGTGTCATCATTGCGCTGGTCATTGCACCCGGTTGGAACAAAACCAAGGCCATTACAGCCGCCGAATTCATTTCGAAGCGGCTCGGTGATCGCACACAGCGAAAATACTCGCCCATCTTTTTGTTTATTAATCTGTTCACAACCGGCGCATTCCTTTATCCGGTAGGAAAGATTATTGAAGTTACCACCGGGCTGCCGCTTGAAGTTGCCATTCTCGGCCTGGGTGTCTTCATCATTGCCTACACCGCTGTCGGTGGGCTGTGGGCCGTTCTGGTCACGGATGTACTGCAATTTGTGGTGCTGACCGCCGCCGTCATTATTGTCATTCCGGTATCTCTTGATTTGGTCGGCGGTCCAACAGGATTTTTAAACAAGCTCCCGAAAGGCTTCACTGCCATTCAGAATGAGGAATTCACCTGGGTATTCCTGTTGGCCTTTCTCGTTTACAACACCGTGTTCATCGGCGGCAACTGGGCTTATGTGCAGCGCTACACCAGCGTGGCCACGCCTCGCGAGGCGCGCAAGGTGGGGTGGTTGTTTGCCGGACTGTACCTGGTGGCGCCAGTCGTTTGGATGATTCCGCCGATGGTGTATCGAATTATCGATCCGAGCCTCAGCGCCAAAGGGGCGGAAGATGCTTATCTGCTGATGTGCATGGAAGTGATTCCCAATGGGCTGCTCGGTTTAATCCTGGGTGCCATGATCTTTGCGACTGCGAGTTCTGTTAACACGACAATCAATATTGCTGCGGGAGTCTGGACTAACGATATTTACAGTCGTTTCAAAAAAGCAGTTACCACCAGGGAGTCCATGATTGTTGCCCGGGTTTCAACATTAGTGTTTGGTTGTCTCGCCATTAGTGTTGCACTAATGGTGCGGCATATGGGTGGAATCGTTGAAGTTGTATTGAGCGTTGGCGCTCTGACCGGGGCACCGATTTACCTGCCTCCTATATGGGCAATATTCTCCAGGCGCCAAACCGGTTTCAGTATTCTGTTTACCACGTTCCTCTGCTTGGCAATCAACCTGTTTTTCAAGTTCATTTCTCCAGTCTTGTTTGATTTCGCGCTTGGTCGTGCAGCGGAAATGTTCGTTGGTGCTGTTGGTCCGATAGTTGTGCTCATCATGTTCGAGATATTTTACAAAGTGCGCAATAACCCGAACCCGGATTACGATCGCTACCTCGCTTATCGACAAGAGCAAGACAACCTTGAACGTAATTCGGAACCTGAGGATCCAGCCCAAAGTGGCGCAGCCAATCACCACGCAATCAGAATTATTGGCATCGGTGTGCTGGCTGTCGGCCTGCTCATTGCCGCGCTGGGATTGCTTGCAGAATCAGCCAACAAGCCAACGTTAACTGTCGGTATTCTGCTATGCATTCCGGCAGTATTTTTATTGAACCCCGTTAAGTGGTTCGCGAGCAAAACGCCGAGCGAACTAGAGAAATAAGGACTACAACCATGCTTTTAAATGAAGCGTCAGCTACTGGACGCAACAACACAACCCGCGAAATTGATGTAGATCTTGTTGTTATTGGCGGTGGCCTGGCTGGAGTCAGTGCGGCAATTACTGCCGCCAGAGCCGGCAAGAAAGTGTGTTTGATTCAGGACCGGCCTGTGCTTGGCGGAAACTCGTCAAGCGAGGTACGCCTGTGGTCCCTGGGGGCCACTTCCCACATGGGCAACAACAACCGCTGGTCTCGCGAAGGTGGTGTTATTGATGAGATTTTGCTGGAAAACCTTTACCGCAACAAAGAAGGCAATACGGTCATTTTTGACACAGTGCTGCTCGATAAAGTTATCTCTGAAGAAAACATCACATTGTTGCTGAATACTGCGGTTTATAGCACCGTCAAGAATGGCGCACGAAAGATTGCCGCTGTACAGGCTTTTTGTTCGCAAAATTCCGTTAGCTATCGTGTTAGTGGTCAATACTTTTGTGACGCCTCTGGCGATGGCATTGTTGCCTTCCAAGCCGGTGTGGCATTCCGCGTGGGTGCCGAATCTCAGGCAGAGTTTGGTGAAAAGCTCGCGCCTGTTGAAGCCAACACTGAACTTCTTGGGCACTCGATTTATTTTTATAGTAAAGACGCCGGAGAGCCGGTGGCCTTCGAACCCCCTTCCTATGCCTCAATCGACAAGGTGACGCAGGACCGAATGAACCGCATAAAACGCGACGATTTTGGTTCGCGTTTATGGTGGCTGGAATGGGGCGGTAATGCCAATACCATTGAAGATACTGAGGAAATTAAATGGGAGCTGTGGAAAGTCGTATACGGCGTTTGGGATTACATCAAAAACAGTGGCAAATTTGATGGCGTGGAAAATTTAACTTTGGAGTGGGTAGGAAGTATTCCCGGCAAGCGGGAAAGTCGGCGCTTCGAGGGTCATTACATGATGACTCAACAGGATGTGGTGGAACAGAAAACATTTTACGACGCGGTATCCTATGGTGGATGGTCGATAGACCATCACCCTGGTGACGGTGTTTACAGTGATAAGCCGCCGTGTCGACAGTTTCACTCCAAGGGTGTGTTTCAGATCCCGCTGCGCACCATGATACCCCGCGATATCGATAACCTGTTTCTTGCGGGGCGAATTATCAGTGCATCGCATATCGCGTTTGGCGCTACCCGAGTGATGCTCACCTGTGCCCACGCGGGCCAGGCCGTTGGTGAAGCTGTGGTGCAGTGCATTGAAGACAATCTGCCACCGGTGGCGCTGCTTGAGCAGGACAATATTGCCAAATTGCAGCGTCGATTGAACTTGAATGGGCAGTTTATTCCCGGTGTGCCCATCGACCAGAATGGCAACCTGGCAGCGAACGCGGCATTGAGTGCATCCAGCACGTTCGAGCTGGAGATTCTGGCCGCTGACGGTATCTGGAAGCCACTGTCGGTTTCTGCGGCGCAGTTGTTGCCGCTGAAAAAAGCCACGCGCTATACCGTCACAGCCAAGGTGCGCGCAAGCCGCGAGACAACACTCACAGTGCAGTTACGGGCTGCTGAAAAATCAGAGAACTTTACCCCTGACACAGTGCTGGACGAACAGCACTTCACGCTTCAGCCGGGGGAGCAAACTATTGCAATCGAATTCACCCGCGGGTTGGCGAACGATCAATACGGATTTGTTTGTTTTATGCAAAACAGCGATGTGGAGATTGCCTGTTCCGAGCAGCGGGTGAGTGGCCTGGTATCAGTATTCAATGGCGAGAACAGGGCAGTTTCCAATACCGGCAAGCAAACGGTTGCGAGCGATATTGGTATTGATGAATTTGAATTCTGGATTCCCGAGCGTCGGCCCGGCGGACAGAACCTGGCGCTGACCATAGCGCCGCCGGTTCGCGCCTTCGCGCCGGAAAATCTGATTAATGGCTACACGCGCCCGTACTTGAGTGCGAATGCCTGGGTGGCCGCGCCTGACGATCAGCAGCCCCAGCTTGAAATTACATGGGAATCTGAGCAGCGGGTCAGCGAGATTACGCTGCACTTCGATACCGATCTTGATCATGCATTGGAATCTTCTCTGTATGGGCATCCCGAACGCACTATACCATTCTGCGTAAGTGACTATGCCATTTTTACAGAAGATGGAACCCTGTTGCGTAGGGTTACCGGAAACCGCTTGACGCAAAATCAGATACGTCTGGACAAATCAGTGAGTACCCGAAAGATCGTTATAAGGCTTGAACAGAAGCACAGCAATATACCTGTTTCTCTGTTCGGTATTCATATCCGTTAATCGAATCCATCGGGGTATAGGCTATTGATTATGTGAGCGCCGGCCAATCCGGTCGGCGCGATGTGGTCGGGTTCCATGACCATTTATACTCTTTATATCGGAATAATAACTGTGAAAACAAACGCGTTCAAACGACACTTTCAGGAACTCTACAGTCACCAACCGACGGCCGTCGCCGTCGCACCAGGCAGGGTTAATTTGATTGGTGAACACACAGACTACAACGCTGGCTTCGTGTTGCCCTGTGCGTTGGGGTTTGCAACACAGGTGGCGTTTCGTGCGCGGCAAGACAAAATCGTTCGAGTGACGTCCGTCAACTACAGCGGCGAACAGGTGAGTTTCAATCTCGACGCGCAGCTGGTGCCCACCGAATGCCATTGGGCCAACTACGTCATCGGGGTTTACTATGCATTTCAGCACCAGGGACATCACCCAATGGGCGCTGACCTGCTTATTTATGGTGATGTGCCGCAGGGCGCAGGTCTGTCGTCATCGGCGGCTCTCGAAGTGGCGGTTGCCGCTGCCATTAATGAACAAAATGAATTTGGATTCGGACTGACTGATTTGGCGCTGATCGGCCAGTTCACCGAAAACAAGTTCCTCGGCTGTCAAACCGGCATCATGGATCAGATGATTTCCGCACACGGCAAGGCGGGTCACGCATTGTTGTTGGACTGCAACGATCTGAGCAATCGTCACATTTCCATTCCCGACAACCTCAAGCTCCTGATCGTGAATTCAAATTTCAAACGCGAGCTGGTCGGCAGCGAGTACAACCAACGTCGATTGGAATGCGAGGGCGCGGCGGCCAAACTGAATGTTTCGAGTCTGCGACACGCGGATACTGAGCAGCTGGCAGCTTATCAGTCTCAGTTGACCAGCAACGAATTCAAGCGCGCCTCCCATATTGTCAGCGAGATCCAGCGCACCCTGGATGCGGCGGAATCTCTGACGACCGGGGATTTCGACACCTTGCGTCAGCTGATGTACGCCTCTCATGCGTCTTTGAAGGATGATTTTGAAGTAACCGTGCCGGCAACGGACTGTTTGGTCGATATTGTCAGGAAGCATGCTGGCAGCGACGGCGGCGCGCGTATGACCGGTGGCGGATTTGGCGGTGCCATTGTCGCGTTGCTGAAACCCGAGGTCGTGGCCAAGGTGATTTCAGCGATCGAGTATGAATACCCGCGCCGCTTCGATCTGGCGCCCTCAATTTACCAATGCGATATTGGTGATGGTCTGCGCATGTTTTAATCCCTCACTGATTCGAAAATCTCAAGTTGCGGGTATCACTATGAATTCATCTTTAACGACGGTCTCAACGTCCGTTAGGTTCTATATCGCCTGTTCTATTCTCATCACTGCATTCATTGCCGCGACTTGTGCTGTTGCGAAGGATGCCCCCTACGCGGTTAATGATGGAGTCGAACATTTTTCTGTCGCTGAAATTTTTGATGATCATATGGTCCTGCAACGGGATCAGCCAATTTTTTTGTGGGGAAAGTCTGTGCCTCAGACTGCCATAAAGGCATCATTTCGTGGATTGACAGCGACAGCCGACGTTAATGCCGATGGTAGGTGGACTGTTCAGTTTCCCGCAATGACTGCCGGTGGCCCCTTCAACCTAGCGATCCAGAGCGGTGCGGAAACCGCCCGATTCACGGACATTTATATCGGCGATGTATGGCTGGCGGCAGGCCAATCCAACATGGCGTTTCGCCTGAAGCATTCCAATGAAAACGAGAAAGCCGAGGCGCTGGGTTCATTGGGAACTTCCAACATTCGTATGTATCAGGTTGCCAAGCAGGTGTCCGGTGGCAAATTGTTGCATCAGCAGGATGTCAGCTGGACTGTTGCTGAGCGGGAAGTGGTTGAAGGCTGGTCTGCGGTAGGCTTTTATTTTGCCAAAGCCTTGCACGCGGAACGGGAAGTTCCCATTGGGATCATTGATGTCAGTCAGGGGTCGTCTACCATTGAAGCCTGGATGAGTCCCGATGCCCTACAAGCTGCGAGACGTCATGGTTACTCAGCTGCTGAGTTATTTACTGATATCAAACGGTACTACCGAACCCCGTCGGTGCTTTACAACACCATGTTGCGCAAAGTCATTCCCTATCCCATCAAAGGGGTGATTTGGTATCAAGGTGAGTCCAATGCGCTTGATGCGAAGTCCTACCGGATCTTGCTGCCAGAAATGATCGCGGACTGGCGAACGGTCTGGGGTCAGAAGAATCTGCCCTTTCTATTCGCACAACTACCCGGCTACGACTCTCCGTTGGACCCGACGGGTACGGCATGGGCAGAATTCCGCGCGGCTCAGCAGCAGGTAGCGCGTGTCGTTGATCACGCGGCCATGGTGACACTGGTGGATACTGGAGAGCGGGATAATATTCATCCGAAAGATAAGAAGATTGTGGGAGAACGCTTCGCACGCGTCGCTCGCGCAAAAGTCTATGGTGAGAATATTGACTATGCCGGTCCCTCTATTGCCACCATTGACTACGCGAACAACACCGCGGCAATTTCCTTTCATCATACCGGCCAAGGATTGGTGAGTGACGGAAAATCACTTACCGGATTCTTCATCAAAAATAGCACCGGAGTTTGGATTCCTGCGGTCGCTGCTATCATCCAAAACCAGGTCGTCGTCAGCCATCCGGCGCAGGGAGTCATTCGTGGCGTGCGTTATGGCTGGGCCAACTTCCCCGAAGCCAATTTATACAATCGCAGTGGCTTCCCCGCCGTGCCTTTCCAGATTGAAGATGATCAATGTGCGGTCGTTGCGTGTGAGGATTCCCGATGAAAACGTTCAGCTTCTGGAGAAGGCTAGTGAACCGGTTTTTATTCTTTAATTCGCTGCGCGATTTTTGTCGTGATTGCTCAGTGCACGTGACCGCCGTGTTGTTATTGTCTGCATGTTCGAGTGCTGTGTTTTTGAAACCGAATGTTCAACAGTCAAGCGCAACCAATGAGATGGCAGTTAAAAGTCCATCGGGAAACGTCACGGGACTATTCTTTGTTTCAAATGCCAGGCTGCATTATCGGGTTGAATTCGATGGTGTTGATGTTGTTTTACCGTCGCCCTTGGGAATTACGCTTGATGGGATGGACCTCGGTGAGGACGTTGTTCTGCGGCTGGGTGGTGGCCGTACCATCAACGAGCGCTATCAGACACGAGGTGCGCACGAAACTGCAATCAATCACTATCGGGAACAGGATGTTCAGGTTATTCATGCACTCAGTGGCACGGAATATCTATTACAAGTCAGAGCCTATGACGACGGACTCGCATACCGCTACCAGATTCCCGGTGAAGGCGTTCAGCGGGTTGAGGGGGAAACATCCAGTTGGACGCTGCCGAATGACAGCCAGGTCTGGTACTTCGAGCGGGATTCGGCGTGGAAGCTAAAAACCTATGCCGGTGATTGGCGGCGAACAGATATTGGTCTTTTAACCACTGTGTCGAATCAGGGGCCGATACAAGGTCCGCCCCTGGTTGTTGAACTTCCGGCTGACCAAGGTTTTGCGGTGATTAGCGAAGCGGCCTTGTACAACTACAGCGGAATGCGCTTGAAGGCAACAGGACAGAACCGCGTGCAGGCTGATTTCACCGAGGGCAGCGCAGGTTTTGAAATCGACGGTAGCATTCTCACGCCCTGGCGGGTGACGTTGCTCAGTGATGACTTGAACGGCTTGGTGAAGTCCGATCTGGTTGCTAATCTGAATCCTGCGCCGGATCCCGCTTTATTTTCCGATACCGATTATATCCAGCCAGGCCGCGCAACATGGCGCTGGTGGAGCAAGGGTACCGGTACGCCCACTGAGGAAAAGCAGTTTGTGGATTACGCCCAAACGCTGGGGTTTGAGTACAGTCTGATTGATGATGGTTGGGAGAGCTGGCCGGACCCCTGGGGTAATTTACAATCCTTGTGTGACTACGCCGGAAATCAGCAGGTCGGCATATTTGTCTGGAAAGACTGGAATCAGATCCGCAGTCCAGCAAATAATTGGCAACAGATCCGAGAGTTCATGGATAAAGTCAAAGGTGTTGGGGCCGTAGGTGTGAAAATCGATTTCATGAATGCCGAGTCCAAGGACCGTATCGATTTCGAGATAGCGACCTTGCGTTTGGCCGCCGAGCGAAAGCTGATGGTGGTGTTCCATGGCATTCACAAGTCCACGGGCGAATCCCGCACTTACCCCAACGAAATATCCCGAGAAGGTATTCGAGGGCTGGAATTGAATCGCATGAACGAACCGCTTCCTGCCAGTCACAACGCGGCCTTGCCTTTTACGCGCTTTATTGTGGGGCATGGGGATTACACGCCGTTGGGTTACAGCCTGCCCGGTGCCACCACATACGCGCATCAGCTGGCTACAGTTGCGTTGTTCACTTCGCCTTTGCAGGTTATCGCTGAGCATCCTGTAGTGCTGCTAAACGAACCGCAGGTCGCTGGTGGCCTGGAAATGCTCAAAGCGATTCCCAGTACCTGGGATGAGACCCGCGTACTTGAACCCAGCCGTATCGGAGAACTGGCAATTTTTGCGCGGCGCTCCGGACGTGAATGGTTTTTGACGGCAATTAACGGCACCAGTCAGCGGGTCATTTTGCCGCACCTGGATCTGTCATTTCTGGGTGAGGAATTATTCACGACGGTAGCCGTGTTCAGCCCCACACCCCACCGCCTGGAGCGTCAGGTATTGGGCGATATGAGTGCGGGTAAAACCTTTCCTGTCACACTGAATCCACATGATGGCTACCTGGTGCGGTTCATTCCACAAGACGGTCAGCCCGTTCTCCCATAACGCGACTCACCACCAGAATCCATCGAGGATGAACTATGAGCTCCCGCAAACCATTATCAACATTACGTGCAATTGTTATCAGTCTTGTGGTGACGCTGGTTCTGAACCCAACAACGGCGATCAGCTCACAATTGAGTTTGGAAGAAGGATTTGATCATCCCCCACGGGAGGCGCGTCCACTTGGCTGGTGGCACTGGATTAACGGCAACGTCACCAAAGAAGGCATCAAGGCGGACTTGGAAGCGGCAAAAAAAGCGGGCATGGGTGGGGTGCAAATGTTCGACGCCGAGATTTATATGCCGCCCGGCCCGGTGCGATATGGCTCAGACCTTTGGCATGAACATGTGCAATATGCCATTCAGATTGCTGATCAGCTCGGACTGGAATTTCACTTGATGAATACGCCCGGCTGGTCTGCCAGCGGCGGTCCCTGGGTGACGGCTGAGCTGTCCATGAAGCAACTGGTTTGGAGCGAGACCGAAACCTGGGGCGGCGAGGTTTCGCTTCACGTACCAAAATCGAAAACCGGTCCACCTTCCAAACCGAGACATCCGGTAGACCTGAATTTTTATCAGGACATCGCGGTGATCGCGGTACCGCAAACCACCGAACGTCTTGATCATCTGCAAAGCAAAGTCGGTGCTGCTGCAAAACCTGTCAGCCGATCAATTGACCCGGAAGTTGACTCGGTGGACGGTATCCCGTTACACCAGGTGCTCGATTTAACCGAGGGCATGACAGCAGATGGAATGTTGACCACCATCCTGCCACCGGGTGACTGGGTGATTCTCCGTTTTGGTTTTACCTCCACCGGTCGCGGTAACCATCCGGCGGTACCGGAAGGTACCGGACTGGAAATTGACAAGCTGGATGCGGACGCGGTGGCGTTTCAATTCGAACGCGCTATTGGCCGTATTGTTCGAGAGGCGGGACCTCGTGCCGGCACAACATTCAATGGACTTTTGTTCGACAGTTTCGAAGCGGGTTTTCAAACCTGGACGGCAAAGATGCCTAAACAGTTCAGCACGATCAAAGGCTATGACCTTATTCCTTATCTGCCAGTTATGACGGGACGGATCATTGAGTCCCGCCAGATTTCGGAAGCGGTTTTGTGGGATTTTCGGCATGTTACAGAAGAGCTGGTTGCTGAAAACTATTTTGGCACTATGCACCGTCTGGCGGCGAAGCATGGCATAAAAATCTATTCGGAGTCCCAGGGCGGCCTCTTGAATCCCATGTCGGCCAATCGCTATGTGGATGTGCCCATGAACGAATTCTGGATGCCGGATGCTACTCCCCGGGCGGCGCGAATCAAGCAGACGGTTTCGTCGGCCAGTTTGGCCGGTAAGACCCTGGTTGCCGCGGAAGCCTTCACCGCGACGCCTGAAAACGGGAAATATCAAAACAGCCCTTCTCGGCTCAAACGGCCCGGCGACCAGGCATTCGCTTTGGGCATCAACCGTTTTAATTTCCACAGCTATACCCATCAGCCAGTGACTGAGGCCGCGCCTGGTTTTGCATTGGGTCGTTACGGCACGCACTTCGGACGCCTGAATACCTGGTGGCCTTATGCCGATGGCTGGATTGATTATTTGTCACGGACCCAGTTTCTTTTGCAGCGCGGCCGAATCCAAGCCGACGTTTGTTTTATGATTGATGAGAATCTCGGCTACGGTCTGCCATCGGAAATGACCACGATGCTTCCCGGTTACGATTTTGAGCTGTGTTATCCCCCGGCGGTACGGGAGATGAGTGTGAGTGACGGTGTGCTGCAGCACCCCTCCGGTGCCGAATACCAGCTGCTGGTCACACCACAGGAATGGTTAGCCGAAACCTGGGTGGCGGAGCTCTCTACCCTGCGGCATATTCGTGACCTGGTACGTGCGGGGGCAACGCTGGTCGGCGAGCCGCCGACTGCTCCCGCTGGTTTGAACGATATGAAGCATGCCCAAGAATTTGTGCGGCTTGTCGAGGAAATTTGGAGTAATTCGGATAAGCCGGGTGCTCGGTTCCACCAAGTGGGAGCAGGGTGGGTTTATCAGCATGTTTCGCCGTTAGATGTTCTTCGGGCTCGCAAAGTGACACCGGATTTAGCTTGGTCACCTGCTGATGCCAGTATTCAATTTATTCATCGACAGGCGGCGGACGCCGATATTTATTTTGTCTTCAATGATTCCGCGAATCCGGTGCAGGCGCACCTCGAGTTCCGGCAAAGTGATCGTCGCCCCGAGATCTGGGATGCCTTGACTGGCAAACATGACAACGCACCGGTGTTTGTTAAAAACAAAAACACCATAGAGGTTCCGGTGCGGTTACCGGCCTGGGGATCCACATTCGTTATCTTTCGCAAGCCATTGCCGGAACGCTGGATAACGGCAACGTCACCCAGTGACTTGGAATGGAGTTCAGTCGTACCACTGACCCGTAGTGATTCTCTGGCGGTTTATTATTCCGACGCGACGCAAAAGATCTACGAATTTGAGCATCCGTCGGAGACGCAATCTTTAACTGGCCCATGGCAAGTCAATTTCATCGATGGTCGCGGCGCGCCGAAGCAGGCCAGCTTGCCTCAACTCACATCCTGGACCGAACGCCCACACGCGGGCATTCGCTACTATTCCGGCACTGCGGTGTACCAAGCCGAGTTTGAGGTGACGCCGCACCGGCAAGGGCAGGTGGCCATGCTTGATCTGGGCCGGGTTGCCGACATTGCCCGGCTTTTTATCAACGGCCAGGAAGTGCGTGTGCTTTGGACGCCGCCGTTTCGCACGAACATTACAGACTACGTGCAGCCGGGGGAGAATTCGCTGACGGTTCATGTTGCGAACCGGTGGATCAACCGCCTGATTGGTGATGAAGCCATTCCAGTCGACTATGTTTACCAGGAGCGCGGCGGCAGCAAGTTTACTGATGGGCGCATCATGAAGTTTCCCCGGTGGTTGCGCGACCCGGCGCAGCGAGACGAAAGCAAGCGTCACAGCTTCAGTATATGGAAGCATTATGATGTGGACTCGCCACTGGTGGAATCGGGATTGCTCGGTCCAGTGGACATTGAATGGCTGTGGCCCCTGGATCTTGAAGGGGGAAAGCGATCATAGAATAATCCACCGGAAAAGATAGTCTGTGCTAGTTCTTGTAATGGTTATGATGTTTGATGTTTCGCCTGGCGCGCTTGGCATCAAACCTTAAGAGCTGGCATGACAGTAGGCCAAAAGGTTCAGGGTCAGGACAATTTGGAAAGCTGAAGACCGCTGCACGGTGGCAGGGCATGCGCCTTGACACCCTTCGGGTAAACCCTGAAAATGCGTCGTTCTCATCTTGCTGTTGCTCCAGCTCGCCTGTAGATAAGGTGGCGTGGGAGGCGCAGCAACTCTTTCCGTTTAACTCTCCATTTCTGGACATAGAATGGTCGATCCAAGCTACCTGGAGCGCAAACTCAAGGCTCACGGTACCCAGCTGAACATGAGTGTCATCGATGGCATTGAGACACTACAGGCTGTAACGTCCTTTGATCGCCCCGTCGGTTGCCGAGAGTTGGCGCGCTATCTGGAGCTGGACACCACCCGGGTCAACCGATTGCTGCGCACCTTGGCGTTTGCCGGTTTTGTGCGGAAAACCTCCGACCGAAAATATACCATTGGGCCTGCGATGCACGTGTTGGCGGCCCAGAGTCTGTTTGCCTCCCAGGTTATTTCTCACGCGGTTAAACCACTCGAGGCGTTGCGGGAGTACGGCATGGTGGTGGCGATGGGAGTACTCTGGAAGGACAAGGTCACCTATTTGTATCACGCGCTACCAGAACTGGGTTCCATGGAAGCGCTGGGCCGTTTGGGTTACTTCCCGGCAACGGCTTCCGGTGTGGGAATTTCACTGCTGTCTCATCTGGATACCGAAGAAGTTATTCATCTGTATCATGACAAGGAAATTCCGGGGTTTCCGGGCGGTATTGATGCGCTTCTCGAAACGCTGGCAGAAACTCGGGAGCAGGGCTTTGCTCGAGTCAAAACCAGTTACAAAACGCACTTGCCCGAAGGCGCGATTACTTTGGCGGTTAACGTGGGTGATCCGGTCCACAGTGCGCTGGCGCTTTCCGGAGAAATTTCCGAAAGCCGCACTGAAGAATTTGTTGCCGTGTTGCGGGAAAAGGCGCTGGAAATTGGCAATTAGGCGCGTTCATTCGGATGGCGCCCAAAGCTAAAAAGCTGCGCAACCGAATGAACATCAACGCGAAATTCATGCGCTTGACCATCCCCGTTCTCGACTCCTTCGCATTAATTTTCGAATTGCTGATCCAGGAATTTCACCACTATAGCTGCCGCAGGCTCTAACCAGGGTTCATACAACCAGAAGGTATGCGGTGTATTGGGCAAGGTTTCCACGCGGTAAGGGATCTTGTGCGATTGCATCTTCTCAATCATTTCATCCCGTCCAACATGGAAGCGTTCGCGTGCGCTGTTCAGGAACAGAATCGCCGGCATGTTATCGCTCACATAATAAATCGGCGAGGCTTCATGCCATAGCGCTTTCTTCTCGGCATACCTGCCACCAAACCAGGAGCCGGCGGCGGAGGGATTTTTGCGCGGGTCATCTTCATGTTTGCGTGCTTCTTCCGATGTGAAATCCGAAAGTCCGTCTATGTTCAGGATTAATTGCACGTTGCTGGATACGCTGCTGGTCGCGGATTCTGGATCAAATTTTTCCATGCCGTTAGTCACGCCGACGAGGCTTGCGATCTGTCCGCCCGCCGACGCACCTCCCACTGCAATTTGGTCGGGCGTAACTCCATATTTATTGGCGTTCTTCCGCATCCACCGAACTGCCGCTTTGACATCGTGTACTGCAGCCGGATAGCGCGCTTCTGGTGCCAGGCGGTAGGATATGGTGGCGACGACGTAGCCGGCTTCAGCAAGTTCAATCGCGAGCGGAGTCAGGTGGGTACGGTAACCGGAACGCCAACCGCCGCCATGGACGAGTATCACTGCAGGCACCGGAGAACCAGCGTGACGCGGGCGATAGAGGTCCAGCTGTAATGCTCTCCGCCCATGGCGTTGATAGGTGATGTTTTTGCTTTCAATGACTGATGCTGGCACCTTCGTAGCTGCAATTTTGATCATCGGGAAGTTCTTCACGTCCCCCGCAAAGCGGTTCTCGACGGTGTAGCTGTTTTCGAAATCGGGCTCTGTAATAGTGCATCCCGAGAAAATCAATATCGCCAGGAGACAAAGTAGTAAGCGCTGCATTGAATACACCTTTGGTATCTATGTGGTGTCTGTTGGTGTGTGTTTGAATCGGAAGTGTCTGTTGATATCGAGAAGGTGACAAGAGTCGATGCATCAGGTTGACAGCCTGTCACGCACTGTCGCGGACAACTATAGCGAAACCGACATCTTCCCGATTCATTACCTCGCGGTTGTCGCCCGGCTTTTTCAGTTTATCCAAGAGAATATTTGCAGAGCGCTGTCCGATTTTGTAACCGTTGATCTTTACGCTGGTAATGGACGGGTAGCTGTATGCGGCAAACTCCAGATCTCCGAACCCGATCACGGCGATGTCTTCCGGTATTCTGATTTTCCGGCTTTGTAGCTCCGAGATAACTCCCTGGGCGAGAGTGTCTGAGCTGCAGTAGACGGCATTTATGGCCTCACCGCGATCGAGGAGTTCCGCAATAGCATCTCGTGCAACTTTCAGGCTGGTGGGTGCGCTGACTGTTTTGGTGGGTACGGCGTTAAGTCCCTGTCGGGTCAGCACCGACATCAAGCCTTTTTTGCGTTTGTGCGCACGTTTATCATCGGCCGAAATTACTGCGATTTTCCTGTAACCCTTGCGCCATAAATATTCCCCCACGCTCACCCCCACCCGGTGGTGGGAGAAGCCCACCACGGAATCAATGGGCGATGTGGTCAAGTCCCAGGTTTCCACCACCGGGATATTTGCTGCCTGCAAACGTTTGCGACTTTCGGCGGTGTGAAGCGTACCCGTGAGAACTATGCCATCAGGGCGGCGGCCAAGAATCGTTTCAATCAGCTTCTGTTCTTGCTCAGCGTCGTAACCGGAGAGGCCAAGCAATGTTTGATAACCTTTTTCCGATAAGGTGTCGGTGATTGCCTGAACGGTACTGGAAAAAATGGAATGTGCTATCGTCGGAACAATAATCGCGATCAACCGACTGCTGCGACTGGCGAGGCTGCCTGCCTGCAGATTGGGTACGTAACCGGTTTTTGCAACGGCGGCTTTGACCTTCTCCCGTGCATGCTCAGAGACTTTCTCTGGTTGGTTAAGCGCGCGTGAAACAGTAATGGGAGAGACGCCCGCAACTTTGGCCACGTCGATAAGCGTGGGCTCGCGTGTGGCGAATTTGGGTTTGTAGTCGTTGTTTTTTTTACTGGCCATCACTTTGTTTTCGTTGGTAGAGAGATTTATGACGAAGCGCATCGGCTCTGGTCACGTTGCTGCTGATGGGTGAGGTCGCACTTGTAGTATAGCTGGCCCCAGTGTCTTCAAAGTCCGCGTTCAGATACCTTTCTTACTTATAGCCCGCAATGATTGCGCAATCATGATAGCGCAGGGTGGCGCTATTGTCACTGGTTTGGAAGGGTCAGTTTGCGACTTGCGCAGCAGGAGCTTGGCGGGTTTCGATTTTTCAGCTGACTAATGCTGTGCGGCCACGAACCCCGCTTGGATCAATTTTCCACTGACACTGATCGCCAGATATTGCGTTTCGATGCGGCTTGGTGGGTCAATTGGCTAGGCCGATTCTGAAGTATGGCAACCGCTGGTCCGTCCTTTTCCGCTTTCAGTTGGCGAGCAACAGCGCCAGTTCCAGGTTGCAAGAACCTGTTTTTAAGCTATACGCCCTTGTGTCGGTGGAATGGTGGGGTATCTGCAGGTGCGGGAAATCCGGTAATTGGCAACCATGTTCAAAAAAGTGGACTGGCCACTTGCAAAACCGATTTGATTGCGCAATCATTGGTCGACGCTACATAAGGCGCCCAAAGTTGGCGTACAAAAAAGAAGTCGCACAGATGGCTAGCGGGTGCTGAGGGTATTCAATGCAGTCCTTGATCCGGGGTTTGGGTATCACGGCTATATAACAATCACATTTGAATGATGGAGAGCAGCATGAAGACTTTTAAGATGAAACCTATGGCACTCGCCATGGCCATGGCGCTACCGGTTGCTGTGGCTGCACAGGTTGATGATGAAGCCACCACACCGCGCGCCAGCGGCACCCTGGAAGAGGTTATTGTCAGTGGCAGTTTTGCTGCGAGCCTGGCCGATGCTTTGAATGCCAAGCGTACTGCGGTTAACGCCCGCGAAAGCATCATGGCGGAAGATATGGGCAAGATGCCGGACCTCAACCTGGCAGAGTCTATGCAGCGAGTGCCGGGCGTGGCGATTTCCCGGGAAGGTGGCGAAGGCCGCCAGATCACCGTTCGGGGTTTGGGCCCCGAGTTCACTCGTACCACTTTAAATGGCATGGAAGTTCCGGCCAGTACTGATGGTTTGGACTCCTCCGGTGGTACCAACGGCAGCCGCGCGTTCGACTTCAACGTGTTCGCGTCGGAAATGTTCAATCGTATCGACATCCATAAAACCCAGACTGCTTCTATCGAGGAGGGCGGTATCGCCGGTACTGTGGACCTCTACACTGGCAAACCCTTTGATATGCCCGGCTTCAACGCCAGCGTATCCGCGCAGGCGGCCTATAACGATGTTGGTGGGGAAATCAATCCGCGGATCGCGGCAATGGTGAGCAATACTTTTGCGGACGATACCTTTGGCGTTTTGGCATCGATCGCCGTCACTGAGCGCGATGTTCGTCAGGAAGGCTTCGGTACCGTGCGTTGGACCTCCGCGTACGCGAACGGCAACGAATGGGCCGATACATCCGCCGTTGATGATCTTAATGTCGACCGTGATGCGCTGGATTGTCCTGACGACGTTGCGGCCTCAGAGTGCGCATTGCATCCGCGTCTGCCGCGCATGGACTACTTCGGCAACGTCCAGGACCGTCTTGGCGCAACCCTGGCACTGCAATGGCGCCCGACGGACCGAAGTGAACTCGGGCTGGATGTTGTTCACTCCAGTTTCGACAATGAGCGCAACATGCATAACTTCCAGGCGAATTTCCGCAACGAACAGGGCACCATTACGCCTACCTCCATCACCCTGGACCCGACCAATACCTACATGACTGCGGGTACCTTTGAAGGTGTTGTGGCGCGGTCAGAAAGTCGCGGCACTTTTTCCGGTACCGACTTCAATCAGGTGGTGCTGAACGGTGAGTTCGACTTGACCGACAATGTAACCCTTAGCGGCCTCATCGGTAATGCCACCTCGGATTTTGACGTCGAGCAGTACCGTTTCAACATGGATACCGTACCGATGGATTTCGGTTTCAGCTTCGCTGAAAATCCCGACATTGCGGAGCTGGACCACGGCATCGACATCATGAACCCGGCTAATTACTCCTGGTCGAGCCCCACGATTCGTCGCGCGGAAATTGAGCGTGACAATACCACTGTCAAATTCGACGCAGAGATCCACGGCAGCAATTCCACAGTTCTTGCCGGGATTATCTGGAATGATCGCGAAGTCGCCAACCGCCAATTGAATGGCGATTTCACCTACCCCGCTTCTGTTGATGGTCTCACCCAGGAAGTGCCGGTAGATGACTATGCGAGTGCCTTGGACAATGCGCCAGATGGCTTTCCCCGCAACTGGTTGATGAACGATTTCGATGCAACCATTGAGGCCTACAATATTCAGCCGTGGGAAGAGAACTTGCTGGATCGCTCAGTGGTCAACGAGGAAACGCTGGGTGCCTATGTGGAATTCCAGACTCAGGCGCAGTTGCTGGACCGTCCGCTGCACACCAGTGCGGGTCTCCGCGTCGTGGAGACGGAGTGGACTGCGTCGGGTTTCCGTTCCGTCGGTGGTGAAGAAGTCCCCAATGCGGTGGGCAACACTTACGTTGACGTGTTGCCGTCGACCAACGTTGTGTGGGAGCTGACCGATGAGTTCCAGCTTCGCTTCAGTGCCGCTCGTGCCATGACACGTCCGGGTCTGGGTGCCCTGTCTCCACAGCTCGCTCTGGACGGCATCAATGGCCAGATCAGCAGTGGTAATGCGAATCTTGATCCTCAGCGGGCCAACTCCGTTGACATCTCGGCCGAATGGTATTTTGCCGAAGATGCACTGTTGGCAGCTACTGTGTTCTACAAGGATATCGAAAGCTTCATCGCAACCGACACCGTCAGCCGCAGCCTCACTGATGAGGAAGTCAGCATCATTCGGAACGATCCCGAGTGGGCCGCCTCATGGCCTTCGGTGGACCAGGCCTGGGAATTTGAGCAGCCTATCAACAATGATGGTGCGAAGCTGGAAGGTATGGAGTTCATTTACCAGCAGCCGTTCACTTTCCTGCCGGGCACGGGTATCACAGCAAACTACATGTTCGTGAAATCTCAGTCGCAGTACGGCAGCGGTGACCAGCAGGTAACGGCTGACCTGATCGGTCTGTCAGACGAGACGGTCAACCTCACGCTCTACTATGAGAATGAGACTTACGGCGCTCGCATGTCCTATAACTCACGTTCGGATTACCTCACCAGTGTGCCGGGTTCCAACGGTAACGCTGCCGAGGCAACAACCGGTCCAGACCGTATTGATGCGTCTGCATTCTATAACATCACGGATAACATCACCGTGACTCTGGAAGCGATCAACCTCACCAATGAGCAGGAACGTCTATACGTCACTGGTCCCGTTGGCGGTCACAATCTTGTCCGTGAATACAACACCACCGGTCGCCAGCTGTTCCTGGGCGTGCGTGCGGACTTCTAGAGTCCGCACGCCGGCCGCGCAGCGCGACCCGGCTGCGCGGTTTGCAGAACGGATGTTGTAGTTACCACGGACGTTGGGTTTATCTTCCACAATTGCAAGTGCTTCGGGCGCATCCTCAGGTGCGTCCGCTTTTTTCCAAATTCTTTATTTCCTCGGTAGGTGATTGATTAAAATTTTTATGTCTTGCGATAGCGGAATGGTTGCGCAATCATTACTTGCGTCGAATGCTGGTGAGGCGAGATAACAGTATTAATAGCAACATTACAGTATTTTTAAAATGCACCAGAACTGATTGATGAAATTTAAAGAAGACGAGATTTCAAAAACATAAATTTCATAAAAAATTACTAATCTGAACCTTATTTCACAGCCACCAGATTCAGATTAAACCCGAAAGTAAACGGAGCCGTTATGAGCAGCCGAAAAAAACAGCCACATGATTTACGCAGCCACCGGTGGTACGGCGTAAAGGATCTCCGTTCCTTCGGTCATCGTTCGCGCACCGCACAAATGGGCTTTACGCGGGAAGACTATGCCGGCAAACCGGTCATTGCCATCATCAATACCTGGAGCGATATCAACCCCTGCCACACGCATTTCAAGCAGCGTGTTGAAGAGGTAAAACGCGGTGTATGGCAAGCCGGAGGTTTTCCGGTGGAGCTGCCGGCATCGACTCTGTCCGAGCCCTTCCAAAAGCCCACGGCCATGTTGTATCGCAATATGCTGGCGATGGAAACCGAAGAGCTGCTGCGCGCATACCCGGCGGACGGCGCGGTGTTAATGGGCGGCTGTGACAAGACCACGCCCGCGCTTTTGATGGGCGCTTTTTCCATGAATTTGCCGACCATTTTCGTGCCCGGCGGCCCGATGCTGCGCGGCAACTGGAACGGCGCGACCCTCGGCAGCGGCTCAGATACCTGGAAATACTGGGCGGAACTGCGGGCCGGCAACATTACGGAAGAGGATTGGCAAGGTGTGGAGAATGGCATCGCCAGATCCCCCGGTCACTGTATGACCATGGGCACAGCGTCCACCATGACCGGCGTCGCTGAAGCTATGGGCTTCACCTTGCCGGGCGCTTCCTCGATACCAGCGCCGGATTCGCGCCACGCGCAGATGGCTTCTCTGACCGGCCGACGAATCGTCGAGATGGTGTGGGAAGACCTGAAGCCGAAAGATATTTTATCCCCAGTGGTTTTCGACAACGCCATACGCGTCGCGTTGGCGTTGTCCGGTTCAACCAACTCGATTGTCCACATCGTGGCGATGGCGCGTCGCGCCGGCGTGGATCTCACCATTGATCGTTTTGACGAGCTGGCGCGCACCACGCCGGTGATCGCCAATCTGCGACCGGCCGGCAAATACTTGATGGAAGATTTTTATTACGCCGGTGGTTTGCCGGCGTTGATGGACAATCTGCGAGGTCTGCTGGATCTCGATCAGCTGACCATCACCGGGCGCGCCCTGGGCGAGAATATTGCCGGGGCCAAAGTGTTCAATGACGATGTCATCCGGCCGTTGGACAAACCGCTGGCCGCCAGCGACGGCATCGCGGTGTTGCGGGGCAATATTGCGCCGGACGGTGCGGTGATCAAACCGCCGGCGGCGGAAAATCATCTGCTGCAACACACTGGGCGCGCCGTAGTATTCGAAAGCTACCAGCAGATGGCGGATGAGATTGATAACCCGGATCTCGATATCGACGAAACCTCGGTGATCGTATTGAAAAACGCAGGCCCCCAAGGCGCACCGGGAATGCCGGAATGGGGGCAGCTGCCGATTCCGCAAAAGCTGTTGGCCAAAGGTGTGCGCGACATGGTGCGCATTTCCGACGCGCGCATGAGTGGCACCAGCTATGGCGCCTGTGTGCTGCACGTTGCCCCGGAATCCTATATCGGTGGCCCGCTGGCGCTGGTGCACACCGGCGACATGATTGAGCTGGATGTGCCCGCCCGCAAATTGAACCTGTTGGTCCCCGACGAGGTTCTGGCCCAGCGTCAGGCGGCGTGGGTCGCGCCGCCACCGCGATTCGAGCGGGGCTACGGCATGCTGTATCAGCGCCACGTCAGTCAGGCCAACAAGGGCTGCGATTTCGACTTTCTTGAAACCCTACCCGTGCGTCTGATTGACGGCGACGACGAACCTGAAATTCATTAGCGATTGCGAACCAGACCGCATGCAATATTGGGAACACACGATGAACAATAAACTGCAACAGGCACTCAACGGGATTTCCGGCGTGCACATCACACCCTACGACAGGCAAGGGGAAATTGATCAGGCCATGTTACGCACCGTCGTCGACCGAATCGCGGCGTCCGGTGTCCACAATATTGTCACCGGCGGAAATACCGGCGAGTTTTACGCATTGGACCTGAACGAAATCGAGCTGGGTTATCGTCTGGCGGTCGAGGCCAGTGCCGGGCGGGCACTGGTAACGGCGGGCATCGGACGCAGTGCCAGAGAAGCGATCCGGCTTGCCGCCGCAGCCGCCGAGGCCGGAGTCGATGCGCTGATGATTCATCAACCGCCGGATCCGTTCTGTTCGCCGCGCCTGGTCATCGATTACATTCGCGAGATCGCACAGAGTACGGATTTGCCGATCATCGCCTATGCGCGCAGCCCGGCACTTACGCCGGAACATTTTGTGCGACTCGGCGCTGTCGACAATGTGGTTGCGGTTAAATATGCAGTGCCGGACCCGATGCGCCTGTCTGAGTGTATCAGAGCGACGCGCGGGTCCGCCTTGCAGTGGATATGCGGGCTCGCCGAAAGCTGGGCATTGCCATTTCACGCCTGCGGTGCGCGGGGCTTTACGTCAGGCTTGGTCAATGTGAACCCGAGCTTGTCACTGACGTTACTGCAGGCTCTGGAAAACAATGACTTGGCGCGGGCCCGGCAACTGGTGGACAGCATTGCCGAGTTTGAGCAAATGCGCACGCTGGAAGGTAACGGCGCCAATGTCACTGTGGTGAAAGAGGCGATGGTGCAAATGGGGCTGGCAGTGGGACCTGTACGGGCGCCGGGCGTCATCGAGCTGAGTGAGGCACAGAGGCAGCAGCTATCGACTATCCTTTCCTCTTGGGCCTAAATTGGTCGTTTTGACCATAGCCGGGAAGGCGGCACTGACTCGGAGATTATAACGATGAAATTGAGACAGCGAATAACCAGAGTAGCCACCGCCTGCGTGCTCGTCATGGTGTTGGCAGGGCCGGCCCACGCGGATCAAGCCTGGCCGGCCGAGGTTGTGCGGGTTTATGTGCCGGCAGCGCCGGGCGGGTCGAGTGACGCCATTGCGCGGGTTTTTGCCCGGTTTTTTGAGCAAGCCAGCGGTGCTTCGGTTGCTATCGTCAATCAAACCGGCGGTGGTGGCATTATCGCGGTGCAGTCAGTGGTCACCGGCAGGCCGGATGGCAGTAGTTTATTGCTCTATCACACCGCGCTGCACGTGTCGCACGCGCTGCGGCGTTCGCCCTTCAAATATGATCAACTCAAGCCGTTGGCCACGCTGAGCATGGTGAACGATGTCTACGCCGTGCGCGCCGATGCCCCTTACGACACCCTGACCGAGCTGCTGGAGTATGCCCGGAAACAAGCCGGCGCACTCACCATCGGCTCAGAATTTGGTGGAACCACGCAACTCAAAGGCCAGGCCTTGGCTGCCACCGACAAGAGCTTCCGAGTGGTCGGGGCAGGTAGTGAGGCAAAGCGCATTACCAGCCTGCTCGGTGGCCAGGTCGACGTCATCAGTATGAGCGTGGCGTCCGCGCAGCAATTCGAGAAGGCGGGGGACATTAAGGTACTCGGTGTGTTGAACACGCGGCCGGATAACTTTGCGCCGCATTGGCCAACAGCTGCATCCCAGGGTGTGGATGCCCATCTTCCTCAGGTCTTCGCGCTTTATGGGCCGAAAAGATTGCCTTCCGAATTGATTGAGAAGTTCGACACAATCATGGCGGCCATCGCTAGCGATCCCGATTATGTCGCAGCCATTCAACACATCAAACAATCGCCGGACTACCGCAATTCCTCGGAGGCCGCTGAGTTTCTGACAAACGAATATATGGCGATCAAGCGCCGAATTGACCAACAATAATTGGAGTCGGACGAATCCGGCGGAGTATTTTCTATGCGCGCAGACATGGTCGCGGGCCTGCTGTTTATCGCACTGGCGATTGCCATTTATTCGGTCAATTGGCAGATGAGCTATCCGCCCATGGGAGGTGACCCGGGTTCGACAGTGATGCCGACCGCCATTGCCGTTTGCATGGGCGTTCTGGGTGCGTTACTGGCCGTGCGTGCTGCCATCGCAGCTATGGCAACGCGGTCGCTCCATCAGCACCAGGCCCCACAGGTCGCCGCGCCAGCGGTGGCCCGCGCGGTACTGTGGCGTACTGGCTGTTGTGCCACGCTGTCTTTGTTGGGCTACGTACTGTTACTGCCTTACCTGGGATACTTTATTGCCACGACGTTGTTCTTCACCGGTGCCGCCTGGATCCTGGGAAGCCATGGTAAGCGAGCGATAGTCGGCTATTTAATCGGCGGGTTGCTGGTTGCATCCGTAACTTATTTCGCCCTGTCGAAAGGCCTGAACATTCTCTTGCCCCGCGGCTCGCTCGTCATTCTTCTGGAGCAGCTTCATGCTTGATATATTTCTGACAAGCTTTACCGCACTCTTGCAGCCCCATATCTTGCTGTTGATGCTGGCTGCGGCAGTGGCCGGCGTCGTGATCGGTGCGCTGCCAGGCCTGAACGCCACCATGGCGGTGGCGGTGCTTTTGCCTCTGACCTACAGCCTGGGTGCTGATGTCGGCCTGGCGGTATTGATTGCAGTGTATATCGGCGGTATCTCTGGTGGTCTGGTGTCGTCAATCCTGTTGCGGATACCGGGTACGCCCTCTTCAGTAGCCACCACCTTTGACGGCTATCCACTGGCACAACAGGGGCAGGCGATCAAGGCGCTGGGTACGGCGATGTTCGCGTCATTTGTTGGCGGTATTCTCAGTTTGTGCGTGCTGATGATGTTCGCGCCTCTACTGGCAAAACTGGCAATAAGATTTGGGCCAGCGGAATATTTTTCACTATCGCTGATGGCGCTGATGCTGGTGGTGGTGCTTTCCGCCAACAACCTGATCAAGGGACTGTTGGCCGGCCTACTGGGGCTCGCCTTCTGTCTGGTGGGCCTGGCACCGATTGACGGCATGCAACGCTACACTTTTGGGTCCATTGATTTGATGGCCGGTATCGGGCTGGTGCCTTTCATGATTGGCCTGTTTGCTATTGCGCAGATACTGCGGGAAGTCTTCAAGGCTGACGAGCCAAGGGAAATCAATCTGGACATTCGCGGCGTGGGCGTAACGCTGGCCGAAGTACGCCGCAATCTGGTCAATGTCGCTCGGTCTGCCGGCATCGGTGTGGGCGTTGGTGTGTTGCCGGGTATTGGTGGCGCGGCATCCAATATGCTGGCTTATGCCGCTGCCAAGCAGGCATCCAAGAATCCTGAATCTTTTGGCAAGGGTAATGTTGACGGTGTCTGGGCCTCGGAAACCGCGAACAACGCCAGCATCGGTGGCGCTCTGTTACCGCTGATTACCTTGGGCATACCCGGTGACGGGGTAACCGCCATCATGATCGGCGGTTTTATGATTCACGGTCTGCAACCCGGCCCGCTGCTGTTTCGCGAAAACCCGGAGGTGGTCGGCTCCATTTACGGTGCCTTTCTGATTGCCTGCGTTTTGGTTTTGGCTTTCCAGCTGTTGACCGTTCGCGTGTTTCCCCGAATTCTCGCCATTCCGCGGCATTTTTTGTTGCCAACTATCTGCGTCCTCGCAGTGATTGGATCCTTCGCCGCTGACAATCATTTTTCGGATATCTGGTTGATGCTCGGGTTCGGCATCATCGGGTTTTTATTGGAACGTTATGGCTTTCCGCTGAGCCCGATGGTACTCGGTTTTGTGCTTGGTCCGATTGTAGAAGAAAACCTGCGCCGGGCAATGATGTTCTCCGACGGCAATGCGCTGACTTTTGTTACCCAACCTATTTCTGCAACCTTCTTGGCGGTTGCCATTGGTGTTGCACTTTTCAGTTTGGTACAGGAAGCGCGAAAAACAATGCAGGAAGCCGCAGCGGTCAGGGCCGCAACAAATAGCGGAGAATTTGCCGCTATCGACAAGTAAATTTTCACCAGCTGACAAACAAGGTATTGATATGAAAATTACCGGGCAAATGTTAATAGGGTCCGGTTCTGTTGCCGGTCAACAGGCCCCTATACAAGCTATCAACCCCGCGACCGGTGAACCCATCGAGCCTGTTTACTTTGGCGGCGGCAGCCATGAAGTCGACCATGCCTGCGCACTCGCTGAAAGCGCATTCGACATTTACCGGGAAACTACACCGGAAAGTCGCGCGGTCTTTCTGGAAACTATTGCCACCAATATTGAAGCCTTGGGTGATGAGTTGATCAGCCGCGCGATGGCCGAGACCGGCCTGCCGCAAGCCCGTATTCAGGGTGAGCGCGGGCGCACCGTCGGCCAATTACATTTGTTTGCCAAGGTTGTTCGCGATGGCCACTGGCTGGATGCCCGTATCGACCCGGAATTGCGCGACCGGCAGCCGCCACGGGCGGATCTGCGCTCGCGTCAGATTCCGCTGGGTCCTGTCGCGGTGTTTGGCGCGAGCAACTTTCCGTTGGCCTTTTCCGTGGCCGGCGGGGACACCGCGTCGGCCCTGGCCGCCGCGGCTCCGGTTATTGTTAAAGGTCACTCCGCTCACCCGGGTACCGCCGAGCTTGTGGGGCGGGCGATTCAGGCTGCTGTGCAAGCCTGCGGTCTGCCCGAGGGTACTTTTTCGCTGCTGTTCGGTGCCGGTCGGGAGTTGGGTGCGGCGCTGGTTGCCGATGCTCGTATCAAAGCGGTAGGTTTCACCGGCTCGCGCAGTGGTGGCCAGGCGCTGATGCAGATCGCCTGGAATCGCCCGGAACCGATTCCCGTATACGCAGAAATGAGCAGTATCAACCCGGTGTTCCTGTTGCCCCACGCGCTTAAAACCCGTGGTTCGGTTATCGCGGGGAATTTTATTAACTCGCTGATGATGGGCGCCGGCCAGTTTTGCACCAGCCCCGGTCTCGTAATCGCAATTGACGATCAAAACACCGCTGCATTCATGGAACAGGCAACGCAACAGCTGGAGGCACAGCCTTGCCAGACCATGCTGACGCCGACGATTCACGACGCCTATGAACAGGGCATTGCGCGTTTGCTCAACAATCCGAACGTCCAGTTGCTTGGTCGGGGCCAGCAGGACAGTGGTAGCCACCAATGTCGCGGCGCGCTGTTCGCCACCACGGCGAAGAATTTGTTACAGGATGCCAGTTTGAGTGAAGAGGTATTCGGATCCGGCTCGCTGATCGTGAAGTGTCGCGATGATTTGGAATTACTCGAAGTTGCGCGCCGGCTCGAGGGTCAACTGACGGCGACGATTCACGCCGAAGACAGCGATGACGAGCAGCTGTTGCAACCTCTCATTCGTCATCTGGAACTCAAAGCCGGGCGCATTCTGTTCAATGGTTTTCCCACTGGTGTCGAGGTGTGCCACGCAATGGTCCACGGCGGACCCTGGCCATCCACATCGGATAGTCGCACGACGTCCGTGGGCAGTGCAGCCATTTACCGGTTCTTGCGCCCGGTTTGCTACCAGGATGTGCCCGCAAAATATTTACCGACGGCCCTGGCCGATGACAACGCCTGGAACATTAGCCGATTGTTTGATGGCAGTCGGCAGATTTGATCCGATCGCACATAGACGTAAGCCGAAAAAAATTACCCACAGTCTCGACTGGGAGATAGCAATATGAACCCGAAAAAAGCATTTTCGAAGTACCTGATAAAACTCGCGTTGCTGATGCCGTGTGTGCTCCTTCCGCTAAGCGCCGCCTGGGCTGACAGTGGTTTACGCACGGCAAAGATTCCTACCGATGAAAGCTGGGCTGAGCGCATGGCATTGACGGTCATACAGCAAAGCCCTGAAGCCTGGCGTATGCGGGATTACAAATTATTGGATTCTCCCAAATGGGCCTACACCTATGGCCTGACATTATTTGCCATGCAAAAACTCTATCAGGAAACCGGTGACGAGAAGTATCTCGCCTACGGCAAAACCTATGTTGACCAACTGATTGATGAAGATGGCAACATCAAGGGCTACGAAATTTATGAGTTCAACATTGATGATGTCAACGCGGGCAAATTGTTGTTCCTGCTTTACGAGAAGTACGACGACGAGCGCTACCTAAAGGCGATGAAATCCCTGCGCACACAACTCGAATGGCAACCGCGCACGCGTAGCGGTGGCTTTTGGCACAAACGCATTTACCCCTATCAAATGTGGTTGGACGGGCTGTACATGGGCGCGGCCTATTACGCCCAATACGCCCACACCTTTGAAGAGCCGACTGCCGTATTCGATGACATTGCCCATCAGTTTATTCTGGTGGAATCCAAAACCCGCGATCCCAAAACCGGCCTGTTATATCACGGCTGGGACGAAAGTAAATTGCAGCACTGGGCGGACGATGAAACGGGTCTGTCACAGCATTTCTGGTCGCGCGCCATGGGCTGGTACGCCATGGCCTTGGTGGATACGCTGGAATATTTCCCGGAGGACCACAAGAACCGCGATGACCTGGTAGAAATCTTGAACCGGCTGGTGACGGCACTGGTACCTTTTCAGCACAAAAGCGGACTGTGGTATCAGGTGCCCGACCTGGGCGATCGATTTGGCAACTACCTTGAAGCGTCCGGTAGCGGGATGTTGGGTTACGCCATTGCCAAAGGCGTCCATGATGGACATCTACCGAAGAGATTTCTGGCGATTGCGGAGAAAGCACACGAAGGACTGGTAAAAGAGCTGATCGATATCAACCCGCTCAACAATGAACTGCATTTGACCCAGATTTGCGGTAGTGCCGGCCTGGGTAACAGTCCCTACCGACCGGGTACTTTCGAATATTACATTGATGAAGCCCAGCGGGTAAATGATCCGCATGGCGTGGGTCCATTTATTCTGGCCAGCCTGGAGTTGGGGCGCTAATCCGGATTAATCGTTGGTTCAGAAAATTGAAAAATCATTAACACTACATGAGGTTTACGATGATGAAATTTACAAAGTGTTTTTGGCCACTGCTGGGTGCTGCGGTTTTCGTGGGGCTGGCGTTGGGTTGTGCGCAGAGTGAAACCAAGAAGGAACCGGTTAAAACGGACTGGAGTATGGTTGATGACATTGTCGACACCATCGAGCTGCCATCCATTCCTGACAGGGATTACCTGATCACTGATTTTGGTGCCGTCGGCGACGGCAAGCAGGATGCCCGCCCGGCGATTATGGCGGCAATCAAAAAAGCGCACGCTGACGGCGGTGGTCGGGTTGTTCTTCCGAAAGGCACCTGGTTGAGCAATGGCCCGGTTCATTTGATGAGCCGCATTGATCTGCATGTATCTGAAGGCGCCGTACTGAAATTCGGCGCGGACGCCGATGACTATCTGCCAATGGTCCTTTCACGCTGGGAAGGCACCGAACTTTACAGCTACTCGCCATTAATTTATGGCCACAAGGTTGAAGACGTGGCTGTGACAGGTAAAGGCTTGATCGATGGCAACAGTGAAAGCGAATTCCTGACCTGGATTGGTGATAAACAAACCCCCGATCAACTGAAACTTCGCCATATGGGCGCTGAAGGTGTGCCGGTTGAAGAACGCAAGTTCGGCAAAGGCCATTTTCTGCGACCAAGCATGTTGATGTTCTTCGATGCCAAACGCGTGTTGCTGGAAAATTACACCATGATCAACTCGCCCTTCTGGGTGAACCACTTGGTGTACACCGACCACGCCGTAGTCCGTGGTATTACCGTTGACAGCATGTTCGCGAACAATGATGGGGTGGATGTGGATTCCAGCCGCTACGTGCTGATTGAGCACAACAAATTCATCACCGGTGACGACGCCGTGGTGGTGAAGTCCGGGCGGGATCTTGACGGGCGCACTATCGGTCGTCCCAGCGAATATGTGGTGGTGCGCAATAATGAAATGGCAGGCGAAGATGGTATCGCGTCGGGCAGTGAAATGTCCGGCGACATTCGTTATGTATTCTTCACTGACAACATCCTTCGTGAAGGCACGTCGGCCATTCGCTTCAAGGCCAACCTGGATCGTGGCGGTGTGGTGGAACACATCCGTGTGCGCAACATGGAAATTGAGACGTTCCGGGACTTGTTCTGGTTCCAGCTGAACTATCCCGGCGAACTGGGTGGCTACTTCCCATCCGTATATCGGGATTTGGTTTTCGAAAATATCACCGTTGAAAAAGTCGACACCGTTCTTGAAGTGCATGCACCTGAAGGGCACCCGCTGCGCGACGTAACGCTGCGCAATATTGAGGTTAAGCAAGCTGACAAAACATTTATTCTTGAAAATGTGGAAGGTCTGGTTCTGGAAAACGTTCGTATCAATGGCGAGCGCATCGATGGAAATCTAGACTGGCAGTAGAGCGGAAGCAGGAGAAGGACGTGGAGTGAAGGGAACACCTGCATTGGGTTGCATGCCGTTGCATGCAACCCAATGCGTCGGGAGCCGCCTACTTCCAGCTTTTCATTTTGTGGCCTTTGAAGGCATAGAACAGAATGAAAAGGTAACAGGGGGTCATCACCAGGTATGCGGTTTGGCGGCCCACGTCGTCCAGCGTGGCGATGGAACCCAGCAGTACGGGAAGAATGGCACCACCGGAAATTGCCATGATCAGCAATGCAGACCCTGTGCTGGTAAAGCTGCCCAGGCCGCTGAGTGCCATAGGCCAAATGGCCGGCCATACGATAGCATTTGCCAAACCCAGCAATGCCAGAAAGAAAATGGTGTTGGGTAAGGCTGGCAATCCAAACGGAACCAGTAACAGGTTGGCGAACGTTGTGGACTCGTTGTTGCCGAACACAATGCTTAAACTCAATATGATGCCTAGTACAGCGGAACCCAACAGTGCATTTTGTTGGGATATGACTCTGGGGATGAGCGCGATACCAAGGCTGTAACCAATCACCATAAATGCCATGGTGAAGGATGTCAGCGTGGCAAAGCCTTCATAGCCGATACTGCGTCCGTAGGACCCAATCGTATCGCCCGCAATCACCTCAACACCCACATACAGGAAAAGCGCAATCACACCCAGAATCAGGTGAGGGAAGCGGAACACGGAACCCTTGTCCCCGGATTCCGCAGTTTCCTGTTCAAGGTTGAGCTCCGGTAGCGGTGAAAACCGAACTGCCAGCGCGAGGATGCCGATGAACAGGCCCATGCCTATATACGGCAGGATCAAGTTGTTCGCCAGGGAGTCAATTTCTTCCGCCGTAGGCGAGACTGTGGAGTAGTCCTTCATGCCACCCAGGATAAGCGCCGCGAACACCATGGGCGCGATAACCCCTGCGGACTTATTCAAGATGCCCATGATACTGATACGTGCCGCAGCTGATTCTTCAGGCCCGATCTTCACCACGTAGGGATTCACCGCCGTCTGCAGGAGTGTTTGTCCTGCGCCCATCATGAATTGCGCAAGCAGGAACAGGCCGAACCACTGTACTTTGGCCGCAGGAATGAACATAAAAGCTGCCAATGCCATTACAGTCATGCCCAGCGCCATGCCATTCTTGTAGCCCACCTTGCGAATGATCCAGGCAGAGGGAATGGCGAAAATAGTTACGGCAATATAGAAAGAAAACAGGATAAAGGACGCCTGCACCGGAGACAGCGCCAGCACCAACTCGAGATAGGGCATTAGCGAACCGTTCAGCCAAGTAGCAAAGCCGAGGATAAAGAAAAGACCGGCAACAATGGCCATGGGAATGGCGCTGCTTCTTCGGACTTGGGGGGTATCTATTGTCATTTCCACAACCTGTATTCCTCTAGAGTGAGCCCCGCATCAGCGAGCTAGTGTCGTTATTGTCAGCGGCAGCGCTTCCGGGTGCTGTTGGTTCTGCATTTCTTGTCACCGCTGGTGTTAATTGGCGCCATGGATTCACATTACGCAAGAAAGACAACGCTGTCAATCTGTGGGCGGCGTTGCTCGAATAGACTGGTGGCGGGTTGCATTACCAGACTAGGGAGCAAGTCGTCGGCTATACAGCGAGGCCGGCAAATTAGCGGCTGACCAGTGTTGCCTATAATGGTCTGACCAGTTACCTTTGCAGGGTGCCGCTTAATGTCGGTTGAACCAGAACCTGGGTGCAGTTTGCCATCCAATCGCCAGCGCGGATCAGTCAATCCGGCGCCAGCCTGAACGCCCTGGGTTCGCAAAAGCTGAAGCTGGAAAATAATATGACGATCAAACACATTCTCGGCAGAACAGCCGCCATCATCATTCTTACCACTACCGTCATCATGTTGGCTTTGACAGGCGCACTCAGTCACGCGCAACCTGCCGAAGCTGATGTCAGACAGGCCATGAAGCGTGCCACGCGATTTATGGTCGAGGAAGTCAGTTATAACGGCGGCTATGTGTGGTCTTATTCGCCGGATATGAGCCGCCGCTGGGGCGAGCTTGAGGCGCGGGAGACCATGATTTGGGTGCAGCCGCCGGGTACCGCGACTATGGGGCACCTTTTCCTGGACGCGTACCATGCCACCGGCGACGAGTATTATTATCAAGCGGCTGAAAAAGCGGCTCGTGCGCTGATATGGGGCCAGCACCCGAGCGGGGGGTGGAACTATCTAATAGATTTTGCCGGCGAGGCATCCTTGAAAAACTGGTATCAGACCATTGGCGCTAATGGTTGGCGACTGGAGGAATTTCAGCATTACTACGGCAACGCGACTTTCGATGACGGTGGCACAGCGGAGGCCGCCAAATTTTTATTGCGCCTGTATACGGAAAAATTGGATCCCACCTACAAGCCTGCTTTAGAGAGTGCAATCGGTTTTGTTCTGGACGCGCAGTATCCAATTGGCGGCTGGCCGCAACGCTTTCCGTTGATGTATGAATATTCGCGCAACGGCAAACCGGATTACACCTCCTACATCACCTTCAATGATGATGTTGCCCCGGAGAATATCGAATTTCTGATCATGTGCTATCAGGCGTTGGGAGACACCCGGGTGCTGGATCCGATTATACGCGGGATGAATGTTTTTCTGGTTACACAGCTGGGGCAGCCACAACCAGGCTGGGCGTTACAATACACCCAGGATCTTAAACCGGCTGGCGCGCGAAGCTATGAACCCAGGGCGCTCAGTGCAGGAACAACCGAGGGTAATATCGAGCAATTGATGTTGTTCTACCGGATGACCGGTGAATCAAAATTTCTTGCACGAATTCCGGAAGCGCTCGACTGGTTGGATGACATTCAATTACCCCGCAACCGCGTAAAGGATGGCCGCACTCACCCGACTTTTGTCGAGATTGGTACCGGCGACACACTGTATCTGCACAGACAGGGCTCCAACGTGGTAAACGGCAGTTATTTTACCAGTGACGATCCGAAGCATCTGATTGCCCATTACAGCTCTGCGCGACATATCGATGTGGAGAGGTTAAGGCAGAAGTACCAGACATTGGTCGGGATGCCAGTTGACGACGTTGTCAGCACGTCGCCCTTGAAGGCAAAAGGTAAAATCGACCTGCCAGAATTTTTTACGTTAAAAGAGATCCACGTTTCGGATTTGAATACCCGGTCCAATCTTAAGCAGGAACTCAAAAGCAATAATGAACTGGTTCAAAGATTACTGGATGGCCTGAATAACCGCGGTTATTGGCCGACTCCATTAAACTACACAACCAACCCCTATATTGGTGCGGGTCCAGAAAAACCCACTCAGGGCGACTACCGCAGCACCAACGTGGGCGATAAATGGGATACCTCGCCTTATCGAACGAATGATCCGATCATTGGTATCTCCACCGGTGTATATATCAAAAATATGGCGGAACTGATTCGGTATCTGATCGATTAGCTCACGTGCTTATACTTGGTTTGATGGGTGTTTATATTATTCTGCAGTGAATGTTATATGGGAGCTGGTGCGCGTTTTGGATCATCCGGCATGGACGCAAAGGTATCCGCTATATACACTTTTTCTATCCATGAAAGGAAAAGCGTGGAAAAAACTGCTTTGCCCGGACTTGGGTACTGGTCGTGGCTTCGGTAGCGTTGCCACATAATAATCATTTAGAATTTTTTGATAGGGAATGAAAAATGAAAAATTTCCGAGGAAAGTCTCTTACAAAGTCTCTAGGAATATTAATCGCCAGTTTGTCCCTCACCGCTGTTGCCGGAGATAATCCGGTCAATTGCCAAAACGCACTCGCTGCCACAAACACCTATGGCGGCCAATCCGCGAGCTGTATCGCCGACAGTCCAGATGCCGGTAAAGTCCGGCTTAACCAATATGTGCCCGAGCAAGAAGGGGACAGCAAAACACTTGTGTCTTATGACTATGGTGAACCCGTATCCTGTGAGGCTCAGCTGGAACCTGCGCGGACGGTTCAATATAACAGCCTCACCTGTGACTACACGCCGCAGGCAGTTTACGTTTCTCAGTATTATCCCCACCCGTACTACATTACGACCTATAGCGGCTATTACTCAACTGACCGTGATGGTACCGTCGTGGGCTGGGAATGGATTACCAACGGAAGTCTCATAAACGAAGGGGTTAACTTCATGCATATGGGCTTGGGTAGTACGCCTCAAAGCCTGAAGTTGAGAGTAACGGATAATGATGGCTATAAGGATACCATCACGATTCATTGATGCGTTCAGTATCAGATTTACCTAGATAGTACCGGCGGCCAACCGCAGACGGATGGCCGCTTGTCTTATCGCGCATATCGCGAAGACGATTCAATTCACACGATCTCGGCCACGTTCTATATCTTTCCTTTCGTCCAGCTTTAGTTCGTTTTATCCAGCGAGTATTGCCATTGCGACCAATACAATAATTTAAAGATTCGGTTGACAGGTAGTCTGCGACAAAGTACTTTGTAATTCAAAGTAAGTAACAATGTAAGGAAAAACACCATGGTATCCGATCCAATAGCTGATCTAGCGCACATTCGTCGCCTTATGGACGAGACCCGCCAATCTGTTCACTTGAGCGGCAGTTACTTCATCATCTGGGGCTTGGCTGGCGGCCTGGGGCTATTTGGCACTTGGGCGAGCCTGACGGGTTTGATCAGCTTATCGCCTTTGGCGATATGGGCAGTGCTTATGGCGGCGGGCAGTTTGGCAAACGTCGTTTTGGTCGCAAGAGAGGCGCGCAAACCGGTGGGAATGGCAGCGGGCAAGTTGATTGGCGCAGTCTGGATGTCCATGGGGATCACCACCGCGATCATCATCTTCATTGGTGTGGGCAGTGGCAGCCTCGCCGGCCAGCATGCGCCAGCGCTAGCCAGTGCCGCAGTGGGCGGCGCGGTGTTTCTGACAGGGACACTCGCGGGCCTGCAATGGTTGCGCAATTTGGCATTCGGCTGGTGGGCGGGAGCCGCGGTCATGTTGATTTGGCCGGGTTTTTACGTGCTGTTACTCCTGGGCGCCATGCTGCTGCTTTTCTACCTGGTTCCCGGCGTGATCCTTATACGCAACAAGCCCCAGGTTCAGCCTGGAGGTGCAGCGGGGGTATGAGCTTCGACCACAACCAGATCGATGATCTCATCCACTCGCGCATACGCCTAGCGGTGATGGCGGTACTCGCCACGGTTGAACGCGCCGAATTTACCTTCATTCGGAACAAGGTCAATACTACCGACGGCAACCTCAGTACGCACCTGCGCAAGTTGGAAGCCAGCGGCTATGTGGAAATCACCAAGCGCTTTGACGCAAGAAAGCCCGTCACCGATGTAGCCTTAACGGCGGACGGGCAGGCTGCCTTCGCAGCCTATGTGAAACATCTGGAGGAGATGCTGAAACCGGTGAAATAATTCGTTTGGCTTTTGCACTTTTTCACTATTCAGCCACCAAGGTGACGCTTATCAGTTGGCCTTTTTCATTGATGATTTCGAATACTGCGCTTTCCCCTGGGTTCTTGCTCATCTTCTTTCGAGCTTGCCACGCAGAGCAACCCGGAATGGCACAGCCGTCAATGCTTACTACCTTATCGCCAGGCTTGATACCGTTTTTCGCGGCAGATGAATTGGGTTGTACCGTCGCCACAGTGACGGTCTCGGGCTTCGGTGGGAACAAGCCGGTTGTAGTTACGTCTACTTCCACACCAAAGTCTCCACTTTCGGCGAATACATAGGCACTAAGCGCCATAGCGATAAATAAAAAACTGAAATACTTCATTGGTGGATATTCCTTTTGCCCGTGGTTGGTTTCCAGCTGGCACTCCCATCGGATCTTCCGAGCAACTTAAGTTCCGCAGCGCCGCCATTGGCTGATGAAGTGGTAATGCCGTTACTGTATCTCAATGTTGCCATCAGTACATTGGCGATAGATGGTGTACGGCAGCGCGACAGTGTCGAGCATACCGGAAAGTACAAAGTCCATAGCGAGAAGCGGCACACCGTCGATGCCATGCTGCGTATTGATAGCGTAAGGCTCGGCGTGAAGCAAACAAAAGTTATAGGACACGCCGCTGTACACCCGAGGAATGGAATCGCAGTATGTTTCAGCCTTCTTGAGCCCGCGGCTGGCTGTGGCGTCTCCACCAACAACAGTATTCACAGTGCCGCATCCGGCCATTAGAATAGAAAGGAAAAAGGTCAGAACTGATTGAGGTTTCATACTGCATCCTGTAGTAAGTAAAGGTCCCTGATGGTGAGGTTCTTGGTAATGTATTGGTGGTCTGTTGTGAAACCCAGCGCCTGCGATATGCCGTCGTTTCTGGCTGCGCACCAAGCTCAGCCATTATACTTGTTGCCACGTCGCCACCAACTGGGCTGCGCCGAACGAGGTCATATAGCTGTTCTTGTTGTGTACCTATTTGCTACATACCCACCAAGAAAGACGAATAAAGGAAGTACCACGCTTGGGAGAAACGCCCGATACCCGTTTAGCTTAATCAACTGAGGGTGATTAAAGGCGAATAAAACCTGGTCGTGCATAAAATGCGCCAGGTATAAAACTGTAACCACAATGCACGCTGGCAACCATCTCACTCCACTAATCTTAACGCCTGCGAACGCAATTATCAGCGACGGAAGCGCAGCAGCTGGATAGATTGTGCATAGGTTCCAGATAAGCAAACCCAACCAAATCAGCTGTCTCGATCGAAACCAATCAAAGTATCCTTCAGGTGTAGCAATGGCTGCTGCTATACCTATAGCCCATGCAGCCAAATAATAAAGCACAACATATAAAATAACACCTACTACCATTTCCCTTTGATATTTCATGCTAGCTCCTATTAGCGTCAATCTGGTCAATTCGTCTTTGATGTCGACCACCCTTGAATTCAGAAGTGAGCCAACGGTCAACAATGGAGATTGCCTCATCTTTAGTCACCATCCTTTGGCCGATAGCAATCATATTGCAGTTCCCATGTTCCTTTGAAAGCTGCGCCGTACGGTTATTCCATACAACAGCACATCGAACTCCAACGAGTCGATTGGCGACAATAGCCTCATTTCCACTGCCACCGAGAATTATGCCAAGTGCACATTGCCCACAAGCAACGGCTTTAGCGGCCGCACGGACGAACTTTGGGTAATCTACCGGTTCAATAGAATCTGTACCAAAGTCATGCACCGAAAGGTTTTTGGACTCCAGGTGAGATTTGATAGCCTCTTTATATTCAAAGCCTGCGTGGTCACTTGCGATTGAAATTCTGGCCATAACATGTATCTACTCATAGCGCTTACCGCACTACGTGGTTTTGTTGGCGTCGCCTGTTTCTTCGCAGCTGGTAACGCCACCTGATAACCTTCCATTGTGTTGGTGTCCCCTGACGCAGAAAATAAATCCGCCTCCTTTCTTCCTCTTGGGTACTCTTTTGTTCTCGTCTTTCTTCACCGCCGTCATTTGTTCGATTTCGGTGTTCATGTTTGGGTGAGGTCCCTGGCGTACATAATTTTCAACTTCTACAGGCGCTTTGGCGTTGGCCCCCTTCGCTTCCTACTTGACGCACATAAACAAAACCAATGAATAATCCTATAATGAAGCTAAGAGCGTGGCCGGGCTTGGGGTAATGAGCAAACACCAGGTCTAGGGTAAGCGCGGGGACAACTGCAAAGCCTACTGCAAATTTGAACATTCTGGATGTATCGACTCTCTGTTGAATCGCAATACACCCGAATGCCGCCAGTCCTAGAATCGCCTGCGACGCGCCGGTACCTAGATTCCAAGGTGACTGAACAAACAAGGTGCTAAATAAGGTGCCTGTCGCGCCAGCGGTAAACCAGAGTGCTAAGGTTCGCCCGAATCCTATGTGGCGCTCGATCAGCGAGCCCAGCAAAGCGAAAGAAAGGACGTTATATAGCATGTGATGCTGCTTGACGTGAATTAGCTGAGACGCGAAAAGTCTCCAAACCTCAAAGTCCCTTAGATGGCTAAAAGTTACCCCACCATAAGGCTCTAGTTGAACGATCCGTGTTCTCCCGAATAAAGTACCTGTTATGTCATACGCAGCATAAAACGAAACCAACAAAGTCAGGATGGAGGTTGCTATTGTGAAATATGGTTTAAAGTAAGGCTTCATATTCTGCTTCCCTAGGCTAAACGCCTGGGTTAAATCCTCGGCTTCACGGCGTCGAACTGAGCCCATTGTTGAACGAAGCCGCTACGCGGCAAAACTCACTCTCGTGCAATCGAAGATAATTCCCCTACATGCTCACCACCGAGCACGACAACGAGGGGAATATCTTTATGCACAAAACACAGCAAAAGCGATTCGATTTCACTGTGCCGTAAACATCTTAGCGCACTGAGACGCCAGGGCAAAGCGGTCTCGACCATTGACCTGTACAGCCGAGAATACGGCGGGTGAGTGAATACTTTGATTGCCCCCTCACTCAGGAGCAGCTAGAGGACTATTTTGAATCGCTGATCAGCGCCCATTCCTGGTCGACAGTGAAGGTCGATCGCAATGGCCTACAGTTCTTCAATAAATGTGCTCAAGGTCGATTGGCAATGGCTTGAGATCGTCAACCGCCGCAAGAGAAGCGTCTTCCCGATGTGCTGACACTCGAAGCTGGAGCAGTTGATCAACGATACTCGTGAGCGACGCTACCAGACGTTCATTCCGGTCTGTTTCAGCATGGGGCTCCGCTTTGAGCATCCGCATGGCGACATCGATAGCGAGCGCGGCCTGTTGCATGTGCGCCATGCGAAGGGGAAGAAGGATCGTTTCGTCTTCCTGCCCAAGATGACCCTGGAAGCGCTGCGCAGGTATAGGGTCACCCATCGCAACCTCTTGCTGCTCTTTCCTCGCGGACGCACGCCCGAGGCCTTGCCCACACTGTGGCGCTGCCATGCGAGCTGTTGGCATCTGTCATCCCGGGAAGCAATCGGGATAAAAAACACTGAGCACTGACGCTAAAACACGCGTAAGGATTGATAAACCTGTAATCACAGGAGGCAGTGCATCATGTGACATCGATTTTTTTTATCGCCTGCCGGGCGACGATCGTGCTCGCCCAGAAAAAGCACCGGCGGCTAAGGCCGGTCCTCTAAAGCTATTCCGCGTTTACTTATAGGGAGCACCGGGTTCGTTCAACAACCAGATATGTGCAGCAAGCGCAACGTATCTTATTTGTCCTGCTTCATTCGAAGCAGGAATCTTCTTCTTTCGGAACCTTGACCTTTAAACAGTTGGCTATATCAACCACCTCATGTGCCGGTCTGTCGTGTAACCGCTCAAGGCCATGATCTGCATTTGTCGCGTACCAGCCTAAAGAAGCATCGAACGTGCTTTTTTGTTCTTCTGAAAGCTGAGCACGAACGGCATCGAGATTCGAGAACCCGTCGGCCTGACTAAACTGAATCAGTACATCGGACTTCGGCAGATTGTTCGGCAATGGTTCGTTTAAGGTGTGATGCTCTCTGGAGCAGGAGGTCAATGCGAAGACGACAAGCGTTAACAGACGACGCATGTTAACCTCCTACTGGCCAGAACCAGACGGTGGCATCTGAATAATGCCTGCCTCGTTGCACGGCAAACTGCACCCATGATGTCAGCCGAGTTAGTCGGCTGCCGTTCCACAAATCAATATGGTCGCCCTGCTGGTTGGGTCCGTAGTAGTCCTTGAAGAAGATAATGCCCTTTTTGCCCGCAATTTGAGAAAAACCGTTTACAGCTTCAAATACGAGCTTTTGCTTAAAAGGAGAAAACGGTCCAGAGAGCCATGCTGCAAGCTCTTCTGCCCGTAAGATATGTGCGGGCTTGTGGCCATGCCAGCACCTCACTCCTTTGAAGGACTTCAGGTCCACTCCCGATTTCCTAAACGTTCCCCCCAATCGGATGGCGCATTGATTCTCAAATGCCCGCTTTCCATTCTTCTTGCAAGGGGCGTCATCCATTCGTGATTCAACGGTCGGATGACTATTCCATAATGTTTCGAATTTCACTTCCTTCTCCCTATAAGATGTATAGACGCATAACGCCGCAAACAGCAGCGGTTTAAAGTGGCTTGTAGCGAAGCGGAAAGACACCGTCTGCCTGTTTTGCTTTGTTAGAACCTACGACGACAAAGAATATCTTGTTGCCCTGTCTACCTCGATTGGCTTTGCTGATATGAAGAGAGTATCTCCGTCACATATACCAATCTCTCCCATAGTCATACTGCTGTTCAGCTCTTTAATTTCATTATTTCGCTTCAGGTTTAGAACCGGCGTAGATCCCTAACTGATCCATTTTGCACGCTGTGAGGTCTTACCTTTTTGTAGATGTTCGATAAAAAGGTGTGAGAAATCCCATACCTGAAGAGTCGCTGGCGACTTAACTTTATAAAAGGAGCCTTCCAGGCTCGACTCCATGACCACCGACACAAATTTCAGCCTCTTAAACTGCACCGCCCTCCATAGCTGGCATATCGTCACCGAGATGAATAGCGAAATGACTACCAAAGAAGCGTAACCAACCCATCCTATTTTTTGGGCGTCGGGAAATACCCCAAAGAAACTGAGTGGTTCGAGAATGAGCCATAGACTGCCAAATGAGGAAAAGTATATAACCCCGACTTTCTTTAGGGAAATGTCAGGTAGATATCCTATGGTAATGCACTGCATTCGGTATGCCTTCGTTCTAACGCCGCTAACACGCGCAGCTTTATAGTGGATGGCGAAGCCGCAACGAAAAAGCTGTCGCCGTGATTGGCCTTGTTAGCTGTATACTGCTTGTTTGATGCATTGAACCCTTGAATCACCTAAAATTGGCCCTTTCAATATCAAGATGTGGGCATTCACGTGCTCACGATACGCAGCGTACTCTCCCACAATCTCGTGAGGGATAAGCAACGCCTCAATGATGTTAAAATGCTCGTCATAAATTACTGCTGCGAGAGCATCAAAACCTTTTTCAGCATACTTCCTGATCACGCTAAGTTTCCGCGAATTATTTGTGGGTGTAACACGACGACCCTTAATCTGTATACGCACACCATCTTTACTGACGCCGTCATAACCAGCTTTGGAGTTTGCCTGAAGTTCAAGAGCCAAAGCTTTCCCCACTAGCCACTCCGTATAATCTCCGAGCGGGTTATTCTGTGTTCGGACTATACCCTTGGCTTTAAGCTCATTTGTCGCGGATGCTTGCAACCTCAGAAGCTCTTTGTCTGTAAGTTCACTGAGTCGCACTCGCTCTCCTATTCAGCTAACGTCGTGCTCTAGGGCAAACCGAAGCGTAGCGTAGGCTTGTCCCTAGCAGCACTTTGTTAGCCATTTTTCCAGATATCATTTAACGGCAGAATCTTGTACCCGTTCGCGGAGTAAACTGTTATGTATTCACCCTTCTCTACAAAGATAGAATCAAATGATTTTGCGGACCAGTAACCTGCTAAACGCTCAGCGCAAATGGTAGCACTTTCCTGTTGATCCAAAATAGGTAGGCTTTGGTTGAGGTAAACCAATAGATAGTTTTCTTGGTACTTTTGGTAGCCTACCTTAGCCATTTTCTTGGTTTTTCTACTTGCAACGTCAAAGACGATATCCGCATATTCTCGTTCGACAGAGTTGCCTGCCCAGCCAGCACCCGTGAGCTTTTCTCTGGATGCGATTTCTCGCAATTTTTCAAGCTTTCGCTTTGGTGCACCCCACTTAAAAAGCGAAACATCTATAATAGAAGACTCTGCATTAGCCTCCGGTAGAGATTTTGCTCTTAGGTACTCACTATTAATTGCTTCCGTAACTTCACATCCTATCTCACGACTCCCTATGACCAGTAGATAATCAGGCCTTTCGCGTTTCAAAAGCCTCACCGGATATTCGATTTGACTATCGGCCAGCAACGTAGCCAACGCTCTATATATAACCCACCTCTCTACATGGTCGTTGGTCCGCCCAGCGGTCCTGACCGGAACCGAAATGTCAGTACCCCCCAATTTCCTCTTCAGCTCGTCTCCGGTGCTGGCTTCAATATTCATATATATGGCTAACGCCGCGCACTTGCGAGCGTCCGGCAGCCGGAGGCTGCGAACATGAGCCACTTGTTACGTGTTGTTTTTTCCATTGAACTTTACAACATTGCTTTGCGTGGAGTTGGTTTCTGGCTTTACTTGCTTTACTTTTGAAAGTAGGTGGGGTGAAACCGTCCACTTTTGACCGCTCTCGGTCATTACCGTGACCGATTTCTTGTTGTATTTTACAAGAATTCCAATCTGACCACCTCGACCTGGAGGCTCAAAGCTGACTTGCTCCCCGATAGAAAATTTCATCATTTCCTTGTGGTTATGGAAAGACTCCAAGAATTTCAACCGTTCCACAATACGATGATTAAGCTCGATCAAATCCTCTTCAGAAAGTTTGTCGATGTCAATTTTCATGCACAATCTCCGAACTGAAATACACGTAACATTTATATCGTAGTCGCCACGACCAGTATCTCCATGACCACTATTTCCTTTACAGTTTCAGACCAAAATACGTTCAGGTCGCCGCGGCGTCAAGCTTTGCGGGGTTGCCAGGTAAACCGAGGCTAGGACAAAGTGATCACGGCGACCACTATCACCGTTTGGATCCATGACCACAACCGGCCGTACTTCGGGGGTCAATGCGCAGTTGCCAAGGTAGGTCCGAAATCACGGGCGCGACGACTGCTTGTCGGTTTTTAATGCAGTAAAGCTCGTGACCGAGGTGGTCTTCACAGTGGATGGCGGGGCTGCTTTGAGACTATGTGAGGGCTCATGTTCAGCAGTGCGAACAAGAACCTTCTGCTACCGGACCATCGCCATTTCCCGGCGCAGATTCTCCAGGAAGATGCCTTTGACGCAGGACTTGGTTTGCCCGTCCAGGCAGCGGAAATCCTCAATCGACATCTTTTTCTCCGCGAGGAGTTGCGCCAGTATGCGCGGGGGCAACGCCAGTCGGACTTCCTTCGGATAACCCATGAGTTGATCCTCCATTTCAAGCCGATGATTGCACATGATGAATTCTCAGGTTAATATAAATGAGAATTATTATCAATAACTCGATATGAGTTACGGAGCATCACGTGTCGATTCGGAGGGTGTAAATGCGGCATTTATGCGACAAGCATTGTCGGCTGGTACAAGAGGATGGGCAGCGCGCCGCCAATTTGTGGAATGGCGCTTTCAATCACGGTCTTGCAGCCTATCAGGCGGGGGATTGGGCTCGGGCGGAGTCATTTCTGGGCACAGCCTACGAAATTGGGTTGGTGCGGTTTGCCTCGGATGTGCGACGGCGCCAGCATGCATCGTCGGTGGAGAATTTCGCGACGGTGGGTCGCTATTACGGAAACGTGCTTTGTCGGCTGAAGGATTTTGAGGCGGCGGAGAGCTGTTTACGCAAGGTGCACGATGGTCTTTTGCACTGGAGTCAGGAGTGCTATGTGCCGTACCAGGATAGGGTTGCCGCCTTTGAGCAGCTTGAGGAATTCAGGCACAAGCTTATTGCGCTACTGCGGCTGACGGGGCGTGATACCTATGCCAAGTGCATGGATTTGTTGGCGCAACAGTTGAGCCGGCAGGCGGCACAGTCCCTGTATCACTGATACCCGCCGTCTTGTTCAGGTGCTTGCGGGAGGCACCTCGATGCCGAGCTGGTCCCATATTTCGTCTACGCGCTGTTTCACCGCCGCGTCCATTTCAATAGGCACTCCCCATTCACGAGTGGTTTCGCCTGGCCACTTATTGGTGGCGTCCATTCCCATTTTGGACCCGAGGCCGGCAACGGGCGAGGCGAAGTCGAGATAATCGATCGGCGTATTCTCAACCAGAACCGTATCCCGGGCGGGATCCATACGGGTGGTGATCGCCCAGATCACGTCTTTCCAGTCCCGCGCGTTGACGCCGTCATCAGTAACAACCACGAACTTGGTGTACATAAACTGGCGCAGGAATGACCAGACACCCATCATCACGCGCTTGGCGTGGCCGGGGTACTGCTTCTTCATGGTCACAATCGCCATGCGGTAGGAGCAGCCTTCCGGCGGCAGATAGAAGTCGATGATTTCCGGGAATTGCTTTTTCAGGATGGGTACAAATACCTCGTTCAACGCCACGCCCAGTATTGCCGGTTCATCCGGTGGCCGGCCGGTGTAGGTGCTGTGATAAATCGGGTTTTTACGATGGGTGATGCGCTCCACAGTGAACACGGGAAACGATTCCACTTCATTGTAATAGCCGGTGTGGTCGCCGTAGGGACCTTCGTCCGCCATTTCACCTGGCTCGATAAAACCTTCCAGAATGAATTCCGCCGAGGCAGGCACTTGCAGATCATTGGTCTGGCTTTTCACCACTTCGGTCTTGCTACCGCGCAATAACCCGGCAAAGCCGTATTCGCTGAGGGTATCCGGTACCGGGGTGACTGCGCCGAGTATGGTCGCCGGGTCTGCCCCCAGAGCGACGGAAACCGGAAAACGTTCACCCGGGTGAGCTAGCTGCCACTCCCGAAAATCCAGCGCACCGCCACGGTGACTCAACCAGCGCATGATCAGCTTGTTCTTGCCGATCAGCTGCATGCGGTAGATACCCAGATTTTGCCGTTCTTTATGCGGCCCGCGGGTGATGACCAACGGCCAGGTCACCAGTGGCGCCGCATCGCCGGGCCAGCAGGTCTGGATCGGCATCTTGTGCAAATCCACCGCATCGCCCTGCAGCACCACTTGCTGGCAAGCGGCACTGCTGACCACTTTAGGTGCCATGTTAAGCACTTGCTTGAATACCGGAAGTTTGTCCCAGGCGTCGCGCATGCCTTTGGGCGGCTCGGGTTCTTTCAGGAACGCGAGCAGTTCGCCGACTTCGCGCAGCGCCGCAACAGATTCCTGGCCCATGCCCAGTGCGACTCGTTCCGGCGTGCCGAACAGGTTGCCGAGTACGGGAATATCAAAACCAACAGGATTTTCGAACAGCAAAGCGGGCCCGCCGGCTCGCAGGGTGCGGTCGCAGATTTCTGTCATTTCCAGGTGGCAGTCAACGGGCTGGGAGATGCGTTTGAGTTGGCCGCGTTCTTCAAGTAGAGCGATGAAATCGCGCAGGTCTTTGAACTTCATGGATCAGTTCCAGGCGACGGGTGGCGTGGTGAAAGGCGTAGTTCAATGCAGTAGTTCAGCGCAAAAGTGCTTGCTGACATGCGAACAGACCGGGTTACCCCGGCCTGTTTATTAGCTGAATTTACTTGCGCTTCATCGACAGGAAGAACTCATCGTTGGATTTGAAATCTTTCAGTTTGTCGACCAGGAATTCCGTCGCGCTAACGTCTTCCATATCGTGCAACAGTTTGCGCAGAATCCACACGCGGGACAGTTCCGCTTCGGTCATCAACAGATCTTCACGGCGGGTGCCGGAACGACGGACGTTAATCGCCGGGTAAACGCGGCGCTCGGCAACCTTGCGATCCAGGTGTAGCTCCATGTTACCGGTGCCTTTGAATTCTTCGTAGATCACTTCGTCCATCTTCGAGCCGGTGTCGATCAAGGCCGTGGCCACGATTGACAGTGCGCCGCCTTCCTCGATGTTACGCGCGGCACCGAAAAAGCGCTTCGGCCGCTCCAGTGCATGGGCATCCACACCACCGGTCAATACCTTGCCGGAGGAGGGAATAACCGTGTTGTAGGCGCGGGCCAGTCGGGTGATGGAATCCAGCAGAATCACCACATCCTTCTTGTGTTCAACCAGGCGCTTGGCCCGTTCGATAACCATTTCGGCTACCTGAACGTGACGTGCCGGCGGCTCATCAAAGGTGGAGGCAACTACTTCGCCGCGCACAGAGCGCTGCATTTCTGTCACTTCTTCCGGGCGCTCGTCGATCAATAACACAATCAGATGGCATTCAGGATTGTTACGCGTAATGGCCTGCGCAATGTTCTGCATCATGATGGTTTTACCGGCCTTGGGCGGCGCCACGATCAAACCGCGTACACCTTTGCCGATGGGTGATACCAAATCAATGATGCGGCCGGTGAGGTCTTCCGTGGAACCGTTACCGGTTTCCAGGCGCAAGCGCTCCTGGGGGAACAGTGGTGTCAGGTTTTCAAAGAGAATTTTGTTGCGGGAGTTTTCAGGCTTGTCGAAATTGATTTCGTTGACTTTAAGGAGGGCAAAATAACGTTCGCCTTCTTTCGGCGGGCGAATCTTGCCGGAAATCGTGTCACCGGTGCGCAGGTTGAAGCGCCGGATCTGGCTGGGAGAGACGTAAATATCGTCTGGTCCGGCCAGATAAGAGGCCCCTGCCGAACGCAAGAAACCAAAACCATCTTGCAGAATTTCCAGTACCCCGTCGCCGTAGATGTCTTCACCGCTTTTTGCGTGGCGTTTGAGGATATTGAAGATGACGTCCTGCTTGCGTGAGCGAGCAAGGTTCTCCATGCCCATGGTTTTGGCAAGTTCAATCAGTTCTTCAATGGGTTTGGTTTTCAGGTCGGTAAGGTTCATAAATGTGTGTTTGGTCTGGTTAGTGAGTGCTTAAGTTTCGGAATGTCGGGGTTGGGTTCGGCAGAGTGCCTGGACGGTCAGCTGCCAGAATAGATGTTTCAGTGAGTTCCAAAACTGCTTGGGTGATATCGGATTTCTAAAACTGCTTCGTCGAAAACAGGCAGTCAGCCGGCTACAGTGATACAGGTTGTAGTAATGAGTCTACACAACACGCGCGTTTTTCAGGTCGGGGAAGTCGGGAATATTTTGGAGGTTCGCCCAGTGGTGTTGTTCGGGTTTCGCCATCGGTCTGTTTGAAAGTCGAGGTTTTGGTTGACCGCAGGAAGGATGCACGAAACGGCTTGATCACTAGCTGACGGCAGTATAGCCACAAATTTAACCGGTTGCAAAGTACCAGCGTCAACAATGTGACCTTGACGCTGGTGCGGTTTGGTTACAGGTTTGCTTCAATGAACTCTTTCAGCTGCGCTTTGGACAGTGCGCCAACCTTGGTACCTTCGGCGTTGCCGCCCTTGAATATCATCAGTGTGGGGATGCCACGAATGTTGAATTTTGCCGGTGTTTCCTTGTTGGCGTCCACGTCCATCTTGCAAATTTTGATCTTGTCGCCGTACTCGCCGGCCAGCTCATCAAGCACAGGAGCGATCATTTTGCAGGGGCCGCACCAAGCTGCCCAAAAATCAACCAGTACGGGGCCTTTTGCCCGCAATACATCTTCTTCAAAACTGGCATCGCTAACATGCGTCAGGGCTTCGCTCATAGTAATCTCCGCAGATTGGGTAAGTAACTTCCTACATACTAAGAGCTGCAATGATAAGAGCTGCGACTGGGGGACACAAGCCCCACGCCTGCCAAGGCAGGTTCAGCGCCCATCTCCGGTTGTCCATGACCGCCATCTTAGTTGTTAGGACCCGTCAACCGCTGCAATAATTCCATTTGCGCGGCAGGAATTTCGCTATTTTCTACCAGTTCATAGGTTCCATCGGTCAATTGGACCCAGCGATGCCGTCCGTCGCTCACATAAAGCTCAAGCTCATCAAGAACCCGTTGCGCGAGTTCCGGTTGTTCAATCGGAAAGCAGGCTTCGACCCGCCGGTTCAGATTGCGTTCCATCAGGTCCGCACTGGCGCAATAGACGGTTGGATGACTGTTGGCAAAGTAGTAGACGCGGGAGTGTTCCAGAAAGCGGCCCACAATTGAGTAAACGCGAATATTGTCGGAGACTCCAGGAATCCCTGTTTTCAGTGAACACATGCCGCGCACAATGAGGTCAATAGTCACACCCGCTCTGGAGGCCTTATAAAGCGCCTGTATCACTTTGGGTTCGGTCAGGCCGTTGCACTTGAGTATGATCCGGGCAGGCTTGCCTTCCTCTACCGCTTTGATTTCATTCTCAATCATGCGCAGCAGTTGCCGCTTCAGGGTAAAGGGCGCGTGCAGCAACTTTTCCATGCGCTCGGTTTTGCCCATGCCAGTGAGCTGCTGGAAAATGCGGTGAACATCTTCACACAGGGCCTGATCCGCCGTTAGCAGTGAATAATCCGTGTACAAGCGTGCGTTGCCGGTGTGGTAGTTGCCGGTGCCCAGGTGGACGTAGCGTTTGAGCTGGCCCTGCTCCCGGCGCACGATCAATATCATCTTCGCGTGGGTCTTGTAACCCACAACCCCGTACACCACCACCGCACCGGCCTCTTGCAGGCGGCTGGCCAGCTCCAGGTTTTCCTCTTCGTCAAAGCGCGCGCGCAGCTCCACAATCACTGTGACTTCCTTGCCGTTGCGGGCGGCATCCAGCAGCGCATCCACAATTGAGGAATGCTGGCCGGTGCGGTACAGGGTCTGTTTGATCGCGAGAACGGATGGATCCTTGGCCGCCTGACGCAGTAACTGCACCACCGGTGCAAAGGATTCGAACGGATGCAGCAATAGATAATCCCGCCGGGAAATCGCGTCAAAAATATTGTCCTTGCGGCTCAGCCCTTTCGGCATGCTCGGTGTGAAGGCGGGGTAGAGTAGGTCGGTACGACCAACGATGCCGGGCATCTCCATCATGCGCTTCAGGTTGACCGGCCCATTCACACGGTAGAGGTCGTCCTCGGTCAGGTTGACTTCCTTGAGCAGGAAGTCGGTCAACTCCACCGGGCAATTGTCGGCGACCTCCAGACGCACCGCGGTGCCGAAACGGCGGGAATGCAATTCACCACGCAGTGCACGGGCGAGGTCGGCGATACCTTCCACATCCACATCCAGGTCCGCGTTGCGGGTGATGCGAAACTGGTAACAGCCGCGAATCGCCATTCCCGGGAACAGTTTGGCCGCGTGGGCGTGAATCATTGACGACAGGAACACGAAGTTGTGTCCGCTTTCGCACAACTCAGCAGGCATCGGAATAATCCGTGGCAGCGAACGAGGTGCGGGGACAATCGCCAAGCCCAGGTCGCGGCCGAACGCGTCTTTACCTTCCAGCGCCACGATAAAGTTGAGGCTTTTATTCACCAGCCGCGGAAAGGGGTGCGCCGGGTCCAGACCAATGGGGCTCACCACGGGTAGTACTTCCGTATCCACAAAATGCTCAATCCATTCCGCTTGTGGCTCAGTCCACTGGCTGCGTCGCAGAAAGTGGATGCCTTCATCGGCCATGGCGGGAATCAGAACATCGTTCAGAATCTGGTACTGCTTGTGAACGGTTTCATGGCAGATCTCGCTGATCTGCTTGAGCGTATCCTGAGGCGGTACACCGTCCGGCCCGGTGGTTTCCCGCTCGAAGCGGATACTCTGCATCAGGCCCGCGACACGGATCTCGAAAAACTCATCCAGGTTGGAACTGAAAATCAACAGGAACTTGAGCCGTTCCAATAAAGGATGCTCGGTATCCAGCGCCTGGCTGAGTACGCGCTGGTTGAAATAGAGATTGCTCAGCTCACGGTTGATGTAATTAGCCGGATCCGCAACGCTGGGCGATTCGCTTTCGGTCAGGCTGTCGGAGTCGTCAATCATAAATGAAATTGTTCCATGGCATGGTGGTCACGGCGTGACACGAGCAAGCAATTCAGAGGTGAAAGATAAGGTCGATAAATCCTATTCTAGCTGATTTAATGTTACCAATCGTAGACTTGATCGTCTTTATCATTAGTTGTCAACAAGTCGAGGCGCCGACTTATGAAACTCATGCTTTTCGAACGGGGCGGCTAATATTTATTTGATCAGACCCTGAGGCTCGCGAATTTGTAGCCTGGATGGAGTGCAACGCAATCCGGGAAAACCAGGCGTTGACTGCCCCGGATTACGTTGCACTCCATCCGGGCTACCGGTGCGGCTTGGCAACACATACCGGTTTCTGCTTCTTTACCTATAGAAACTATGCATCCTTGCTGAAGCGCGCAAGTACTTCATTGAGAAAACGCTGACCCAGCTCGGTGGTCCTGATGGTGTCGTCGGCTTCTTCGAGAAGATGCTGTTGGACAAGCTCTTCAACAGTCTGTGTTAGCGAACTCAGGGTTAGGCCAGTGCGTTGCTCAAAGAGAGTTTTCGGAAACCCGTCATTTAATCTCAAGGCATTCATCAGAAACTCCAGTGGCAGGTTTCCAGTTGGAATGATTTCTTTACCTGCGGTGAAGGGTTTTTCCTTGTTCAGGTAATCGTTGGGCAAACGGGTTTTGCGGTAGCGCAAAATGTCATCCGGTGTTTGGCGGGTGATCTTGCCGTGAGCGCCGGCACCGGCGGCCAGGTAGTCGCCAAACTGCCAGTAGTTGCGGTTGTGCCGGGACTGTTTGCCAGCGCGGGCGTAGGCGGAGACTTCGTATTGTTGATAGCCCTGCGCAGCCAGGCGCTCTAAACCGGCATCCTGAATGTCAGCAAGAATGTCGTCGATCGGTAACTGCGGCGGGCGGTTGTAGAACACGGTGTTCGGTTCAATGGTGAGTTGATACCAGGAAATATGTTCCGGTGACAAGGCAAACGCCTGATCCAGATCCGCCATGGCTTGCGTTAAGGTCTGGTTCGGCAGGCCATGCATGAGATCCAGGTTGATGTTATCGAAGCCCGTGCTTCTCGCGTATTCGAACGCTTTTACTGCTTCATTGCGACCGTGAATGCGGCCGAGTCGCTGCAGATGTGCATCTTCAAAGCTTTGTATGCCGAGTGACAGGCGGTTGACGCCGGCACTGCGCAGCTCGCGAAAATTGCCATGTTCGGCAGTGCCGGGGTTGGCTTCCAGGGTGATCTCTATGTCCTCGGCGAAACCGAACAGCTGCTGTGCGCTATCAATAATGCGACCAATCGCCTTGCCGCTGAACAGGCTTGGCGTGCCGCCGCCGAAGAAAATGGATTCAAGTGGCCGCCCTTGCGCCAAGTCTGCGTCTGCCGCCATGTCCTGTTGTAATGCGTCAACATAAGCGGCTTCCGGGAGATTGCCGCCGGCTTCATGGGAATTGAAATCGCAATAGGGGCACTTGCGCACGCACCAGGGAATATGAACGTAGAGGGCGAGTGGCGGTAGCTTCGAAGTTAGGGGCATAGGGTCATGGGCATCGCGGGGCAGGCATAGAAAGTTCATTTGAACGTGTGGAGGCGCATAGCGCCCCTCATTATGACATAGCTACTCCCGCGCGTTGGAACTGGCTAGCTGGCGTCATGAATGTTTCGCACGCCACGCGGGGTAGGCGTCCAGCACTTTCTGTGGTGCCCGCGTATACCAGGCGTAGCCGGCTTGCCTCTCCCAGGAAATCTCGTCGACGTTGTAGTAGACGCGGCCATCTCGGTCACCGAAGACCGGGCGATTGGTTCCCAGTTCGACAAAGCGTGACCACAAGGGCTTGGCGCCGTCTTTGGCTTGCAACCGACTCTCGCCGGGAACTGCCGGAAGCCACTCGTAGCCCAGGATGCGGTTTGATTCGAACCAGGCGACGGCGGCATTGATAGCTTTTTTCAGATTGTCGTCCGGCTCGGTGATGGTCATCAAAAACAGCACAAGCTCGGCACTTTCCTGCGTGGCCAGCGCCACGGGCTCAAAGGCTCTGGCGGCGCTCGGCAATCCTGTGCGCGGGTCGTGCTGCGCGCCCCAAATGGTTGGCGTCCCGTTGGTGACAACCTGAGTGGCAACAATATTATCCAATGCGCGGTCGCGGCTTTGAGCGGCATGCCGACGCAGGGCCTGAGGAACAAAGTCCAGTCCCTGTTGGGCGGTGCTGGCGGCGTGAAGTAGCTGGATCAAATTGCTGGTTACGGCGTCGTTGTAGGTGAGGTCGTCGTGATAACCGCCGGTCAGGGGAAAGTTCTGCGGCCAGCCGCCGTTGGGGTATTGGGCAAGAAGGATCAGTTTCAACCCGCGTAGCACGGCGTCGCGGTAGCGCGTATCGCCGGTTGCCTGAAACGCCCGGGTCAACAGCCACATCTGAGTACTGGTGGCACCATTGTCAAAGGTCGGAATATAGCTGCGTTCAACACCAAAGGCTTCGCCGGGTTGGCGTGGATGTACCGCCATATCCGTGCGCTTCGACCAGCCCCCGGAAGGGGTCTGGAATGACAGCACAATATCCGCGATGCGTTGGCCTTCCGGCGTTTGATAAAAGTCGACAGGCTGATTGGGATCGAAACCGAAACGGTTGGCGTGAGGGGGGAGCCGAGGTTGTTGCAGACCCTGCTCGGCGAGCTCCGCATTGATAAACGCCTGATCAAGGGCGCGGACCTGGTTCGATAAGCGGCGGTAACGCTCCCAAGCGGCATCGTCTGCTGCGGGTACTGCGTCTTTAGAGGTCATGGCGGTTTCGAAGAGACTGTCGATGGTTTCGGTCGGAACCGCTTTGTCCTCCAGTGCAGTGCAGCCACTAAGAAGGAATGCCGAAACGGCGAAGATCAGCCAAATAGGGGAATGCTTCATAAGAAATCCTGTCATTATCGTCGGCGCGCAACTTGTTCGGATGTCCATCCTATAGTAATGTCTGACCACCTACAATTTAAGTGGTCAGACAATAGTGGCGTGTAGTTAAGCGGTTTCGCTCACCGGGTCGCTTCGGGGTGGAGCTTTCCAAGACTCGCCATGAACCCATCCCTGGGGGCTCGGCGCCCGAATCCCGCGGGCGACGGTCTTGGAAAGCCCACCCCAAACCGCCCCTAGGTTTGATCTCGGTCTTAAGTAACTGTCATTTTGGTCAGGCAGGATATTGATATGGTAACCAATCGACGGCGAAAACCGGTATTGCGGAGGCTCTGCGGCACCTTGATCAGCATGATGCTGGTCCATGCCCCGCTATCTTGGGCGGATTGTCTTGACGCCAAGCAGTTGAAAGCGCTGGACTACGACTATGAACAGGCCTTGCGCACGGGCAACAAACCATTTCTTGACGCGCTTCTGGCGGAGGATTTTGTGTGGATTCACAATCACGGTGTGCAGGTGGAGACCAGGGCAGAGCTTCTCGCCCGCTTTGGTGACGGTTACAAGCCGACGAAATCCCGGGAGCAGGCGGATGTGCAGGTCAGACGGCTGGAGGAGACTGCCGTGATTCACGGCTCGACGACGGTGCAGGAAATCAAGTCCGACGGATTACACGCGAATACCTATCAGTTTTTGCGTACATACGTCGCTACCGACGATGGCTGCAAGCTGCTGGCGGGGCAGACCATGAAGACCTGGAGTAGCCGCGGGTCCGAGATTTAGGCGGGAAGCCTTCCCGGCTGCGCCTGCAGCGCGGAGACGAGGCACCGGGACGCGATCGCGCGATGACTGATACGGCCTTTTTCCTCTTTGCTCAGTTGCGCGGCGCTGCAGTGATGCGTGGGAACGTAAAACAGCGGATCATAACCGAAGCCGCCGTCACCGATTGGCGCGGTGAGAATTCGGCCTTCCCAGCTGCCCTGGCAAATCAGTGGTGTCGGGTCTTTTGCGTGACGCATATATACGAGCACACATTGGTAACGTGCGGTGCGCGCCGCGTCCGGCACATCGCGCAAACGCTCCAGCAAATAAGTATTGTTTTGTTCGTTACTGGCACCCTCACCGGCAAAGCGCGCGGAATAAATTCCCGGTTCACCATTCAAGGCGTCCACTTCAATACCTGAATCATCGGACAGTGCCGGCAAACCTGTGGCGGCACAGGCATGCCGTGCTTTCAATATCGCATTTTCAACAAAACTGAGTCCGGTTTCCTCGGCGGATTCCAGTGCGAACTGTGACTGCGGCACCACCTCGTAACCGCAGCCGGCGAGTAGCTGTTGGAACTCGCGCAGCTTGCCGGGGTTGCCGCTGGCCAATACCAGTTGTGACATGGGAGCACTCATTTCTTGCGTAGGGTTTGGGTAAATTCGATGGTAAAAGGCGCTTCATCCGGTGACGGTTGTATGTTCAGTGCAAAGCGCAAGGTGTCCTGACTGACAACGCGTAGCGGCGCGATGTAATAGGTGACTTCGCCTTCGCTGATTTCCTGGAACTGCAGGGGTTTTTGCTGCTGCATCAGGTTGGTGATGGTGCCTTCAAGCTTCACCGCCTGACCAAAATTCCTGCCCTTGGCATTGACGGAAATATTCACCAGATAAATCTGCTCGCCGCGCACCAGGTCGTAGGTTGCCGCAACTTCCGGCTGCAGAAATGTGCTGTCAAAAACCGTGTGGTAAACCGTATAGTCACCATGGGTTTGCTGACCTTGTGCATGTGCCACACCCGCAAACGCGACGCCGAGAAATAATGCAAAATAACTGTGTTTGATTAACCTGATCATAAATTCTGCTTCATAAACGTAAATTGTCGGGCTCACACTTTTTAGCTTGCAGCTCCACCCCTACTTCGAAATCCGGAAAATTCCCGTCTCTCCAAACAGGTTAGGGCGGAATTCCTGCAGCAGGCGGCCCATGGATTTTTCCGCTACCACTTTCTGCTCCAGAATATTCAAGTTCATTTCACTGCACAGCACTTCAAAATCCCGAAAGGTGCAAAAGTGGATGTTGGGGGTGTTATACCACTCGTAAGGCATCAAATCGGATACCGGCATACGGCCATGCAGTGCGAGATGCAGGCGCGCTTTCCAGTGGCCAAAATTGGGCAGGGCGACAATGCCCTCGCGACCGACCCGCAGCATTTCTGCCATCACTTTGTCCGGGTAGGTCATGGTCTGAATGGTTTGCGACATGATAACGGTGTCGAAGCTATCATTGTCGAAGTTGCCAAGGCCGCCATCGAGATCCTGTTCAATGACGTTCACACCCTTGTCCACACACTGTTGGATGCCGTCTTCACTGATTTCCAGGCCGTAACCGCGCACGTTCTTTTTGTCCGCGAGCAGCTTCAATAAAGTGCCGTCACCACAACCCAGGTCGAGTACACGGGACTCGGGTCGGATCCAATCATAAATAATGCTGTGGTCAATCCTCATAATGGAATCCCCGCCATGTAACGCCCGAACAATGTCTCGTAGCGCGGCTGACGGGGTACCAGGAACGCATCGTGACCGTAAATGGAATCCACTGCCGCATAGACCACATCGCGGTCAGCGCGCATCAGGGCATTGACAATTTCCTGGGAGCGTTCCGGTGCAAAGCGCCAGTCGGAGCTGAAGGCGATAACCAGAAATTTGCACTGGGCGTGGCTGAAAGCCGCGACGGGGTCATCGTTGTATTCTCGCGCCAGGTCGAAGTAGTCCAGCGCCCGGGTCATCAGGATGTAGGTGTTGGCATCAAAGGTTTTGGAAAAGGTGGCGCCCTGGTAGCGCAGGTAGCTTTCCACCTGAAATTCCACCGGTTCCTCGCTGCCTTGTTCAAAACTGCCGGAGCGCAACTCGCGGCCGAATTTCTCACCCATGCCATGATCAGACAGATAGGTAATGTGGCCGATCATGCGTGCCACAGATAAGCCGCGCGCTGGCAGTTTGTCCTGTTCCAGATAAGCACCGGAGGCAAAGTCGGGATCGGATAAAATCGCCTGGCGGGCTGTTTCATTGAACGCAATATTCTGTGCGGTGAGCTTCATTGCCGCCGCGATGACCACACAATGTCGCACCCGCTGGGGGTGCTCCAGCGCCCAGCGCATGGCCTGCATGCCGCCCAGGCTGCCGCCAACGACGGCGGCCCATTGATCAATACCCAAGCGATCCGCGAGCCGCGCCTGGGTTTCCACCCAGTCCCGCACGCGCAGGCCCGGGAAATCCGCGCCCCAGGCTTTGCCGGTTTCCGGGTTGATGCTGCAGGGGCCGGTGGAGCCGTGACAGCCGCCAAGGTTATTCAGCGAAACCACAAAAAAACGGTTGGTGTCGATGGGTTTGCCCGGGCCAATATAGTGATCCCACCAGCCGGGTTTTGTGTCTTCACTGCTGTGGTAACCGGCGGCGTGGTGGTGGCCGGACAAGGCGTGGCAGACGAGCACCGCGTTGCTTTTGTTCGCGTTGAGCTCACCGTAGGTTTCAACCATAAGGTCATAGCTGGCGAGCTGGCGTCCGTTGGCCAAGGTCAAAGGCTCGGCGAAGTGCAGGCTTTGCGGAACCACTATGCCCACCGAATTTGGGGTGGTGGGTCCGGTGGCTGTGGAACCCGCATCGGTTGGACGGTGATTGCTGTGTGGCATGGCGGTTGAGTGGTGTCTCTTGGCGTGGTGAGAGGGCAGACAAGTCTAAGGTTCCGGGAGCGGACCTGCAAGCAGCGGCATGGGTGCCTGGAGGCCCGGTATTATTTGCGAGTTTGCTCTGGAACTCAGAGCCCCGGTAAAAAAATTGACGGCATATTGGCGGAGCGTCCCATTCCGTCGACCACCATTTGCAGGACGTTGATTACCAGAAAGGCAAAAATCGGCGTGATGTCGAGCCCGCCCATGGGCGGAATCAGGCGGCGGAAGGGTGCCAGGGCCGGCTCCATCAGTTGATGCAACAGCAGCAATATGGGATGACGGCTGTGGGGGGCTACCCAGCTGAAAATAATGGATATCAGCAGGCCAAAGAAGAAGATGTTCAGCGTCAGGTTGAGTACTCCCAGTACCGCCCAGGTAAGCACCGGCACAATGGGAATGATACCGCCGAGAATCAGATAAATAAGCTCGAAAACCACAATCTCGACCAGTAGCGCCAACACCAGTGAGGCGAGGTCAATACCGTAGATGCCCGGAATCACCTTGCGCAAAGGGATAAGGAGCGGGTTGGTCAGTTTGACGATCGCCTGGGAAACCGGGTTGTAAAAATCCGCTCGAGCAATCTGTAAAAGGAAGCGCAGCAACACAACCAACAGGTACAGGGATCCCAGGGTTTGAACGATGTAAATGCCAATCTCGGCAAGTGTACTCATAGTGAAAATCCGATTTGACCAGGCGCGGGCCCGGAGGGTTTAGCCATAAACATGTGTGGCGGCTTTGATGGCGGTAAGAATAACTAGTGTACTGTCTCAAATAGCTTACACATATAGATGAAGTGCGACCTGAGGTGTTGCGGAGCGTCAAGATGTTTGATTTGTCGCACCTCACTCTTCGAGAAGCCCTCTAAGCGCCCACAGCGTCGTAGCGACTTTTGACAAGAGGGCCCGCTATTGCCTGCAAGCCGCGCCTAGCTGTGGACGCATAGAGGCGCTTTCTATATATGCAATCTATCTGAGACAGTACACTAGGCGCTCGAAATTTGACCGCTACAAAAATTCGCGGGCCATGGTGCGTGCGCGATCAGCGCAGGCCTGCATGGCTTCTTCATATATATGGCGCAAATTGTTGTTTTCAAATGACAGTATCGCCTGCTCGGTGGTGCCACCCGGCGAGGTGACCTTGCGCCGCAGTTCGCCCACGTCCTCCCCGCTGTGCTGGGCCAGGCGCGCTGCGCCCAGGGCGGTCTGCAATGTCAGGGTTCTGGCGGTTTCCGCCGTCAGCCCCTGTTTGATGCCCGCTGCAATCATGGCTTCCATGGCGAGGAAAAAATACGCCGGACCGCTGCCCGAAACGGCGGTAACGGCATCCAGCAAATCCTCCTGGTCCACCCACGCAACCAGACCGACCGCGGCCATGATGGCTTCCGCTTCCTGTCGCTGCGCGGGGGTGACGCCTGCGGATGCAAATAACCCGCTGGCCCCTTCGCCTACCAGTGCGGGTGTGTTGGGCATGCAGCGAACAATGGCGGTACGCTGCCCCAGCCACCCTGCGAGGCTGGTACAGTTGATGCCGGCGGCGATGGAAATGACCAGTACGCCGGGGCTGATATGTTCAGCCAGTTCCCGGCAGACGGCCCCCATCACTTGGGGTTTGACGGCCAAAACGACCACATCCGCAGAGGCAACAGCGGTTTGATTGTCCTGACCGACCGATACACCAAAATCCGCCTGCAATTTGGTCAGTGCCGCTGTATGGGGGTCACACACGGTGATATTGCTCGCGGAATTTCCCCGCGCGATCAGCCCGCCAATAATGCTGCGAGCCATATTGCCCCCACCGATGAAACAGATATTGGATAAATTCACATTGACCGTCCTGATATGTCTGGTTTGTCTCAAAAAACAGATTGCGGAGTAGTGCGTGGATCACATCAGATGCCCCGCAACCTTTGCTACCTCTTATCCATGCTGTCGTGTGGCATAGAATAGGGCTTCGACCCGTTTGTCATCAGGGTAGGTCTTTTGAAAACGCATAAACACGTCCCTGTGGCTCCGACGTGCATGGACGCACTAATGCCGCGATGGCAGGATGCCAGAGAGCGGCCCCGCGGCATCTCGGCAACTGGTGCGCCAGCCCGGTGCGTCCAGCGTTGCTCTACCTTCCGCCATCCATGGCGGTCGCCTGCCGCGAGGGTTTCAAAAGACCTACCCTGATAACAAATTACTTTGGTGCACTCGACTAACGCTAGGCTTCGAAAAGAAACATTACCTCTAGGTCGGGCTGGATACGAGCGACAATCAAGATTACCGAGTTAATACTATTCTTTTCCCTTTTCATTCGACACGTCCCTGTGCCTCACCCTTCGGGCGACGCGCAGGATGCGCAAGTGTCGCGGGGGCAAGGATGCCCGTGAGCGACCAGCCTGCAGCTGTGCAAAAATGCTTCCTGCATTTTGGTCCCTTTCCCTTTGTCCTTAACTTAAAGCTTGCGGCTTCCAGCTTATAACTACTTCCGCGCACCAAAAATCCCCGTGCCCACGCGCACTATGGTGGCACCTTCGGCAATGGCCTCGGCCAGGTCACCGGACATGCCCATGGAGAGGGTGTCCAGCGTAACACCGCTAGTGTGTTCAATGTCACGAGCCAGCGTACGCAAGCGGGCAAAAGCCGCTCTCGGATTCTTGTGCGGGTCCGGAATCGCCATCAATCCGCGCAGCTTAAGCTGCGGCAAGGTCGCGACTTCTGCAGCGATTGCTGCAGCGTCGGTCGGTGATACGCCGGATTTGGACGCTTCATCGTCAATGTTGACCTGCAAGCAAATATTGATGGGCGGCAGCTCGGGCGGTCGTTGGTTGCTGAGCCGTCGGGCGATTTTGACGCGATCTACTGAATGCACCCATGCAAAATGCTTGGCAATGTCCTGTGTTTTGTTGGATTGAATTGGCCCGATAAAGTGCCAGACGATGTCCAACGCCTGCAGCTGTTGTATCTTGTCCAGCGCTTCCTGCAGGTAGTTCTCGCCAAAATCCCGCTGGCCGGCGGCGTAAGCGGCCTCTATGGCCTGTACCGGTTTGGTTTTACTGACCGCCAGAAGTGTGACTTCGCTCCTGTTTCGGCTAGCGGCCTCCGTCGCCGAATGTACAGAATCTATGACTTGCGCTAGGTTGTCTGGAATCTTGTGCATATACTTACTGGTGTCCATTCTCATGGCAACTGGGTCATGGGGTCCATAAAAAATGATATTTGCGTAGGTTTGTCGTATGGATATTACCGAGTTGTTAGCTTTCTCTGCCAAACAAGGGGCGTCGGATTTGCACCTGTCAGCAGGGTTGCCACCCATGATTCGTGTCGACGGCGATGTGCGCCGGATCAATCTGCCGCCTATGGAGCATAAGCAGGTTCATAGTCTGATCTACGAGATTATGAATGACAAGCAGCGCAAGGATTTTGAAGAATTTCTGGAAACCGACTTCTCGTTCGAGGTTCCGGGTGTTGCCCGTTTCCGGGTTAACGCCTTTAACCAGAACCGGGGTGCCGGTGCGGTGTTTCGTACCATTCCCTCCAAGGTTTTGACCATGGAGGAGCTGGGCATGGGGCAGGTGTTTCGCGACGTATCCTCGGTGCCGCGCGGCCTGGTGCTGGTGACCGGTCCCACGGGCTCGGGCAAGTCCACCACACTGGCGGCCATGGTGGATTACATCAATGAAAGCAAATACGAGCATATTCTGACCATTGAAGACCCCATCGAATTCGTTCACGAAAGTAAGAAATGCCTGGTCAACCAGCGGGAAGTGCACCGCGATACCCACGGCTTTGCGGAAGCTCTGCGCTCGGCCCTGCGGGAAGACCCGGACATCATTCTGGTGGGCGAGCTGCGGGACCTTGAGACTATCCGTCTGGCGCTGACCGCAGCGGAAACCGGTCACTTGGTGTTCGGCACGTTACACACCACCTCCGCGGCCAAAACGATTGACCGTGTGGTTGACGTGTTCCCGGCCAATGAAAAGTCCATGGTGCGCTCGATGCTGTCGGAGTCGCTGGAGGCGGTAATTTCACAGACGCTGCTGAAGAAAAATGGCGGTGGTCGTGTGGCGGCTCATGAAATCATGCGTGGCACCTCGGCCATTCGCAACCTGATCCGGGAAGATAAGGTCGCGCAAATGTACTCCGCTATCCAGACCGGTGCATCCGTGGGCATGCAGACCATGGATCAGTGCCTGGGAGACCTGGTGGAACGGCGTATCATCAGCCGCGAAGTGGCCCGTGAAAAAGCCAAGATGCCGGATAATTTCTAGGGGCAGAAGCCAAACATCCGATAGTTAAATACCCGAATTCAGGAGTCTTCGTTATGGAGATTGATCGTTTATTAGCGCTTATGGTGGAAAAAGGCGCATCAGACCTTTTCATCACTGCAGGCGTGCCACCGTCCATGAAACTCAATGGCCGTATTGTCCCGGTAACGACGACACCCCTGTCGCCGGAAAAAGCGCGAGAAACGGTGCTTGGCACTATGAATGAAAAGCAGCGCCAGGAGTTTGCCGAGACCAGGGAGCTGAACTTCGCGATCAGCGCCCGCGGCATTGGCCGTTTTCGTGCCAGTGCGTTTTATCAGCGCAACCTTGCGGGTATGGTGTTGCGTCGCATTGAAACCAAGATACCGGAAATTGACGATCTGGGCTTGCCCGAGATCATCAAGGAACTGGCCATGACCAAGCGCGGGCTGGTGATATTCGTCGGTGCCACCGGTGCGGGTAAATCCACCTCCCTGGCGAGCATGATCGGCCACCGCAACCGCAACTCGAAGGGGCATATCATCTCCATCGAGGACCCCATTGAATTCATTCACCAGCACCAGGGCTGCGTTGTGACCCAGCGCGAGGTGGGCATTGATACGGACTCGTTCGAGACGGCGCTGAAAAACACGCTGCGTCAGGCACCGGACGTGATCCTCATCGGCGAAGTGCGCACCCGGGAAACCATGGATCACGCCATCGCGTTTGCCGAGACCGGCCACTTGTGTCTGTGTACCCTGCACGCCAACAATGCCAACCAGGCGCTGGACCGGATTATTCACTTTTTCCCGGCGGACAGGCATTCCCAGCTGTGGATGGACCTGGCGCTGAACCTGCGCGCCATAGTGGCGCAGCAATTGATTCCAACGCCGGACGGTAAAGGCCGCAGGGCCTGCCTGGAAGTATTGCTCAACACGCCATTAGCTCAGGATTTGATCCGCAAAGGACAAGTGCACGAACTGAAACCACTGATGAAGAAGTCCACCGAGCTCGGTATGCAGACCTTCGACCAAGCCCTGTATGAGCTCTACGACGCCGGTGAAATCACCTATGAAGATGCACTGGCCCACGCAGATTCACCCAACGACCTGCGCCTGATGATCAAACTCGCCTCGGAATCCGACGCCGAATACCTGTCCAACGCCGCGGGCAGCCTGACCATTCAGGATGATGAATCGGACAGGAAGAGGTTTTGAAGGAAGCTGTAAGCTTCAAGCTGCAAGCCACAAGCTAAAAAATTAGAACAAAGCACGAGCAACTACGGTGGCGCTTACGGCTTGCAGCTTGCGGCTTATGGCTTTCCCCCCCTCCACCAACTCTCCAAAATAAGCCTGGCGGCGATGGAGTCCACCGGATTGTCTTTGTAGGAGCCGCGGTGGCCGCGGCTTTTGGCTTCTTCCTTGGCTTCGCGGGTGGAGAGGCGCTCGTCGTAGAGTTCAATGGGATAGCCGAAGCGGCCGTGGATGCGGTTGGCGAATTTTCTTGCGCGGATGGCGAGTTCGGATTCGGATCCGTCCATGTTCAGGGGCAGGCCCACCAACACCATGTCCGGCTGCCAGGTTTCCAGTAGTGCCTGAACGGTTTCCCAGCGCGGGACGCCATTCTCCGCCTTGAGCGGGGGTAGTTCACTGGCGGTACCAGTAACCGCCTGGCCGCTGGCGACGCCAATGCTGCGGGTGCCAAAATCAAATGCCAGCACGCGCTGCGGACCGGGCTTGGTGGACGGTGGGCGCTCGCTACCGGACATTCAGGCGTGGCCGCCTTGCATGGGTATCAGGCTGATATCCACACCCAGTGGTCGCGCTGCCGCTGACCAGCGTTGCTCTACCGGAGTATTGAAAATGATGTCGCTGTCAGCGGGGACGGTCAGCCAGCCGTTTTCTGCCAGTTCCTGTTCCAGCTGACCGGCCTCCCAACCCGCATAACCCAATATCAACAGGGCATTTTCCGGCCCGTCGCCGCTCGCGATGGATTCGAGAATATCGCGGGATGCGGTTAAACAAACATCCTCACTCACACACAAGCTGGAATGCCATTGCCGGTCACCGCGCGGATGCAGCACAAAACCGCGCTCGGGGCTGACCGGGCCGCCGGACAGCACTGCCGCGCCGGGACAGGCATCAGTCGGTAGGCCCATTTGCGTGAAAACCTGATCCAGGGTCAAAGACATGGGGCGATTGATCACCACGCCCATGGCTCCTTGTGGGCCGTGATCACAAATATAGGTGACGGAATGGCTGAACGCCGGGTCCCGCATGCCCGGTAGGGCGATGAGGAACTGGTTGCGCAGGCTGTAAGGCGCTGTATCTGTCGAAGGTCGTGTCATAGAGAGCAATATGTGGCTCGTTGCCGAGAAAACAAGAGGCTGGAAAACAGGTGGCCGGAAAACGAGAGGGCAGACAGAGGCATGGAATATTTTACGTCTCAGACCTCTGGACCGGCCGAGGTTTTCAGCCCCCGAATTTCAAAGCGCCAGGTCCGAATGATATCCAGCCGGTCGGTGGTCTTGCGAATCTCCGGGGGAAAAGGTGGGAAAGGCGATGCCAGTTGCACGATCTGCACCGCCGCGTCATCCAAGAGCTTGTGGCCGGATGACTGAAGAATTTCCACATTGGACACACTGCCGTTTGGGTGCAGGCTGACGGACATGCGCAGACTGCCGAACACGCCGCGTTCCAGGGCCTCCTGGGGAAAGTTGCTGTTGCCGATCTGTTCGATTTTTTGCGTCCAGCTATTGAGATAGGCCGCGTCTGCTGATGCCTTGGTGGCTACCGACGTCAGGCGCCTGATGCGGGGCTGTTTCGCCAGGTTCTGGCGGATGCGGTCGAGTTTCGCCTGCAAACTGGCAATTTCCGGGTTGACCAAAGGCGTATCCAGTTCGCCGCCTTCGCGCTCTATCTGGCTCTGGGTATCTTGCTGAGCTTCGATTTGTTTTATCTGATGTGCAGCCGCTGACTGGGTGGCCAGCAGCTTGGTCGTCTGCTGGCTGACGCTGGCGGCTTTCTGCTGGGGGACCGGCGTTATATCTTGAATATTGGCATCGGCGATCTCTGCTTTCTGACGAGTCGTCAGTTCCTTGGCCTGTTGCTCGGTGCCGCTGGCCTCTTGATCGAACTGGGCCAGAAAATCCGCTTTCTCCGGCGCAGCCATACTCTGGTGTGTTGCCAGGGTAACGTTCAGGGTGGGCGCAATCTGATCGCCACTGTTCAGCTTGAAGCTCACGCCAAATATGAGCATGGCATGTACCGCAATGGCCATGAAAACGGTAAAGCTCAAGCGGTCGCCTGAGCTGACCGGGTCGTTATCTATCATCAAACCGTAGAATTTCCAGTAAATGTAACGGGTATCGATGCCGTTGTTATCGTCGTTGCAACTGTTCGGCAATCGCTGTCATCAGCACGCCAGCAATGTCCGTGTCATAGGCCCGGTCGATTTCCCGGACGCAGGTTGGGCTGGTGACGTTGATCTCCGTCAGGTATTCCCCAATCACATCCAGCCCTACAAAGAGTAGACCTTTTTCCACCAGTGACGGTGCGACTTGATCGACAATCCATTGATCTCGCGCGTTGAGGGGTTGGGCGCGACCCTGCCCGCCGGCCGCCAGGTTGCCGCGGGTCTCACCTGCCGCCGGTACCCGGGCGAGGCAGTAGGGGATGGCTTTCCCGTTCACGACCAGAATACGTTTGTCGCCGTCGCGGATTTCCGGCAGATAACGTTGCGCCATAATATAGCGCTGACCGTGGTCGGTAAGCGTCTCCAGAATCACGCTGATATTGGGGTCGTCGGCTCCACAGCGGAAGATACTGCTGCCTCCCATGCCATCCAGCGGCTTGAATATCACATCCTGATGCTCGCCGTGAAACTCCCGCAGACGTTGCTGATCCCCGCTGACCAGCACGGGTGGGCAGCATTGGGGAAACTGGGTGGCAAAGATCTTCTCGTTGCAGTCGCGCAGGCTGGCGGGTTTGTTGACAACCAGGGTTCCCGCGGCTTCGGCCGCCTCCAGGATGTAGGTTGAATGCAGAAACTGGCTGTCGAACGGCGGATCCTTACGCATCAGGATGACGTCGAGGTCGGCGAGCGCCATGTCCTGGGCATCTCCCAGCTGGAACCATCTCCCCGCATCATCGTAGACCTGCAATGGGCGGCAGCGGCTGCGCCCTGCGCCCTGGGCGAGGTACATGTCGTGCAGTTCCATGTAGAACAGCCGCCAGCCCTGCTTTTGCGCAGCGAGCAGCAGGGCAAGGGTTGTGTCCTTGGCAAATTTGACGGAACCTATGGGATCCATGACGACGCCGACTCGAATCATTGGGAAGGGTTTCCTTATTTAGTTGCGGCCTATTAACGCGGGACATTGGCGAATTGCCACATAATATACGATGATTAGGGCATGAACGCAGTTTAACCCGGGAATCAGGCCCAGGTATTTGGGCGAAAACCGTGGTGGCGCAGGCTGCTGGTGTGGATGATTTCTTTTTTTTTCAAGCATTTATGGATTACACTGCAGGACTGTGTTAAAAGTTAGTTCAAACGCTAAAAAATTAACGCAAATCCAGCAGGCATACGTATTTCAGCGAATGCGACACGTTCTCTCCGGAATATGATTTAGGGTCATTTTTATGGACGCAAATCTTGAACACCTGAAGGTTATGGTGATTGATGACAGCAAGACCATTCGCCGAACAGCGGAAACCTTGTTGAAAAAGGTTGGCTGTACCGTGGTAACCGCAACCGATGGTTTTGACGCCCTGGCCAAAATTGCCGATACCCGGCCGGACATTATTTTTGTGGATATTATGATGCCGCGGCTCGACGGCTACCAAACCTGTGCTTTAATTAAGAACAACAGTGAATTCAAGTCCACGCCCGTCATCATGCTGTCCAGTAAAGACGGTCTGTTCGATAAAGCCAAGGGCAGAATCGTCGGGTCGGATCAATATCTGACCAAGCCGTTCAGTAAAGGTGAGTTGATAGGCGCCATTGAGGCTCATGTCAAAGTTGCTCGCGTGAGCTAAGGGATGTTGGGCAGGACGCAGTAATTAATTTAAATCCGGACTTAACATTTGGGGGTTCCATGGCAAAAGTTCTTATCGTTGACGATTCGCCCACCGAGACCTACAAGCTCACCAGCTTGTTGGAAAAGCACGGTCATGTCGTCACTGCAGCAAGTAACGGCGAAGACGGTGTTGCCGACGCGAAGCGCGATCAGCCCGATGTGGTGCTGATGGATATTGTTATGCCGGGCCTCAACGGTTTCCAGGCGACGCGCCAGCTCAGCAAGGCACCCGAAACCGCTCACATTCCCGTCATCATAGTGACAACCAAAGATCAGGAAACAGACCGTGTTTGGGGCATGCGCCAGGGCGCGAAGGCCTATTTGACCAAACCTATCGTCGAAAAAGAACTGATTGATGTTATCGCCAGCGTTATCAGCTAAGACTTCAGCGGGTATACGAGAATAATGACAGAACAAACCGCGTTTCACGTTCTTGCGAGCCTCGCCGCAACCAGTCGTCAATCTGCCCGAGGACTGCCGGCCCAGGTGGACGTGGTGCCACGCTGGAGTGGCGTGGGCTTTTCCTTCATGGGATTTCAGTTTGTCACGCCCATCGGGCAAGTGGCTGAGCTTTTGGAAGTGCCGCCTTCCACCCGCTTGCCGGGCGTTCATCCATGGGTCGTTGGTTTGTCCAACGTCCGCGGGCGGCTGTTACCGTTGTTTGATCTGGCGATGTTCTATGGTGGGAAGCTGGCGGGCCTGCGCAAGCAGCATCGGGTACTGGTTGTCGAGACGGACAAGCTCTACAGCGGCTTGTTGGTCGACAGGGCGTTTGGCATGCAGCACTTCTCAGTCGACAGCTTTGCCGAGGGCGCAGAGGATTTGCCGGAGAGCCTGCAGCCATACACTCAAGGGTCCTACCGGGATGCGTCCGGGACCAGCTGGTTTGTATTCAATGTGGCGGCATTGGTCGATGAGCCACGCTTTGCCAATGCTGCCCTGGTGTGACCTACAGGTGGAGTTAACCGTTGGCAGGTTGACAGATGTACAACCGCGGGGCTGTCTCCGTGAAGATCGCAGAAATATGAGTTTGATTTACAGGGTACTTCCGTAAATATAAAGATACACGGGCAATGATTCGCTTGGGAGCGTTGGTATGAAGACAAAGTCTAGTGGCCTCATTTCGCGGCCAAAATCAAACCCGGTGCTGGCGTTACTGGTATTTGCGCTGATCGGGTTTGTCGCCCTGATGGGGTTGATTATCTACGTCCTGTTCCGGGACGCGGCCAGAGACCAGGATTACCTGCAGTACACCGCGGAATTGCGGGCACTGTCATATCGGGTGACGACACTGTCGCGGGACGCCACGTCCGGTAACAGTGCGGCATTTTCCGAGCTGCGCGGTGTGACCACGGAAATGGACACGACCTGGCAGCAGTTGAAAGCCAGCGATCGCCAGACCCGTGAAGCCCTTGCTGCGGAAATGAATGCCTATGATCAAGTCTGGAGCCGCATTCAACAGAACTCGCGCATCATTACCGACAATGAAGAAACCATCGTCTTCCTGCACGACGTAGCGACTACCCTGAACGAATCACTGCCGGAACTTCAGGCAGAGCATAACAATATTGTCGAAATCCTGCTCGAGAATGACGCGCCAGCGGACCAGGTGTCCGTGGCACAGATGCAATCCTGGCGCGCCGAGCGTATCGGTCGTAACGTGGATAAAATGCTGCGCGGCGGTGAAGGTGTTGTTCAGGCCGCGGACCAGTTCAACCTGGACGCCAGCCTCTTCGGGCGTGTTTTGCAAGGTATGATCAACGGCGACATGGCCATGGGTATCTCTCAGGTAACCAACCCTGAGGCTCGCGAAAGTCTTGCTGAAATTGCCGAACTGTTCGAATTTGTCAGCGGCTCGGTCCGCGAAATCTTTGAAGCTTCCCCGGCACTGTTCAGTGCTCGCCAGGCGACTAACGAAATTCTCGACGACAGCCCACTGCTGCTGGAAAACCTGGCGAACCTGGCGGACAAAATTGCTGTGCTGCCCAGCACGCGAACCGTAAACAGTTATGCCCTGATGGGTGTGGGTGGCCTCGCGCTTCTGTGTCTGTTGTTGATTTTCGTCCAGTACAACCAGGCAACCAAGCGTCGCTTGATGGAAACCCGCGAGACCAACGAGAAAAACCAGAACGCGATTCTGCGACTGCTCGATGAACTCGCCGATCTGGCGGATGGTGACCTGACAACCACAGCGACGGTAACGGAAGATTTCACCGGCGCCATTGCCGACTCCATCAACTACACCGTTGACCAGCTGCGCGTGCTGGTATCGCGAATCAATGAAACCTCTGCCAAGGTATCAGCCGCATCTCAGGAAACCCAGCAAACAGCTTTGCATCTGGCTGAAGCTTCCGAGCATCAGGCGCAGGAAATTGCCGGTGCGTCTGCTGCGGTCAACGAGATGGCGGTCACTATCGATCAGGTTTCTGCCAACGCCTCCGAATCCGCAGGCGTTGCGGAGCGCTCCGTATCCATTGCCAAGAATGGCGCCAAAGTGGTGCAAAACACCATTCACGGGATGGACACCATTCGCGAACAGATTCAGGACACGTCAAAACGTATCAAACGACTGGGTGAGTCCTCCCAGGAGATTGGTGACATCGTAAGTTTGATTAACGATATTGCCGACCAAACGAACATCCTCGCGTTGAATGCCGCGATTCAGGCGTCCATGGCCGGTGACGCCGGTCGAGGCTTTGCGGTGGTAGCGGATGAGGTACAGCGGCTGGCGGAGCGTTCTGCTACAGCGACCAAACAGATCGAAACTCTGGTTAAGACGATCCAGAACGATACCAACGAAGCCGTAACCTCGATGGAGCAAACAACCTCTGAAGTGGTACGCGGTGCCCGCCTGGCACAGGATGCGGGTGTTGCTCTGGAAGAAATCGAATCCGTATCCGCGAACCTGGCGGAATTGATTCAGAACATCTCCAACGCGGCGCGCCAACAGGCGTCATCCGCAGGCCATATCTCGAACACGATGAACGTGATTCAGGAAATTACCTCCCAGACCTCAGCCGGTACCAACGCCACGGCGAATGCGATCGGAAATCTGGCGGCCATGGCACTGGATCTGCGCGAATCCGTTACCGGCTTCAAGCTGCCCGAAGAAGTGAGCGACAGCGAAAGCTACGTTCATGTTGGCGGTAGCCACTCCGGTGATGACGATGGCGCTGATGGAGTTGAAATGGAAGATGACGAAGTCATCGATCTGTCGCTCGACGATGCCCTTGGCTATGACGAGGATGAAGATGACGACATCACGCTGCTGCGCAACGAGGCGGTAAATGAACACAGCGTTCACGCCAAGTCGTAAACAGGGGAGTCGATAGACCCAATGGTTTGGTCTTTGCAGTCAGCGCCGAGGCTTACCGATCAGCAGTTCGATCAGTGGAGCAAGTTGCTTGAAGAGCGAGCGGGCATTTTTCTGGGCGACCACCAGCGCGTGTTTTTGCAAACCCAAGTTGCAATGCGCATGCGTGAGCTCGGTCAGGATGACTATTCCTCTTACTACCGGCGGGTTCTCGACGGCGTCTCCGGCATGGTGGAGTGGAGCGTGCTTATCGATCGTCTGGTGGTTAAGGAAACCTCGTTTTTCCGCCACAAGCCATCCATTAATGCCGTGTGCAACCATCTGCAGCAGCGTATCAATAATCAGGCCCTGGACAGCAGTTACGATGTCTGGAGTGTTGGTTGTGCGTCGGGTGAAGAACCCTACTCCCTGGCCATGATCATCAATGACTGCTTTGAATACGCACGCATGGATCCTTACTACGGCGTGACCGCAACCGACATCAGCAGTGCGGCACTGGCACTGGCCCGTAAAGGAACCTACTCCCCGCGCAAGCTGGAGAACCTGGAGAGCCATTTCAGGCAGCGCTATTTCACGCCGACAGCCGATGGCAAATTTCAGATAAATACCCGGTTGCAGGATCGCGTTTGTTTTAACAAGGCTAATGTGCTGAACATCAAGGAAATGCCCAGCGTGAAGCTGGACGTTATTTTCTGCCAGAACGTCCTGGTGTATTTCCGTCGTTGGTTGCGCCAGGAAATTATGAACACGTTTGTGGAACGCATGAAACCGGGTGGACTGTTGATCGTCGGGTTAGGCGAGGTTGTGGAGTGGAACCACCCACGAATGCAGCGGCTCGCTGTCGATGACGTGCAAGCCTATATTCATAAATAAACACGTACCTAAACACATACCTAAACAATAGGAACTTCCACTATGGGAGATACGCGTAACTATGCAGCCCTGGAGTGGGTGATTGGTGAAATTGAGGATACCCTCAAGGAAGCCAGGCAAGCTCTGGAGGCCTATGTCGAGGATCCCAAAGACTCGACTCGCATACGTTTTTGCCTGACCCATATTCATCAAGTGCACGGCACGCTGCAAATGGTGGAATTCCACGGTGCGTCACTGTTGGCTGAAGAAATGGAGCAGCTGGCCCAGGCATTGATTGGTGATGCTGTATCGAGTGCGGCCGAAGCGCACGAAGTGCTGATGCGTTCCTTGCTGCAACTGCCTATCTATTTGGACCATGTCAAGAACCGCCGCGATGATCACCCCGGCGTCATTCTGCCGTTGCTCAACGATTTGCGCGCCGTACGCAAGCAGGGCTATCTCAGTGAAACCAACCTTTTCGCACCGGATCTGACGCCCGCGCAACACCCGAGTGGCGCACGCCACCCGGTGACCGCTGACGCTCAGAAACTGAAGCCGGTTTTGCAAAAACTCCGGGAAATGTACCAGTTTGCGGCAGCCAGTGTGCTGCGTGGCGTGAAGGTCGAAGAAAACCTGGAATACCTGAACAAGGTCTGCACCCGGCTCGAGAGCCTGACGGCCGGTACGCGCAGTTTCCCCATTTGGAACGTTGCGGCGGCCATGACCGAGGGGCTGGTGCGTGACGATATTGAGCTGAGTGTGGCGGTGCGGGGCCTGCTGCGGCACCTGGCCCGCGAACTGCGCGTCTTGACCGAGGGCAGCCCTGAATCGCTCAACAAACCGGTGCGCTTGAGCCTGCTCAAGAATCTTTTGTATTACGTGGCCCGCGCCGATGACGGCGGCGAGCGCATCAACAAGATCAAAGCCGCCTACCAGCTGAACACGGCGCTGCTGTACGGCGACACCTCTGGACACACATCGGATAAAGACTTCATTTCGGCACCGGACCCGGAAGCCATTCGCTCCGTTGTGGTCGCTCTTCAGGATGAAATCAACTCCGTCAAACACATACTCGATATTTCCCTGACCGGTCAGGGTGGCCTTGACGAGTTGGCCGAAGTGCTGCCGATCGTCAAGCGCATTGCCGATACCCTTGCCGTTCTCGGTATCGGGGATTTACGCAAGCAAATCATGTTGCAGCACGAAGCGCTGAGTGACATTTGCACATCCGGAACGCTCGACGAAGATCGGTTGATGCAGGTTGCCGGACGTATTATTGAGATCGAGCATCGCCTGCAAGCTGTTGCCAAAGGTGCCGGTAAAAACCGGGATCTGTCGTCGGTGGATGAGCGTGGTATTGAAATCGACCAGGCAAAAAGTGCGGTACTGGCGGAATGTCAGAAAGGCCTTGAGCAGGCTAAAGACGCTATTGTGGAGTACATCGCATCCAAGTGGGATGCGACACATCTTGCGAACGTGTCCGGTTTGATGAACAACATTCGCGGCGGCCTGGAAATGATTCCGCTGCCGCGTCCAGCCGCAATAGTGGATACCTGTGGCCGCTACATTCAGGAGCAACTGCTCGACGCACAGATCACACCGGACTGGCAGACCCTCGACAGCCTTGCCGACACCATTGCCAGCGTGGACTACTACCTGGAACGTCTGCGCGAAGATCGGGAAGAAGATCTCGACGGGTTGCTGACCATCGCTCAGCAAAGTATTGGCGCTCTGGGCTACGCCGTGCCGGACACAACTGTTACCTCACCCGGCGTTGTTGCGGCTGATGCTACCGATAGTGAAAGCACACAGGCGCCTGCCGAGGACTTTACCGAGACGGCAAGCATTGCGGACGAGCGTCCACTTGTTGATGATGCAGCGGTGGAACCGGACGCCTTTGCTTCTGTCGCAGAACCTGAGGTGGCAGCCGAGCAGCCGCTTGAATCGGAACCTGCCGCCGAATCAGATGAAACCATTGGCCTTGCCGGTGATGATGACACTGCCGTTGGCAGCGAATTTGCGGAGCCAGAGCTCGTCAGTGAAACTGATGAAGCCCGTCATATTGAAAATACAGCCGACGAGGCGCCCGCTGAAACCGACGAGCCAGTCGAGGGCGGCGTGGCTGAGGCCAGTACGCCGGTCGCTGAAGACGTTGAAGAAGAAAGCGACATTGACGATGAGATCGTAGAGATCTTCATCGAAGAGGCGGGTGAAGTACAGGAAACTCTTGCAGAGTTCTTCCCCCTTTGGCGCGACAATCTCCAGGACCAGGACAGTCTCACCATTGTTCGCCGTGCCTTCCACACCCTCAAGGGCAGTGGCCGCATGGTCAACGCCCGTGATATTGGTGAGCTCGGTTGGTCCATCGAGAACATGCTCAACCGGGTACTTGACAGCACAATTACCCCTCAGGATGAACACTTTGCCCTTATTGAAATGGTGCTGGATGTTCTGCCGGATCTGGTCAAGGCGTTTGAAGCCCGCAGCGGCAACCCCCATAAAGCGCTGACGGAACAATATATGGCGTGGGCGTTTGCCGCCGCCGACGGTGACTTGCCGGCGGACTTGCGTCGCGCCGCGGGCCGCTGGCTGCAGGGTGAGGGACGCTCGGAGCCGCAAGAATCCAAAGTTATGGAAGTTGTGAGCGCCGATGAAGTGTCGCCTCCCGCGTCGTCTGTGACAGCGGATGATAGCGACGATGACACCGATGACCTTGTGCTTTGGGAAATATTTGCGTCAGAAGCTCAGTCCCACTTGGCAACCGTTGAGGCGTTCGTGCAGCAAATGGAAGAGGCAGCGCCTATCTATGCGCCGCCTAGTGACGATATGCAGCGCGCGTTGCACACGCTCAAGGGCAGCGCGCATATGGCCCATGTCACGCCAATTGCGCAGTTGGCTACCCCGTTTGAAAGCTTCGTCAAGGAGCTGCGGGCCTACCAGGTCAACCTGAATGAAGACATCCTGCAGCTGATCAAGGATGGCGTCGACTACACCCGTGAAGGTCTGGAAGCCATTGAACATGGTCAGCAGGTGGAGCTGCCCAAGTTGCCTCAATTCCTGGCGCGTACCGCAGAGCTGCGGGAGCTGGCGGTCGGACCCTTGGTCCGCCAGAAGGAGATGGAGCGCGACGGCCAGAAACAGGTGGACCCGCGTCTGTTGTCCATCTTTATGGCGGAAGAGATGCGTTTGTTGTTGGACGCCGACAAGATCCTTGATCGCTGGCAGTCCAACCTGGGCGACCGTTCCGAGATCGCGCCCCTGGTTGCGGAGCTGACTACACTGCAAACCGGCGCCACCCAGGCGAACCTGCCGGAAATGGCGGACCTGAGTCAGGTGTTGCGGGAAATCTATCATCATTGTTTCATCGGCAGTCTGGAGCCGGACTCTGCGGTGCTGGCTGAGCTTCAGCAAGGCCATAACGTGCTTCTCGACCTGGTGGACGCTGTGGCCGCAGGGCAGAATCTGCGCCCCCTCGACGCCGCACTGATGGCGAGATTAACAGGTTTTTTGGACACCAGCGGCGGCGAAGCTGCTGCTGAAGAAATAGAGTTTTCGGCTGCCCCGAACGAAGATGGTGGCGAAAGCGATAACAGTATTGATAGCGGCAATGACACCAGTGCGGATGCGGCCTGGAGTTCCGATACGTCGGAAGAATTCGACGGTGCGGCGCTGGAAGAGATTGATTACGCGTCCTTTGCGACAGAGGCTGATGCAGAAGCAGAACCTGGCCTGTCCACAACGGAAACTACTTTCGAGCTGGCTGAAACATCGGGTGTTGCTGATGAATGGTCCGTACCGGAAGGCGAGACGGATCTCGACACCACAGAGATTCCGCTGTACGGCGTGGAAGAGGAGCCGAGCAGCGAGTCAGCTCCGGAAACCATTGAATATGCACTGAATGATGTTGACGAAAGCTCGGATCATTCAGACTTAACTGACGATCAAGCAGACGAGTCCGAACGCCTGCCCGACCTGGAAAATGGGCTCCTTCAAGACGCCGTATCGGAAGTGGAAGGTGATTCCGATTCAGTGTCTAATGAATTCAGTGAAGTCCCCGTCGACCTGGCGGATACAGGGCATCAGGACCCGGATCTGACGGAAGTCGAATTCGAAGCTGCGGAGCTCGAGGCCTCGGAACTGGATGGCCCGGAACTGGAATCACCTGAAGTTGAAGATTTGAGCCACGAGTTCGGGAATGCTGAAAGCGTTACATCTGAAGACGAAAGCACTCAAGCCTTTGAAGGCGACGCTGAGGGGGCGGATCCAAGTGTTGAAGGCTCTGACCTTGACGACGACAGTATCTTTGACGGCGCCGATTTGGATCTCCAGGAGGTTGATTCCGAGCAGCTGAATGAGGCCTTTGAACATTCTTCAGACGAATCCGATCTGGATTCCACAGCGCGAGCCGCGGCGGAAGACAGCGACTATCAGAGCGACAATTTGCCGGATGTTGAACCAGCCGCTGAAATAGTGGTTGAAGATGAGCAAGACGAAGCCGCCGGTGGACAACCCGAAAGTTTCGCAGCCGCTGATTCCGGTCCGGCCCCATCGCTGCTGAATGTGGATCACGAAGATTACGACGAAGAAATCATCGAGATTTTTCTCGAGGAAGCTGACGAACTCTGTGATGAGCTGGACGATGCCATCAACACCTGGGAGTCCGATTGGAGTGACAGTGAAAGTCCGGACACCATGGCTCGCGCCCTTCACACTCTCAAAGGGGGTGCACGACTGGCAGGCTTGGCCGCGATTGGTGATCTGACCCATAACTACGAAACCTATCTTCTTGGCCCCCACGGAAAGGAACCGGACGAAACTTTCTTCAAAACGATACAAACGTTCCAGGACAAATTGCTGCGCAATGTTCGCGCCGTGCGTGCCGAACTGGCGGGTGAGGTGCTGCCGCCAGAAGTCGTTGCGCCTTCAGTTTCCCCTTCATCTGCGCCTTCGCCAGTGGCAACGGCCGACGAAGAAGCGGCGGAACCGGGTTCTGGAAAGACACCGTCCGCGGGTGATGCTGCCGGTGATGAAGCGCACGGTCAGTCCGTTTCTGCCGGCGAATCGCCCATGGCAACGGTGGAGTCGGCCAAGGCCAACGTTCTGCCGTTTGCTCCCAAGGCCAAGGAAGCGGCGCATCCCGAGTCTGCTGGCGGCTTCGGCTCAGGCTTCTCAATGCCCAGCGGTGGTGGTGGGAATCAGGCCGCGGCTCAGGCCGCCCCCCGTCGTTCTGGTCCTCAAGAGGTCATCAAGATATCCGCGGACCTGCTGGAAGAGCTGGTGAACCTTGCCGGGGAAACGTCCATTAGCCGCGGACGACTGGAGACCCAGATCAACGACCTGGGCGGCGCCATTGACGAAATCGACGGTACGCTGTCGCGCTTGCAGGAACAGCTTCGTCGCCTGGATATCGAGACGGAAGCGCAGATGGTTTTCCGTCAGGAACAGCTGGCTGAACATGAAGAGTTTGATCCGCTGGAAATGGACCGCTACTCCCAGTTGCAGCAGCTGTCGCGCTCGTTGATCGAATCCGCGTCCGACCTGGTGGATTTGAAGTCAACGCTGACGGACAAGGTTAAAGATACCGAAACGCTTTTGCTGCAGCAGTCCCGGGTCAATACCAACCTTCAGGAAGGCCTTATGCGCTCGCGCATGGTGCCCTTCTCACGGCTGGTGCCTCGCTTGCGCCGCATAGTGCGACAGGTTGCCGCCGAGCTCGGTAAGGACGTCAGCTTTGAGCTGGAAAATATCGAAGGCGAGATGGACCGCTCGGTACTGGAGCGCATGGTGGCGCCTCTCGAGCACATGCTGCGCAATGCTGTGGATCATGGCATAGAAACGCCGGCGGATCGCGTTGCTGCGGGCAAAGCGGAAACCGGCCGTGTTGTTCTCAGCCTGGCCCGCGAAGGCGGTGACGTTCTGTTGCGTCTGGTGGACGACGGCCGCGGCATTGATTTGCACCGGGTGCGCACCAAAGCTATCGAGCGTGGCCTGATGAGCGAGGACGCTCAACTCACGGACCACGACATCATGCAGTTCATTCTGCATGCCGGTTTCAGTACTGCAGAAAATGTGACCCAAATCTCCGGCCGTGGTGTTGGGATGGACGTGGTTTATGCCGAGATCAAACAGCTCGGCGGTTCCATGGCCATTGAATCCCGCGAGGGTGAGGGCACGGAATTCAGCGTGCGTCTGCCATTCACCGTTTCTGTGAACCGCGCGCTTATGGTTCACCTGGGGCCGGATCAATACGCCATTCCGCTCAATGCCATCGAGGGTATTGTGCGTGTCAGCCCGTTTGAACTCGAGCATTACTATTCCAATCCCGATGCGCGCTTCGAGTACGCCGGCGACAATTTCCGCGTGCGCTACCTGGGCTCCATGTTGAGCGAGGACGTGCGACCGCGCCTGGAAGCCCAGTCTTTGCCACTGCCGGTAATACTGGTTCGCTCTGAGCAGCACACCATGGCACTGCAGGTTGACGGCCTGATGGGCAGCCGCGAAATTGTGGTGAAGAGCCTGGGGCAACAGTTCAGCACAGTGCAGGGGCTCTCCGGCGCGACAGTGATGGGTGATGGCAGCGTGGTTGTCATTCTGGATCTGCACGCTCTGGTGCGTAAGGAAATGGCACTGGCGGCTCCCTTGCCTGTATACACTATGGATGAAACGGCGCGTTTGGCCAAGGAAGAGAGCGAAGCTTTGAAAACCGTCATGGTCGTCGATGATTCGGTCACCGTGCGCAAAGTGACTACCCGCTTTCTGGAGCGTGAAGGTTTCAACGTTATCACCGCCAAAGATGGTGTGGATGCCCTGCGTATCCTGCAGGATGAAACCCCGGACGTTATGCTGCTGGATATCGAAATGCCGCGCATGGACGGCTTCGAGGTGGCCAAGAATATTCGCACCACCACACGCTGGCAGGCCATTCCGATTATCATGATCACCTCGCGCACCGGTGAAAAGCACCGGGAACACGCGCTGAGTCTGGGTGTGGACCGCTATATGGGCAAGCCCTACCAGGAGGAAAGCCTGCTCGCCAGCATTCAAGAGCTTCTGGCGAAATAGCCATGGCCGAGGTCGGTTTGGCTATCGGGCTGGTGGCGGAGTCTCCCCAGGACATTCACGCCCTGGGGCGAATTGTGAAGGATGCCGGCCATCGTGTGGCCGGTGCTGTCAATGCAGCTCTGCCCATGCCTGATGTGTTGCCCCAGGCGGCGGCGTGGTTGGTGCGGCTGGATGCCTGTTACGACAACGCGCAGGATTTGTTGGAAAGTCTGGACTCCCAGGCGATCCCGGTTATCTATGACGATAGCGACTCCAGTGAGTCAGGTAACATCGGCGCAGACCATGCTGAACGCTCGCGGCGAATTGCCGGAAAGCTGAAACAGTTGGCGGGACGCCAGGAACGGGAAAGGTCCGGTAAGCGCGCGCGCGAAGTTTGGGTGATTGCCGCATCGGCCGGCGGCCCGGATGCCGTGACCGAATTCTTGCGCGCCATTCCCCGCATACCGGATGAAGTGGCTTTGCTGTATGTGCAGCATATCGGTTGCGATATCAGCGCCACGCTCAAACGGGTGATCGACAACAACAGCCGTTGGAGTGTGTATTCCACAGACGAATTCTGTGTGCTGGAGGAGAACACGCTCTATATCGTTTCTCCCCGGTGCGCCATGGACTTGAGCGGCGACGGCAGCATTCAACCCAATGGTCAACCCTGGCAGGGCCCATACAGCCCCTCGATCGATCAGGTTATGGCCAAGGTGGCGCGGCAATACGGTGCGCGCAGTGGTGCCATCATCTTTTCCGGCATGGGCGACGACGGCAAACGCAGTTGTGCATTTATGCAGCGGCTGGGTGGGCAAATCTGGGCCCAGGAGCCGAGCACCTGCACCATCGACTCAATGCCGCAATGTGCAATCGATTCACAATGCGTCAGCTTTATCGGCTCGCCCCAGGCGCTGGCGCAGAGATTTATTGAACAGCGCTTGCCGCCACAGTCCTTGCGGCACTCTGGTTAATGAATGGGTCTCCGACCAGGTTTATGCGCAAATCCATGAGCCGGTGAGGAAAGGACGCGGCTGCTGGGAATCGCGCAACAGCATCACATACGAAACGTGCGGGATATCATCCTGCTCCGGATATGACTTATGAAGAACAAACAGATCGCCAAAGCTGTCCAGGCTGCTGAAATTCCGTGTCTGCTGCTGCCAATGCACGAGCAGACACTCCTGGTACCCACCGTCACCATTGCGGAAATGGTGCCCATGGCACCCTGCGACAAGGTCGCCGATTCGCCGGACTGGTTTCTGGGTTACTTCAAGTGGCGCGGGCGGGATGTCCCATTGGTCAGTTTTGAATTGCTTAATGGCAAGACGGGTGCAGCGCTATCACCCACCGGCCGTGTGGCGGTTCTGAACAATACCGGCGTCAGTGATGAGCTGCCATTTATCGCCATAGCCACCCAGGGTATCCCCCGCATGTCCCGCATTGGCGAAGAAGACATCAAGGAAGATAGTGAAGCGAAGAAACGGCCATTTGAACTGATGCATGTGAAGGTTGGTTTGGAAGAGCTGGCGATCCCCGACGTCTCTGCCCTGGAGCATGCGTATTTGGATTTTAAAAAGCTATAAGCCACAAGCTGCAAGCCGTAAGTCAAAAACAATAAACCGGTAGGGTGGCTACTGCTCACCAAAGATTATTTACCGGTTTGATCTCGCATCCAAGGATGGTGGCGGGCGGTGCCCGCCGTATGGACGACAAGCCGTAAGCTGTGTGCGACAACATGGAGGTTGTGCAGTAAGTTACACTCTTGCTTGCGGCTTGCGGCTTGCGGCTTGCGGCTTGCGGCTTGCGGCTACGCGTCCCCATCAATGCAAAGCGTCGCCATTAAACAGGTCAGCAACATCTTTTTCGCCGAAAGAGTAAACCTGGCCGCAGAACTGGCAGTCTATGGTGATGATATCCCGTTCGGCGAGCAGCTCTTCTGCTTCTGTGCGACCGATTGAGCGCAACGCGTTTTCGCTGCGCTCGCGAGAGCAGCTGCAGGAAAATTGTACGGGTGCCGCTGGAAACAGGCGTACCGGGGTCTCATTGAACAGCCGGTAGAGCAAGGTTTCCTGTTCGGTATGCAATAATTCGTCATCCGGCAATGTAGCCGCAAACTGGCACGCCAGTTCCCAATTTTCGTCCCGCTCGCCAACGGCATCGGCCATTGCCGGTAACACCTGCAGCAGCAGCCCCCCGCAACTTGTCTCGTCCGCTGCCAACCATACTCGGGTCGGCAGCTGCTCGGACTGCATGAAATAATCCTCGATGCACGCAGCAAGGGTGTCGCCCTCGAGGGGCACTATGCCCTGATAGCGCTCGCCTTTATCCGGTTCAATGGTGATGAACAAAACGCCTTTGCCGATCAACGCAGGGAAATTGTCCAGGGTCAGATCATCAAGATTTGTCTCGCCACTGCGTATTATTCCACGCACGTTTTTCTGATGAGTACATTCGGCCATCACCAGCGGGATAGGGCCGTCGCCCCGCGCCTGCAGGCTGATGACGCCGTCAAATTTGAGGCTTCCCGCAAGCAGTGTGACCGCAGCGAGAAATTCGCCGAGCAGGCGGCTCTCCAATGGGTGCAGGTCCTGAGTCGCCTTGGCTTGTTGATAGGCATCGTGAAGCGTCACCAGTTCGCCGCGAATTTCAGCCTGGTCAAAAATAAAACGTTGTACCTGATCGTTGCTTTGCAAGGTGCTTTCCATCAGTCAGTTAGCCATTAGTTCAGTGGCACATTGGGCCGCGATTTTATCACTTCAAGTTTCGGAGTTCACCAAGCTCTATAACGCCGCCTTTAGGTGGTTTTACGCCGGCCCGCTTCGAGGCAGGGCTTTCTGGAAACGCCGTGAACCCGTCCATGGGGGCTCCCCCACGAGGTCCCTCTCGTGAGGGTTCCAGAAAGCCCTACCCCAAATCGAACCTCACCATGTGCCAGACCTGAAAGCATGCAATCTTGAACCCCGAAACTTGAGTTATCACTCATCCATATGTTTGAACCGGTGAATTTGCCGGCGCTGCTTTTTGGTAGGCCGGCCTTCAGTCTGTACGCCATTGGAGCCCATGGCTTTTCGTTGCGCAGCGTTTTCCGCGCGCTTGGCGATACTGGCTTCAGTTTCCCGATAAAGTTTTTCCGCCTCGGGCGCACCGCGGCGCTGCTCGGACAGCCCGACGACCAGCACTTCCTTGTCATCCCAGCCCTGCCGGATCTTCAAGGTCATGCCCAGAGTTATGTCCTTGCTCGCCTTTATCTTCTGCCCCTCGGCCTGCACCTTCCCGCCCTCAATGGCTTGTTTGGCAAGGTTGCGGGTTTTGAAAAAGCGCGCCGCCCAAAGCCATTTGTCGACGCGGACTTTTGTTAGTTCACGGGTTAATTTGGATTCATTCATGATGGGATCGTGTGGGGCATGATTTCGTCAAAGTGGCAGATGTCGACAAATTCGCCGGACACTATTGGCGGCTTCTGCATATCCGGCTGGTTTACACAAACCAGATGGCGAATACCGAACTCTTTGGCACTGCGCAAAATACGCGGTGTATCGTCAAAAAAAACGGTGCGGGCGGGGTTGAATGGCTCCTTGGCATGCAATTGCTGCCAGAAGGATTGTTCCTCCTTGGGTTGCTGAAACTGGTGTGATGAGATCACCAGATCAAGCCATTGGTCAATTTGCGTTACCTCGAGTTTAAGTTGCAAACTGGTCGGGTGGGCGTTGGTGATTAAAATGACTTTTTTGCCCGAGGCGCGCAGTTGTTGCAGAAACAGTTCAGTGTGCGGACGCAGCTGGATTTTATGCTTGATCTCGGCCTTGAGCTCGCCGATGTTCATCTCGGTCAACTCCGTCCAATGGTCAAGGCAGTACCATTGCAACGTCCCTTCATATTTCCTGATGTGGTTGTTGAGTTGATCGCTGGCCTCTTCAATGGACATGCCTCGGGCCGCAGCGTAGCGCTGGGGCAAGTGCGTGAGCCAGAAATAATTGTCGAAATGTAAATCCAACAAGGTTCCGTCCATGTCCAGCAGGACGGTGTCGACCGATTGCCAATTGATCATTGTGCGTATAATGCGCCATTCATGAGTTTCAAGGTGGTTAACCAGTATGCCGACAAAGCCCGAGATATTAAAGCGTCGCAATGTGTGTTCCAGCCGGCTTTTCCGTGTGGAAGAACTCGAGCTCCGCTTCAGTAACGGCGTTGAGCGCACTTATGAACGCCTGCGCAGTGGTAATGGCGGGGCGGTCATTATCGTGCCCTTGCTCAACGATCGGGAATTTGTGCTGGTGCGTGAATATGGTGCCGGTGTGGAAGATTATCAACTCGTCCTGCCAAAGGGTAAGGTTGAGGTGGATGAGGATTACTGCGAGGCGGCCAATCGGGAACTGATGGAAGAGGCCGGCTACGGTGCGCGCCAGCTGACCAAGTTGAAGAGCATGACCCAGTCCCCGAATTACATGCAGCACGCGACGCAGATCGTCGTCGCGCGGGAGCTGTACCCTAAGCGTTGTGAAGGAGATGAGCCGGAAATCATGGACGTGGTGACCTGGCCGATTGACGATATCGCAGGACTGGTCAGTCAGGCCGATTTCTCGGAGGCGCGCAGCATCGCTGCCCTGTATTTGACTCGGGACTGGCTTCTCACCCAGCAGCAGCCTCCATTAAACGACAACAGCCTGTTCGAATGACTGCCATTACCGAACCCTTGCTCGAGTCTGTGATTGCGCTGTGCCGCGACGCTGGCCGGGCTATTTTAGCCGTTTACAATGGCGACTTCGACGTGGATTACAAGAGCGATGACTCCCCTGTAACGGAGGCCGACAGAGCGGCGGACAGCCTATTGAGAGCGGGATTGGCAGCGCTTCTGCCGGTGCCGGTTCTGAGCGAGGAATCCGCCATTCCGCCGTTTGAAGAACGCCGCCAGTGGCGGCGTTACTGGCTGGTGGACCCGCTCGACGGCACCAAAGAATTTATTAACCGCAATGGCGAATTTACCGTCAATGTGGCACTGGTTGAGGCGGGCACTCCCGTACTTGGGGTTGTCTACGCGCCGAGCCTGCGCCAGCTTTACAGTGGCGTTCGAGGTGTGGGGGCGGAAAAGCGCGTATATGCTGAAGACGACGGGCTCGTTAGTCGCAAAATCATACACACCCGCGCACTGGCTGGATTGCGGCAAGCAGGGCGACCGGTAGTGGTTGCCACCAGCCGGCGCCACGGGACCGAGGCAGTGGCGCAATGGATGGAGCGGTTAACAGCACAATGGGGATCGGCGGAAACAGTCGACATGGGCAGCTCCCTCAAGTTCTGCATCATTGCGGAAGGCCTGGCCGATGTTTACCCCCGGCTGTCGCCAACCTCTGAATGGGACACCGCCGCAGCACAAGCCGTCCTGGAAGCTGCGGGCGGCGGGGTGTTGACTCAGGGACTGACCTCACTGCAGTACAACCAGAAGGCCCGCCTGCTCAATCCATTTTTTTATGCCATCGGCGATGCCGGGGTCGATTGGCGGCGCCTCCTGGTTGAGTGATCATGGTGCCGCTGCTGACCGTGTGCGCGTCGAGTGATAGTGGCGAAAATCGGAACTACTGCACTGCTTTTGACAAAAAATGTCAGAAACCGACGAACGGTTAACATTTAGGGCTCAATTTAACCAGCAGGAGGCACTTTCCCCTCGTAAATTGTCTATGCTTATCCATTCTGAATAAAAAAAGGGGTGTCTGCGTAGACGGGTGCAGGTTGATAACTTGCCGTTTGATTGAGCTACGCAGCGATAGCCGTCGCACCAAACAATCAACGTACAGCTTAGGGTGAGTAAGGATTATGAGCCAGGCACATCACGTCAATCATCTTGGCGCCGTCTTTAACAATACGTCAGTCCTTCAGCAACAACTAATTCGTGAAATCACTTGTCTGGAACGCCAACTGGAGCGTTTGCGTTTACGTGATGATTTTCTGGACCTGTCTACCCTGCAAACCTATGAGGAAATGATCAACAGCCGCAAGGACATGTTGAACAACCTTCCGCGGGAAAATTAGGGAAGCTCTGATCAAGTCCCTGCCGCCGTCAGGTTTCTCAGCCGCCTTTGCGGCTTTTCGTGTTGCTATCGCGCACAAATTCACGCGCCGTGGCGCCATTGGCGGTATGATTCGCCAGTGGCGCTACTTGGCAGCTTTCATTTTCAGAGATAACATCGTGACACTGGTTTGGCGGCTCGACGCGCAGACGAACCGCTTTCGGGAAGGACAGCCGACGGGTGAATAATAACAGTAGCGGTCAATTCTCAGGCTTTCGCAATTTATGTATCACAGTTACTTTGGGCTAAAAGAGCAGGTCTTTTCCATTGCGGTGGACCCGCACTACCTATACATGAGCAGCCAGCACCGCGAGGCGCTGGCACATCTGTTGTACGGTGTGAGCAGCGGTGGCTTTGTTCTGCTTACCGGGGAAGTGGGTACCGGCAAAACCACCATCGTTCGCTGCCTGCTGGAGCAACTGCCCGAGGGGACGGACCTTGCAATAATTTTGAATCCGGTTGCCAGTGCACCGGAGCTGCTGGGCAATATCTGTGATGAGTTCCGGATTCCCTATGATGCCGGTGAGTCCAGCATCAAAGTGCTGACCGACAAGCTCTATGAGTACCTGCTGAGCAACCACACCCAGGGTCGCAACACGGTTCTGCTTATCGACGAGGCGCAGTTAATGCGCATTTCCACTCTGGAGCAGATTCGCCTGCTGACCAACCTGGAAACCAACACGCGCAAACTGCTACAAATCATTCTGGTAGGGCAGCCTGAACTCAACCGACTTCTGGCCAAGCCGAGTCTGCGGCAACTGTCCCAGCGCATTACTGCCCGCTACCACCTGCACGCACTCAGCCTGGAAGAAACCTACGCCTATATCAGCCATCGTCTCCATGTCGGTGGTATGAAATCCAGTGAACAACCTTTCCCGCCCGATGTTGTGCAGGAAATTCACGCCACCAGTCGCGGCATTCCCCGTTTGATTAACGTGTTGTGTGACCGGATGCTGCTGGGAGCCTACAGTCAGGACAAGACCCGCATCGATGCCACTGTCTGCCGGCAGGCGAAGCTGGAGGTGCTGGGAGAGGAGGCTGAGGCAGGCCGCGTTGCCGCGACGCCCCTCCATGCCCGGTCGTGGCTACAGGCCACCGGCTGGGCTCTGGTCGGCGTTCTTTCCATCACGTTGCTATGGCAGCTTGCCGGTACAACGCCACCGGATGCTGATGCGGCGGTGCTTTCAGTGGAGTCGGCCGCAGTGACTGAAGCTCCGGCCGCGGATATACCTCCCACGGTTCCCACAACTCCCGCCGCATCTGCGAATTCCCCGTCCCCGATTGGTTATCAGCAAGTGAGCCATGTGGATGAGGCCGCGGCTCTGGTGGAGCTGTTCAAGGCGTTGGACATACCACCGATCATGCGTATGCACCCCTGCGACAACGAAAACGCCATCTACTATCAGTGTGAACAGCGCCGTCTGGCGAGTTGGAACGAATTGCGCAAGCTCAGCCGCCCCGCAGTGCTTCGCCTGATTACGCCGGCGAAGATGGAAAGGTATGCTGCGTTGGTGGGAATGGATGACACGGCTGCCAGCCTGCGTTTTGGAGGCGCGCTCCATCAGCTGCCGCTGGCAGAATTGGGGCCGCTATGGTCTGGCGGTATCACTTTTGTCTGGAGCAAGCCGGCAAGTTTCAGGGAGCCGGTCAGTCTCGGAGCAGAAGGGCCGGTGGTGGGTTGGATTGCCGCACAGTTTGCGCAGCTTGACGATCAACAAGAGCCGCTGGCGGAAAACCGCTTCAACAATGCACTGGCGGAGCGGGTGAAGATATTTCAGCGCAACCACCAACTGAGCCCCGACGGTGTATTCGGCACGCAAACGCTGATGATGCTCAATGAGGAGCTGGGGCTTGATTTGACCTTTCAAAATAACAGCCCTGTCCTGTCTGTAGAACGGTAGGTAGAACATGTCCTTCATATTAGATGCTCTGAACAAAGCCCAGCGCGAACGCCAGGAGCAGCACCAACCGGTACCGCAATTATCTACTGTTCATCACACGCCACCGGCGCCAATGGTGGCTATGGAAGGGCGGCGCCCATCACTTGTCGTGATGTTTGCGGGACTGGCTATTCTTGCGGTGATCGCCGTTGGACTTGGTTATTGGCTGATGGCCGACCGGACACCGAGCGCTAAACCTGTAGAGGATGCTGCAGCCGTTATTGTAGCTCCTGCGCCGCAGGTTCCCGCATCGCCCGCTAAACCTGAACCGGGTCCGGCTGAGCCGCAGGTTGAGTCAGGCAGGGCTGAATCTAATGGGGCACAGAACGCCGCCCCAATGCCGGAAGTTGCCCCATCCACACCAGCAGCGGAAGTGGCAACCCTTTATCAGTCCGCCCGTGAGACTCCTGCATCAGCCCAGGTATCAGCGTTCTCAAACCCGACTTCAACCCCAGCGCCAGTTGAAGCTGTCACCCACGATAATCCGGCCGCAGCCGTTGATGCTGAAGAGCCGGATCCGGCCGCTCAGGCCGCCGCGGCGCTGGCCCAGATTCGCGCTCGCCAGCGGGCACGGCCTGTGCCGGTGAGCCAGCTGGTAAAACCGCAGCCGCAAGAGGTGCAGGGTCCATCTCAAGTCCAGATGCAAGCGCCGCCTCAAACTCAGGCACCGCTTCAGACCGAAACACCGGAGCATGAGCCCGCGTCGCAAAACTCAGTTGCATCACGCATTGATATTCCTTTTGTGCAGGAACTATCCTGGACTCTGCAGCAGACGCTGCCAACCATCAACTACAGCGCTCATAATTACAGCGCGGCATCTGGCGAGAGTAGCGTGGACATCAATGGCACCACCTACAGAACAGGCTCTCAAATAGGTGGAGGGCTGGCGGTGGAAGAGATTTTGAGTGACGGGGTTATTCTGCGCTTCCGGGGCCAAGCGGTGAAGCTGCGTGCGTTGAACAGCTGGGTGAATTTCTAGACAGTTGGCCGAGCATCTGATGAAGCCAGGATCGCTGTTGATAAGCTCGGGTTACTCCATTTCCAGCAGAAACGTGACCGGGCCATCATTGGTCAGCTCCACCTGCATATCTGCCGCGAAGCGGCCAGATGCCACTATAGAATGTCGCTGTTTAAGCAATGTCACGAACTGGCTGTAGAGTTCTTCCGCGCGCTCCGGAGGAGCCGCACTGGAGAAGCCGGGGCGAAGGCCCTTGCGGGTATCCGCTGCCAGAGTGAACTGGGATATCGCCAGCAGCCCGCCGCCAACGTCTTTGACGTTCAGGTTCATCTTGCCACCGGCATCGGAAAATACCCGGTAGGCGAGTACCTTGTCCGCCATCTTCTGCAGGGTAGCCCAGCTATCTGTCTTCTCAATGGCGATGAACAGCAACAATCCTTGCCTTATCTCTCCCAGCGTGGCCCCTTCCACAGTGACCTTCGCTTGCCTTACCCGTTGTATTAAAACCCGCATACAGCATCCGTGAAACGTTTAATCATGGGGAGACAGTACACTACTTCCAAACCAAAGGCAGCCCAGTGAATCCTGAAACCGCGTACATTTTTTTACCGGCGGTGGCTGGCGGGAACCGGCACCGTCGGGCAAGATATCCGGTGAATGCGATACTATCGCCACTCTTCGCTACAATTCCTTGGTAGGTCACACAGGTTTTTCATCTTGTTCAGATATTTATCCGCCATCGCAATACTCGCACTGTGCATCAGCGCACCGATTAGCGCTGAATCCCCTCCAGCTTGCGACCCTTCCGCAGACACCTGCGTTGAAGTGGGGAAATGGCAACTGGCGCTCGGAGTGGGGTTGGGTGTGCGCACCAACCCGGTTGTGGATGGCGAGACCATTCCCCTGGTACTTCTGCCGGAAATCCAGTATTACGGTGAGCGCTTCTTTCTCAATAACCTCGACTTTGGCTACACCCTGCATGAATCCGAGTATCAAACCCTCAATCTGCTGTTGACTCCAGGCTACGACCAGTTGTTCTTTAATCGCTGGGACCCACAAAACTTTTTCGTTGAGCGTTCGGTGACTTTGACCAATGCGCCGGCGGACTTCATAGCCCCATCGGCAGAGGCACAAGGAGAAAAGTGGGTGGCGGAAGAGCGCATTGATATGAGCCTGTTGCACGAGCGACGCATGGCCGCCCTCGCCGGTATGGAATATAGCGGTCTTATGCATCAGTTGGAGTTCTATGCGCAGGCTCTGCAGGATGTTTCCGGTGTTCACAACGGTCAGGAAGTTCGCGTGGGATTGGGCAGGTCCTGGCGCTACGGTAAAAGCCAGTGGGCGCTTACGGGCGGCCTGGTATGGCAGAGTGATGAACTTCTCCACTATTATTACGGGGTACGCACTGACGAAGTTGCACGGCCGTCCGCCGCGTACCGGGCCGGCAGCGGTACCAGCGGCATGGTCAAGTTGGATTGGTCCCGGCCCATCAATACGCGCTGGAGCTGGCGTGGCAGCCTGCAGTACAAAGCGTTGAGTCAGGCCATATCGGATAGCCCGATAGTGGACGATAATAAGGTTATCACAGCCTTCATCGGCGGGGTGTACCATTTCTAACGGGACGCGGGTTCTCAATCGGCCCGTGGCTTTCGTAGCGGGCGTTGCCTTATTCTGGCCAGCGCTTGGCGCGGCATCGCTGCCGCTGATTGAATTTTCGATTCGTCCGAATTTATGTGTGCTCACGGCTCAGGACGAAGTCTGCCGGGATGAACTCGAAATCAGCTGGTCGACACCGGAGCCCCAGGATGTGTGTCTGTATTCGGATCAGGACCGGGAGCCTCTGCGCTGTTGGCAGGATGCTCACGGGGGCGAATACAGCTTGCCGGTGTCTACCGCGTCGGATATTCATTTCTTTCTGCGGTCGGCACACTCGGAGGATCTTTTAATGGCGAAGGATTTTGAAGTGGTGCAGGACGATAGAGCCTACCGCAGAAAGCGCCGCAATCCCTGGAGTTTCTTTTAATGACACAGCGCATTCTGCTAGCCGAAGATGATCGACGCCTGGCACTGCTGGTAAAAGATTATCTGGAAGAACATGGGTTCCTGGTATTTATTGAAGAAAACGGCAGTCGTGTTGCACGCAAGCTGGACGATTATCGGCCGGACCTGGTGATATTGGACATTATGTTGCCGGGCAAGGACGGCTTGAGTATCTGCCGGGATATTCGGGAAATATATCACGGCCCCATATTGATGCTGACCGCCCGGGACGACGATATGGATCAGGTTCTGGGGCTGGAATACGGCGCGGATGATTACGTGATCAAGCCGGCAGAACCCCGGGTGTTGCTGGCGCGCATCCGCGCCCTGTTGCGGCGCACCAGTGGTGATGGCACCGCGGTACAGCCGGAATCCGAAATACTTGAATTTGGCGGTTTATCTATCCAGCTCAACGCGCGCAAAGTGCAGTTGAACGGTCAAACCATTGAACTGTCCAGCCATGAATTCGACCTGTTGGTCACGCTGGCCCGCCAGGCCGGCAATATCATGAGTCGCGAAGTGCTTTTTAGTGAAACCTACGGCCGTCCCTATGATGGTCTGGATCGCACCGTGGATGTGCGGGTTTCGCATCTGCGCAAGAAACTTCTCGATAATGCAGACAAACCGTTCCGCATCAAAACCGTGTGGGGACGCGGTTACCTGTTTGTGCCCGATGCCTGGTGAGCGGTTCGCTCGCGGTGTAACCTGCGCGGACTGTAGAATAACGCTGCTGTCATCTCGCTTTTCTTCTGTGCGAGCGTCACTATGAATCGCGCCTTTATTTCTCTTTATGTTTTGCTGGTGCTTTCCATTGTCACTTTGGGCTGGGGCTTGGACAGGCTTTGGGAGAGCTACGGCCCGGAGCAGGCCATCAGCAGCGCGAAGCGTGACCTGATCAGCGTGATTGAGCTGCGGTTGCAGGGACAATCCGCGGAACACCTGCCGACAACCATTGCGCAAATGGACGCCGCACTCGAAGGCAACCTGAAAGTCTTTCCCCTCTCTACGCTGGCGGAATCCAGTGCCGGTCGACGTATCGCTGCCGGCGAAATAGTTCAGGTGACCGACACTGGCGGCGCGGAAATTCTTTATCAGCGTCTGGGCCAAAGTGACCAGGTTATTTCGTTTTCTTCGACGCCTCAGCGCAACGCCCGCCAGGCGTCGCTGATGCATCAGCTGCTGTTGATAGTGTTTTACCTGGGCATCGCGCTGGTCGTCTTTTTCTGGGTGTGGCCGCTTTCCCGGGACCTGCGCAGGTTGGAACGCCAGACGCGGCTGGTTGGTCAGAACGCGGCACCCATACACACCCAAATGCGCGCAGGCTCCGCGACCTATGAATTGTCCCTGGCATTCAACCGCATGGCAGAACGCATCCGCGAACTCCTGGCTTCTCACAAGGAAATGACTTACGCGGTTTCTCACGAATTGCGTACGCCCTTGGCGCGGATGAAATTCGCGCTGGAGTTGGCTGGCTCCAGCGAAAATCCCGAAAAGATGCGCAAACAAATTCTCAGTGCGCGGCAGGATGTTACCGAGATGGATGTGTTGGTGAATGAGCTTTTGGCATATGCGGCGTTTGAGCAGGAAAACCGGGAACTGCATTGCCAGCCGGGGGACCTGCGCGCACTGGTTGAACAGCTGGTCACTCGCCTGCCCGCGGAGGCACACAAGCAGGTTTCAATCAAGGATCAGCTTCAGGGTGTTGAAGTGGTGTGTGAATGGTACTTGATGGAGACGGCGATCAATAACCTGCTGCACAATGCCTGGCGCTTTGCAGAATGTGAGGTGACCGTGACCATGGGTGCCGAGGGCGGTGAATATTATTTACGCGTTGAAGATGATGGCCCCGGTGTGCCGGAAGCTGAGCGTGAGCGCGTTTTTCAGTCCTTTGTCAGACTCAGCAGTGAAGTCAATTCCCGCAGCAGCGGGTTTGGTCTTGGTCTGGCCATTGTGCGGCGTATTCTGAAGTGGCATCACGGCAAAGTTATTTTGCGTGACTCGAGCGACGGGGGGGCGTGCTTCGAATTGCGTTGGCCGGCGCAGGGTTGATGCCGCGTTGACTATTCGCGCGGTCATTTTTATTTCTCATCACCCCGAATTATCCGGGTCGCCTGTAATCAACTCCGCCATGGCGTGAGTGGCCTTCACCAGCGCATCAATGGTAGCCGGTTCCCGGGACGAGTGGCCAGCGTCGCGAATGATCTGCAGGTCAGACTCCGGCCAGACTTCGTGGAGTGCCAATGCATTGTCCAATGGACACACCATATCGTAACGTCCGTGCACGATAATGCCGGGCAAACCGGCAAGGCGGGCGGCATTATCCAGAATCTGATTGCTGTCGATGAAGCCGTGATTGCGGAAAAAATGCGCCTCAATGCGGGCGAGGGCCAGAGTTGTGTGCGGCGCGTTGTAACCATTGACCAGCTCGTGGTGCGCTTTGAGCGTGGAGCAGCGGCCTTCCCAGGTAGACCAGGCTTTGGCCGCCGCCATCTTGGCCAATTCGTTCGGGCCGGTCAGGCGCTGGTGATAGGCCTCAATCAAATTGTCCCGTTCATCAGCAGGAATGGGTTCGACAAAATCCTGCCAGAAATCCGGGAATATCCGGTTCGCCCCTTCCTGATAGAACCAGTGGAGCTCTTTCGGCCGACAAAGAAAGACGCCACGCAAAATGAGACCGAGCACATGTTCAGGATAGGCTTCGGCATAAAGCAGGCTGAGAGTGGCGCCCCAGGAGCCGCCAAAAAGCAGCCATTTGTCGATGCCCAAATGGCGCCGGATCGCCTCCATATCCTCAAGTAACAGTGGCGTGGAATTGTTCGTAAGCTCGGCGTAGGGGGTGGAGCGGCCAGCTCCGCGCTGGTCAAACAGAATAATACGGTAGCGCTCGGGGTTGAAAAACCGGCGGTCCTCTTTACTGCAACCGGAGCCGGGCCCACCGTGAACAAACAGCACGGGAACGCCGTTGGGATCACCGCATTCCTCCAAATACAGTGTGTGCAGGTCATCTACTGACAGTGCATGCTGGTGGTAGGGCGAAATATCCGGAAACATGATTTGCATAGTCGTTCTTCCTGAAGGCACAACCTGTCAAAACCAACAGTATTCAGGCTACCATTGTTTGCCCGAGAAGTCCCTGAAACAGGGCGTAGCATATTAGTGGTCGCGCATTAGCTCTGACTGCGGCATCATCATCTATATCCGCAAGGGCAGTACTCTAGGGCCGCCCGTAAACGCACACCAGCCGGCTGTTGAAAAACTCGATTTCGTCTGAGCTTCGCATGCGCTGCCCGTTTGTCATAGGGATAACTCTTTCGAAAACGCATAAATACATCCCTGTAGCTGCCCCGCGGCGTCCCTTCCGCGAGGGTTTCGAAAGAGCTATCCCGAGGACAAACTCCTTTGGCGGCCTAAAGATGCTTTGTTAACAGCCAGTTAGCTTCAACCATGAACCATAAGGCCAAATCCATGCCCACTTCAGAACTCATCAGCCGCTGCCCCTGGTGTGGCACCAATCCCCTCTACCAGGCGTATCACGATGAGGAATGGGGTGTGCCCGAGTGGGATGATCGAGCTCTATTCGAAAAGCTCATTCTGGACGGTGCTCAAGCGGGCTTGGCGTGGATTACCATCTTGCAGAAGCGGGACGGCTATCGCCGCGCCTTCGACAACTTTGACCCTGAAAAGATGGCTCGTTATACGGACGCCAAACTTGCCCGGTTACAACAGGATCCCGGCATAGTGCGCAATCGCCTGAAAATTGCCAGCGCTCGCCGTAACGCTCAGGCGTTTCTGGCTATACAGGAAGGCCCGGAAAACTTTTCGGATTTCCTGTGGAAGTTTGTCGACGGCGCGCCTATGCAGAACAAGCGAGGTTCCATGGCCGATATCCCCACTGTAACGCCGCAGGCCGAAGCTATGAGCAAGGCCCTCAAAAAAGCTGGTTTCAACTTCGTCGGGCCAACCATTGTTTACGCATTCATGCAGGCCGTAGGCATGGTGAACGATCATCTGGTGAGTTGTCACCGGCATAGAGAGGTCATGGCCGGTTCTTAATTCGGCTGGAATTATTTGATTAAATAAGGAAACATTTATGACTAAACCGACTCGTCGCGAATTTCTCGCCGGTGCTGCAGCGCTTGGCGCTGGCGCAGCCACCTCCGTTTCTGCCGCAGGGAATTCATCCCCATCAGCTCTGCCGCAGTTGGTTCATCAGGTCTACTTTTGGCTTAAAAACCCTGAGTCCGAGCAGGACCGGCAGGCGCTGATCAAGGGATTGAAAACGCTCAAAGGTATCGACACAGTCAAACGCATTCAGATAGGCGTACCCGCTTCGACCGAGAAACGTGCCGTGGCCGACAACAGTTTTCAGGTGTCTGAAATGCTGCTGTTTGACAACGTGGAGGGGCAGAACGTATATCAAGTACACCCCATCCACAAGCAGTTCGTGAAGGACTGTGAACACCTTTGGCGCAAGGTCGTGGTTTATGATTCCATTGCTGTTTGATCACCAGTGTGGTTGAGGTGCAGTCGTGATTGTGAGAGGGAATGGAGAAATGAGCGAGATGAACCCGAAAGTTGATGCACTTTTGAGCAAGACTAAGTGGCAGGAAGAAAGGAAGACGCTCAGAGCGATTCTTCTTGACTGTCAGCTGACTGAAGAGGTGAAGTGGGGCAAGCTGTGTTACACCTTTCAGAACAGCAACCTGGCTATGATATTTGGACTGAAAGAATACTGCGCGCTCGGCTTCTTTAAAGGCGCTTTGTTGAAGGATGCCAAGGGAATTCTCGCCAAACCAGGGGAGCATTCGCAGGCGATGCGCCAAATTCGGTTCACGAACCTGGGTGAAATTCGCGCGGCGGAGGCCAACGTGAGGGCCTACATTCGGGAAGCGATTGAAGTGGAGGCGTCCGGCTTGACGGTAGACTTCAAAGAGAAGGAAAAACTTGAATTCCCCGCTGAACTCCAGGAAAAGTTTGATGAAACCCCTGCATTGGCAAGCGCCTTTGGCCAATTGACGCCGGGACGACAGCGCGGATACATTCTCCACTTTTCCGGCGCCAAGCAATCCAGCACACGAACCTCAAGAATCGAAAAATGTATACCGCGGATACTCGAGGGGAAAGGGCTGCAAGACCGATAAATTCGGTGAAAGCAGATCACAGGGTATGTGCGGCGAAGTGCTATTCAAAGAGTCGGTATGTTGCTACGCTACCTTGAAAAGCAAATTAGGCAATGTCCTGAATATGCCTTGTAGCAAATGGCGATATAGAGGTGGGAGAATTCTACGATACGATTATCTTAGCAATCTGTTGTGCTTTTTCTATGATGTCAGCTGGGGATTTTTCAACGAACTTTGCGCCGCGGGATTTGAAGTCCAGGGATCGCATTTGGTGCATAAGGATGGCACCCTGCGTAGTGGTCTTCTCGGATAGCTGAACCTCAAGCGCGATCCCGCGCTTGGTGCTGGTTATCGGTGCTACTATCGCGAATTCCGTATGAGCATTGAAAGCCTGCTTGGAGACGACGTAGGCCGACCGGAACTTCATGATCTCTTTACCCGCGCTGGGATCGAAGTTTAGTTGAATGATATCTCCCTGCTCCGGCACGTACATTAAACCTCCTTCCCGACTGGCGGCATTGACATCCACGCTTTATCTTCTTCAGTAAGTTCCAGCTTTTCTTTGGGGCTGTCCGCTAACAGTTGCTCCAATGTGAGCTCTTTCTTGGGCTTCAAGACAATGGTGTGGTCGACCACGGAAAGATCCAACACGGTTCCAACCGTTATGCCTGCAAGCTCTGTAACTACCTTGGGGATGCTGACTATTGTCGCCCCCCCTGATTTACGAACAATGACTTCTGTCACGGTTGCCTCCAGCCGGTCTCCATGAATGTGTTATACAACAGTATAACAAGAGGTGGCGGTTATACAAGGGTATAACTGAGCGACCTTATTCGATAAGCCCCGCTTGTCAAAGCGCGCGGCCCGCCACAAGAGCTTGGCTTAGGGCGTTCTGTGCAGTAGCGTTGACCTTCTTTTGTAGTTCCACGAACAACACTTTGATGAAGCTCTGGTTGAGATCCTTGTCCGACAGGTCCCGGCAGCGTCCCACAAATGCTGCTATTTTTCTCATTAGATAAACCACCCATGCCGAAACGTTTTCTTCTAACGTGACGCCCTTGCTGAGCATATAGGCGAGGCGGTCCATGATGGTGGCGGAGGTGCCAACCGCGGTTGACAGGATCCGATCGGCGCCTGCAACACACTGCCGGAGAACAAATTTAATTGCGCCGTCGATCCAGCCGATGGCGCTGATCGTCAACCCAACTGGTCCCTCTTTCTTGAGCCAGACAGCAATGCTGGCGTCACTTCTTTTTTCCGGTTTGATTCCAGAGAGGGTGAGCCACGACTTGTTTTCGACCGAGTTTTTGTAGTGCTGCATATCGTGGTATTCGGCTCCAGGCAGTAACCCAGGGGACGGAAGATAGTATTCGGTTCCGTCATTGGGTGTGTGTACATAAGGCCAGATGGGAATGCAGGGGACTATGTCCGTTTTATGGTACGCCCTGAATATGTGCGAGCTGCCAATTTCTCGTGTACATGCACGCGCAAATCCGTCGAAACCGACTCTGGGGCTGCCAAACGAATATACGTAAGGACGGATTTTGCACGCCGCTTTGATCCATTCGCCGCACAAGGTTGCAATAGCACCACCAAGACTGTGGCCGATACAATGGACCGTATGGATTCCCTGTGCTTGAATGGTGGAGAGAAAAGATGTTAGCTGCGGTTTCATGCTTTTAAAAGCGGTATTGAAACCATCGTGCACAAACTCATTGAAGCAGGATTTGGTGTGGAGTACGTTAAGGTTTGTTAACCAATCAGCAAGGTATTGGGTGCCCCTGAACAAAATGAACGCTTGTCCTTTGTACTGACCCTTGCCAATTAGCATGAAACCGAACGCTGTTCTGCATTTGATGAATCCAGGGCCGCCTGTTTTACCTTTCAGCATTCGCTCCTCAGGGAACGTGAAGTGGCCGTCGTACTCGTCGCTAAGGTACTTCAAAGCTTTTTCAATTGTTTGAAGCCTACTTAACGCGTAGACATCGTCGGCGAGGGTGACAGCTTGGTCTGGTGTAAGTATTGGCATCAGAATATCTTCCTTTTTTTATCTGGTTCTACATCCCATTTGCATAAACTGAATATCGGCGAATTGTTGACCTTTATCAGTGTCTCGTCGCTGTTGAGTTCGCACGTAACCACGAGGTCTTTCCCTTTTGATTCGGCGTTCTCGCTCGGATTACGTTTCACTGCAGTCCACATTTTGTACTCTTTCCCTCCGTAGTGGACAACTATATCCTGCGTGGCAGTGAACTCTTGCGGCAAAAATTTTGTGACCGTACGTTGGAAAACTGCGGGCATTTCAAAATAGCCGTTTTCATCCGTATGGGTTTCGTCAACTTTATCTCGTGATAGATTGGCGGTCCTGACAATATGCGCATTAGCGGCCGGTTTGCCATTGAGCGTAATTACGCCGGAAATTTTCGAGAAAAGGCAGACTTTGCCTGCGTCGAACATGCTCATTGGAACGGCTCCTTGTGCGACAAGCGCGAGAATAATAAAACAGAAAAGTTGTTTCGCCACGATTCATCCTGTGCGCGTCTATGAGTATTATTGAGCGTATTTACCTGAAAGTTTTTTTTAACGATAATCCAGTTTCTACGCGTATGCCAAGGCTTCAACCGCACCTCGGTTCTACGCTGGCATGATCGGCAGCAAGCCGCTCGGACGGACGTTTTATTGGGAGCTAGCTCGGCTCGTAATATCGCATTGGTGAAGTCACCGGTGCGGCTTATGTCGAGGTGAAAGGTAGCGAGGCTTCCCTGTTGTCGTTGCGTCCATGTGGCTGTTAGTTATAAGTCATAGATTTTAAACAAGATGCCGATAAAAACGATGCGGCGCCGCCGAGTTTGTGATGGTGGTCACATCATGCGCCCGCCAGGCGCCTATGAATTCACCCGACGATCTGCTATGCCAGCCAAAGCCAGTAGAGCGCCGCAGAGGACAGGACAGATGCAATAAAGCCTGCGCCGTACTCTGCTATGGGAGGGTACTTCGGGTTGTGTCTGCGTGGGTCAGCTTTCAACAGCGCAGACACAAGTAAAGCAACAAGAAATACGCTCGCTAGTAACTTGACGATGATTATCAATATATCTATCACAGTGTTCGGCTCGCTTTGCGTTATACCAGGGCCGAGAAACGGCCCTGGTACATGATATCCACAATCGACCCATAATGTCTGCTATCGCATAAACCTTCATTTACTTGGTCTGTTCGCTGATACTTAATGGCAGCATAGTGGCCGGGGGGAGCAACAATTCATTCGTCTTCGGCCCCCGCTTTCCTGTTATTGCAGCTTACCCAATGAACATTTCCCGTCCCACCTGATCTATTGTCACTCTCGGCACCGCACCACCGTCTTGGTGTCGTGCAATAACTCCTGTATATTCAACCAGCCTTCACAACCCGGACCCATTACCCATGACCTTCGATGCCATCAAAATCCGCGGCGCGCGCCAGAACAACCTGAAAAACCTGGACGTGGATATTCCTCTGGGGGAGATGGTGGTGGTGACGGGGGTTAGTGGCTCGGGTAAGTCTACGTTGGCGTTCGATACCATCTACGCCGAGGGGCAGCGCCGCTATGTGGAAACTTTCTCTGCCTACGCCCGCCAATTTCTGGACCGGATGGACAAGCCGGCGGTGGACAGTATTGACGGGATTCCGCCGGCCATTGCCATTGAGCAGAGCAACACCGTGCGCACCTCGCGCTCCACCGTGGGCACCATGACGGAGCTCAACGATTACTTGAAGCTGCTGTTCGCCCGGCTGGCGCGCTTGTTCTGTCAAGGCTGTGGGCGGGAGGTGGTGATGGACACACCGCAGAGCATTGTCGACGCGCTTTACCGAGCTTGGGAGGGTGGGCAGCGTTTGATGGTGTGCCTGCCCATCAAGGTGCCGGAGACGCTGAGCGACACGGACGTTTTGCAGCTGCTCAACCAACAGGGCTATTCCCGCATGCACAGCCGGGACGGTAACCGGGTTGAGGTGGTGCAGGACAGGCTCAAGCTGAATGAAGACAATCGCAGTCGGCTGACCGAGGCGGTGGAGGTGGCGCTGCATTACGGCAAAGGCCACGTGCTGGTGTATCCGCTCAACGATGAAATGGAGGCGGGAACGCCTGTATCGTTTTCCAGCCATCACCATTGCCCCGCCTGTGATATCAGCTACCCCGAACCCAACCCCAGCCAATTCTCCTTCAACTCGCCCATTGGCGCCTGCGAACATTGCCGGGGCTTTGGCCGCACCATCGGTGTAGATTGGGGCCTGGTGGTGCCGGATGAAAACAAAACCCTGAAAGGCGGCGCGATCAAGCCGATCCAGACCCCAAGCTACAGCGAAGTGCAAACGGAGCTGCTGAAGTTTGCCAAAAAACGCGGCATTCCCACCAATGTTCCCTGGGCGGAGCTCACTGATGACCAGCGCCAGTGGGTGCTGGAGGGTGAGGGCGATTGGGATCAGAACGTATGGTACGGCGTACGCCGGTTTTTCGACTGGCTGGAAAGCAAAGCCTACAAAATGCACATCCGTGTGCTGCTGTCCAAATACCGGGCCTACACCCCGTGTCAGGCTTGCGCCGGCGCGCGGTTAAAACCCGGTTCGCTGTGGTGGCGGGTGGGGTCATTTGACGCGGCCGAACAGGCGCTGGCCGGGCGCAAACGGGTCGTACCTGTAGGCGCCACCCTGGCAGAAGCGCGTTTTCAGCAACTGCCGGGCCTGAATATTCACGATGTGATGGGGCTGCCGCTCACCCGCTGCAGCGAGTTTTTCCTCGGCTTGAACGCAGATAATACAGGGTCGGCAATCGACGAAGCAGGACAGCTGCTGTTGGTGGAGATTCGTGCGCGCCTGAGTTATTTGTGTGAGGTCGGGCTCGGCTACCTGACGCTGGATCGGCAATCCCGCACCTTGAGTGGCGGAGAAGTGCAGCGCATTAATCTGACCACGGCTTTGGGTACGTCACTGGTGAACACCCTGTTTGTGTTGGACGAGCCCAGCACCGGGTTGCACCCGCGGGATATTCAGCGCCTGGTCACCGTGTTGCAAAGGCTGCGCGATGCTGGCAACTCCCTGCTGGTTGTCGAACACGATCCCCAGGTGATTCTGGCGGCGGACCGCATATTGGACATCGGTCCCGGGCCCGGCCGAGCGGGCGGCGAGATCCAGTTTTTTGGCACGCCGAAAGCCATGCTGAAGCGCAAAGACAACGTCACCGCCCACTACCTGACCGGTGCTGAGAAAGTGAGTATGGCAATGCCCGAGCGGGCGGTGGCAGAGGTTTCTCCCCGCTATATCAACAACGCGCCGTCACTGAAAATTCACGGCGCTCGCGAGCACAATCTCAAAAACATTGATGTGACGATTCCGCTTAAGCGTCTGGTGTGTCTCACCGGGGTGAGTGGCTCCGGCAAATCCACGCTCATGCGGCAGGTGCTGTATCCCGCGTTGCTGAAGCATCACGGTCAACAGACGGAAGCGCCGGGCGCTCATGACACCATTGAAGGCCTGGAATCTATCGATCATGTGGTGATGGTGGACCAGAGCCCGATAGGCAAAACCACCCGCTCCACCCCGGCCACTTACGTGGGTGCCTTCGATGCCATTCGCAAACTCTTCGTCGCGGCGCCTCTGGCAAAGGAGCGCAGCTATACGCCCGGCACATTCAGCTTCAACTCCGGCAATGGTCGCTGTCCCACCTGCCAGGGTAATGGGTTTGAACATGTGGAAATGCAATTTCTGAGCGACGTTTACCTGCGCTGTCCGGACTGTGATGGTCGCCGTTTTCGCAAGGAAATTCTTGAGGTCAAGCTGCTGCGCGCTGGCAACGATGCCTCACCCCGTGCGGTATCCATTTCTGATGTGCTGGAGATGACCGTGGCCGAAGCACTGGTGTTTTTCACGGATAGCGTTGATGTACAGCGTGCGTTGAAACCTTTGGCCGACGTGGGCCTCGATTATGTGCAGCTGGGCCAGGCGGTACCGACCTTGAGCGGCGGTGAGGCCCAGCGGCTGAAACTGGCGGGGCATCTGGCGGCCTCTGCCAGCAAGGTCAAGGCCAAAGCCCCAGAACACATTTTGTTTTTGTTTGATGAGCCCACCACCGGCTTGCACTTTGCCGATATCGCCACACTCATGGCCGCCTTTCGCCAACTGCTCAACGCCGGTCATTCGCTGTTGGTGATCGAACACAATCTGGACGTGATTCGTGCCGCCGACTGGTTGATCGACATAGGCCCCGAAGGCGGTGACGCTGGTGGACAGCTGCTGGCTGAAGGCACGCCGGCGCAAGTGATGGCGGAGCATGACAGTTACACGGCACGCGCCTTGCGCGAATACGAACAATCACTGACTCCAGGTGCCGCGCTCTCTCTGGTGCCCGCCGCCAGCAAAAAACGACGGGCCACAATCGCGCCGGTGATCAGCGTGCATCACGCGCGCGAACACAATCTGAAAAATATTGATGTCACCATTCCCCGGGACAAACTTACGGTCATCGCCGGCGTCAGCGGCAGTGGCAAAAGTACCCTGGCGTTTGACCTGATCTTCGGCGAAGGCCAACGTCGCTATCTGGAATCCCTGAATGCCTATGCGCGGCAATTTGTGCAGCCCGCATCCCGCCCGGATGTGGATGCCATCTACGGCATTCCACCCGCAGTGGCTATCGAGCAACGCACCAGTCGCGGTGGCCGCAAAAGCACTGTGGCAACGCTCACGGAAATCTACCACTATCTGCGCCTGCTCTATGTGAAGCTCGGCACCCAGCATTGCCCCAGTTGCCAGGTGCCCATTGAGCCCCAAACCCCTGCCGCCATTCTGGCCCGGATACAGAAGGAATATCGCGGTCAGGAAGTTACGCTGCTGGCACCCATGGTGGTCGCCCGCAAAGGCATCTATCGGGAGTTGGCTCAATGGGCGGCGGAGCGCGACTATAAAGAGTTGCGCGTGGACGGCCAGTACTTGTCTACTGATCCCTGGCCCAAACTGGACCGCTATAAAGAACATGATATCGAGCTGCCGTTAATGACTCTGGCGGTCTCTCCGCAGAACGAACACCGGTTGGCCGAGGGACTGGAACAAGCCTTGAACATGGGCAATGGCGTGGTGATTATTGCGCTCGCGGAAAGCAGCAGCAAGGCAAAGAGCAAAGCCAAGCGTGGATCAGGCGAGCGTTTGTTTTCTACCGAGCGCGCCTGTCCCAGTTGTGGGTGCGGCTTCGAGGAACTGGACCCACGCCTGTTTTCCTACAACTCCAAGCACGGCTGGTGTCGTAGCTGTTACGGCACCGGTATGGTGATTTCAGGCTTCGATGCCGAACAAACCGGTGAAGAGAGTAACTGGTTGCCGGAGGACGGGGACGAAGGTGCCGCCCGGGTTTGTCCAGCCTGCGATGGTCAACGCCTCAATCCCACCGCGCTTTCGGTGCGTTTTCGCGACCGCTCCATTGCCGAGCTGGCGGCGCTGCCGGTGGATGCCGCCGAGTTGTGGTTCGGCAAATTAAAGTTGAAAGCTAACGAGCAGGCTATTGCTCGCGACCTGTTCACTGAAATGCACAGCCGCCTGCACTTCCTGCAGAAAGTTGGCTTGAACTATTTATCCCTGGATCGCGCCGCCCCCACATTAAGTGGTGGCGAAGCCCAGCGCATTCGTCTGGCCGCACAACTCGGGTCCAGTCTGCAAGGCGTGTGTTATGTGCTGGATGAACCCACTATCGGCTTACACACGCGTGACAACCGCAAGCTGATTGAAACCCTGCGTGAATTGCAGCAGCAAGGTAATACGGTTATCGTGGTTGAGCACGATGAAGACACTATGCGTGAGGCGGACCATCTGATCGATATGGGTCCCCGTGCCGGTGTGAACGGCGGCGAGGTGGTGGCCACCGGTAGCCTCGCGCAAATCATGCGCAACAAAAACTCCCTTACCGGGCAAATGCTGTCCAACCCTCTGCGTCACCCGCTTGGGGAAATCCGTAATCCAGAAATGCGCGCGCTTTGGCCGCAGGACAAACTCAGCATTACAGGAGCAACACAAAACAATTTAAAAGACGTTAACGTCGATATTCCCCTGCGACAACTGGTGGCGGTTACCGGCGTGAGCGGCAGCGGCAAAAGTACCCTGATACGCGGCGTACTCTATCCCAACCTGAAGACGGCCATCGCCAACCGACGCAAAAAGAAACACCGCTGGCAAGGTTGCGACAATCTCTCCGGCTGGGAGAGCGTTGACCGTATTCTGGAAGTGGACCAAACGCCCATAGGCAAAACTCCACGCTCCTGCCCAGGTACCTACATCGGCATCTGGGATACCATCCGAAAATTATTTGCGGGTACAGTGGACGCAAGGCTGCGAGGCTACACCCCGGCTCGGTTTTCATTCAACGCTGGTGATGGCCGCTGTGAGGCTTGCGGCGGCCAGGGCATGCAAAAAATCGAAATGAACTTCCTGCCCGATGTACGCGTACCCTGCGATGTGTGTCACGGTTGGCGGTTTAACGACGAAACCCTAAGCGTGTTGTACAAAGGCAAACACATTGGCGACGTGCTGGCGATGAACATCGACGAAGCCGCCGCGTTCTTTGAACCAATCAGCAAAGTACACCACGCCCTGTGTTTGTTGCAGGACGTCGGCCTCGGCTACCTCACGCTCGGCCAACAAAGTCCGACGTTGAGTGGTGGCGAAGCGCAGCGCATCAAACTGGTGGCAGAGCTGGCGAAAGCTCGCATGACACCGGAAGACACCCGCGGCCGAACCTCCCAGCACAATCTCTATGTACTGGATGAACCCACCGTCGGCCTGCACATGGCAGACGTGGAAAAACTGCTGCGCGTATTGCATCGTCTGGTGGATGCCGGCAACTCCGTGCTCGTTATCGAACACAACCTGGATGTGGTTGCGGAAGCGGACTGGATTATTGACATGGGCCCGGAAGGTGGCAGCCAGGGCGGAAAAGTGATCGCGCAAGGCACACCAGCGACAGTGGTAAAAAGGAAACGGTCGCACACCGGGAAGTATCTCGCTGAGGTGTTGGGGTAAAACAATTTGTTATTACTCAAGTTTCGGAGTTCAGAAGGCTCTTGATGCCGCCCTTTAAGTGGTTTTAGCGTCGGCCCGCTTCGGGGTAGGGCTTTTCAAGACACGCCGTAAACCCGTCCCTGGGGGCTCCTCGCCCGAATCCCGCGGGCCAGGGTCTTGAAAAACCCTACCCCAAATCGAACCTCACTACGTGCACGCCTTAAGCGTGGGACCATTGAACTCCGAAACAGGAGTTATTGCGGTATCGGTGAAACAGGGCGTTCTCAGGCCTTGCCGAGTTTCAATACCAGCCAGTCCAGTACGCGGCTGCTGGTGAGGCGTTTAAGTGTGCCCATCAGGTAAGTCGGAACTGTCACGTAATAACGCGGCCGCGGGTTGGGCGACTCCAGTGCGTGAATCAATTTTGTGACCACGGCTTCCGGCGGCAAGGTAAAAGGTGCTGCGGGGCCGGGTTTGCGCAAGCGTTGTAACGCTTGTTGATAACTGACTGCATGTCGACTGTTTTCGATGTCCACTTCACGCTCGAAGGCTGCGAGCGCATTCTTGCGAAAGTTGCTGGTAATCGGCCCCGGTTCAATCAGAGAGATTTTCACCGAAGTATCTTTCAGTTCCAAACGCAGCGTATCTGTTAAACCTTCCAGCGCAAATTTGCTGGCGTTGTAAGCGCCGCGATTGCGCATGGCGACCAGTCCCAACACCGAGCTGTTTTGCACAATGCGCGCATCCGGTTGTTCCAACAGATGCGGCAGTAATGCGCAGGTCAGCTCGTGAGTGCCGAAAAGATTGGTTTCGAATTGTCGCCGCAAGGCATCCCGGCTCAGGTCTTCAACCGCGCCAGGCTGACCATAGGCACCGTTGTTGAACAACGCGAATAATGTATTGTTGGCGATAGTCAGTGTTTCCCCAACAGCGCGCTGTATTGATTCCGACGATGCCAAGTCCAACTGAATAACATGCTTTAACCCGTCCTCGCGCAGTCGTTCAACATCGCTGAGTTGCCGGCAACTCGCAATTACCTGATAACCCCGTTCCTGAAGCGCCCAGGCCGCTGCCAGTCCGATCCCCGAGGAACAGCCGGTAATAAGAATGCTCTTTGTGGCGGAATCCCAAATCTTCGACATGAACGGTGACCCTTGCTGTGATAAAGAGCGCCACTATAGTAAAGTTTAGGCGCCTGTAAAAGGTGGTGAAGTCATGCTTACAAGAAACAGCGCCAAAGGACAACGAATGTGGAATCTGATCAGGAAAATATTTTTCGGAACTGTGTATGTTCAAATCTGGGAGGAGCGTTTAAAAATAGTGCATGTGGAAACGCAATCTGTCTATGACGAAATCCCCTGGATTGCACTCGACTTAGCCAATAGCAAAAAACCTATCGTCAAGGCCATTGGCAATGAGGCCTATGGGCTCCGCGGTGTGGATGGAGTAGAGGCGAGTAATCCGTTTGCTCACCCACGGCTACTCGTCAATAGCTTCCAGAAAGCTGAAAAGGTACTTCAGCATGGGGTACGCACGGTATACAAAGCCACCGTTTTTCATCCGCGTCCTTTGGTTGTGATGCACCCGAGAGAGCGGCTGGAGGGCGGAATCACGGAGGTGGAATGTCGTTTGTTCAGAGAGCTCGCATTGGGTGCAGGAGCACGTGAAGTGCGGTTACATATAGGCGATGAGCTAAACATTTACGATTTTGATTTTTCAAAGGTAAATGAACCGTAAAACCTGTGATACGCATAAAGTAGTGAGCGCTTTTATACGTAACCATTGTTTGCACACAAACTCCGAGAACGTGGATTCGGTGTTTGCTGTTGTGACCGTCGCCAGCATGGATGCTGGTGCCGAGCCTACAGGGACGTATTTACGGCGTGTCACAGCAGTGAATACCGGATCCATGTCTGCCACTGGACGCTGCATATCCAAGGGCTTGTTTTTTGATTCCTCGAAGCAGGACCTTAATTTGGAAGGATGGCAATAACTAACATCCGGAAGCCGAGGCTCCCGGACGTTTCCTATGCCGCGATCGGCGTGCGAATCAAATAATCAAAAGCACTGAGAGAAGCTTTTGCGCCTTCGCCGGTAGCTACTACAATCTGCTTGTAGGGCACGGTTGTTACATCGCCGGCAGCGAATACACCGGGTAGTGATGTGGCACCGCGCGCGTCAACAATAATTTCGCCTCGAGGTGACAGTTCCACGGTTCCCTTGAGCCAGTCCGTGTTGGGTACCAAACCAATCTGTACGAAAATCCCGTCCAGTTCCAGCGAGTGATATTCACTGGAATTACGATCTTTGTATTGCAGACCGGTAACTTTTTTACCGTCGCCTTTCACTTCACTGGTGAGGGCGCTGGTGATCACATCCACATTGGGCAGGCTGCGCAATTTGCGCTGTAACACATCGTCTGCGCGCAGCTGGCTGTCGTACTCAATCAAAGTAACGTGAGCCACAATACCGGCCAAGTCGATGGCTGCCTCCACGCCGGAGTTACCACCGCCGATTACCGCCACGCGTTTGCCCTTGAACAAGGGGCCATCACAGTGCGGGCAATAGGCCACGCCGCGGGTGCGGTATTCCTGTTCACCGGGAATATTCATTTCACGCCAGCGCGCCCCGGTAGCGAGAATCAGCGTTTTGGCTTTCAAGGTTGCACCGGACGCAAATTCCACTTCATTCAAGCCACCTTCTTCAGTGGCCGGGACCAACTTCACCGCCCGCTGCAGATTGATAATATCCACGTCGTATTGTTTGACATGCTCTTCAAGTGCCGCGGCGAGTTTGGGGCCTTCGGTTTCCTGTACAGAAATGAAGTTCTCGATGCTCATGGTGTCCAATACCTGGCCGCCGAAACGTTCGGCCGCCACGCCAGTGCGTATGCCTTTGCGTGCGGCGTAAATGGCCGCGGAAGCGCCGGCGGGTCCACCGCCCACAACTAATACATCGAAGGCCTCTTTGGCGGCGAGTTTTTCAGCGTCCCGCGCGGATGCGCCGGTGTCGAGCTTGCCGACTATTTCCTCCAGACTCATGCGGCCCTGGCCGAAGGGTTCACCGTTCAGGTAAACGCTGGGCACGGCCATTACCTGGCGTTCTTCAACTTCCGCCTGGAACAATGCGCCGTCGATGGCGACGTGGCGGATGTTCGGGTTGAGCACGGCCATCAGGTTAAGGGCCTGCACGACGTCCGGACAGTTCTGGCAGGACAGCGAAAAATAGGTTTCAAAATTGTACTCGCCATCGAGACTGTTGATCTGTTCGATGACGTCCGCACTGGTCTTGGATGGATGGCCGCCAACCTGCAGCAATGCCAACACCAGTGAGGTGAATTCATGACCCATGGGAATGCCGGCAAATCGCAGGCTGATATCGCCATCGGGACGGTTTAATGAGAATGAGGGTTTGCGTGTATCGTCGCCGTCGTCACGCAACTGTATCAGCGTGGACAGGCTGGCGATTTCCTCGAGTAGTTCCCTCAGCTCCCTGGATTTGTCGCTGTCATCGAGGGACGCGACTATGTCGAAGGGCTGGGTCACTTTCTCCAGGTAAGTCTTCAATTGATTCTTGAGATTGGCGTCCAACATGAGAGTGTTCCTGAGTAAGAGGTTCCTGGATACGTGTTCCTGTTAATGACAAAGCGAAGAAGCGCAGAGCAATGGCGTCGGCAGTGAGTGGCCGCGAGGCGACCACTCGTTTAACGCGGGTTCTGCTTAACGCTTCGCTTAGATCTTGCCTACCAGATCCAAAGACGGCGCCAAGGTCGCTTCGCCTTCTTTCCACTTGGCCGGGCAAACTTCACCGGGGTGGGCAGCAACATACTGAGCGGCTTTGATCTTGCGCAGCAGCTCCGACGCGTCGCGACCGATGTTGCCGGCGTTCAGCTCGATGATTTGAATCTTGCCCTCGGGGTCGACGACAAAGGTGCCGCGCTCGGCAACGCCGTCCTCTTCGATCAGCACCTCAAAATTGCGAGAGATTGCTAAGGTCGGGTCGCCAATCATCGGGTACTGAATCTTGCCGATGGTTTCGGAACTGTCGTGCCAGGCCTTGTGAGTAAAGTGCTTGTCCGTGGATACGCCGTAGATCTCAACGCCCAACTTCTTGAACTCTTCGTAGTTATCGGCTAGATCGCCCAGTTCGGTGGGGCACACGAAGGTGAAGTCCGCCGGATAGAAAAAGAATACCGACCACTTGCCTTTCAGGTCTGCTTCGGACACTTCGACGAATTGGCCGTTGTGATAAGCCGTGGCGTTGAACGGTTTAACTTGGGTATTGATTAAAGACATAGTCAAAACTCCTGATAGATGCTTGATGTCGTGGGGTGTTGCTGTGTACGGATCTAATGTATCGCCTGACGATCCATATTGATAATTAATTATTGGCATCGACTTGATTGCTATTGGCTATAAGACGCGAGAACGCCGGATGACGTGGGTGTACACCGCACTGTGGGTAGTTGACAAATGGTTGCTATGCCAATAATGATGAGGCTCACGCATCTATCAAAGAAAGTCTGGGGCCAGCTGTGCGACCTGTTCAGCCGCTCTTCCATCTTCCACCCAGGAGCATATGGTCTACCGGGAAGCGGGCAAGGATCTGCAGGAGATTATCAGCCTGCGCACTGCTATCATGGAGGTCCACGACCTGATTGGCGTTGACGAGGATTTCCCCGCCGCCGAAGCCAGGATGAAAGCCCTGCTCAAGTGACCCCAAGTGAATGCATTGCCGTAACAGATTGTTGAAGAATGTTTACAAGCCCGTATTGGCAGCTCCCGGTACTACCCAGCCGCCCGTGAATACCGGTGATCCTGCGCCGGGGCGGCGCTCAGTGGGTTTGGTGGGGCGGTTGCAAGTCGGGACCTCGCTGGCCGTATTACTGGTCATTACATCTTTGGTGCCGATGGCTGCCACGGCTCAGGTGGATGTCGATAGCCAAGGCTACATCGGCACCCAGGCGTGTGCTGGCTGCCACGAGAATGAGTACCACCTGTGGCTCGGGTCGGATCACGAGCGCGCGATGCAGCCGGCCACTGCCGACACGGTGCTGGGCAACTTCAACAACACGCGCTTCGAGCATTTTGGTCGGGAAACCCGCTTCACCAAGCGCGAAGGCAAGTTTTTTGTCACCACGGACAATGCCGAGGGCAAGGCTCAGGAGTTCGCTATACCCTACACGTTTGGCGTCTATCCCCTGCAGCAGTATTTGCTGGACGTGGGCGATGGACATTTACAGGCGCTGACCGTGGCCTGGGACTCCCGGCCTGTGGAAGAGGGCGGCCAGCGCTGGTTCCACCTTTATCCTGATGAGCCGGTGGATCACACGGACCAACTGCACTGGACCGGAACCTATTTCAACTGGAACAGCCGTTGCGCCGAGTGTCATTCCACCGGGCTGGAAAAGAACTACGACCCAGTCTCCCGCAGTTTTGCCACCCACTGGCAGGAAATCAACGTCGCCTGTGAGGCCTGCCACGGCCCCGGCCAGCAACATCAGAGCTGGGCTCAGAACGCGAAAGAATCCGGAAAAGCCGATGCGGCGCCACAAGGCCACGGCTTGTGGCCCGTCAGTGCCGTGGGGCAATGGTTGCTCAGTAGCGAAAAGGACAACACCACCGCTCACAAAGTCATGCCCAAGGCAGCCGCGGGCACCGCAGGAAAACATGGCCTAAGCCCAGGTAACCTTCAGCTCGATACCTGCGGCGGGTGCCACTCCCGTCGTCACATCGTCGGCGTGGAGCATCAGGGTGAGAGTTATCACGATGTCTATCAACTGGCGTTGCCACTCCCGCCGCTCTACCACGCGGACGGCCAGATTCTGGATGAAAACTTCGAGCTGGGCTCCTTTTTACAGAGCAAGATGCATCAGGAGGGCGTCGTGTGCAGCAACTGCCACGAGCCCCACAGCCTGAAACTGCGCGCGCCCAATAACGCGGTATGTGCCCAGTGTCATCGGCCAGACGTTTTCGACGTGCCCAGCCACCACCATCACAAAGTCAGCGGTCAGGGCAGCTTTTGTGTCGACTGCCATATGCCCGAGACCACCTACATGGTGGTGGACCCGAGGCGGGATCATAGCCTGCGCATCCCGCGCCCGGATTTGAGTGTGCGCTACCAGACGCCCAACGCCTGCAATCAGTGTCACGATGACCAGTCGGCAGCCTGGGCGGCCAAGGCCGTCAGCCAATGGCTGAAAGGCGCCGGCAAAACCCAAAAGCCTCACTTCAGTGACAAGCTGACACTGGGCCTGAGCGGCCAACCGGGCTCCATTGCCGCACTTACCGATCTGGCGACGTCTCCGCAGTTTCCCTCCATCATTCAGGCGGCGGCTTTGTCCGCTCTCGGCAATCGTGCGGGCATTCAATCCATGGAAGCGCTTCGCGCCGGGCTGAACTCACCGGATGCGTTGGTCCGACGAGCAGCGGTGGCGGGCTTCGCCGCCGTGCCCGTGGCTCAACGCTGGCAGGCGTTGCGGGATCTCGTGGATGATCCTGTCAAAACCGTGCGTATGGAGGTGGCCCAGCAGTTGGCGGGACTGGCGGTCGATACGCTGTCGGACAAGGAGTACGAGCAGGTGGAGCAGCTCTATCGGGACTATCAAAAGGCACTCGAAGCCCAGGCAGATATGTTATCCGCGCAACAGGAGCTGGCGGATTTTTACTGGGCGCAGGGGCAGTTGGCGAAGGCCGAGGGCGCCTACCGGCGCGCTCTGGAGTTGGACCCGCAACACCTCACAACGGTACTGAACCTGGCGGATCTCTACCGCCAGACTTACCGCGATGAACAGGGTGAAGTGCTGCTCAAGGAGCTGATCGCCCGCAACCCGCAAGCCCCTGCATTCCACGCGTTGGGCCTTTTGCAGGTGCGCGAGCAGCGTATGGGCGCGGCCCTGAAAAACCTGGCCCGTGCGGCCCAGGATGCGCCGGATATGCCGCGCTACACCTACGTTTACGCGGTGGCGTTGAATTCCACCGGCCAACCGGAGCAGGCCATAGCGGTGCTGAAAAGCGCCGTGAGTCGCGGCATTGCCGATGCGGACATGCTCAAGGCCCTGATCAGCATGCTGCTTGCCAGCCAGGAATGGGACGAGGTTGAGCCCTATGCCCGGCAATTGCAGGTGCTCACACCGGCAGACCCCTGGGTTAACGAGCTGGTTCGGCGGCTGGAACAGCAACCGCCACACTGACGTCTGACGACGCCCGTGCTATAGGCGGTGGCGAGAAACCAACAATATTATTGCGCGCACGGTGAAGCTGTTGCGTAAACCGCTTTGTCGGCATTGCGGCAATTGGCGGGCGAGCACACCGAAAATGTGTTGCCGAAACGGCGCACTGCGTAAAAAAACCTTGGCTCCAAGGGCGTCTGCCCAACCCAGGCCCTTATGAAAACAACGGCACCGAGGCGCTACCACGGGCTGACAAATACCGGACCTCTTTACGAAAAACTGCGTGAGCTGAATGTTCCCGCACATATTCAAACACCGATTCAGTCTTTCGGCGGGATCGGCCGCTGTACTATTTCTGCTTGGCGTTACCACTTCTTATTGCTGCCGCGCTGATTTACAGCATCCCGCGGGTGCGCGCGCGTCGGTGTAGAAGTGACGAATGTTGATGTATCGACCATTTTCTCCGGGTCGTGCTACTATGAACCCGCTGCTCCATCAAGAGCTGGCGATAATAATAGCGACGAAATTGAGCGTGCATCGACTGGGGCCTGCGCATCTTTCTGCGGCGGCCACCGTTGCCGCCAAAGGTGCGGGGTTTTCTCTCAGTCGGATCAATAGAACTTCAGGACTTGATTATGTCTACACGGCAAAAAGACTCGAACAAAAAGCCCAAGGTGTTAAACCGAAAGAAGTACATCCCCTTCTACTTAATCAATATTGCCAATCAATATTCCCGGGGTGCTTCGCGCATTTATTTGCGTCTGTTCGGTATCGGCGTAATTGAGTGGCGGATGTTATCCGTGATTTCCCTCGAAAAAATTGCCACCGCCAACCAGATCTGCGCGGCAATCCATCTGGATAAAGGCGCGGCCAGCCGCAGCCTTAAAACACTGGTTTCTCGTGGACTGGTGGACACCTTTGCCGATGAACACGACAGCCGCAAGCGGCTGGTGTCATTGACGCAAAAGGGCGTGGCACTGCATGACGAAATCATCAAAATTGCACTCACCCGGGAAAAGCATCTGACCGGCAACTTCACCGAGGAAGAGCAGGAAATGGCGGTGAAGATCCTGAAAAAAATGAACGACAATCTCACCCACATCGACGACTTCGATTACACAAGTCTGGTGGATATGGATTACGTTAATGACCTCTGCAAGTAGCCCAGCGTTCTCGACCTGAGTAGCTGCAAGTACCCAAAATTGCCTCCAGAATATCCGCTCCATAACCGCTGGGCTCGAGTTCTGGTATCCTTTGCAGCTTGCAATAATCAGTTACGAGAGATCACCATGCCCCAGTACCGTTCCAAAACATCCACCGCCGGTCGCAACATGGCTGGTGCGCGCGCACTCTGGCGTGCCACCGGAATGAAGAATGAGGACTTCAGCAAGCCCATTATCGCCGTTGCCAACTCCTTCACGCAGTTCGTGCCCGGTCACGTGCACCTCAAGGACCTTGGTCAGCTGGTTTGTCGAGAGATTGAAGCCGCCGGCGGCGTTGCCAAGGAATTCAACACCATTGCGGTAGACGACGGAATTGCCATGGGTCATGACGGCATGCTCTACTCGCTGCCCTCGCGGGAAATTATTGCCGACTCGGTGGAATACATGGCGAACGCTCACTGCGCCGACGCGCTGGTGTGCATCTCCAACTGCGACAAGATCACGCCCGGGATGCTGATGGCCGCCATGCGGCTGAACATTCCGGTTATCTTTGTCTCCGGCGGTCCCATGGAAGCCGGCAAGACCAAGCTCTCCGAGCACAAGCTCGACCTGGTGGATGCCATGGTGATCGCTGCGGACCCCAACGCCAGCGATGAGCAGGTGGAAGAGTACGAGCGCAGCGCGTGCCCCACGTGCGGCTCCTGCTCCGGCATGTTTACCGCCAACTCCATGAACTGTTTGACCGAGGCCATCGGTCTGTCACTGCCGGGTAATGGCTCCATGCTGGCGACTCACGCGGACCGGGAGCAGCTGTTCCTCAAGGCCGGTCGACAGATCGTCGAGAATACCCGCCGCTACTATGAGCAGGACGATGACAGCGTGCTGCCACGCACCATCGCCTCCATGACCGCATTCAGGAACGCGATGATTCTGGACGTCGCCATGGGCGGCTCCACCAACACGATTTTGCATCTGCTGGCCGCAGCCCAGGAAGGCGAAGTTCCGTTCACGCTCCAGGAGATTGATCGGCTCTCGCGCGAAGTACCGCAACTGTCCAAGGTGGCACCCAACTCACCGAAGTACCACATGGAAGATGTTCACCGCGCCGGCGGCATCATGGGCATTCTCGGTGAGCTGGAAAGGGCTGGCCTGATTGATACCAACGTGCCCACGGTACACAGCAAAAGCCTGGCCGATGCCCTCAACGAGTGGGATATCATGCGCCAGCCGTCGCCGGCGGTGGTGGAATTTTACAAGGCCGGACCGGCGGGCATTCCTACCCAGCAGGCGTTCAGCCAAAGCACCCGCTGGCCTTCACTGGACGCTGACCGGGAAAACGGCTGTATCCGTTCCCTCGAGCACGCCTATTCCCGCGAGGGTGGCCTCGCGGTGCTGTATGGCAACATTGCGCTGGATGGCTGCGTGGTCAAAACTGCGGGTGTGGATGAAAGTATCTATGTGTTTGAAGGCAGCGCGCGGGTCTTCGAAAGTCAGGATTCGGCCGTCGCCGGTATCCTCAACGATGAAGTCAAACCCGGCGAAGTTGTCATCATTCGCTATGAAGGTCCCAAAGGCGGCCCGGGCATGCAGGAAATGCTGTACCCCACCAGCTACCTCAAGTCGAAAGGCTTGGGCAAAAGTTGTGCGCTGCTGACTGACGGCCGTTTCTCCGGCGGCACTTCCGGCTTGTCCATCGGCCATGCATCTCCGGAAGCGGCTGCCGGCGGCGCCATCGGGTTGATTGAGAACGGCGATCGCATCCTGATCAATATTCCCGAGCGCAGCATCAACGTTTTGTTGGATGCTGAAGAGTTGGATGCCCGACGCACCGCCCGCAACGAAGCCGGTTGGAAACCTGCTGAAGTGCGCCCGCGCAAAGTCTCGGCGGCGTTGAAGGCGTACGCGCTGCTGGCCACCAGTGCTGATAAAGGTGGTGTTCGGGATTTGGAAAAGCTCGGTTAAAACTGGCTACCCTTACGGTTACCAGGACACTGATACAACAAACACTTGGACAACTTCTTATGTCACAGCAAGGTTTCACGTTACTGATAGCTACGCTCATTTTATTCGCGGGTAATTGCGCGAATGCAGAGACGCAGTGGCAGCCGCTGTTGGATGCTGAACTCAGTCAATGGGAAACCTACCTGGGTTACCCCAACTCGGAAACAGAGGCTAAGAATTTGGCTAAAAATGAAGAAGGCGCATACACTCAACCCGTTGGCTACAACCGGGACGAGTGGGGCGTCTTCACCGTCAGTGAAGCAAGCGGCGAGCCGGTTTTGAGGATATCAGGCGAAGTCTACGGCGGGATATTTACCAAGCAGGATTTTGGCAATTATCATTTGCAGCTTCAGGTGAAATGGGGCAGTAAAAAGTGGCCGCCAAGGCTCGAAAAATCCCTGGACTCGGGAATTCTGTATCATGGCAACGGCGAACACGGCATTGACTATTGGAAGGCGTGGCCATTGTCACAAGAGTTTCAAATTATTCAACACAGCGATGAAGGTACAACGGGTGACTGGTGGAAAATTGCTGATTCCCAGATCAAAATTGCCTGTTCCAGAGCAAGCGAAGAGTCACCTTATCAGTACACAGCCGGTTCGCCTCCGTTAGATTTCGGCGGCGAAGCCGGCGTCAGCAACACGTGTCGGGCAAGCCATAACAACGAGAAACCTAAAGGCGAGTGGAACACGCTGGACCTTTTTACATACGAAGGGAAGAGCCTGCATATCGTTAATGGCGAGGTTGTCATGGCTCTGAGCGAATCAGCGTATCCGGAAAAAGGACAAGTTCATCCCCTGATTACTGGACGAATCGTTTTGCAAAGCGAAGCGGGTGAGGTATTTTTCCGCAGAATCAAAATCAAATCGATCAAAAGCATTCCCGTTGCGTACCAGTCATTCTTCGAAGAATAGGGTGACTCAACACGGTCATTGCCTGGGCTGAGCGTTTAATGATTTGAGACTCGAAATTGTTTACGATTTTAGGGTCTCGAATACCCCCTGCAACTTAGCCTTTCTCGCAACAATCTGTTATCAAGCTGGTAGAACAACGCGTAGCGCGCTCACTCACACACCTTGTCACATTCTGTGGTCAAGGTTGCGGCCTTGTTTGACTTCTGCTAGTTTCAGATGCCACAGAAACTCCGTCGGTCTCGGCGCCTGCCCGCAAGAGGATAATAAAAATGTCCGCCACATTCCTGCTGTTGTTGACGCTTGCCAGCGTTGCCGCGCTTCTGATACTGATCATGGTATTCAGGATGCAAGCCTTTGTCGCACTGCTGCTGGTAAGCATTTGCGTCGCTATTGCTGGCGGTATTCCCCTGCCGGAAGTGGCCGGAGTCATTCAGCAGGGCATGGGCGGCACGCTCGGCTATATCGCCATTGTTATAGGCCTGGGCACCATGATTGGCGAGATTCTTCAGGTGTCCGGTGGCGCGCAGCAGATCGCCAATACACTGATGCGCAACACGGGAGAAAAGAGGGCGCCTTGGGCGCTGACGACCATAGGGTTGATTGTCGCCACGCCGGTATTTTTCGAGGTCGCCCTGATACTGTTCATACCACTGGTATACAGTTTGGCCCGCCGCACAGGCCGGTCGCTACTCTTTTATGGTATTCCCCTGGTCGCCGGGATTGCCGTGGCTCACTCCTTTATTCCGCCGACTCCGGGGCCCGTGGCAGTAGCGTCCATGCTGAATGCAGACCTGGGTTGGGTGATCGCCATAGGTCTCGCCGCGGGGATACCCGCGGCCATTATTGGCGGCGTAGTCTATGGCAAGTTTATCGGTCAGCGCATACACACTGAGGTGCCGGAACATTGTGTGCCCGCCCCGGTGGAAAACAACGGTGATGCGGACAGAAAAGTGCCGAGCTTTGCGATGGTGATCACCATCATACTTATCCCGCTGGTCATGATTTTATTGAATACGGTGACACAGGCATGGCTGCCCGAAGGCCATGATGTTGCGGAGCTGATGGGTTTTGTCGGCCATCCCTTCACCGCACTGCTCACCGCCACCGTGTTGGCGTTTTACCTGCTCGGTACTCGCCTCGGATTCACTCGCGATGAAGTTCAGCGCGTTGCCACGCGTTCGATGGAGCCGGTTGGCATGATCATTCTATTGACTGGTGCGGGGGGCGTCTTCGGTCGTGTGCTGATTAGTACTGGCGTCGGTGATGCGCTGGTGGAGGCAATGAATACCTCCGGGCTGCCGGTAGTGCTTTTTGCTTTTATTGTTGCCACCGTGATTCGTGTCTCCCAAGGTTCCGCCACCGTTGCCATGGTGACCACCGCGGGTCTTCTTGCACCGATTCTTCAGGTGACCGATTATTCCCAAGCGCAGACAGCCTGCGTTGTTATCGCGACGGCCTGTGGCGCGACTGTACTTTCACACGTTAATGATTCCGGATTCTGGCTCGTCAAACAGTTTCTCGGCCTGACCGAAAAACAAACCCTTGCTTCATGGACCGTGTTGGAAACCATCATCGGACTCGTGGGTTTGACCGTGGTGGCCGTCTTGAGCAGTGTGTTGTAACGCCACAGTGCTCCGGTATTGATACCGTCTTCAGCTCTGATGGCTTCCTCCTAAACCGGATGGCATCGGTACCATCTTCGTGTGTAAACCATGGAGTGTCGCCTTACCCATGGGCACGCATACCAACTGAAAAAGTTTGCGCTAAAAACAGGTGCGCGCGCAGCGTGATTAGCCAACCAGGAACCTGCGGATCTCGCTTGAGCACTCGCGAAGAAATTCTTGCTTGTCTGGCAATGGTTCAGTGGTGTGCGGCGGTGGTAGATCCATGAAAGAGAAGTGGCCAGCGCCATCAGTGACGTGAACCTTCACGGCTTGCCGATTGCGCATTGTGCGAGCTAGCCATTCAGTCTGGGCGGGAGGTGTGACGTTATCCGCGGAACCCGCCCAGGCTAGAATTGGAACCCGCACTGGATCAAGCGCTCCGGGAGCATGGAAGAATCCAGTTGGTGGCGCCAAAAGGGCTAGCCGAGTTAATCGACTCTCCGGTGTGATATTCACGCGCCGACCAGGGCCTAACCACATTTCAGCTCCTGCTAGCGCGACAAGAGTGGCCGCACCAATGGAGTGCCCCACAGCTACAGCCGTTGCGCCGGGTGGAACAAACGCGTCGAGCGCGAGAGACAAGCGCCGCGCGCGGAGAGTCAGCTCCTCTTCCGTAGGAGCCGGCGAAATGAGTCGCTCAAAATGTGGCGCAACAACCGTACAGCCGCACTCAATGAAAACATTCAAAAGCGTCGCATGACGTTCCGGATCACCTCCTGCCCCTACCGCGAAAAGGACTACCGGAGAAGCTCCTGGAGCTTCATGTACCGAGGCTTTGAATGGCTCCTCTTCATCTTTAAGTATTTTCGTCTGCATTGAAATTCGCTCCTTGCGCTATTTATTGCCTATGCGGAAAAGGATGCCCGACAGCCGCATATAGGGTTCATAAATTCCACAACGGCATTGCGGTACCTTCATCCGCGGATTAATCTCTTCCGACCACTTCAAATCGTGCAAGCGGAGCCATGCGTGCCCGATTCAAACTGAGCTCACCATCGTCACTCAGCGAATAGTTGTCGACCGCTCGAAGCACTTCGAGGAATGCGAGCTCAGTGCTCATGTCCGGACAGGCCATCTTCGTGGCCGCAATATTCTGCCCGAAACTGATGCGCTGGCCATTCTTGATGGCATAATTGCCAGAGAACGAATTGCAGGACGAGTTGCCGCTGGCAACGGAGCCTTCGGCTTGCAACATAAGCACCGCGTCTCGTTCGGTTTCGACCGGGCGGCCGCGGAGCTCAATAAGCTTCCAGCGCTTTCCCTCAATCGCCATGTCGTGCTGGTGCTTGTGTAGTACATAATGAGCTGCCAGGCTGCCGGTGATACGCTGGCCGTCACCGTCAAGGTGAAACAGTTGGTTCTCACCAACGTGGTATTTCACAGTCTCGTCGCCCTCAGTATTTAGCTCAATCTTGTTACCCACATCATTCCAGGTAAATGTGCCGTTAGCTTTTTGTGGGATGAAGGCTTCATCAATGTAAAGCATTGACCGCTCGTAGGTGCCATCACTATGCAAGGTGACAACAGTATCGATTCCGGGACAATCGGCGCAGGGTAAAACACCGGAATAGGTGCCGGCCCAGTCGAGGGAGTTGCGACTGTTGTGACCGTCCAGGCTTGCGTTTTCTTCGGTAGGCACAGCAACCGGTTGATTCCCGTTATCTGGCGTCTCATCTGGAGCACAAGACGCCATAAAAATCACGAGCATCAAAATTCGAGCAATATATATGTAGTGCATGTCGGTCTCCAGTAGTCGTCAGTCAGGACCTTCACAATAATATTGGAACTAGATGCTGTTTTGCACCTTGAATTTTCATTCGGTGAGACTGCTTTAAATGTTAATGAATCTGTCGGCGAATCTGTGGATGCTCGATATCACAACTAGCAGCAACTGCACGGCTGTAATCGATACTTCCATTAATCCGGATTGCAGTTATTCATGCACCTGAATTGTCCTGCTTGGCAATCATTTGAGCAAAAGTGGTTAACAACTGGCTGGCCTCGGGAGTGGTGGTGACCTGATCGATAAGTGCTTGGGGCGTGCCCGAGGTCGCGCAATACATCGCGCTGGCGTTCTAGATAGGCGCGCATCACCGGAGGCGTAAATTCGGGGTGAAATTGCACGCTCCACTGGCGGGGGCCGTAGCGCAATGCCTGGTGAGGGTCATGGGTATTACCCGCCAGCACCACGGCATCGGTTGGCACCTCAAGCACCGACTGTGCGTGAGTCAATTGTGCGGAAAAACGATCGGGTAAGGTACCCAGCAGTGCATCCTCGCGGCCAGCGTCGGTTAAACCGACTTCGTGGGTGCCGGATTCGCGCCCGACCAGATGAAAATCGCTGTGTCCACCAAAAGCAGCCGCCATCAATTGGTGGCCGTAGCACACACCCAGCATTGGTACATCGGCCTCACGCGCCATGCGTAGCCAGGGCTTGAGTGCTTCACTCCAGGGTTCGCGCTGGCTGACCATGCTGTGGGATCCGGTGATGAATAAGCCGCCGATTTCGGTGGGATCGGGCAGCGCGCCGCCGGTGCGTGGATCAAACACGGACGCCGTGAAGCCCTTTGTGGCCAGAATCTCCTGGAACAGCGTCTCGAAGTCACCATGGTCGCGAACCACCTCGGGGAAGGCGTCGCCAACTTTGATAATCAATAATGGTTTCATCGTTCCATGATACCTGTTTCCCGTATGCCTACCAGTTCAGGGATCCATAATGCGCGTTTGTGGGCATCCGTAGCTTTTAAAATAAATCTGCGCCCAACGGAATCATTACCCGGAACCTCTGGAATTAAAACCACGATTGTTTTAACTCAGCACCGCACAATACCGGTTCTCACCTAGAACTGGTCAGGACGAGAAGTTCCCATTCACTTCGAACCGGTGAATGCTCCGCGCATTTGCATTGGGAGGTGCAGCCGGCGCAGCGTAGCTTGCGAAACTCTGTTCTAAGCCTCGCCGGATGGCTCGTTCCAGTTCGCGCATTCGAGCCTGATAACCCACCATGGCGCCAGGTCCAGCATTGACACCGGGAGGAGCTTGATTGTAGGCGATGGGTACAAACACGGATGCAATCGTGCTAGGCGCGCCAACATTGTTGCGCTGAACAGAAATATTGATGAAGTTACCAGGAGCATTCTGGCGATCGACTCGCCAGCCAAAGATATTCTGGAGGCCGGGGATTCCGCCGACTCCTCCAAACATATTAGCTGCAGTGATTCTCCCAATTGCGTTACTGATTTCATGTGCTGCGTTAGCACCTAGTTGGTTAGCAGGCAGTGCGGGGCCGGGGAGGCCGGGCCGTTGGTTTGTGATTAGTGGCATTTTAATTCTCCTTATTAAATGTGTAACAGGAATGGCGTCCGAATATGCGGCGCCGACGTAGTCGGCTGTATTGATTGGTTTCGCCGTACTCAAGCAAGATAAGCATTCTTTTGCTACCAATGCAGCAGGTGGCAAGAAAATGGCTGATACAATGCGAGAATCAACGATGACCTCATGCTTCGGCAATATTATCTTTATTGATTGCTCATGCACCATTTCTTAGAAACGGGTCTTCAGCGAGGAATGGCAGTAAGGTACCTTGCTTAGCCGAAGACGTTTCCCTTTTTGCCGAATTTGGAAAGCCCACGCCTCGCTTTTCCCTGAATGAAAAATGTGTATTTCGGCGCCTGTATTCCCGAACCCAAACAATACTTGGATGTATTTTGGGACACCCGAACAATACTTGACATTCCAAGCCCTGGCAAATAGTCTTTTTGCTGTGCATCCATACAGAAAAGGATTCTGCCATGACCCGCCCACGCAAGGAGCTCGTGTCGCTTGACAACACCCCATACTACCACTGCACCACACGCTGTGTTCGTCGCGCCTTCTTGTGCGGTACTGACTACAGCTCGGGAGATTGCTTTGAACATCGACGGGGCTGGATTAGAGACAGAGTCAAGCGGCTGGCGGCGGTCTTTCTCATTGATATAGCGGCTTATGCTGTCATGTCGAATCACTACCACATCGTGCTACGGGTTAACCATGAACAGGTAGAACGTCTGACCCGTGATGAGATTATCGAGCGCTGGTGCCTTCTGTTTAAAGGTCCACCGCTGATCCAACGCTACTGCGCAGGACACGTTCTCTCAAAAGCTGAGTTAGATGTTGTGGATGACGTAGTCGCGCAGTGGCGCGAGCGCTTAATCGACATTAGCTGGTTTATGCGCTGCCTGAATGAACACATCGCCCGTAAAGCGAATGCTGAGGACAGTTGTAAAGGACGCTTTTGGGAAAGCCGATTCAGCACCCAAGCACTGCTGGATGAAACGGCTGTGTTGGCGTGTATGGCGTACGTAGACTTGAACCCTATCCGCGCGGGTATGGCAGATCGACCGGAAACGTCAGATTACACCTCGCTCCAGGAGCGACTCGGAATAGCGCCGAATGACTACCCAGCAACTGAAGGGCGCGAGGAGAATGAATCACAGTTAATGTCCTTTGCAGATGTTATCAGTCAATCAACTTCGGCTAATGCGTTGCCTTACAGCTTTGCGGATTACCTCGAGCTCGTGGATTGGACTGGGCGCGCCGTACGCGAAGATAAACGAGGAAGTATTCCCGCCAATCTGCCACCCATTCTCCAGCGGCTCAATGTTGACCCGCAGCAGTGGTTGAAAGCAGCTTGCGGTATCGAAAAGCGATTCTGTCGAGCGATTGGTCCCGTTGCCACCTTGGAACAATATTGCCAACGACTGAAAAAGCGCTGGCTGCATGGTATGAGTTCCTGCAGAGCGTTATACGCTACCGCCGCTTCCTGATATTTCATCACTAACTTGATGTTGATATTCCGGGACCGGAGGATGAGCCGCGCATGAAAGTTGGAATTTTTTGTTGTTTTCCCGCCTCGTATCGTTGATTACAGGAAGAATCATTATTTCCATTACATCGTTGGAACCGTTAGATTCATTTGGCATTGGTCTTTGAATCTATGGGTGTCCAATATTTCAATATTTCATATTTCTGATTCCAAAACAAAACTATTATTTCCATTACATCGTTGGAATCGATAGCTTCACTTGGCGTTGGCCTTTGAATCTATGGGTGTCCTGTATTGTGCGCGCCGGTATTGAAGGGAATATCTCGGAACTCAAACGAGCCTTTGGTGCCGGCAAAGCACTGTGGAAAGGCGAGGATGGCTTCATGGCGTTTGTTTGGTCTGCCGCAATCGCTTACAACCTGACACGATGGGTCCGATTGAACAGCGGATAGTAAGGAAAGGGCACCAAACGGGGTGGAGAATAGCGCCGGAATCGTACCGGCGCCGTTAACTATCGCGCTCAAATGGCCGAATTGGTTGCAAGTTAACCAATTTTTGCGCGTGAGCTGTTGCATTCAGAGAATGGCAGCGTAAAGCTTTGGCCGTACGTTGGTGCGAGCGGATAATTTTTGAAAAGTGCCCGTTTATGGACGGGCACTAGCTAGGTAGCTTTGCCGCAAGTACATCAACGTTTTCGATGGATGGGGGCTCGGAGAACAACTCACCTGCCTTTGCCATCAACGCGGCTGCGACCTTGCCGG
>CAYQQJ010000003.1:0-178467 GCA_964419935.1 uncultured Cellvibrionaceae bacterium
GCTCTACCTTCCGCCATCCATGGCGGTCGCCTGCCGCGAGGGTTTCAAAAGATCTTTCCCTGATGACAAACTCTTACTTTGCACTCGATTAAGGGCAGTGTCTTCGATAAAAACGTTACCCGTAGGTCGGCTTAGATGCGAGTACTGCAAGTGTCGTGACCCAACGATCAAGATTGCCAGGTTAATAGACAAAGAGGTGTGTCGGCTCAGCGATTACTCACAGGCGCAAACAGCTCACGGCTTCTCAAGGGCTTATCGCCGAGTAGTGGGGCAAGGGCCAAGCGGCACAGGTATTTCGCTGCAGTGCGCACGTTCGGCGTCAGAAATTGCCGCTGATCTATGGCCGTAATCAGCTCGCCGTTGAAAATGCCCCGCCGTGCATTTTCGGCAGGAGTTCGCTGTTGCGAATGATCCTGGTGTAAGTCGTCTACCAACCGGAATCCGTTCGCCGCGACATAAGTGTAGTTTTGCTCTGGCGCGATAGCCTCGCCCGTTTGCGTGTCCACATCCATCGGAATACCGTAGCCCAGGGCCGTCAACAGATCCAGCTCGAAGCCGCGCAGGACCGGTTCAATATCTGCGGTAGCGGTAAGCTCAAGTAATGCTCGATGATACCCATGGAAAATTTCGGGATGGGGGTCCGCCACGGCCAGCACCCGCAGCAGGAGTTCATTCAAATACATTCCGCAGTAAAGGCCGGTTCCGCTCAGAGCGATAGCCGGCCCATTGGCTTCCGTTGCCACCAAAGTCTTCAAGTCACTCTTGCCTTGCCAGCTGGCAAGCAGCGGCTGAAACGGGCGCAAAAACCCGAATCTGCCACCCTTTTTACTACTGCGGGCGACGCAGCTGATGCGGCCAAAGGTGGGACAAAACAGCTCGGCCAGCACACGGGAATCCGTAAAGTTTCGCGTGTGCAGAACAAATACCGATTCCAGATCAACGCGCACCGAGGAAGATCTCAGCCTTTATCGCTACCGTTGTCGTGGTAACCCAGGCTACGCAGGGCGCGTTCGTCGTCAGACCAGCCCGACTTAACTTTGACCCACAGGTTCAACATAACTTTGCTGTCGAACATGGTTTCCATATCGACACGGGCTTGCTGACCAATTGATTTTATTCGCGCGCCCTTATCACCAATCAGAATGCGTTTCTGTCCGTCGCGCTCAACCAGAATCACCGCACTGATGTGCAGCACATTGCCCTCCTGTTTGAACTCTTCGATTTCCACCGTCATCTGATACGGCAGCTCAGCGCCAAGCTGGCGGGTGATCTTCTCGCGCACCATTTCCGCCGCCATGAAACGCGAACTGCGATCGGTAATCTGGTCCTCCGGAAACAGATGTTCGCCTTCGGGCATGCGCTTGTTGATCTCGGCTTCCAGTGCGTCCAGATTGTGCCCGCGCAGCGCGGAGATGGGAATAATCTCCGCGGGTTTGATTTTCTCGTTAAGCTTCTGCAACTGCGGCATCAGTTGGGTCTTGTCCTCCAACTGGTCGACCTTGTTAATGGCAACGATTATCGGTGCCTTGGTATCAACCAGGCGCTCCAGAATCCATTCATCCTCGTCCGTCCAGTGAATTTTGTCGATGACGAAGACGATCAGGTCCACATCTTTGGTTGCCGCGTGGGCGGCGCGGTTCATGTAGCGATTGATTGCCTTGTCCTGCCCGCGATGCAACCCGGGCGTATCCACGAACATCATTTGCACCGGCCCCTCGGTCTTGATACCCAGAACGTTGTGGCGGGTGGTTTGTGGCTTGCGGGAAGTAATGCTGATTTTCTGCTCCAGGATGTGATTCAAGAGCGTGGACTTGCCCACATTGGGTCGCCCAACAATAGCGATGTAGCCAGCCCGGGATTTGCTTTCTTGCATGGTGTTCTTACCTGATCCTGAAGGGAAATTTGGAATGCCGTGATCAATCGACCTGGAGGTGTAGGAGCATTTTTTCTGCAGACAGCTTTTCCGCTGCACGCCGACTGCTGCCTGCTGCGGTTGTCCTGGTTTTACTCAGTACGACAGAACAGCTTACTGTGAATTCCTGCGCGTGGGCTTCGCCGCTGATACTGATGACCTTATAGGTCGGCAAAGGTTTGCCCCGGGACTGCAGGAATTCCTGCAGCTGGGTTTTCGGGTCCTTGCCGGTTTTGGTCAATGACACTTGCTCCAGGCGTTCTTCATACAACGCCTGAATTTCCGCACGGGCGGCCTCCATGCCGGCATCCAGGAATATTGCACCAATAATCGCTTCGACTGCGTCGGCCAATATTGAATCCCTGCGAAAGCCACCGCTTTTCAGTTCGCCCTCCCCCAGGCGCAGGTTTTCACCCAGGTCCAGTTCCCGCGCAATGACGGCCAGCGTTTCACCTTTGACCAATGCCGCACGCAAACGGCTGAGATCGCCCTCGGGCGCGCTGGCGAATTTGTGAAACAGGCTTTCGGCAATACAGAAATTGAGAATGGAGTCGCCCAAAAACTCGAGACGCTCGTTGTTCTGAGCACCGCAGCTGCGGTGAGTCAAGGCCATCTCCAGAAGCTGGGGATTGTTGAATTGGTGTTTCAGTCGGCGGCATAGCCGATCAAGATCTAACGGATTCACTCATACTCCTGAAGTATCGGCAGCTTTGACGGCGACATTAACCAGTCCGTCGCCACATAGCCGCGATACACGGCTAACCTGCATTAGGTCAGGGTGTGGCTGGTGTGGAAGGAGCGCTGCAACACGCCTGCGGCCTGGAGGAGTCCAGCACGTTGTTGAACGTCATGACCACTGATACATTGGCGAACAGCGGAACCCGAACTTCATAGTTTACCTTGACCAGTGTCTTGTCCCGCTGACGATCAACATCGAGGCTCTTTGCTGCGTCACCTCGCACGTTGTTGATAGTGTAAAATTTGTTCAGCTTCTGGCGGATTTCCCCTTTGGTCATTTCCTGTACGCTGACGGGGTCATCCGCCAAACTGCGCAATGCAGTTTTAACGAGCTGATTTTCGTTATACGCAGGCACCATTTTGAACGCACAGGTCGCAAAAAACACAACCACACAGATGACACAAAGCCAACCGATAGCGCCCAGGCCACGCTGAAGTTTCAGACTGCGCATATTCGTTCTCCTGCCTTAGTTATTGTCATTAGCCATTACTGCCCCACAAACTCCGAGGACGTGGATTCGGTATTTGCTGTTGTGACCGTCGCCAGTATGGATGCTGGCGCCGAGCCTACATGGACGTATTTACGGCGTGTCACAGCAGTGAATGCCGAATCCATGTCTGCCACAGACCGTTGAGCATAAGAGCTTGGTTCATAGACTCTTCGAGACATTAGGTAATTAGTTTGTGGAACAGCAGTGGTCATTAGCATTTATTCGATAGCACCTGTTATTCGATAGCACCAACGCGACCGAAGCTGGGTATGCTGGTCAAGGATTCCCAGTGCATCCAGATAGCGACAGCTTTGCCAACGATGTTCTTGTCCGGCACCGGACCCCAATCACGACTGTCGAGGCTGTTGTCACGGTTATCCCCCATCATGAAATAATGCCCTTCGGGCACAACCCATGAGCCGTCCAGTTTCCGCGGTCCCTGATAGGTGGAGATCCGGATGATATGCTCCTCTCCGCCAATCGTTTCTTTCCATAATTCGAACCCGGGGTCCGAGGGGCGAGCCGCCACAAATTCACGAGGTACTTCTTTGCCGTTGATGGTCAGGGTGTTGTTGACCGAGCGAATGTGGTCGCCGGGAAGTCCGATCACCCGTTTAATATAGTAGATATCCGTCCCCGGCCGGAAGAAAACCATGACGTCCCCCCTTTCCGGTTGGTTGATATCAATGATCTTGGAGCGGATTATCGGCAACCGGATACCATAGTGGAACTTGTTTACCGCGATGAAATCGCCCACTTCAAGGGTCGGGACCATGGATTCCGACGGGATCTGAAACGGCTCGATCAGAAACGATCGCAACACAAAAACCAAAAGAAGCACCGGGAAAAAGGATTTCGAATATTCCACCAGCAAGGGTTCACGTGTGGCGGCACTCCTTGCTGCCAGATAACCCTCGTCCTTTTGCCGGGTCTCGTCATCCAGCTTCGCATAGTCGGCGTCAACCGCTTCTGTGGCGGCTCGGCGCTTCTTCGCCAGCACCAAAAAATCAAACAACCAAACCACCCCGCTACCGAGAACCAGTAAAAACAGGATAAGAGGTAAATCAATGGATTCCATAGGTGCAAATTGCCTTTGAGTTATTGGAGTATCTGCTTATCCGGTTATCGGCTGCGTGCTATCAACTGTCAACTTTCAAGACTGCGAGGAATGCTTCCTGGGGAATTTCCACTCGCCCGACCTGCTTCATGCGCTTCTTGCCAGCCTTTTGCTTTTCCAGCAGCTTCTTTTTCCGCGTAATATCGCCACCATAACATTTGGCGGTCACGTTTTTGCGCAGCGCTTTTACCGTGGTTCGTGCTACCACGTTGCCGCCAATTGCGGCCTGGATAGCGACGTCGAACATTTGCCGCGGTATCAGTTCTTTCATTTTCTCGGTCAGCGCGCGGCCTTTGTGATGGGCTTGGTCACGGTGAACAATCAGCGCCAGAGCATCCACTTTCTCGCCGTTTATCAGCACGTCCAGTCGCACCAGTTTTGCTGCCTGAAAGCGCGTAAAACTATAGTCGAGAGAGGCGTAGCCACGGCTTGCGGACTTCAATCTATCGAAGAAATCCAACACCACCTCATTCATCGGCAGTTCATAAATAACGCTGACCTGGGTGCCGACAAAACGCAAGTCCTTCTGCACGCCGCGCTTTTCAACGCATAAGGTAATGACCGCACCCAAATACTCCTGCGGCACCAGAATGCTTGCCTCGACGATGGGTTCCCGCATTTCTTCAATCAAACCCAGGTCGGGCAACTTCGACGGGTTGTCGACATGAATCACTTCGCCATCGGTCTGCAACACTTCAAACACCACTGTCGGTGCCGTCGTAATCAGATCCAGATCGTATTCCCGCTCCAGTCGTTCCTGGACGATCTCCATGTGCAGCATACCCAGGAAGCCGCAGCGGAACCCGAAGCCCAATGCATCGGAACTTTCCGGCTCATAAAACAGCGAGGCATCGTTCAAAATCAGTTTCGACAGTGCGTCGCGGAAATTCTCGTAATCATCCGAGCTGACCGGAAACAGGCCAGCGTATACCTGCGGCTTCACCTTCTGAAAACCCGGCAAGGCAGGCGTGTCGGAATTGTTCGCATGAATCAGCGTATCGCCAACCGGTGCACCGAGAATATCCTTGATACCCGCCACCACAAAACCCACTTCCCCGGCACGCAATACACCGGTCTGCAGGATTTTGGGCGTAAAGACTCCGACGTTATCGACTACATGAGCCTTGCCAATGGACTTTGAGATAATCTTGTCCTTGACCTTCAAGGTGCCCTGCTTCACTCGCACCAGCGAGACAACACCCAGATAATTGTCGAACCAGGAGTCAATGATAAGGGCCTGCAGGGGTGCATCCACATCACCTTCCGGCGGTGGCACCAGGCGCACCAAAGTCTCCAGTACATCCTCGATTCCCATACCTGACTTTGCACTGCATTGCACCGCATCGGTGGCGTCGATGCCAATAATGTCCTCGATCTCGGTGCTGACGCGCTCCGGTTCTGCTTGAGGCAGGTCCATTTTATTGAGAACCGGAATCACCTCCAGCCCCTGCTCTATCGCCGTATAACAGTTGGCCACGGACTGAGCCTCCACGCCTTGGGCGGCATCCACCACCAACAGGGCACCTTCGCAGGCAAACAGGGAGCGGGAGACTTCATAGGAGAAGTCCACGTGCCCCGGCGTATCAATGAAGTTTAGCTGGTATGTTTTACCGTCCCGGGCGGGGTACTTGAGCGTGACGCTTTGGGCTTTGATGGTAATGCCCCGTTCGCGCTCCAGGTCCATGGAATCCAGCACCTGCTCTGCCATCTCGCGATCCGTGAGGCCGCCGCAGTGACGAATGAAACGGTCGGCTATGGTCGATTTGCCGTGGTCAATGTGGGCGATTATCGAAAAGTTGCGAATATGGCTTAAGTCAGTCACAGGGCCCTGCAGGAATGTTGAGAGTCAAAGGGAGAGTGCGGGTTGGTTTTGCACCCCGTAAAGTGGCGCAAGTCTACCGTATTTATTGAGGCTAAGCCATGTGTGTGAAGGCCCTGCCCGTCTCCGGGGGCGAGTGTGACCGGAGACAGCCGGGCAAGGCCGAAAGGGTGCGAAACTACTTGTCCAGAGTAATGGAGCGGAAGGTTGGCTGGCCATCCCGGAAAAACCGGATGGGCAGCAGCTTGTTGGCAGGCAGTCGCTTAACGACCCGTTCGAAATCCCTCACGCCCTCAATTTTTTCGAACCCCAATTGGACAATGACATCACCACCACGCAATCCGGTTTCCGCTGCGGGGCTGCCTGTGTCAACCGATTCGACCATGACACCGCCATCCAGTTGCCAGGACTGTCGCAGGCGTGGATCCACCTCACTCACCACCGCGCCAAGTCGTCCGCCCATTGCCGGCCCCTGACCGCCGGCCACCTGTGATCCTGTATCTGCCCCCGGCAATGAGCCCAACTTGATGTCCAGGGTTTTACGCTTACCTTCACGAATCACCACAACCGGTACTTCAGCACCCGGCGCTGTGGCGCCGACAATGTGTGGCAACTCGTTTGACGATTCGATTTCCCGCCCATTGAATTCAACGATGACGTCGCCAATCTGCAATCCAGCCCGATCCGCCGGCCCACCGGATTCAAGCTGGGCCACCAGCGCACCACCGGTAGATGCCAGGTTGAAGGAGTCCGCCAAGTCCTTGTCGATCGATTGAATGACTACCCCCAGCCACCCCCGATCCACATGGCCTTTTTCCATCAGTTGTTCAACGACATCCTGCGCAACAGACGCGGGAATGGCGAATGACAGCCCAATAGAACCGCCGGAACGTGTATAAATCTGCGAATTGATGCCGACCACATCGCCATTCAAATTGAATAAGGGTCCGCCCGAGTTACCGGGATTGATTGCCACGTCGGTCTGGATAAAAGGCACGTAATCTTCGTTTCGTGCGTTGGGGATACTGCGCCCAATGGCACTGACAATTCCCACGCTCGCAGAGTAATCCAGACCAAAAGGCGAACCTATGGCCAATACCCATTCGCCAATTCGCAGGGAGCCCGGTTCGGAGAATTCCAGGTAAGGCACGTCCTTGGCGTCAACCTTGAGCAGTGCCAGATCCGAGCGCGGATCGACGCCGACGACCTTCGCAACGTACTCGCGGCGGTCGATCAGGCGCACCAGAATTTCGTCAGCATTTTCCACGACGTGATTGTTGGTCAGCACATAACCGTCTGCAGAGATGAAAAAACCCGAGCCCATGGAACGCGCCTCGCGCTCCGGCATTTGCCTGGGCTCAAACAGATGACGAAATATCTCGGGTACCTGATGCCCCGGAGGCAGCTGCATCACGTTAGGGCCGGGAATTTTCTGCACCGTGTTGATTTTCACAACGGCCGGCGACTTTTCTTCGATTAGATCGGAAAATTCCGGTAGGGCCGCGCAGCTGAACACCGACCAAAACAGCAGGAAAAAAGCGAGGGAGCTTTTGGCAAACATCGATCCACCTCTGGTTTTTAACAGAATGTTGAAAGGTTTGATGTCTCAATTACAACCCGAGAGCTTCAGCCCGTGATGGGCTGAAGCTGTTCGGCGAAGCTCAAATTGATGCATCGGAAGCAATAGTTGTTATCAAGAATCCGCAAGCGTGAGGCTCTGCGGCGCGACCTGCACGACGTCCGAATCAGCATTCGACAAGGCCACCACAACCGGCTGAAAACGCGGGTCGCCCACATGGCGACGGGAAAACCAGCGCACTCCAAGGGTGGCGGCGGTCAGGCCAATGGCTGTCGATGCGGCGACGCCGGCTTCAGGCAAGCTCAGGATATTCCCGATTATTGCTCCGACCACCAGGCCGAGCAAGGGCAGACAGTACACCATCAGGGACCCGCGCAAGACCGCGCTTTCATGAATCCCGATGGTGATCAAATCACCTTCACGGCATTTATCCGAAGCGTGACCATTCCACGCCGCCTGGATATAACTGCGATGCCCATCGGCCTTCACCAAAAGGCTCTGCCCACACCCCTTGCGTGCAGCACATCGGCCGCAGGCACTTTGGTTGGCGGTCTCCACCCATACGCCATTGGTTTCAATGGCGACTACTTTCCCGGTTTCAGTGATCACGGAGCGTCCTCCGCCACTACCAATTCCATCCCCCTGGCAACCTGTTCCGCCGTCACCGGTGGAACCTCACCTACCACGGTAACTGTTGCGGCGAGCCGGTCGAATTGGCGGTCGATCATAAGCGCCACTGTTGCGCCTCGCTGAGCCAAACCGGGTTTGGGATGAGGGTTGGATTCTGCGGGAGTCATGAATACGGAAAAGGACGCCAGCCCATCGGTGTAGGTCAGCTGATGTCCATCGGTCGCGGCATAGCTACGTCCTGTCAAAATGAAACCGTCAGGCAGCCAGCCGGCTTGCCATTGGGTAGTGGGGAACGCATTATTGGAAAAAGGTTCTGATTTCGAGGCAGTTTCCGGGTTTGAAATGGCCTCTTCGGAATTCGAGCCAGCGGTGGCGCTTGTCACATCTTGGGATACAGCGTCATCTCCGCAACCACTCGCCGTGCCCTGGTGCAACGCCAGCCGGTAGCCACCATCTGTCGGCTCGGCCGAGGCGGTGATCTCCGAGACGCTCATATCCAGTTCAACAAACTGAATGCGCTCCAGGACTTTGCCCTGTTCGTTGATCACCAGAGTTTTCATCGGGAAACCACTGGCCTGGTCAATCGCAAAGGTCAGCCCATAACGGTATTGGTCCCGGGGAATCAACTGGACAACCCTCGCAGCACGGCCCGCGACCCGTTCTTCGCCACCGAGATCAAGGGTGTAGTACTCGTGGAGTTGCAGGTCCTTACCCTCAGTCATGGACAGCCCACCGCGCAACAACTGTGCAGCAGCAGTAACGCAATTAATGTTGCGCCCTTCCCGGAAAACTTCACGGGATGGCCCACTCAGGTGCTGCAAACGTTCGTGCTCCACGCCGTTGCGCACCAGGTGGACAATTTCAAGGGTATCGAGCGTGCCGCCGTGTTCATAGGTAAACAGGCCGCGGTAGCTTTCTTCTTGCAGGGTATGAGAGAGTTTTCGAAGCAGCTGCTCGACGGATTTGACTCCGTCGACAGCCATGGTTGGTGCTGCCAAGCCAAGCTGGAGCCCCACTCCCAGTGCAGCCGCCAGCCAGAATTTGCCCTGATGCAAAGTCTTACTCCTGTGTTGCTTCCATCCTGGAGATACGAGCAAAGGGTATTAGCCCCATGCTCCCATTGGAGGAAGCTCGTTCAGCGTGTTTGAGGAGCAAGCGATCAAAATGGTTCTGCAGTGCCTGTTTTTCCTGCAACTGTGCTTCATACTGGGCTTGAGAATAGGCCTGCGCAGGAAATCCGTATGGCTGCACGCTCTGATGTTGACCAGCGGTACCCGTACTGACTGTTCTTGCGGCAAATGCAGGCAACTGAAAGCCGGTTGGTACGCCGTCAGCAATGTCAACGGGTTGAACCAGTTCCGGCTCACCCACGTCCGCCATTTGCGCTGGAGTCTGTTCGCCCTGAGGCCCAAATTGCTGCACACCCAATATGAACGCGAATGTGACAGACGCCGCGATGGCGACTTTGCCCAGGGTATCCCGCCATTGCTTCAAACGACTCCCCGTCTGCAACGCGGGCTCCTCAGCAATGGCGGCACTAATGCGTTGGCTCAGATCAATCTGTGGATTCACCTGATCGCCCTGCAAAACGGAATGTACAACCTGATAGCGTTTCCAACGAACATTGATATCCGGATCCGACTCGGCGCTTTTCAGAATTCGACGCACCTCCATTTCGGAGGCTTCGTTATCGACCAAAGCCGACAGCGATTCCCGGATACTTGTCATGCTTGCAGAGCTATGCGCAGACTCTGCGGCCTTCTGGTCAGCTGTTGTTGCCGCCTTGAGCTTTTGCACCTGGTCAGTTGAAGTTTGTGTCATAACCTGCAAATCCACCATCATGTTGTCCACACTCCCGTAACGAGGAGTGCGCGTTACTAATTTATAAGGGCGGTAAATATAAAACCTACACAGCTCCTACAAATTATGCCTGGCGTCACCCGTGTTGCGAACCGGCCTCTGAGATCTGGCTGAAGTCAGCTGAACTCCAAGAGTAGCCTGCCCGTCAACACTTCCATCAACATTGCATGTGAGTTGTGACGTTACTGATCTGACAGACCGTTTTGTAAAATGTTTCATAATTTTACACAAATTTTCCTTATTTCAACCTGAGGACGCCCTTTTTTACAATTTCCCCCCAGGCGCTGACCACCGCAATCTCATAATTTCCCCGGCTTGCGTCACAGCATAGGCTCAATTTGCTTATCAATGGACTCCCGAGCTCGGAAAATACGCGAGCGCACAGTGCCCACCGGGCAATCCATGACTTCAGCAATTTCTTCGTAGCTGAGACCATCCATTTCACGCAAGGTTACCGCTGTGCGCAGGTCTTCCGGCAAGGCCCTGATGGCCGCGTGGACTACTGCCTCCAGCTGATCTTTCATCAACTGATTTTCCGGCGTGTCAATATCTCGCAGGCTGTCGGCACCGGAGTAGAACTCCGCTTCGTCCATATCAACATCACGGGACGGCGGTCGTCGTCCACGCGCCACCAGATGGTTCTTGGCAGTGTTGATCGCGATGCGATAAATCCAGGTATAAAAGGCACTGTCGCCACGGAAGTTCGCAAGCGCACGATAAGCCTTGATAAAGGTTTCCTGCACCACATCGTGTACCTCGCCATTGTCTTTCACATAACGCCCGACAATGGCGAGAATCTTGTGCTGGTATTTGATGACAAGCAGGTCAAAAGCACGCTTGTCACCCTGTTGTACACGTTTGACCAGTTGTTGGTCAGAATCCTGAGCGGATTGCGCCGCCATCCTCTACTCCCCAAAATAAGTTTTGAAGCAGTGTCCTCGCCCGAGGAAACATCCTGCATGGCTACGCGCTACAGCGCCTGTACCCGTTTAACATCAGCCGCCAAGTGACAACCGGACCCGCGGCTGCCATCAGTATTTCTCGGGTACTGTCCGATACTGGCTTGAATCTGCCGGGTACACCACGGTCGCGTTTAATGTCGCCCATTCTATTACAAAAAGACGTTAATATCGTTATCTAGCCCTGGTGTCTGGCGGTAGAAGTTGTGCCAGGCGAACCATTCACACTTTCGGCCATTTGAACACGCCTTTGAGGCGCACAGTGGCTTTACGCAATGAAATGAGCGTTCAAAGGGCCGAAGTGGGGAGGTCGCAGTGGGTTGCGAGTTTCTACCGCGCAGACTCCTTGACATACCAGTGCAGGCAAAGTTCAATTTCTTGCATGCAAAGGCCTCTGGACGACCCACGCGAGCCGGGATGGAATTCTTGCTATACTGGCGCGCCAGCCACGCTCAGCCTGCCGGCCCATAACCTCCAGCATCGATACTGCGTGTGCGTCGATGCACAGTCCAACTTCAGGTATAACGCCCGTGACGACGACCTCAACTTCCCGACAGCATTTTGATGTTCTGATAATAGGCAGCGGTGCCGCGGGCCTGACCCTGGCGCTCAATCTCGCCGAAGAGGCCAAGGTGGCGATTCTCAGCAAAGGCAATCTTGATGAAGGCTCCACATCCAATGCCCAGGGCGGGATAGCCGCGGTTCTGGACGACCAGGATAGCATTGAGTCCCACGTGGCAGACACACTGGCCGCCGGCGGCGGGCTGTGTCATCGGGATACCGTCGAGTTCACGGTGAGCAACAGCAAGGCGGCGATTGAGTGGCTGGTGAATTTGGGGGTCAATTTCACCCGCAATACCGATGCCGGCGATTTCCATTTGACCCGCGAGGGCGGGCACAGTCATCGTCGCATCATTCACAGCGCGGATGCCACCGGCAAGGCCGTCCACACCACGCTGCTCGCCCAGGCCGAGTCCCATCCGAATATTGTCTTTTTCGAGCAGCACATCGCGGTCGACCTTATCCGCCAGCCCGAACCGGGCCACAAGCAGCTGCGTTGCGTGGGCGCTTACGTCTACAACCGTGTTGCAGACCGAGTCGAATGTTTCACTGCAAAATCCGTCGTCCTGGCCACCGGTGGTGCGAGCAAGGTTTATCTGTACAGTAGCAATCCTGACAGCGTCAGCGGTGATGGCATTGCCATGGCGTGGCGCGCCGGCTGCCGGATAGCCAACATGGAGTTCAACCAGTTCCACCCCACCTGCCTCTACCACCCGAGCGCCAAGAGCTTTTTGATTACTGAAGCCTTGCGCGGTGAAGGCGCGCTCCTGAAGCTCCCCAGTGGCGAACGTTTTATGGACAAGTTCCACGAACTCGCCGAGCTGGCGCCACGGGATGTTGTGGCACGAGCCATAGACCATGAGATGAAACGCCTCGGCAGTGACTTTGTTTACCTGGACATCAGCCACAAATCCGCCGAGTTTATCTCCGAACATTTTCCAACGGTGCAAAAGCGCTGCCTTGAATTCGGCATTGATATCACCAAGGAACCCATTCCAGTGGTGCCGGCAGCGCACTACACCTGTGGCGGCATTGTGGTAAACAAACAGGGGCAAACCGACCTGAATCATTTATATGCGATAGGTGAAACCTCCTTCACCGGGCTCCATGGTGCCAACCGCATGGCGAGCAACTCTTTACTTGAGTGCATTGTTTACGCGCGCTCCGCAGCACAGACAATTGCTGCCAATCTCAACGGTATTGCAGCTCCCAAGGAGCCGCCACCATGGGATGAATCCCGTGTAACCAATTCCGATGAAGATGTCGTGATCTCCCACAACTGGGATGAGCTGCGGCGTTTTATGTGGGACTATGTGGGTATTGTGAGAACCGTGAAGCGTCTGGAACGGGCGATGCACAGGGTGAATTTGCTGCAAAAGGAAATTCACGAATACTACGCCAATTATAAGGTTGGCAACGACCTGATCGAGCTGCGCAATCTGGCCATGGTGGCGGAGCTTATCATTCGTTCCGCGCGCCAGCGCCGGGAAAGCCGCGGGCTGCACTACTCGCTGGATTACCCAACGACATCAGCGGTCGCCCAGGACACGATTCTGGTACCGAACAACTTCGCCGCACAGAACACCATCGTCAGTTGCTGAATGCGCTTGCGCTTGCGCGGCAGCGCAGCAGTACGCGCAAGCGCCGCAAGGCGTCATGAGTACTGGAGTCTGTGAACAGTGGCAAGCGGCGTCGCCGTCCGGCGATCTCCAGGCTCAAAATAATCAGCCAAGGAGTCACGAAGTGGCTACTCATTAGTTGCACCGGGTAGCGTCCCCGATCCCCGCAGGAGTCAGTCTTTGAATCAGAAAGCGAATCAACAAGCAAAAAGAAATCGCCATTGTTGTGCTGCAATTGCTGCACAGACTTGAGCCACACAATATCCCGCCAGGCGTACAGCCCATGAACTGCCACAAGGCACCATCCCAATAGGCGCCATGGCCACTGAATATCAACCAGCAACAGGCTCAACGCCGCGATTAAGTGTGCTGCAACCAGCCAGAGCCGCAACCGGAGCGAGGTAAAAAGAGGAATATCAAGCGTCAGACTTGAGGCCGGTGTGCTCACGAATCACCTGTACAATTTCCAGCAAGTCTGGATCCTCCGGGTCCTGCCTGCGCATAAACCAGACGAACAGATCCTGATCCTCCTCCTCCAGGAGTCGACAAAAGCGGTCCTGATTCGCCTCACTCAGGTTGCTGTAATGATTTTCCAAAAACGGCTGCAGTACCAGATCCAACTCCAGCATTCCCCGTCTGCTCGCCCAGACCAAGCGATTGTATTCCATCGAAACCTCAACAATTTATAATACGGCATCAGTATAATCGATGCACTGCCAAGGGTCTGCAGCCAAGTTGACACGATCACATCACTGCCGACTTCAGCAAGCGACGTTCAGGTTCACGCTGAGCGCACTGACCAAGCCAATAGGTGCCACCATGTCCGATCTTACCGCCGATACATCCCCTCTGACCGCCTGGCAAGCCTTCCTCAGCGAACAAGGCGCCCAGTGGCATAACGGCGAGCTGCGCCGCTTTGACAGCGATAAACCACCGAGTCAGCCCTGGTTGATTCCCCTGGAGCATCAGCGCCTGCTTGTGATATCCGGCGTAGATGCGGAGAAATTCCTGCAGGGCCAGCTCACCTGTGACGTCCGCCGATTGGCCGAGCACAAGCTGTTGATGGGCGCCCACTGTGACCACAAAGGCCGTATGCACAGCAGCTTTACCAGTGCCAGCTATGGCACGGGTATCGGCTTGCGCCTGCACGCGTCCATCGCCGCGAGTGCCCAGGCGGCTCTGGCCAAATACAGCGTATTTTCCAAGGTCGACCTCGCGGTAGAAGATGATGTGCGAATGTTCGCCCTGATCGGTGCCGGTGCGGAAGAAGCCGCCGAGTTCCTTCCAGTGGACCCGCCGTTGGACCATGGATGCTTTGCCACGGGCGACGGGGTGACGTTACTGCGCCACAGCCACACGCATATCGAAATCTGGATCCGCGCAGACCAGGCTCAAGCCTTATGGCAGGCTCTGGCGCCCAGCTGCACACCAGCGGCACCGGAGCAATGGGATCTGGCTCATATCGAATTGGGTATCGGTCAGGTGCGCGAGGAAACCCGCGGTGAATTCATTCCGCAAATGCTCAACTTCCAGACGACCAACGGCATCAGCTTTGACAAAGGCTGCTATACCGGCCAGGAAGTTGTGGCACGCATGCATTACCTCGGCAAGCTCAAAAAGCACATGTATCGGGCAACTGTGGAATCCTCTGACGTGCCCATCCCCGGTGCCGCTCTCTATGAGGCAGGCAGCGAAATTGTGGTTGGCCAGGTGGTTATGGCGGCGGCCAGTGATGCGGGTGCGGTCGCACTGCTCGCTGTTTGTACAGAGCAAACCGTCGCGGAATCCGCTGTTGCGCTGTCTCCCACCGCCAATGCGAAACTTCAGTGGCAACCGTTGCCCTATGAGCTGAATTAACGACTAGACTTAGTCTGTAGCACCTCATTGCGAACCAGGGCTCTGTAACCGAGGGCCACTCAATCATGCCATGCTACCCATGTCAGTTGAGCATTTGGCTCGATCAGAAACAACAGAATTGAAGAGATTTACACCATGAGTTTACTTGCGGAGAAAGTTGCCGATGCTATAAACCGCGCGATTGATAGCGACCGGTTGGTATTGCCCACCATGCCGGAAACCGCATTGAAAGTGCGGGAAGTCGCTGACGACCCCGACGCCAACATCAAAGACCTGGGGTTTGTTATCGGTCACGACGCCGCCCTCACCGCTCGAATCATCAAAGTTGCCAACAGCCCCCTCTACCGCGCCAGCAGCAAAATTGAAGACCTCAATATGGCCCTGATGCGTCTGGGCATGACATTGACCAGTAGTCTCGCCACTGGCCTGGCCATGGAACAGATGTTTCAGGCCACCTCGGACATTGTCGACCGCCGCTTGCGAGACGTGTGGAAACGCTCGACGGAAGTTGCGGGAATTTGCACAGTTCTCTGTAAACACCGTACCAAGCTGCGGCCTGATCTGGCGACCCTTGCGGGGTTGGTTCATCAAATCGGCATACTTCCAATATTGTCCTATGCCGAAGAACACCCGGTACTGTTGAAAGACGGAATTTCGCTGGACAGTGTGATTGAACAGATACACCCAAAGGTTGGCGCCAAAATCTTGAGTAGCTGGGAATTCCCCGCGGAAATTCAGAACGTCCCTTTCGAACACATCAACTTTTCACGTAACGCTCCCGCTGCTGATTACGCCGACCTGGTAACAGTAGGCATGCTGCAAAGCTATTTCGGCTCCAATCATCGCTACAGTGAACTGGACTACCGGGAAGTAACCGCCTTCGAACGCCTGGGTCTGGATCCAGATGTCCAATCCGCTGAAGCCGAAGACCTGAGCGAAGAAATGGAAGCGGCTATTGCTGCGTTGCAGTGAGAAGACGAGAAGCTGCAAGCCTCAAGCTGTAAGCGGCAAGCTAAAAAATTCCAGGTCTCAAGCTCACCCGTTACGTTTTTGCTTGCGGCTTGCGGCTTGCGGCTTGAAGCTTTCCCCCACCCCCCAATCAACCGGCGTTTCACCCTGCGCTTCAAGCCAGGCGTTGGCCTGGGAAAAATGTTTGCAGCCGAAGAAGCCGCGGTGGGCAGAGAGTGGCGATGGGTGTGGGGCTTTTAGAATTTTGTGTTTACGCTCGTCGATCAGCAGGCTTTTCTTTTGGGCGTAACTTCCCCAGAGCAAAAAAACGATCCCGTCGCAATGGCTACTCAACTGCTCGATAATGCGATCGGTAAATCGCTCCCAGCCTCGGCGCTGGTGAGAGCCGGCATTGTGCTGTTCCACAGTCAAGGTGGCATTCAGCAGCAATACTCCTTGCGCTGCCCAGGATTGCAGGCAGCCATGGTCAGGGATCGGTAGTCCCAAGTCCTGATGGATTTCCTTGAAAATGTTTTTCAAGGAAGGTGGTGGCGGTACGCCTTGCGCAACGGAAAAACACAGGCCGTGGGCCTGGCCAGGGCCGTGATAAGGGTCCTGACCGAGAATCACAACCTTGACGTTAGCCAAGGGCGTCGAGTTAAGTGCATTGAACACCAAGGGTTCCGACGGAAACAGGGTTTTGCCCGCTTCCGTTTCCTCCGCCAAAAAGCGACGAAGCTCCTCCATGTAACCTTCCCCGAACTCGCCTCGCAAAAAGTCTCGCCAGTCCGAGTTCAGCTGCCATTGATTCCATGCCGCTGACATGAGTTGAGTCAGATTTCTGGTCGCATATGGGGAAACAACAATACGTCACGAATTGACGGCGAGTCTGTCAGTAGCATGACCAGCCGGTCGATACCGATGCCTTCACCGGCTGTAGGCGGCAAGCCGTACTCCAGTGCACGAACAAAGTCTGCGTCGTAATGCATGGCCTCGTCATCACCGGATTCCTTTTCAGCCACCTGCTGCTGAAATCTTTCAGCTTGATCTTCCGCATCGTTCAACTCGGAAAAACCGTTGGCGATTTCACGCCCACCCACAAAAAACTCAAAGCGTTCGGTGACAAAAGGATCCGCGTCTTTGCGACGCGCCAAGGGTGACACTTCCGTGGGATATTCTGTAATGAACGTCGGCTGTTCCAGACGGTGTTCCACGGTTTTTTCAAAGATCTCGATCTGCAGCTTGCCGAGCCCCCAGCTGTCTTTCACCGGAATTCCCATTTTTTCCGCCAGACCGCGCGCAGCATCCAGGCTGTTGATGTTGGCCGCTGTCAATTCCGGATTAAAGCGCAGAATGGAATCAAACACGGTAATACGCTGGAAAGGCTCCGCAAAATCATAGGTAACCTGAACCGGTTCCTCACTCGCTTTGGCCGGCTTTGTGCTGACCACGCGGGTGGTGCCCAATACCTTCAGCGCCAATTTGCGCAGCATGTCCTCGGTCAGGTCCATCAGGTCGTTGTAATCCGCGTAGGCCTGATAAAACTCCAACATGGTGAACTCGGGGTTGTGCCGTGTGCTCAACCCCTCGTTGCGGAAGTTGCGGTTGATTTCATACACGCGGTCAAACCCGCCGACGATCAGCCGCTTCAAATAGAGTTCCGGTGCGATGCGCAGGTACATATCAATATCCAGCGCATTGTGGTGAGTCACAAACGGGCGCGCTGTGGCACCACCGGGAATGACTTGCAACATGGGGGTTTCAACTTCCAGAAAGTCACTGCCATTGAGGTAATTGCGAATAAACTCGATAACCTTGGAGCGCAAAATGAATGTGTTGCGCACTTCCGGATTCGCAATCAAATCCACGTATCGTTGCCGGTAACGCATTTCCTGATCCGCAAGACCATGAAATTTGTCTGGCAGAGGACGCAGGGATTTGGTGAGCAGTTGGTAGTTGTCGAGGCTGACGTAAAGGTCGCCCTTACCGGATTTGTGCAGCACGCCTTTGACACCAACGATGTCGCCGAGGTCAAGACTTTTTGCAAAGTCGCGCGCTTCTTTTGTGACATATAGCTGGATCTGCCCGCCCATATCCTGGATAACCATGAAGGCTCCGCGATTGCGAATAATCCTGCCGGCGACGCTGACAACCATTGCCAGTTGTTCCAGTTCTTCTTTGCCTTTCTCGCTGTATTCGCGCTGGAGAACCGCCGCTTTGTGTTCGGGCCGAAAATCGTTGGGAAAGGCATTGCCGCTCGCGCGAATATTGGCGAGCTTACTGCGCCGCTCGGCAATTAGTTTGTTTTCATCTGCGGGAACATTCGCTGCATTGTCAGTCATTGGTCGGCTTTGCCTTTTAAGTCAAAATTGTTTAGAAAATATGTTCGGGGCGACGAACTGCTGAACGGTAACACGTCTTCAATACTCAAGCTTCAGAATTCGGAAGATTCCTTAACGCCGCTTTTTAGTGGTTTTGACGCCGGCCCGCTTCGGGGGAGGGCTCCTCAAGACACGCCGAAGCAAATCGGTAGGATTGCCGATTTACACAGCCGCAGGCTGCCCGCAGGGCGAGCCACACGGATGTGGCGAGTGAAACCCATCCCGGGGCTCCTCGCCCGAATCCCGCGGGCCAGGGTCTTGAAAAGCCCTCCCCCGAATCGAAACCTCATTGCGTGCCAGACGTCACGCGTGGAACCATTTAAGCTCCGAAACTCGAATTAATAGAGCTTCATTTGCTTTTATCGACGCTTACAACCCCGCCTTCAAGCTGGCCTCAATAAACATGTCCAGATTGCCGTCCAGCACAGATTGGCAATTGCTGGTTTGAATATTGGTTCGCAGGTCCTTGATGCGCTGGTCGTCCAGCACATAGGAGCGGATCTGGCTGCCCCAGCCGATGTCCGCCTTAGTATCCTCCATCGCCTGCTTTTCAGCATTGCGTTTTTGAACTTCCTGCTCGTACATCCTGGCGCGCAGCATCTTCATTGCTTTATCGCGGTTGGAGTGTTGGGAGCGTTCGCTCTGACATTGCACTACCACGCCGGATGGTTCGTGAGTGATACGAACCGCTGAATCCGTTTTGTTGACGTGCTGACCACCAGCGCCTGAAGCCCGGTAGGTATCAATTCGCAGGTCAGCGGGGTTGATGTCGATCTCGATATCATCGGATATTTCCGGACTCACGAATACTGAGGAAAATGATGTGTGTCGGCGGTTTCCGGAATCAAACGGCGACTTGCGCACCAGCCGGTGAACGCCGGTTTCTGTCCGCAACCAACCGAATGCGTATTCGCCTTCAAAGCGAATGGTGGCACTCTTGATGCCGGCAACGTCGCCAGCCGAGGCTTCTTCCAAAGTGGTCTTGAAGCCTTTGTCATCGCCCCAGCGCAGGTACATGCGCAACAGCATTTCCGCCCAGTCCTGTGCCTCGGTGCCGCCGGAACCGGATTGGATATCGAGGTACGCGTTGTTGGGGTCCATTTCGCCGGAAAACATGCGGCGGAATTCGAGTTTGGCTAATTGTTGATCGAGATCGGCTATTTCACCTGCAACGTCCGCGAGGCTGTCTTCGTCTTTTTCTTCCACGGCCATGTCGATCAGGTCGCGACAGTCCGCCACGCCCTGCTCGAGATTTTCAATTGTGTTTACCACCAGTTCCAGTGATGCTCGCTCGCGGCCGAGATTCTGCGCCCGTTCAGGATTGTTCCAGACGTCCGGCTCGGCTAATTCCTGTTCGACTTCGGCTAGGCGTTCTTTCTTCTGATCGTATTCAAAGGTACCCCCTAAGAACGCCCGTGCGTTCTTGCATGTTCGTGAGGGAATTCAGAAGCGGGTTGATTTCCATAGAACGGCAGAGCCTCTCGAAATTGATGAAACCATTTTGGTGAAACCAGTGGAGCCTGCGGCTCTTCTGGAGAAGGCCGCGATTGTACCTTATTGGGGGCGACACACTCTAGACGGGCGTGAAATGGGGCTGGTTGATTGAAGACTTCAGTAACAGTCAATACGACAACTTTCGATATTTACTTTACATATCATGTAGTTACCGATATATATTGACTTAAACTGTGATCATACTAAAATAAACCACTGATATAGCAGCTGATGACGGGGCATGGAATGGAGTTTCTTGAAGCAGTCAATCCTGAATGGCAGCATATGTGGGCCGGTTTGGCTGGCGATCCTGTGAATTGTGGCGACGCTATCTGCTATAACAACGGCAAATGCTGGGAATATATGGGGTCCAGTGCAGATCACCACCACTTCCGCCACCCTCTTCACCCGCGCACGCAGAAATCCGAGTACGTGTATGTTGAACGCCAGCGTGCAGCCGTAGGCTGGCGCTAATCACGCGCACCACAGCTCCTCGATACCCTCACCAAAGCGGTATGGTCCAGTCCACTCTCTCGTCTGGGCATCGCTCACAGCACCTCAAAATGGTCGACTATTAACTGCACCGATTGCCGCCCTCGATAATCATTGATATCCAGCTTATAGACGGCGTGAATATACCTTGCAGTATCACCCGGCCAGCGACCCGCTTCTATATTGAAGGCAATGGCATCCACTGGCATGCCACCGGCCTCATGTGCCAGGCGCAGCTTCAGATGCTTACCAGCCAAAAGTTTCTGTTCCACCACCACGAACTCTCCGTCGAAAAGCGGCTCGGGAAAATGTTGCCCCCAGGGTCCGCAACGACGCAGTTCCGCCGCCAGAGAGAGACAAAAGTCGGACGGCTCAAGGGCACCATCGGTGGCTATTTCCGCCCGCAGGCCATCATCACCGAGCTGCTGTTTCACCGCCTGGTCAAACAATTCGGTGAATTGAGCAAGATCATGCTTTGCCAGCGTCAATCCTGCCGCCATTGCATGTCCGCCAAACTTTTTCAGAATCGCGGAATTCTGCGCCGCGACTCGGTCCAGAGTATCCCGCAGGTGCAGCCCCGGGATTGAGCGGCCAGAACCCTTGATCTCTCCCTCCGTATCGGTATCGGCAAACACAATCACTGGCCGGTGCAAACGGTCTTTGATGCGCGATGCCAAAATGCCGATAACGCCCTGATGCCAGCCCGCCTGATGCAGCACCAGCCCCGTGGGCAGGTCAGCCGCATCCAGTTGCAACTTGTCCAACGCTTTGAGAGCTTCCGCTTGCATGGAGGCTTCAATCTGTTTGCGGTCGTTATTGAGGTCATTGAGCTCCTGGGCAAACTCGTAGGCCTCGGCATCGCTACGGGCCAGCAAGCACTGGATCCCCAAAGTCATATCATCCAGTCGGCCCGCGGCATTCAGGCGCGGACCTGCCGCAAACCCCAGGTCCGATGCGGTCAACTGGCTCAAAGAACGGCCGGCAATTTCCAGCAGCGCGCGAATGCCCGGGCGCAGCCGCCCGGCCCGCATACGCTCAAGTCCCTGGGCCACAAGAATCCGGTTGTTGTAATCCAGTGGAACCACATCAGCCACCGTCCCCAGAGCCACCAGGTCCAGATAATCGGCCATGTTCGGCTCGCTTAAACCCGCTTCGCTGAACCAATTGCACTGGCGCAGGTGGGTACGCAAGGCGCTCATCAAGTAAAAGATAACACCCACACCCGCCAGGTTTTTACTGGGAAACTCACAGCCGGGCTGGTTGGGGTTCACTATCGCGTCAGCCTGCGGCAACTCGGCTCCCGGCAGGTGATGATCGGTAATCAATACCCGAATCCCCGCTGCCCGCGCGGCGGCAACCCCTTCGATACTGGAGATACCGTTGTCGACGGTAATGATCAGGCGAGGCGATTTTTCCGCCGCAACGGCAACAATTTCAGGGGTAAGACCATAGCCAAACTCGAAGCGATTGGGCACCAGAAAGTCCACCTGGCGGTGGCCCATGGCACGCAGGCACAATAAGGCGAGCACGGTACTGGTGGCTCCATCGGCGTCAAAGTCACCGACAATGACAACCGGATGCTGCTCGCGGATTGCCTGCTCCAACAAAGCCAGAGCGGCATCCATGCCACGCATGTTCGGTTTGCTCAGATGTTGCAAACGGTAATCGACGTGCTCAATGCTCTGCACGCCGCGCGCAGCATAGATGCGCTGCATGATGGGGGAAATGCCTGAGGGAAATGGCAGGGCGTCCACTGGGAGCGGACGCCTGCGAATGGTTTTGCGAACCGACATAGATCGACTGGCTCAGGTGGCAATATTGTCCGCCACGAATTGCTGGACTTGTGCGATGTCATTGTCCAGAACCTGATAACGCTCCTCACGCTCGAACAAGTCCCGCATATGGTACGGCAAGGCTGGATCGTCCACCTGACCGGCTTTGCGCACGGCTTCGGGAAACTTCGCCGGATGTGCCGTTGCCAGGCAAACCACGGGAATGTCGGCGCTGCGGCGAGTTTTTCGCGCTGCCTGTACGCCGATTGCGGTGTGGGGATCGATCAGGTATTCAGTGCGCTCAAAAACCTGTCGGATCACCGCGATGGTCTCCTCATCATCCAGGCGATAGGAGCTGAACAGCTCTCGTGCCTTGGCCAGAACCTTGTCGTCCAGCACCATGGAGCCGGATTTGAAATCCGCCATCAGTTGCTTGATCGCAGCGCCGTCACGGTCGTACAGGTCAAACAACAAGCGTTCGAAATTGCTGGACACCATGATATCCATACTCGGCGACAACGAATGAACCAGCTCCCGCTTGCTGTGATCATTATTGCTCAGGCAGCGATGCAGAATATCGTTGCTGTTAGTGGCAATGATCAACTGGTCGACAGGCAGCCCCATACGTTTGGCCAGGTAGCCCGCAAAAATATCACCGAAGTTGCCGGTGGGAACAGAGAAGGCCACAGGACGATGCGGTGCGCCCAGCGCCAGCCCCGCGTAAAAATAGTAGACAATCTGCGCCATGATGCGCGCCCAGTTGATGGAATTCACCGCAACCAACTGTCGCCCCTCGGGCAGGAATGACTGATCCGCAAAGCTCGCCTTGACCATGTTCTGGCAGTCGTCGAAATTACCGCTCATGGCGATATTGTGGACATTGGCCGCCCGCACGGTAGTCATTTGTCGGCGTTGAACATCGGATACCCGCTTGTGGGGATGCAGGATGAAAATGTCCAAATTTTCACAGCGGCTGCAACCTTCAATAGCTGCTGAACCCGTATCCCCGGAGGTTGCCCCCATGACCACAACCTTCTGTTGGCGCTTGGCCAGAATGTGATCGAGCAAATGCCCCAGAAACTGCAGTGCAAAGTCCTTGAATGCCAGAGTCGGCCCCTGGAACAGCTCCAGCACCCACTCGTTGTGGCCGGTTTGCACCAGCGGTGCAATGGCATCGTGGCGGAAACCGTCATAGGACGTATTGATAATCTTCTGAAGGTCAGCGTCGGCAATTTCGCCATCGACAAAGGGAGAAATGATTTTGAAGGCCAGCTCCCGATAATCCAGACCGGCCCAGGACGCAATTTCCTCCTGGGTGAACGACGGCAGATTCTTCGGGACATAAAGCCCACCATCAGGCGCGAGCCCGGTTAACACCACGTCTTCGAATGACAGCTCGGGCGCATCGCCCCGGGTACTTACATATTTCACTGTTCGGCTTCCAGATTCACGTTAAATAATTAGTATAAACAGGCACTAACCCAACGATTCCACACGAATGTGTACAATTTTGTCCTGAATGGTGTCCAGTGCCTCAATTTTTTCAATGGCACTCACCAAGTGCTTCTCGGTGGCCCGGTTGGTCAACAGTATTACCGGCACCACTTCCTCACCCTCTTTGGGCTGCTTCTGTATCAGCGCTTCGATGCTGATGCCCGCTTCGCTGAGAATCTGCGTCACTCGCGACAGTACACCGGGCTTGTCCTGAGCAGACATGCGCAGATAGTAAGCGGTTTCCACTTCATCCATGGGCAGGATCGGATAATTGGTCAGACGAGATGCATGGAAGCCAAGGTGCGGCACACGATTTTCCGGGTGGGCCGTCAGGTTGCGAGACAGATCAACAATATCCGATATCACAGCGGACGCCGTGGGCTCTGCGCCCGCACCTGGGCCGTAATATAGCGTCGGACCAACGGCATCCCCCTTCACCACTATGGCATTGAGCACTCCATCAACGTTCGCCAGCAGGCGCTTTTGAGGGATCAACGTCGGGTGAACTCGCAACTCGATGCCCTTATCATGCCTGCGCGCGATTCCCAGGTGCTTGATGCGGTAGCCCAGCTCGCCCGCGTAAACCACGTCCTCGGGCACGAGGCTATCAATGCCTTCGGTGAATACCTTGTCCAGTTGCAGCGGCATACCGAATGCTAGCGACGCGAGAATGACCAGCTTATGTGCCGCATCCATACCATTCACATCGAAAGAGGGATCGGCCTCTGCATAGCCCAGTGCCTGCGCTTCGCGCAAAACATCTTCAAATTCCCGGCCCTTGTCGCGCATTTCAGTCAGGATGTAGTTGCCCGTGCCGTTAATGATGCCGGCCAACCATTCAATCCGATTGGCGGACAAACCTTCCCGCAGTGCGCGAATAATCGGGATACCACCGGCAACAGCCGCCTCATAGGCGATGCTGACACCGTGATGGTTGGCCTCGGCGAACAGCTCATTACCGAACTCTGCAATCAATGCCTTGTTGGCTGTCACTACATGCTTGCCGTTGCGGACGGCTTTCAGAACCAATTCTTTGGCCACGGTAGTGCCGCCAATCAGTTCAACCAGGATATCGACCTCGGGATCTTCCGCCACGTCGAAGATGTCGCGGCTGATCCGTACATTGCCTGTGTCACACTTTGGATTATCCCGGCGCGCGCCAATGTGGACGACGGTGATTTCACCACCGGCTCGCGCACTGATGTCGGCCTGATTCCGCCGCAGCACATTGAAAGTACCAGCACCCACGGTGCCCAGACCGCATAATCCAACTCTTACAGGTTTCAATCGAAAATCCTCGGAAATTACTGCGGAATTCTCAGCTGATGTGAAGACAACAGCTCGCATTCCAGAAAAGATACGCAACCTTACTGACGCCAATAGCGGCTGTCAACGCAGATATTAGCGAGCCCGAGCATGAGCCGCTTGATGAATTGTTCAGGGAGGGATACGGGACCTCAACTTCCAGGGAGGCCCCGCTGAAACTCACGAAATTTAAGGCGTGACACCCAGACGAGCAGCCAGTTGCGGCGCCTGCATATAGCCCAACTGCAGCTCACCATTCTCCAACACCAGCGCGGGTGTTGCGGTGACGCCCAGAGATCGGCCCAATGCAAACTGTTCGGCCACCGGGTTATCCTCACAGACCTTGATTGGCACATTCTCACCGGCCTTGAATTTGGTCAGTAACTCACGGGAGTTTTTGCCACACCAAGCAGTCGCGAGCTTGTCTGCGGACTGGGAATTCGCTCCCGCTCGCGGATAGGCCAGGTAACGTACCTCAATGCCCATTTTGTTCAGCTCCGGGACTTCAGCATGCAGCTTGCGACAGTAACCACAATCGATGTCCGTGAACACGGTGATACTCGCTTTAGGCTCGCCTTTGGGAGAGAAGACAATCATATCGTCCTTATCAACCTTGGCCAGTGCGGCAACTCGATCACCGTTACGCGCTTGCTCTGAGACATTCACCAGACGGTCGGCGGCCACTTCGAACAGGTCGCCCGCCACAAAATAGCGACCATTTTCAGTGATGTAGATTCGCGGACCGTTGATAATTTGCGCTTGATACAGCCCCTCTATGGGCGAAGCGGTAACGCTTTCGAGCTGTAGATCGGGACGCGCCTTTTCCAGTTTTTCGGAAAGCTGTTTAACTGTCTCGGCGTCAACCTTCTTGGCACCGTCCGCATAGGATGGCAGGGACAGTGAAACCAGCCCAAGAAGGCCCGAAACGAGTACAAATCTGAGTGACTTGTGGGACAGGATGGTCTTTATCATGATGATTTACCTGCAGGGTTCGCTGAATAAGAGGGTGTCAACAGTGACAGCAGCTGGCAGCACATCGCCTACATGCACCACGCGGGTTGTCGGGCAAAATGAACTCACGATATTAGCATGGTTCGGAGCGATGTTTGCGTAATACATGGCAATTTTAGGGAAAGGGGGAGGGAAAAGCTGTAAGCTATAAGCCGCAAGCTACAAGACGCGAGCGCACGGTGGAGATCCTCGGCGGATCAGCAACGGCGGGTGGCGCCGCTCGCAAGACTCGCGGCTTACCCGCCCTACGGTTGCATGTTTCTTTTCCCTTTTCACTCTGGCCATCCATGGCCATCGCCCTTCGGGCAGCCTGCGGCTGTGCAAAACGGCGATCCTGCCGTTTTGTCCCTTCTTCTAGCTTGCCGCTTGGAGCTTGCGGCTTACAGCTCCCTCTTCTCTTCCATAAAAAAAGCGGCCTAAGCCGCTTTTTTGAAGAACAAACTCTTAACCGAGTTTTTCTTTGATACGTGCCGCACGACCAGTGAGGTCACGCAGGTAGTAGAGTTTGGCTTGACGCACATCGCCGCGACGCTTCACTGCAATGCTGTCCACCTGACGGCTGTGCAGCTGAAAGGTACGCTCTACGCCTACACCGTGGGAGATTTTACGCACAGTGAACGCCGAGTTGATACCACGGTTGCGCTTGCCGATGACGATCCCTTCGAAAGCCTGCAGGCGCTCGCGGCTACCTTCAGTCACTTTAACCTGCACAACGACAGTGTCGCCGGGGCTGAAATGCGGAACGTCCTGTTTGAGTTGCTCGTTTTCCAACTCTTGGATAATTTTGTTAGAACTCATGTTTGCTCCAAACTTCGCAGTGTAGCCTCTCGGCTAGTTAATCTTCGTCAAGCTCACGCCGGTACTCGGCCAAAAGCTCGAGCTGCGCTTTGTTCAACTGAACCTTTGCCAACAAGTCCGGACGTCTCTCCCAGGTTCGACCAAGGGATTGTTTAATACGCCAGGACTCAATCTTCTTATGATTACCCGATAACAGCACACCCGGTACTTCCATGTCGCCGTATGTTTCCGGCCGCGTGTAATGCGGGCAATCCAGCAGGCCATTCACAAATGAATCCTGCTCTGCTGACTGTGCATCTCCCAGGGCGCCCGGCACCAAACGCGTCAACGCGTCAATCAGCACCATCGCGGGCAACTCGCCGCCACTGAGCACATAATCACCAATTGACCACTCTTCATCCACTACCGCCTGAATGAAGCGCTCATCAATACCTTCATACCGCCCGGCAACCAGCACCAAATTGCCCATCTTGCCGAGCTCAACAACACCGGACTGCTCCAGCCGACGACCCTGAGGCGACAGGTAAATCACCTTGGCATCCTCATCGCCGAGCCAGCATTTGGCGGCATCGACGGCCTTGGTCAAGGGCTCTATCGCCATCACCATGCCGGGGCCGCCGCCGTATGGGCGATGGTCCACGGTTTGGTGGCGATCTTCGGTAAATTCTCGCGGATTGATGCAGCGCAACTGCACCAATCCTGTATCCATTGCTCTGCGTGTGATGCCGTATTCGGAAATTGCGTCAAACATTTCCGGAAAGAGCGTCACAACGGCAATCTTCATAGCGCTCTCTTTCACTTTGCAGGCTTAGCTTATGCAATTTTGCCGCGCTGGCATGAGATCAGAAATCCGGATCCCACTTCACAACAATCATTCCCTGCTCGATATCCACCGTCTGCACCACCTGATCCGGCAAGTAAGGCACCAGGCGCTCACGATCATCGATACTCGTAGCATCTGCCTTGATCACCAGCACGTCATTCGCGCCGGTCTCAAGCAAATTCGCCACACAACCCAAACGGTGTTCGCCGCCATCGTAATGGCTGATGACAGCCAGACCAATCAACTGGTCCCAGTAATATTCACCCTGCTCCAGGTCCGGCAGCTGATCGCGCTCTATCGCAATTTGCACGCCACGCAGCTCAGTGGCTGCATCGCGATCGTCCACGCCCACGATATGAGCGACGATGCCTTGCGGTCTGTGCTGACTTTCGTCCACTTCGACCGCTTTGACTCCGTAGCGGGTTTTCAGCCACCACGGAGAATAATCCAGGATATTGGAATCAGGGTCGGTGGAAGATTTAACTTTCACCCAACCTTTTATACCAAAAACACCAGCAATCTCGCCCACGGTTACCAAATTCGACCGTTTCTTGCTTTCAATATCGGCCATTGCTGGAGCTCTAGTACTATTCGTCAACCGCTGATTAAGCAGCTGTGGTCGCAGCAGCCTTGGCTTCTTTAACCAGCTTGCTGACGCGCTCGGAACACTGGGCACCCTGGCTCAACCAGTACTGCAGACGCTCGGAATCCAGACGCAGACGTTCTTCCTGTCCACGGGCGATGGGGTTGAAGAAACCCAGGCGCTCAATGAAGCGGCCGTCGCGGGATTTGCGGCTATCGGTTACGGTCAAGTGATAAAATGGGCGCTTCTTGGAGCCACCACGTGCCAAACGAATGCTTACCATCTATGTTTATCCTGTTGTTGACGTGCAACTGTTGACTTGCAACATGATTAATCCGGTTGCAGCGCAATTGTGCAACACCTTGTAAAACCTTTGAGCGACCAATTCAAGCCACTCTGAATACAAGCAGCCTCAGGCCAAGACCAACGGTCTGCGAAAGGCGGCGTATTTTAATGAAAAGAACGGGCAATGTATAGTCTTAAGTCAGCCGGATTTGCCAGCAACGGCAAATTCCGCTACCGACCCGGTTAAATTGTTGCCTTAACCACTTGGCTCCTGCCGAAAACGACCCCTTAGCGACCACCAAACCCCGGCGGTAATCCACCGCCGCCACCAGGCAACATGCCGCCCATGCCACGCATCATCTTGGTCATGCCGCCGCCCTTGAACTTCTTCATCATTTTGCTCATCTGTTTGTGCTGCTTGAGCAAACGGTTGAGATCCTGGATTTCAGTGCCTGAACCCTGGATAACCCGACGCTTGCGCGACCCGTTGAGCAGATCCGGATTTCGTCGCTCGGCCGGCGTCATCGAATTGATAACAGCTTCCATACGCTTGAACTGACTGGTGATATCGGCCTGCTCCGCCATCTGCGCCATATTGCCCATGCCGGGGATTTTTTCCAGCATCGAAGTCATGCCACCCATGTTCTGCATCTGCTGCAACTGGTCTCGCAAGTCCTCCAGATCAAAGCGCTTTCCGGTTTTCACCTTCTGCGCCCACTTATCTGCCTTGGCGCGATCAATCTTCTGCTCAGCCTCTTCGATGAGCGACAGCAAGTCGCCCATACCCAGAATTCGGGATGCAATCCGATCCGGATGGAAGGGTTCCAATGCGTCGACTTTTTCGCCCACACCGAGGAATTTGATCGGCTTACCCGTCACCTGACGCACAGAAAGCGCCGCGCCACCGCGAGAGTCGCCATCCGCCTTGGTCAGGATAACCCCCGTCAGCGGCAGGGCATCATTGAACGCTTTGGCTGTATTAACCGCGTCCTGACCGATCATGGCGTCGATAACGAACAGGGTCTCGGCGGGATCAATTGCCTGGTGAAGCCCCTGAATCTCGCTCATCAGAGTCTCATCAACGTGCAGGCGACCCGCAGTATCGACGATGACGACATCCGCGTGGATCTTGCGCGCCTGAGCAATGGCGTTGCGGGCAATATCAACGGGCTTCTCTTCCGCCGTGGACGGAAAGAAGTTGACATCGATCTCGCTGGCCAGGGTTTCCAGCTGCTTGATGGCTGCCGGGCGATATACGTCGGCGCTGACGACCAGCACCTTTTTCTTTTCACGCTCTTTGAGATAACGCGCCAGTTTGGCTACAGATGTTGTTTTACCCGCCCCCTGCAGACCCGCCATCAACACAACAGCTGGCGGCTTGACTGCGAGATTCAAACGCTCATTGGCTTCACCCATAACCTGGGTCAGTTCACTCTCGACAATTTTGAGGAACTGCTGACCCGGATTCAGTGCCTGAGACACCTCCTGACCCAGCGCGCGCTTACGCACCTGGTTGACGAATTCCTTCACCACCGGCAGCGCAACGTCGGCCTCCAGTAACGCCTTGCGCACCTCGCGCAGAGTGTCCTGGATATTGTCGTGATTGAGCCGCGCCTTGCCAGTAATCTTCTTCAGGGAACTGGCAAAACGTTCGGATAAATTATCAAACATAGCTATCGGGTCCTGAATGGCGACTTTTTCAGACCGCGCAGTATAAAGGTTGTGCGTTTTAAAAACGATAGCCCAACGCGCGTAGGTGCTTGCGTCTGGCCAGAGGGCGGGTAAACTAGGGTCTTCGCCTCTCAAATAAGAACGTGTCACATTTATGTTTAGCCTACTTGCCCAGGCACTCTACGCCGTCGGATGGTTGCTCCTGATCCACTCGGTCCGTAAACGCCTCCCCCTGAAGTCCAACCTGATTCTTGGCCTGGTGGCGACAGCATTGGTATGCCACGGGATAAACGCCTATCAGCAAATAGTGGTGCAGGAAGGTTATCGATTCGGCTTCTTCAATATGGCGTCGCTGTACTTCTGGGTGATCAATCTTCTCGTCCTTCTGAGCAGCCTCAAAAAGCCCCTGCACAACATGTTTGTCATTTTGTTGCCTCTCACCGTGGTGGCGCTGTTGTGCAGCCTGCCGCAATCAGACCCGATTACACCCCGCCAGCACATTACAATAGGCGTTGCCTCTCATATTCTGCTGTCAGTTCTCGCATACAGCGCACTCACCATGGCAGCGTTTCAGGCAATGATGCTGGCATTCCAGAACCGTCAGTTACGTCACAAACATCCGACCGGCTGGGTGAGACTGTTGCCCCCGCTGCAGACGATGGAAGCACTGCTGTTTGAGCTCCTCTGGGCCGGCGAAATCTTGCTGACACTAGCTATAGTTTCCGGCGCCTTGTATATCGATGATCTGTTTGCGCAGCATCTGGCCCACAAAACAGTATTCTCCCTTGTCGCCTGGTGCGTCTATGCAGTGCTTCTGTGGGGGAGGCACCGCTGGGGCTGGCGGGGCAATTCGGCAGTGCGATGGACCCTCCTTGGCTTTGTTTGCCTGGTCCTTGCGTACTTTGGCAGCAAGCTTGTACTCGAATTTTTGTTGGGCTGATCAAATCTTGGACGTCATTCACCCGAAGTCTGTTCAGGCTCGCCTTGCACCACCCCAAAAACTCGGTCAAGATGTTCGGCCCTAGACAAAAAGAGGTTTTTGCCCATTGGACGGCGTATCACTGAACCTGCTCATCGGCATCCTGATCGGGCTCTTAATACTGTCAGCATTCTTTTCGAGCTCGGAAACCAGCATGATGTCACTCAATCGCTACAGATTGAGGCATCTGGTGAAAAAACAGCACAAAGGTGCCGTCCGAGCCTCGGAACTCCTGAGTCGCCCCGATCGCTTGATTGGCGTCATCCTGATTGGCAACAATCTGGTTAATATTTCCGCCACCATCGTCGCCGGCGCAATCACTACCCGCTTATTTGGCGAATGGGCGACCATGGTCGTCCTGCCCTTTGTACTCACCATTGTGGTACTGATCTTTGGAGAAGTTACACCCAAATCAGTCGCAGCAGTTTATCCGGAACGCATCGCGTTTTTTGCGTCGCTCGTACTGAAACCAATGCTAAGGGTGCTTTACCCCGTAGTCTGGATGGTAAATCAGATCTCCAATGGTATTGCGCGCCTGTTCGGGCTAAATCTAGCCAAAACCAACATGACGGATCACCTCCACCCGGAAGAGCTGCGCACTGTTGTGGACGAAGCCGGAGACCTCATCCCTGACCAGCACCAGGGCATGCTTCTCAATGTGCTGGACCTGGAAAAAGCCACAGTGGAAGACATCATGGTGCCGCGCAACGAGGTCATCGGCATCGACCTCGAAGACGACATCCCGGATATTCTTGAGCTGATTCGCACCACAGAATACACCCGCCTGCCGGTTTATGAAGGTGATATCAACAAGGTGATTGGTGTGCTGCACCTGCGTCACGCCGCGCGCTTCATTCGCGGCGACGACGCCGCAATAACCCACGAGGCAATTCGCCAGCATACAACGCCGCCCTACTTCGTACCCGAATCCACGCCGTTACACACTCAGCTCATGAACTTCCAGAAGGACAAACACCGCTACGCGCTGGTCGTGGACGAATATGGCGATGTGCAGGGAGTTGCGACACTAGTGGATCTACTTGAGGAAATCGTCGGGGAATTCACTACTGATACCGCCGAGGATATTGCTCAGGATATTGTGGAGCTACCAGATGATTGGTATCTGGTCGATGCGTCGCTGTCAGTCCGGGAGGTTAATCGCCACCTGGGTTGGCACCTGCGTACAGACGGACCCAAAACGCTCAACGGCATTATTGTTGAATACCTCGAAAGCATCCCTGACGCCGTGGTCAGTTTCGAGATCGATAATTACCGCTTTGAAGTCACTGAAATTTGCGATACCCGCATCATCAAGGCGCGGGTATTGAAAAAGCGTTAAGACGGTGTATAGATGCGGCTGGGAGCCTGGTGTTCCCGGTCGATCCCGGCGCCCCAGAAGCGGTTGGCAAACTCCACCAGCACGCGCGCAGTGAACCCCCAAATCGTATAGCCAAGGTAGTTATAAACGGGCGCCCAATGCACACCGGTAGAGAACTCAAACAGGTCTGTGCGTTCGCGCTGATCCTCCAGTAAAAACCGGGTCGGCAGCCAAAAAAACGACTCCAGCTCCTCCTGATTTGCACTAAGGCCTATTTCCTCAACGCTTTCCTTTATCCTTGCAACATAAGGCGTTACGCGAATACCGCGGCCGGTATAGCTGGTCGATAAGCGGCCGACGATATCAAGCAAATCCGGGTCGAGCCCCACCTCCTCCTGGGTTTCCCGAATCGCTGTATATTCCAGATCCAGGTCCTCCGGCTCACGCATTCCACCGGGAAAAGCCACTTCACCTGCGTGCAGGCTCAGGTGAGGCGCCCGCTGCGTCAACAGTATCCGCTCCCGGTCACCACTGCCCGCCAACACCACCAATACCGCAGCGTCCGTTGCCCGCTTCACATATTCAGCCGCCATCTCAGAAACTCCACACCATTATCACCACCGATTCTAACTCACATGGAATCTCTTAGCCGTTGAACAGTCCCAACTATGGAGAACGAAAATCGTACAGGCACGCATTGTTGGTGATGGTGATCATGGAGACACACAATGAGCCCCAGGTGAGCGGCGTCAGTTTTGACCAGCTGCTTCAACTGAATCACGACGAACTCGAGGCATTTCGCCAGCGCGAGGTAGATCGCCTGATAAACCACGCACCTCCTCACCTGCACAGGCGGCTGCGCGGCCTGCAATTTCAGGTTGATGCCCGCCGCAGAATACATACCTCGCCCCTGGGAGCTTGCATCTCCATTTCGCAAATGATGCAGGAATCGCTGGCTGAACTGCATCGGGCGCTCTCGGGCGACACTCCCGACACTGAGGAAAAATCCGCAGATATTATTGCACTTGACCCTTTCACGCTCCGATATCCTCCGGATCAATCAAACCAATAATGTCAAACGCCGGCTCTTCATAAGGATGCGCGAGCCGCAAGGCAGCAATTACCGCGCGGATATGCTCGTTCGTACACAGCGTCTCCACCCGGTACTCTTCAACCTCCTCCAATTGCCCCTGCTCTCCCACGTGGGGGTCAGAGCCCTCCAGGGGACGAAACTGCCCCAGTCCCGGCGTCTGCCAGGCGCAGCGATCGTAATTGCCGAGAGTTCCGGCACCGGCGTCGAACACTGCGGTCTTGACGGTTTCCAAATGGGTCTTTGGTACGAAGAAACACAATTTGAACATTATCGGTTCGCTCCCGGTCTACTCATTAATGCGGGCATCCACACCAGCGAATTGCGCGCGTTTACGTTAGAATGGCATCCATTCCACTTTTGCACATTAACTGTATCTGTATCCTATGCGCCTATTTGTCGACAACCTGATCAATATCGATTTCAGCTATCTGCACCCCAAACGGGGCCTGGTGGGGGAAACCTGGATGGCCCATGTGGAGCTTCTTGGCGATCTTGACGAGCAGGGCATGATCTGCGACTTCGGGATTGTCAAACGCACACTGCGCGAGTGGCTTGATGAAGAACTGGACCACCGCCTGCTGGTACCCACTGCAGCCGACAATTTGACCCTTACCAACACGGATGGTGCAATCAGCTTGTCATGGGCTTTCGACAAGCACAACCTGAACTGCCGCTCTCCCGAGTCCGCCTTTGCACTGGTTACAACAGACACCATCACTCCCGGCAACGTTGCCAAATGGTGCATAAAACAGCTGCAATCCGTATTCCCGGACAGCATCCAGCAGATATCCCTTTACTTCAGTACCGAATCCATCAGTGGCCCCTACTACCATTACAGTCATGGCCTCAAAAAACACGACGGCAACTGCCAGCGCATCGCCCACGGCCACCGGTCAGCCATAAAGATCTGGCGCAACGGCCAGTTGTGTAATGAGACCATGACCCGGTGGGCCAACCGGTTCGCCGACATTTACATAGGCACCCGTGAAGATATTGTCAGTAATGCCGAGAGCGCACAGTGTCAGTTCGCCTACCAGGCAAGGCAGGGAGAGTTTGAGTTGACGCTTCCTCGGGAACGCTGTTATCTGATGGATACGGATACTACGATCGAGCTAATCGCTCAGCATATTGCGACAGAACTACACCGTGAGAATCCGCGGGATGAATATGTGGTTAAAGCGTTCGAAGGGATAGGCAAAGGGGCAATTGCAGATAGCTAGCCATACAAAGAAAAGCTAGCTTGTTGAATGGTAACCCTTTAATCACAAAGGGTTACAGAATATGGCGGTGAGGGAGGGATTCGAACCCTCGAAGCCTTGCGACTTACACACTTTCCAGGCGTGCTCCTTCGACCACTCGGACACCTCACCAATAACTTAACTTTGTACTTCAATTCAAGGACCAGCTCGTAGCGAACCGTACCTCGTGGTCGAAGTGAACTTCGACATTGATTCGCCACATCCTGTGGCTCACCCCTACGGGGCGCCTTCGGCGTCCAAATTCGTTCCCGACGAATTTGTCGGACACCTCACCAATAACTTAACTTTGTACTTCAATTCAAGGACCAGCTCGTAGCGAACCGTACCTCGTGGTCGAAGTGAACTTCGACATTGATTCGCCAGTCTCCGCGAAAGGGCGCCAACTTTACACAAACCCATAAATAAACGCAACGATTTATGCGGCCCCGAGCCGGCAAGCCTTGCTCTTCCGAGGCGCAGGCCGTCGCTGTCCGGCAGGGTGTCCTGCCATTAGCTTCCCCTGCTGGTACTGAAAAGTGCGTTTGGACGGAATATGAACCATAATTTGTCCATTGGAACGCCCAGGAGGAAGCCACAGCTCCAGATAGCGCAATCACGTGATCCTCCCGCCCATGAATCACCTTTATCGAGAAACTGACATGCAGGTCTCCACGGTTGCACTCGCGGTTATCGCCGAAATCTTCGTGATCCTGATGGTCGCTTGCGGCCTCCTGGCTCTACAGGTTCGCCGCTCCCGTTCTCTGACAAAGCGGCTGCAGGACCGCATGAAGGAGCTCGTCGCAAACATCCAGGAAGACCGCGCCCGAAAGAAAGCCGCAGCTGTGACCCCAGGCGGCGGTTCATATATCGAATTTCTGAACACTCAGCTCAAACTGACGCACCAACGTCACCAGGCCCTGGAGCCCGGTGGAAACATTGCGCTGGATCTGGATAGCGCTACGCCGTTGCCCCGACGCATTGCCGCCCTGCGCTACGCGATGTTGGTTGCCGAACGGGATGTTGCCGATGCAGACGTTGCTGATGACATGATCTGGAGCAAACTCGAAAGCCGCTATCAGCAACTGCTGCAGTACTATGCGCCAGGCGATGCGCAACACAACTCACACGATCCAGCGGAGCTGGAGGTTATCCAGGAAGAACTGCAAAGCTATAAAAAGCGAGTGGTCAACCTGGAACGTTTCAAGGCCCTCTATTTCGAGCTGGAAAAACGTTGGAAGTCCTGCTCTGCGACCGCTCAGACGCAATACGACGAGCTGCGTCAAATTGCTTCGCAAATGGATGAGCCGGAGGCTTTGGAAGATGCTCTTATCAAATACCAGGCGTCCTATGCAGAGGTGGGAACCTTGCTGGAGGAGGATATCGACAGTTTCGCCTCCAATTCCGCCAGTGCCCGTGCAGCTCAACAGGCCACCGGCGAAATTCGTCATCTGCGAAATATCACAGTTGACCAACACCGAATCATTCATGATCTACAGCGCAAATTGGCAGCCGCAACCACGCAGTCTGAGGCGACATCCATCATTGATGAATTGAAAGAAGCACTCGAAAAGCAACTGAGATTTGCGCGGGAATCAGAGATATGTGTGCAGTTACTGGAAGACGAACTTGCCAATGTTCACCGCGAGTCTGAACACATGCGCAATCAACTTCAGGAATTCTCGCAGGCCAAAGCCGAAAGAAAATCTCTCCAGGACACGAATGACGAACAGGAAAAAACAATATTCGTTCTTCGCGGCGAAAATCAGTCGCTAACAAGCAAACTGCGCGCACTGCAAGATAAAAGCGGCGCGGCAAGCGGCGGTGATCCTGACCTGAAAAAGGAACTAAGCCAGCTAAAGCGAAAGTACGCGGAACTGGAGGAAAGTTATCTCGACCTGAAGGGCACGTCTATTTAATAGCTATGCAAAGACGGGTTGCCACGATCAGGACGAGTTGTTCTGAGCCGTCAGGCGCAAGTAATGGCAGCGCCCTTAACAATAGCAAACTGAGACATGGACAATACTAACCGAAAATCGTCTAATAGGAACTTTTGAGAGCGGTTGAAGTAGCGCCACTGCAGCCAGCGTGCAGCGGTGACAGATCTCTTCCGTACAATGTTCGTACACATTTTCCGCACCATATGTGTGCATTTCTTTACACTAGGAAAGCCCCTGCAATGAAGAACTTGTTCCATGGGTGAAGCTTCGCGCGGAACCGAAAGCCAACTGAATCAGTTTTCCCTGCACCAGGGCGACATTCGGGCATTGATACTTTTTGCCGCAGCAGGAACGGTTGCGATGGGCGCGAATTGGCCCGATGTTCAATGGTTGCTTGCGACCCTCATTATTGTTGTGCTTTTGTATACCATCTGTTCGTACATATGGTTGAAACAGCGCGTACCTGAAATACGGGAGCGCCAGTTCGATATATTCATGACGATCGACGCCGCCATTATCGGAATCGTTCTGAGTTTCTCGGATTTTAGTCTTCTACCGACAGCGCTGTTTGTGACCATGGTCCAGTTCAACAGCCTCGTCAATGGCGGGCTGCGCAAATGGGGAACGGATAATATTGCCTTGGTAGGTGGTGTTGCTTTGAGTTTCATTGTGCGCGAACCCCAGTGGGTTTTCTCTGACAAGCTCGAGATCAGCAGCGTCAGCCTGATTGCGATGTTCGCCTATTTCTGCGCTTATGCCTTGTGGGTACACAGCCGTATGCGCCGCATGGAAAATCTCAATAAAAAACTGACCAATGAGCAGGTTTTATACAAACTGCGTACCTACAAACTCGCTCGCTACCTCACACCCACTGTATGGAAAGCTGTCAACGAGGGGCGAGAAAAATCCCTGCGTACCGAGCGCAAGCGCGTCACCGTATTCTTTTCGGATATTCGCGGTTTCAGCACCCTGTCCGAAGAACTGGAAGCCGAAACCCTGACGGAACTGCTCAATTCCTATCTCACCGAAATGGGCAAAATTGTCATAAAGCATAAGGGCACCATCGACAAGTTCATGGGTGATGCAATCATGGTGATTTTCGGTGATTCCGAAAGCGCCGGTGTCAAGGCAGACTGTCTGCGCAGCCTCGCGATGGCCATCGATATGCGCCGCAAGATGAAGGAACTGCAACATACCTGGTACAACCAGGGCATCAAAAAGCCTCTGCAAATCCGCATGGGAATCAATACGGGATACTGTACCGTTGGCTCTTTTGGTACCAGCCATTATATGGATTACACCGTGCTCGGCACCAACGTCAACCTGGCCAGCCGGTTGGAGTCTGCAGCCCAACCGGGTGAAATTCTGATCTCTCATGAAACCTGGTCGTTGATCAAGGACGTTGTTATGTGTCAGGACAAAGGAGAGATCAAGGTCAAGGGGTTCAGCCAGCCAGTCAAGGTGTATCAGGTGGTGGATTTTCGCAAGGATCTCGGCAAACAACAGACTTTCTTTGAGGAAAATGCCGAAGGCTTTTCTATGCACATGGATCTGGACAAGATCCGCAATTATGACAAGGATCGTGTTCTCGAGAAGTTAAAGCTGGCAATGCGCCAGCTCAATGAGAAAAATATTTCCTAGCAGTAGTATCACTGTTGCGCTTATTGCCGCACCACTTACTACCGTACGAGTTATTGTCGCACCAAGCGCCACTGAGGAATCGGCAAGGTGGTATTGGTGCGGAATGGATTGATATCCAACCCGCCTCTTCGTGTATAACGCGCATATACCGTCAGCTCTTTTGGCTGGCACTGACGTTGTATATCGCAAAACATTTTCTCGACACAGTTCTCATGAAAGTCCTGGTGCTGCCGGAAAGATACCACGTAACCTAGAAAGCCGGCCGGATCGATTGCAGTGCCGGTATATTGAATCCAGACAGTTGCCCAATCCGGCTGGCCGGTAACCGGGCAATTGGTTTTCAGCAAATGGCTGTACAGCCCCTCGCTGACGAGGCCACTACCGTCAATGGTCTTCAGTAACGTCGGGGTCGGCTGGTATGCGACATCGGCAAGATCAAGATCGTCGACACACCGCCCCGGTAGGTGGGTGGTCAGGGCCGCTTCCCGCCCCAGCGAGTAAAGCTCCACCCCCACATCGGCACCTGCCGCCGCGGAAAGATCAGTGACAAGCGTTTCAGACAATACCCGCCAGGAGTCGAAGTGGCTCTGATTAAACGAATTCAGATAGTATTTGAACGATTTCGACTCAATGATATTCGGGCTATCTGCGGGTACCCAGAACTCGGCCATCGCCACCTGAGGCTTGCCTTGCGCATCCAACCATGACAGCTCATAAGCCGTCCACAGATCCTGGCCATGAAAAGGCAAATTTGTGGCTACATCAGGGGACTCCGCAAACAGCTGTTTCCTGGCCTGAGTCCGAGCAATCGGAAATAACAATTCGGGAGAATAAACATCCACATACTCAAGAGTTTTGCCCAACAGCAAAGCATCCTCAGCACCTGGCTCGGTACCATCGAATTTTTGATCGGCCATAACCTCCTCTCCTTTACCCGCGCAAGCGACTGCCACTTTCCAGCAAATACAGGCTAACGGCAAACAATAACATCACGAATGCCACAATACCGGTGAATGCATAGGTGATATTGACATCTGAAAAACCCAAAATTCCATAGCGGAAGGCATTCACCATATACAGCACCGGATTCAACTTCGAAACGCCCTGCCAGAATTCCGGGAGCATACTGATGGAGTAGAACACGCCGCCGAGATAAGTTAGCGGTGTGAGCACAAAAGTCGGGATGATAGTGACATCATCGAACGAGTTGGCGTAAATGGCGTTGATCAACCCTGCCAGAGAAAAAAGTACCGCCGTCAGAATAACCACCGCCAGAGTGATGCCAATACTGTGGATATGGAGGTGGGTAAAAAACAGGGAAAGCACCGTCACTATCACACCAACCGATAAACCGCGCAGTGCGCCGCCGCATACATAGCCAAGCAAAATAATATAGCTGGGCGTGGGGCTGACCAGAAGCTCCTCGACACTGCGTGTAAACTTGGCGTTGAAAAACGAAGACACAACGTTGCCATACGAGTTGGTGATGATGGCCATCATGATCAAGCCCGGCACCACAAAAGTCATGTAATCAAAGCCACCCATTTCACCAATGCGCGAGCCAATCAGACTACCGAAAATGACAAAATACAGTGCCATGGTGATGGCCGGTGGAATCAGAGTTTGCACCCATATCCGGGTAAATCGCCGCACCTCTTTGCGAACAATGGTTTTGAAGGCGACGAATTGCGCACTTAAGTTCATGGATTTCCCTCCCCATTGTTCGAGCTATCGCCACCGCTATTGCGCACCAGTGACACAAACAGCTCCTCCAAACGGTTTACCTTGTTGCGCATGCTTACCACATCAATGTTCAACCGGGACAAGGCCTCGAACAACGCATTCATTGACTGCCCTTTTTCGATGCCCACTTCGAGAGTGGTTTCGTCTACCAGCCTCAAATCGTAAGTTGAGACTTGCGGACACACCTTCAATGGCTGCCGTGTATCGAGGACGAACACCTCCCGGTGCAGTGTTTTGAGCAGATCCTTCACGCTGGTGTTTTCCACAATCTCACCATTATTGATAATGGCGACGTTACGGCAAAGGCTTTCTGCCTCTTCAAGATAATGCGTGGTCAGAATAATGGTGGTGCCGGCTTCGTTGATTTCACGCAAAAAATCCCACATGGAGCGGCGCAGTTCGATATCAACCCCGGCAGTGGGTTCATCCAGAATCAGCAAACGGGGCTCATGCACCAGAGCGCGGGCGATCATCAAGCGCCGCTTCATCCCGCCGGAAAGACTCCGCGCCTGCTCACCGCGCTTATCCCACAATCCAAGCTTGCGCAAATACTTTTCGGCGCGCTCCAGGGCCACTTTAGCAGGCAACCCATAGTAACCGGCCTGGTTGGTGACTATGTCGCGGACCTTCTCAAACATATTGAAGTTGAATTCCTGCGGAACAACACCAAGTTGCTGCTTGGCAAGTGAGAAGGATTTATCGATGTCGTGACCAAATACGGAAACCGATCCTGCCGTCTTTTTGACCAGCGAACAGATGATGCCAATCGTTGTTGACTTCCCTGCGCCGTTGGGGCCAAGCAGCGCGAAGAAATCTCCCGGCTCGACCTGCAGGTCGAGCCCTTTCAGGGCGGTAAATTGGTTACCATAGACCTTACGCAAGTCGCGTATTGTCAATGCAGGAGTCATAATAGAATCACCAATTATTACGGATAACACAGATCATCTCGCAGTCCGCCAGGAAGCGAGCCTGATCACATTATGTTTAAAACACTGGGCCGCCAGTGGGGCCAAAGAGGAACTCGATGATAAGCGACAGCCACCTTCAATTTCACCGTCAGCTCATAAATGATTTGCAACGGTATATTCGTCAACAGCCGCCATTCAACGTGGCCCAGTTGCAAGAAGAGGATACCGAATTTCTGACGCTGATGGACAGCCTGAGTGAGCCTGATAACGAAGAGATTCAGCAGTCTGGGCAACAAGTGATCAACACAATCGTCACCCGCTATCCGCATATCACGCCCATGGTACCACGAGATCTCTTCTGGTTTTTTGGCGGCGACTGCTTGCATTTTCTCGGGGACGAGGAGATTGAAGTATTTCAGAAGCTGGATGAAGACTATTACGTCTTACTGTCCCAGGAGTCTGCGACTGACTATGCAAAATTGCGCGCCGGAGTCATCGGCTGGCAGCCCGGACAAATCAACTAGAATCCGCATACCGCGCAACTCAGACACCAAAGAGCGGCACCATTAATTGAGGGCCACAATCATGCTTGTCTGGAAGCAGAATGTCCGACCCATCAATTTGTAGACCTGAAAGATAGACATAAAAAAAGGCCAGCTTGACGCTGGCCTTTTTGAAATATCTGGAGCGGGAAACGAGATTCGAACTCGCGACCCCAACCTTGGCAAGGTTGTGCTCTACCACTGAGCTATTCCCGCAGATGGCGTCCCCAAGGGGATTCGAACCCCTGTTACCGCCGTGAAAGGGCGGTGTCCTAGGCCTCTAGACGATGGGGACCCAGACTCTGACTCAGTTGCCGTCAGAAGTGGGGCGCATTCTATTGAGCAGCCCGGGTGCTGTCAACAGTTTTTGTTAAAGTTGTGTGATTATCCGCCCCGCCGATGCAGTTGACCGTGCGAATGGCCAGCAAGACTCGGGGGATCCGGCGGCGATCCAACGCAGCTTTACTGGCTGATCGCCTATCTATAGGCTAAGCTTTCGGCAAGAAATATACCGTTTCACTTCCCTTGCTTGAAGGTTGCATGGATTTGCACCCGGAACCCGGCCGCACCGGCTTGCATAAACAACCAGATTCTATGAATTCAATCACTATCATCGTCATCATTGTCGTACTGCTCGCCTGCCTGGTGTGTTATGCATTCATATCTCAGACGATTGAGCAAAAACGCCAGCACCGCCAGCGCCTCCTGACCGCTTTGCAGCTGCGCGCCAATACCTTCAAATATATGCTCAACAACTTTCCTGCGGGTTTTCTGTCTCGTGATCTGATGCTGCTGGTGCAGCGCACGCTGCTCGATATCTGCGAGCAGTTGGTGCGCCTGGACAGCAAGAACCCGACACATAAGCAGGATCTTCAGATGATTTCGGAAAGGATGAACGAAACACGCCAACAGGGAGCTCCTGGCACCACTCCCACTTTGGAAAGCCCCCAGCAAATCCAGGAAACCAAGGCGTGCCTTGAGGAACTGTACAAGGTGATTCACCAACAGGAAGCGCGAAAGCTGCTGAACAGCCATGAAGCGGAGGTTTATCGGGCACAAATCCGCCAGTTGACACTGGGCATTTCCATTGATTCGTATATTTTGCAGGGGCATCTCGCCCGCCAGCGGGGCAAGTTGCGACTGACGCAGCACTATTTCGAGCTGGCTCAGAAGCTGTTACTACGGGAAGACCTGCACGGCGCTTTTGATCAAAAAAAGGCGCGACTGCAGGTCTGGCTTGAGGATTTGAAGAAATTGGGAACGGGCACCGTCACGCTCAGCAGTACCGATCAGGCGGAGATCGACAAAGCCTGGGAAAACTTCAACGTGGATGACGAGAGCTGGAAAAAGAAAAACCTGTACGACTGAGTCGCAGCAGGCTTTGCTGCACCCCGTTTACTTGTGCTGAAACTCCAGCGACGCTGAGTTAACGCAGAAACGCGTGCCGGTCGGGTCCGGTCCATCCGGGAAGACGTGGCCAAGGTGACAGCCACAGCGCTCACACAGAACCTCCGTGCGCACCATCGCCAAGGAAGCGTCTTCTACCTCGTCAACGGCGCCAGGGTCAATGGGTTCGTAAAAGCTGGGCCAGCCTGAGCCGGAGTCATATTTTGTCGCAGAGTCAAACAACGGCTGACCACAACATTTGCACAAATAGTAACCGGGTTCCTTGTTGTCGAGATATTCTCCGGTAAATGGCCGCTCTGTCCCCTTTTCCCGACAAATGCGAAATTCGTCAGCCGTGAGCTTGTCCCGCCAAAATTCGTCGTTTTTTAACTGTTGATCTGACATACTTATCTCCTGTGGATCAGGTTCTGCCTGCGATTATCGCTAATCGTCGGCTAAACCGTGGCCACCCATCGTATCACCTCCGAATAAGCATCTGATCGACGCCCTTTCCGGAGGTTCCTGTGTACTGATTAGAAAGGCTGGCGAAGTAAAATGCAACGGATCAAGAAGTCCAATAAGCTCGACGGTGTCTGTTATGACATTCGCGGCCCTGTTCTGGACCATGCCCTGCGCCTGGAAGAAGAGGGTCACCGCATTCTCAAACTCAATATCGGCAACCCCGCGCCGTTTGGGTTTGACGCACCGGACGAAATAATTGCGGACGTTATCTACAATATCCGTGCAGCCCAGGGCTATACCGAATCCCGCGGCCTCTTCCCCGCCCGCAAAGCCATCATGCAGGAATGCCAGCGACTGGGCGTGCCAGGCGTGGAGATCGAAGACATCTTCCTGGGCAACGGCGTCAGCGAACTGATCGTCATGGCGAACCAGGCACTGCTCAATGATGACGATGAAGTTCTGGTGCCCGCGCCGGACTACCCCTTGTGGACAGCTGCGGTCACTCTGGCCGGCGGCAAGGTGCGCCATTACATTTGTGATGAGCAGTCCGACTGGTTTCCGGATATCGACGATATCCGCAGCAAGATTACCGATCGCACCCGGGCGATTGTCGTCATCAACCCCAACAACCCCACCGGGGCGGTCTACAGCCAGGACCTGTTGGAACAGATCATCCAGGTAGCGCGCGAACACAACCTGGTGATTTTCGCTGACGAGATCTACAGCAAAATCATTTATGACGACGCCGAATTCATTCCCATGGGCCGCCTGGCCAAGGACGTCGTTTGTGTCAGCTTCAACGGCTTATCCAAATCCTATCGCCTGGCGGGGTTTCGCGCCGGCTGGCTGATCGTCAGCGGTGCCAAGGAGCAGGCCCAGGAGTATGTGGAAGGCATCGGCATGCTTGCCTCCATGCGCCTGTGTGCCAATGTGCCGGCCATGTATGGCGTACAGACGGCGCTCGGTGGCTATCAAAGCATTGATGATCTGGTCAAACCCGGCGGCCGGCTCTACGAGCAGCGCAATATCGCCTGGGAAACCATCAACAGCATTCCCGGTGTCAGCTGCGTCAAACCCAAAGGCTCAATTTACCTGTTTCCGAAAATTGACCTGGACCACTACAAGGTCGAGGATGATCAACAGCTGATTCTGGACTTTTTGATCAAAGAACGCATTCTGCTGGTGCAGGGAACCGCGTTCAACTGGCCTGCACCGGATCATTTTCGCGTGGTGTTTCTGCCTCAGGCGTGGGAACTGGAGGGGGCGCTGAAGACGTTCGGATCATTCATGCAGCGCTACATCCGCTGAGTGATTGAGTCAGTGAGTGGCAGTGGCGCGGAGTGAACAGTGAGCGATATCCATATTGACGACTTTTACAAGGATGCCGCCAGCATACTGGTACTGCTCTACAGCCACTTTCCGCGCAAGATCACCCTGTATGTCGACGATATCAGCGGGCCAGACATGCCGGATGAATTCGGGCTGCACAGCCCGCGCTATGACGCCTGTTTTCAGACCATGCTGTGGCTGGCGAGCACGGGTTATCTCGATTATGGACAAATGGTTTATCAGGATGCCCTGGATCAGGCCTGCCTGACCCACAAGGCGTTTCTGCTGTTGAACAGCGCACTGTCAGGAAGTGGTGAGCCGGGTGAGATCAGGAATAATGGAGGCGGCGAGAGCGAAGACCTGCGGGCGGCTGAGCAGCTGCCCAGCGCGCTGGCCGGGCTCGAATCTTTGGCAATCAATCGGCTGAGAAAAGAGCTGAGTAGCGGCACCTCTTTCAGCCTCGCCGAAGTGATGAACCAGCTGATGAACAACGCTCGCCGGTTCAATTGACACCGGCCTGCTGCTAAACGCCGATGTTGCGCAACGTGCTCAACACCTCCCGCAGCACCGCGGAGGTTCGAGGATGATCGACCTCAATATCTTCCAGCACAACTTCCAGAGACTCCACCAGATTGGGCCGACTCACGTCCGGCTCACCCTGCTCGTGAATATGCTGTTGAAGATTGCGCATCAACTGCTGCTGTTGCGGTGTGGCCTCCTCATGACCGAACAGTTCATGCAGCTCAGACATGAGCGATTCCATTCTTTGCTGCGGCTCAGTGTTCGGGGATGGTTCATTCTGGAACATGTTTTCCTGAGACATACCTTACCTCCAGTTACCGGCGGTGGTGTGCTGCTTCCCAACCATACAGACTTGGGCAACCAAACCCTGCAGTCCGTTCCACATTAAGAGCAAGTCAACAGGAGTCTGCGGGTTCAAGACTGATCTCCTCATCACTCATCACTCATCACTCATCACTGCAATAAGTATAGCTCAGCAATTTTAGCCGGCGCCCCGAGTCAACATCGGGAAAATCCTTATGTGCTGGCAGACGCTGTTCCAACGCGCACCCAGGGCTGTTATGGCTCACCAGCTCTCGAAGAAAGCACTCACCCAACTCCGGCGCATTCAGGCACGCCAACACGTGAGCACCATTGACCGCCAGCTCCGGAATTCGCCGCAAAACCTTGGCGTAGTCGCGCGTCGCGGTAAAGCTGCCCCTCTGAAAGCTTGGCGGGTCGATCACAATGATATCGAAGGGCCCGCGTCGCCGAATTCGACCCCAGGACTTCATGATGTTTTCGGCCATGAAAACGATGTTGTCCGTCGGTAACTGATTGCGGCGGTGGTTCTCCCGCCCCACCGCCAGCGAGCGGCTGCTCATATCAACATTCACCACGGACTCGGCGCCGGCGGCCTGGGCCACTACCGAGAATGCGCAGGTATAGGCGAACAGGTTAAGTACCCGCTTACCGGTGCTGCGCTCTTCCAGCCACTGCCGTCCCGGCTCCATATCCAGAAAGAATCCGGGATTCTGTTGTTGCAGGGACAAACCGAATTCCAAATTGTCGCGGCGAGCCACCAAATCCACCGGGACTTCGCCCCAGGCAACTGCATAGGGAGCGCCCGGCTCGTAGCGGCTTTGAACCAGCAGGGCCGATAGTTCGAGCCCAATCATCCTGGGCAGTAACACCGCTCGCAAACCTGCAAGAAACTGCTTCGGCGGCGCCTGGTACAGCGTTACCATCACCGCTGGCCAGTGCACATCCAGACTGAACCACTCCAGGCCGGGAAAACAACCACCGCGCCCATGCAACACGCGACAACTGTCGAACGGTCCGGGTTCTTGTGCGGTCAGCCGCTGATCCCAACGTTGGACGATCATTTGAAGCAATTCATCGACCGGTGTACCCACCGGCTCTATTAACGACATGGCGCTGTTTCCGGCGCGCTATCGGCCGCAGGACGATCCAAGCCAATGGGATAGAGCACCCGATCGTGATAGCCGGTAAGGACGGAAATATAGCCGCCCCAGGCTTTGTCGAGTACCGGATCGCCCGAGTCCATCAGCAGGGGGCGGTTTTGCAGGTTTTTGAGCTTGGTGCGCGTGGCAATAACGTGCAGATTATCCCGGCCGATTCGCTGTAAAACCTCGGCCGTCAGTTGCTGATTACCGCGCCCAATAATGTGTCCCTGCCCCCCAATCGCCGTGATGAAGAGCGCTACAGGGCCATTATGGTTATTCAGGGATTCTTCAATATCGTTTGCTGTCGCGTCTGGCTTGAGCAACCGGTCCCCAAGAAACAGATCGATTCCCAGCAGCGTCGATGGCCGCCCCAGGTTCTGAAGAACCTGTTGCGTCGTCGAGCCGGGACCAAAGATGGTCAGCAGGTCGTCAGTCATCCATTCCGCGATATCCGCGGCGATATCGTCCAATACCAGGGCCTCCACTTCCACACCGCCCTGCTTTACCTGCTGAATGTAGCGCGCTTCATCCGGCACCTGCAGGGTGCCAAACCAGCGGCTCTTGACCAATCCGGCGCGGAAAGCTTCTTCATCAATATCGCGGACTTCGCCTTCATTAACGCTCACCAGTTCGCCGGCCAGAATCTGCTGCACAACCTCGGCCGCTGCCTGGGGATTGACCGCGTAGACACTGGAATGCATTTTGACGCCGGCGGGAACACCCAGCACCAATTGTCGCTCGTCCAACGCCCGGCATACATCCCGGGCGGTGCCATCACCCCCGACAAAAACTATCAGGTCCATCCCCGCCTTTGCCAGCAAACCCGCGGCCCGTTCAGTATCATGACCATTCGTCGGCTGGCCCGGCACATAGTCGATCAGGTTCACATTCAAGCTGGCCTCACGAGCCACCCGCTCACCCATGGCGCCAGGTACCGTCCACAGTTCGAACTGGTGCGCAAAGGGCTGCAACAGCTGGAGAAAAGTTCGCGCCCGGGATGGCGAGGTCAAAGCGTATTGACCCGCAGCCGCTGCCGCTTGCAATTCACTTCCGTCACTGCCCTTTTGCGCCGCAGGCCCGCCAATACCTGCCAGTGGATTAACGATCAAACCCAGCCGAAGTGCCGGCTTTGCTTGCACCGAAACTGAGTCCGCAGCACCCACCATTACGACTCTTCCACCACCTGAAAACCCACCGCTGCCAATTGCGACTGCATAGCCCGATTCTGGTCATTCCCGGTTGCCGCCACGCGAAACCACAGGGGTTCGTGCCGTTCCGGGTAGTGTTTGCGCAATCCGTCAAACGCGGGACCCAGCGGGTTGGGGCCATTCACCGCGTCCATCAGGCGCTGGTGGTCGCCGCGCAGGTCATAGGTCTGGCTCAACGCGTCTTCCAGGCTTTCAACCGCAAGGACATTATTATTGCCCGGGATGGTTGCGGCGACAGCAGCGAGGTGCCTGTCGATCCGTGCCGCATCCCAGCCCAAAAACATGGCAAGTTCCCGGCAAATCATGGCGGAGCCATTGGTGCGGCCTTCATTGCTGTAGCCGGCAATATGGGGTGTCGCTATAGCCACCTTTCTGGCCAGCTCGGCGTTGATCGACGGCTCCTTCTCCCACACGTCCAGCACTACCTCGATATCAACTCCACTGTTGAGGTGTTCCAGAAGCGCAGTGTTATCAATGGCACCGCCGCGCCCGGCGTTAAGCAGCAGGCAGCCCGGCTGCAAGCGACTCAGCACTTCGCGGTCGATCATGTGCTCCGTGGGGTGTGGCCCCTGCCGCGTGAGCGGTGTGTGCATACAGATCACATCGGCTTTCAAGACGTCGTCAAACGCGGCCAAACGCAGGTCACTACTGGATTTCAGGAAAGGATCGTAGCCGATGCAGTTGATGCCCAGTCGTTTCAGGCTACGGTACAACCGCCCGCCGACGTTGCCGCAGCCAATGATGCCGATCGTCAGGTCCCGCCAATTTGGCCGCAATTGCGTCAATGCCGTCAGCACATACTGCACAACGCCACCAGCATTGCAGCCTGGAGCACTGGCGTATGGAATGTGGTTTTGCTGCAAATAGCCGGTATCGATATGGTCAGTGCCAATGGTGCAGGTGCCCACAAAACCCACTGGCGCCCCAGACAAAAGCTCTGCATTGACCGGTGTCACCGATCGCACCAGCAGAACCTCCGCGGCCGCGAGCTGGGCCGCGGTCATATTGCGGCCGTTAACGGCAACAACATCACCAAAAACAGAAAAATATTCCTTCAATAACGGGATATTCTCATCCGCGATAATCTGCATCGTAAAAAACCTTGAGTTAGTTGTTCGAGCTAAAGATTGCTCGCCATAAATTGTTGCGCCTGAAGGCTGCCGCCGTAGAATTCTTCCAGCGCACGAATGAACCTTGCCGCTCTGGCCGGGAGCCCATGCGCCAGGTAATGCTGCGCCTGCAGGGCGATAGCACGTTTGAAGTTGTCACTTGGGCCACAGCCCTGCTCTAAATTATCGGCGCTGACCCGGAAGCGGAAATCCGCCGCTTCAGACATCAGCCATTCGAGCGCCTGGGGTTTGACTTCAACCCGCTCGAATTCCGACTGTTGCGCTGCATCCCGACCATCCGGCGCGTACCAATACCCGTAATCTGGCAAAAGGCGCCGCTCCGGCCCGGCCACACACCAATGAGCGACCTCATGCAGTGCGCTGGCAAAGTAGTCGTGGCTGAAGATGATCCGAGCATGGTCACGACGGGAGTCGGCAGGCAGGTACTCAGGCTCGCTACCACCGCCAACCAGCCGCGTGTTGAATTCTGCTCCCAGGCTCCGGTTGAACAGGGTCACCAAATCCGCGCAATCGTGTTGAGTGGAGGCTTCTTTCGCCATGGAGCTGGTTGTTAACGGCTCTTTCCCCTGGGATTGGTTGGCTGGTGGCTTTTTCGCCTTCGGACTGGCCGATGGCTCTTTATCCAGAGAAGATGTTGGAAAAGGTTGAACTGCTACGCCCATTGGCTACTCTTAGAAGTGAGGATCCAGTTGGGGTCCTTGTGAAATGAAACTCAGCCCCAACATCAGAAGGAGGAAGAAGAGACACAGAGAATTGTTATCGGGCTATTGTGTTGTCCCGATTCCCTCTATACTGTACACATTGATGGGTTCAAAACCATCTAGCTCATTCGAGCTTCTATGCCTTTGCGCGGAGGTAGTATTATGAAGACCTCAATCCCTGACCACAAGGCCGACAACGTAATCGACCTCTTCTCCGGGAAACCCTACGCTTCCCTCAGTGATTCCCGCTTTATTCGCTTGGCTCCCGAACTGGATGGTCTGGAAATGCTGTACTCCAACGAGGCCAGTGATGACAAGTATTTCAGCCTCAAGATCCTGTGCTGGGGATTGCGCGCGAACGGCGAAGCCGTGGCCCTGGTGCCCTGGCTGGATGGTATTACCGCGTGCCCGGATATCAAAGATCCACTCAATGGTCATTGGGAGGGATACTATGATCCGGGTATCGACGAGATTTTTCTGGAAGCGCCAATACACAAGGTTGTTGAGCTGGAAACCGCCGCTGAGTATTACGACTATCAGTGCGAGAACCCGCAGGATGTCGTTCAGGAAATTCCCGACACGCTGGGCACCCATGCGGTTCTGTCGGACACTGGCTTCAAAAGCCTGATTCTGCAGGAAGTTGTATCCTGGCGCCTGCATAATGATGGCACCATCAGCGGCATGATCATTGACGAGGAAAAAGTGGAGAGTACCCCAGTTCTTCCGGGGGACGAATGTCTGTATGCCGCTCAGTCAAGGCCGAGCTTCCGTTATTTTTTCCAGCATCATATCGCCAACAAGATCAAGTCAGAAGACCCTGAAGCCCTGGCGGCGATCTCCATGCTGGTCGAGGAGTCCTGGGTCTAGCCTCTGCAAAAGTTTGCGGGGCTGGCGAACCCGCCAAACCGGCCGCAAACGCGGGAAATTGACTCGCCATGAAAACTCAAACGTAGCGCCCAATAGGCGCTACGAACCCTTTTTGATGTAATAGTAGAATTTCTGCTGCCGCTCTTCCGCCTTTGTCAGCTCATGCCCTAAGAACCCACAGAACTTCGGAATGTCACGTTGTGTTGACGGGTCCGTCGCAACAACTTCGACGATGTCCCCTGGCGCCATGTCGCGTATGGCGTTGTGGAGCAGCATGACGGGTTCAGGGCACATCAAGCCCGATGTATCGAGGTGTTTGTCAGGCGTAATGGAAGCGGTGGTCATGGACGTGGAGCACTCTCAGGTTTACTGCGGTTTTGGCTGCTTTAGCCCGTCACTTTACGATAATCTGCGATGCTTGTCCCGCCGCAAGACAACCCGCCGGCCAAAACCAGCTATCATAGAAATAGGAACAGAAATCGCAATAAACCGAACACAGACAATTGCGCAATAACAGGCAGGCCATGATCCACGTATTGATAGAAAGATCCATTGCAGATGACATGCTACCGACCTATAAAGAAAATGCACGGCACGCATTGCAGCGGACATATTCCGCTCCGGGGTTCATCACGGGCGAAGCGTTCGTTGATGTGCAAACACCCAGCCACCATTTTATTCTCTGCAAATGGCGCTCATCCCAGGACTGGCATCGCTGGTATCACAGTGAAGAACGGCAGGAACTGATGAACATCATTGCGCCGGTACTACAGGAACCAGAACGGGTCACCATACTGCGGAATTGATTGTCTGTTTATGTCCCCTTGTTCTGCAGGGCAGCCAGCGGTGGTATTTCGATGGTTTGCACACGCTCGAGCCGAATCGTCACCCGGCGGTTCTGCTGGCGGCCATCGAGGGTTCCATTGCTCTCCGCAGGATAACGTTCGCCGTGCCAGCGGGTGATAACACGGTCTTCCGGCAAACCTCGCCGTATCAAATAATCACTGATCAATTTGGCCCGCTCCTCGGATAACTTCAAGTTGTCTTCCCGCGTGCCCGCGCTGTCTGTGTGGCCGTCAATGTAAAACTCTCGCAACTGCGGGTCGGCCTGAGCGTAAAGCAGAATATTCTCCAGCTTCTCAAGTTCGCCCTCGGGCAGTTCCTCATACTGACCCGGCGCGAAGTACACCGCGGTTCGCTTGATCTGGTCAAAATTTATTGGCAGCAGGCTGGCAAGGCAGCCAAGGTAAGTTTGGTAGGCGCCGCGAAACGCAATACTGCTAATGGTCATGGGTCGCGATCGGGCATTCGCGTATGATTCACGTTCGCGATAATGCTCGGCGTTGTGGTATTGACCAGGATCGGGATCCGCGCGTTGCGGATTTTCATCCTTATCGATTGCACCAGCCTGCTCCGGATCCTGCTCTACAACAATTTCCCGCCCCTGATTCAGTTGTGCGAGCAGTTGTTGCGTTCTGCGATCACCCAACCTGATCGATACACGCTCCTGGGCTATGGCAGCCTCACCCAGCTGCACAGTGCCGAGCCTCGGTTGCCATACCGGAGCCTCTGCAGTCAGCAGCGCCTTACCTGAGAGCAAACGGCCGGAGTGGCCTTCGAAAGTGAACCCGGCACCGCTTTCCCCTGCCCGCCTGCGGAATACCGCCTTGCCGTAAAACGGCACACTGTGGGTCATACGGCATTCGAGAACCGACGTCTCCACCGCCCACCCACTATCGTTGATCATTTGAGAATAGTCAGCGGCCTGAACTTTTGGCAGCCAAAGCGACAGTAGAACTGAAATGAGGATGGCGGATTTTTGCATAGCCGTGTCGTTTGCCCTGTTGGTCACCGCAGACGCTGGTGCCATTGGAATTGATTGCCAGTGAAGCGGTTACCGCTGAAATTGCTACGGAAGGTTTAACCATTACCAGGAGCCTGCCGGACTTAAGGCAGCTCTACTGCGCCGGTGGCAAAATGACCCAAATTTTTCCACCTTGCTCGCTAAGAACGCTTAAGTCCGACAGGCTCCTACTACCGCTATCGGCCGGTCCGGCCTGTGCTTTAGGCTCCAATTCCGGTAGCATGCACCCCTGCTCATACAGTTCCTACTGGATCACATCATGCCTGGTACAACACCCGAAATCCTCAGTCTCACAGCGCCGGATGACTGGCACATTCATCTGCGCGATGGCGACCTTCTTGCCTCAACAGTGGCGGACGCCGCGCGCAGTTTCGCCCGAGCCATCGTCATGCCCAATCTTGTCCCGCCGGTCATGAATGCCGCCCAGGCCCTTGAATACAAATCACGAATTCAGGCTCATATACCGACAGAGCACTCGTTTGAACCGCTGATGGTACTGTACCTGACCGACAGAACATCAGCCGAAGACATAATCGCGGCGAAAGCCGCCGGTGTGGTTGCCTGCAAGCTTTACCCTGCAGGCGCCACCACCAATTCGGACTCTGGCGTGACGGCGGTGAAAAACATTTATCCAGCATTGCAGGCCATGCAGGAGCATGGGGTGTTGTTACTGGTTCACGGGGAAGTCACGGATGCCGACATCGATATCTTCGATCGGGAAGCGGTGTTCATCGAACGCATACTGCAGCCGCTGGTCGCGGACTTTCCGGGATTGAAAGTGGTTCTGGAACATATCACCACTGCCGACGCGGTGAATTTCGTGCAGCAAGCCAGTCCCAATATCGCTGCCACAATCACAGCCCATCACCTACTGCTTAATCGCAACCATCTACTGGTAGGTGGCGTTCGGCCACACTACTACTGCCTGCCCGTGTTGAAGCGGCAAACTCATCAGCAGGCGCTGATTCAGGCAGCGATAAGTGGCAACAGCAAGTTTTTCTTAGGCACCGACTCCGCCCCCCATGCTCAGCATAAAAAGGAAACCGGCTGTGGCTGTGCCGGCATCTACACGGCTCACGCAGCGGTAGAGCTCTACGCGCAGGCCTTTGAAGAGGCTGGGGCGCTGGACAAGCTCGAAGACTTTGCCAGCCATTTCGGGCCGGATTTCTATGGCTTACCGCGCAATACACACCAGGTTCGCTTACAGCGAACGCCTTGGCGCATTCCTGAGGTGCTCTCCCTGGGCGAGGATACGCTCGTGCCACTGATGGCCGGGCAGATGCTGAACTGGCAATTGGTGCCGGCATAGCAAATCGATTACAACCTTCAACCGAGCAAATACGTGACTGAACATTCGACCGAACTAGCTCCCGCCTCTTCGTTAATGGCCGGCCGTTTCCGCGGCTTCCTGCCTGTGATCATTGATGTCGAAACCGGTGGATTCAATGCTGCAACCGATGCCCTGCTTGAAGTTGCCGCAGTGACCGTGCGAATAAACGATCAGGGCCATCTCGAACGGCATGAAACTCATTCGTTTCACCTGGATCCTTTTGATGGCGCCAACATTGAACAGTCGGCACTGGATTTCACCGGCATCGACCTGATGAGTGAAGATCGCGAGGCCATTCCCGAGGTCATTGCCATGGATGAGGTGATGCAGGCCGTTCGCCGGGAAATCAAATTCCATGGTTGTACGCGCGCGGTCATTGTCGGTCACAACGCCCATTTCGACCTCGGCTTTATCAACGCGGCCATCAACCGATGTGGCATCAAGCGCAATCCCTTTCATCCTTTCTCGTGTTTCGACACCGCCACGCTGGCGGGTCTGGCATTCGGACACACGGTACTGGCCCGCGCCTGTCAGATTGCCGGCATAGATTTCAATAACAAGGAAGCCCATTCCGCCGCCTATGATGCAGAAAAAACCGCGGATTTATTCTGTCAGATTGTCAATAAATGGCAGGATTTGGGCGGCTGGCCGATCGTCACCGAAGCACCCGAGGAAGCCACTGAAGAGTAATCAGCGGCACCCCAGACAGATTCAACACACATAAAAAAACCGGCAATGGAAGCGCCGGTTTTTTTGTGCACAAACGATAAATTTATAGCTTGTCGGAGTGCTCGCTCAGGTAAGCAGCAACACCTTCCGGTGAATCGACCATGCCCTTATCGCCCTGCTGCCAGCCAGCCGGACATACTTCACCGTGCTCCTGGTGGAACGCCAGTGCATCAACCATGCGAATCATCTCATCAACGTTGCGGCCCAAAGGCAGGTCGTTGACAACCTGGTGACGTACCAAGCCGTCTTCGTCAATCAGGAATGACCCGCGGAACGCCATACCACCGGCTGATTCAACATCATATGCCTGACAAATGGCGTGATTCATATCAGCCACCAGGGTGTACTTGACGGGACCAATACCGCCATCGTTGATGGCAGTGTTACGCCAAGCGTTGTGCGTGTAGTGGGAATCAATGGATACACCGATCACCTCAACACCGCGCTTTTTGAATTCTTCAATGCGATGATCAAACGCCAACAGTTCCGATGGGCAAACGAAGGTAAAATCGAGCGGATAAAAGAAAACAACTGCCTTTTTACCTTTGGTTGACTCGGAAAATGTAAAGGAATCTACGATTTCGCCATTGGCCAGTACAGCCGGTGCAGTGAAGTCTGGTGCGGGTTTTCCAACAAGAACGCCCATGAAATTACTCCCTTCAAGGTTACGGTTTTATGTGAAAAGACACGGCGGCAGCCGTATCGCGGAAAATTGGTATCGCGGCGCGGCCTCACAGGCCACGGCTACACCCAATGTGGGGGCAACGACTGGATTCTCAACCCCTATCGGGAGTCAATCATACACGGCGTGACCTGCGGTCCTCATAGTATTTCCCTATGTAGCCGATAGCCATAACCTAATTCTCGTCACTCTGAACAACAATGTGATTGACAACCATTCTCATTAGTATTAAATTCTAAACCTGTGCGACCCATTCCAAGAGCAGTTGACCATGTACGTATGTATTTGCAAAGGCGTTACCGACTCACAGATCCGTGCCGCGGTAGACAACGGCGCCGAAAGCCTGCGCGCAATACGCGACTCCCTGGGCGTCATGAGCCAATGCGGCAAATGTTCATGCCTCGCCCGTGAGGTGGTCAAAGACGCTCTGGATAACCAGACAGTGGACGAAAAACTGTTTTACGTAGTTGCCTAGGAGGCTTGCGCACCTCATACCTTTCTACCGCGCCTGCCGAGCGCCATACTTTACGACTTAATTCCAAGATTCCAAGCCAACCGGCTCCTCCTCTACCTCCTGACTCGCGGTACATTCAAGCCAACAGCACTTATTCTCATTTGCATTACGCTTCATATTTTCCCTTTTAAATCAACATCTTATTTGACAAAACCGCACTGACGGTACACACTGCCGCCTATCATCCAGTCCAGCTATTTAGCCATAAGGAGCTTTCCATGAAAGGTGATCCAAAGGTGATTGAGCACCTGAACAAGACGCTTGGAAACGAGCTGGTAGCCATCAACCAGTATTTCCTTCACGCCCGCATGTACAAAGACTGGGGCCTGAAAGAACTGGCGGATCATGAATATCACGAATCGATTGACGAGATGAAGCATGCGGACCGTCTTATCGAGCGTATCCTGTTTTTGGAAGGGCTGCCCAACCTGCAGGACCTGGGACGCCTGATGATTGGCGAAAACACCAAGGAAATGCTTGAGTGCGACCTGAAGCTCGAACTGAAAGCCATCCCCGACCTGCGCGACGCCATGGCCTACTGCGAGACCGTTCGCGACTACGTCAGCCGCGATCTGTTCAAGGACATTCTGGCCAGCGAGGAAGAACATGTGGACTGGCTGGAAACCCAGCTTGGCCTGATCAACAAGGTAGGGCTTGAAAACTACCTGCAATCGAAGATGGATGATTGATTTGAGCTGCAAGCTGCAAGCTAAAATATAGGTTCAAGGGAAAAGGGAAAAGGGAAAAGGGAAAAGGGAAAAGAATATTCTGGTAACTCGCGGAAATATTTTAGGCCGTGCACCGTTCCGGCGGAAGGCGCTTAGGCTTTTTCGCCCTACAAGATCCGGCGGCACATCTTTTTCCTTTTCCCTATTTTTTTGCTTGCGGCTTACTGCTCCCACCTACTCCAGAATCGCCAACACACCCAATGAATAGGCGCGCTTCTCATCTTCGCCGGAGAGTGACGAGGCTTTGATGGTATCTCCCAGTGCCAAGTCATCATCGGTATAGCGTGTATTGCCGGTGCCTTCATCGAAACTTACGCTGGCGGCTTCCGGGAAGATGTAGGCCACAACATCGCCCGGCTCAACGCCGACAGCGACCGGCAGTTGCACGCGGGCTTCACCGGCGTCCACCACTCGTAGCAAATCGCTCTCCCAGATGACAACCATTTCCTCACCAATCGGACGCAGAACTTTCAACTGCAACCCAACCGGTGCGCTGAAGTATCCGGCCACGCCCGTCAGCGAGCCTGCCCGCGGGATAGGATGAGCCAAATCCACGATACCCATCGCTTCGTTTTCGATTTTGCTCCGCTCTACCAGCTCGCTGCCCACATAATCCAGCAGATTGCCGGCGACCAGGAAGGTTTTCAGTTCATCGATTTGCTTCTGAACAAACTTTCGCACCTGTAAACGAAGCTCCGAGGACTCCTCCACGCGGGAGCTTTTCTCCACCGCCAGTATGCTGGAAACACGCTGCAACTCCTGTACTTGCGCCTGCAATTCCTGTTTGCGGGTTTCTGTGGCAGCGAGCTTGCTTCGCGCCTCATTCAAGCTGCTTTCCAGGCTCGCGTTCCGGCTCTGCAACTCTGCCTGCTCAGGCGTGACCTGACAGGCGCTCAACAGAAACAGGACCGCGATCAATGTCAGAGGTGGCACGAGAGATTTTTGCATTATTCGTCCTCAGTATCAGTTGGGTTTAGGTGCTTGCATCCATTTTGTCACTCTACCTGAAAGGTGCGCGTGGCAAGTCGTGTATCTTTATAATAGAGGTCCACCGTATAACGACCGGCAGAAAATCCTTCAACCGGACGATCAATTCTGAACGTCTTTTCGCCCTGGCTGCCGGTGATGACCACAGGAACCTGGGCAATTTTCACGCTACGCGCGCCATCCATCAAGGTCGCCTGAACCACGCTCGTGTTATCAGTGAAATTCTGGAAGTCAAATTCGACCGTAATAGTCCGATCCGCCAGGATTGACTCAGGCTGCTCGCCCGGAACATTATCCACGCGCGTGCCGGTGACCACCACGTTAAGAATTCGGGGCAGTGTTTGAAGGATTTTCTCGCCAATGGTTTCCTCCACTCGCAGCTCCAGTGCGGTCAATTGTGGATTATTGGGCAACAGGATTCTTGCGGCACGAACCCGCTCGCGCACAACGTCATAATGATCTTCCGCAATCAAGTTGAACAGGCGCGCTTCGAAACCGCTGATCGTGCGGTTGATGCCGTCCAAAGCTGCGGTGTTGTTCGGTTGCAAGCTCAACATTTGTGCAAAATGGTGATAGGCGCTTTGGTTGGCAGGGGTAAAGTAGTTCGCCTCTTTCAGTTGGGCCTCCGCCTGCTGCAAGTGTTGCTCAACCTGCGCTTGCACCTGTGCGGTTTCGGATTCCGCCAGCGCGGACTGCAATTGAATCGCCTCAGTATTGGCTGGATCAACGTCTATCGCCAGCCCGAGCAATTGGTTGGCGCGTTTCACATTGTCATTGTCGGCTGCATTCTGGGCCAGAGCCGCCAGTCGCGCGGATACGGCTGACAGGCCCTCTTCGGCTCGCTGGTTGTCCGGCTGTTGTTGCAGCACTTGTTCAAAGCGCGCACGCGCATTGGCATCGGCCGGGCGCGTGAGCGCATCTTTCTTCAGGAAGGCATGACCCTCTGACAGCCATTGTTCAATTTGCTCCTGCTGCGCCAACAGCTCCTCCAGTTCTGCGGTGTCCACATCGGGCTCGATGTTGCGCAGTTGCTGAAGGCGGGTGCGAGCTGCTTCCAAATTACCGGCAGATGCCAGTTGGCGAATGCGATCGATTTCGGCCCTGGTCAACTCTGCCATCGCCGATTCGACCATCAGGTTATCTGGCTCCACGGCCTGCAACTCGCGCCAGGCAGAGAATAATGCCGGCAACTGCGCCGGATCGTCAGCCACCTGAGACTCGAGCGTTTGGACTCGCTGACGCAGCTCCTCGGCTTGGTCACTACCACCTGAGGGTGGCATCGTAGCGTTTGCTGGGGGGGAGCCTTGATTCGCCTGAGCTTCGGGCTCGGGATCATTCTCGGCGCTGTTTTCGGCGCTACTTTCGGCATTGGACCCTTCTACCGAAGCTTCGTGTTGATTGTCCACCCCAACGTCTGCATTGGCCAAACCCGAACGCTCTGGCGCCACAAGCTCCCCCGCTGCCGACTGGCCAGACACTGGCTGGGACGCCAGCTCCGTGGTTTGGCGGCCAGTACTATCGAGCGCAGTCTGAGAAAGATAGACACCAGCTACCACGGCAACCAGTACCAGTAATCCGGCCACCCAGGGCCAGATCACCGTTTCTTCCTCTTCTTCCAGCTCAAAGGGTTCCTCAACCACCAGGGGCGTTGGGTCATCCTGACCAGGAAGATTATCATCCGGGTCGTCGAGGTAACGGGAATCTTGAGAGTCACTGTTACCCTGGGTGGTGGAGTGATTTGCAGAGTGGCCGCCGGGGTGGGAAATGATAGTAGGCGCATCGGCGCTGACATTCTGCAGAGATTGCTCGGCCTCCGCCCGCGCGTTTCTGGCTGCTTCTGCCAGTTGCCGCACATCCAGCGCGCGCAGGTCCTGCACCAGTTGAGCCGGCTTCTGATAGCGATCCTTGGGCAACTTTGCCATCATTCGGTTGATGATGTGCTGCACGGCTTCCAACCCTTCCGGAAGCTCGGGAATGGGTTCGGTAATATGTTTGATACCAATGGCCACAGCAGATTCGGCATCGTAGGGTACGCAACCCGCTAGCAGCAGATAAAACACCACGCCAAGGCCGTAAATGTCGGACCGAATATCCACAGGCTGTCCTTTGGCCTGTTCGGGACTCATGTAGTGAGGCGTTCCGATTGCGGTGCCAGTCTGTGTAACGCTCAGTTCCTGTTCCGCCGCCCGTGCAATGCCGAAATCCGTCAGCACCGCCCGACTATCCTCGGTATAGAGCATGATATTTTCAGGCTTTATGTCGCGGTGTACGTAGCCTTTATTGCCGGCATAGTCCAGCGCCTTGGCAATATCGAGAATAATGGAGACTTTTTGCTCGATGGACAGCTGGTTGCGCGCGTGTTTCAGATCCTTTCCGTCGATGAACTCCATTGACAGATAGTAGTTGGCATCATGTACGCCAACATCGTAAACCGTCACTATGTTGGGGTGGACCAGTTGACTGACGATTCGCGCTTCCCGCATAAAACGCTGACCGAAACTCGGGTCATCGGTCAGCCCGTGAGACATCACCTTGAGGGCGACCTTGCGCTGAAATAGCTCATGCTCAGCCAAATAGACTGTGGCCATGCCACCCTTACCGAGGGTGCTCAGGATCTTGTAACCCGGAATTTCTAGCGTCATGCCATGTACAAGCCTGTGTCAGATCAACCAGATAGTTAAATGATGGGTAGTACGGCGCTGGATGCGACTCTGCTACGGATCCACCTGCTCATGAGGAACCTAGGACATGCTCCTGCACCACAACCTTGGCCAGCAGCAATGAATCAGCACGGTTTTCAGTGAATTCGAGGGATTTTACCTGTAATTGCCACTGCGTTATGTGACAACGTACGCCAACTGTTATTTTTGTGTGTTTTTATGCCACAGCTCTCCGGTATCCAAGCAGGTCTTCAGAGCTGGTCGATCTGGTATCGGGAGGGATCCGCCGAGCACTCCGGCGCGCTGGCCGGAGTGCTGGCCGGAGTGCTTGGCGGCAAGGGCTCAGGATGCCGGTTGCTCGTCCTTCGGCGCGGCAGCGTCGATCAAAGGCTTGAGTTCGCCCTTTTCGTGCATCTCCATAATAATGTCGCAGCCACCTACCAGCTCTCCGTTGACCCACAGCTGAGGAAACGTCGGCCAGTTGGCGTACTTGGGCAGGTTGGCGCGGATATCGGGGTTTCCCAAAACATCCACGAACGCAAAGCGTTGACCACAGGACATAATGGCCTGGCTAACCCGCTGGGAGAACCCGCATTGGGGTGCATCCGGTGAGCCCTTCATGTAAAGGATGATGGGGTTGCCTTCAATCTGTTCTTTGATGGTGTCCATGACATCCATGGTGTTTGTTACCTCTACTGACTGTGGATTTTGGCATACTCTAGCAATGCTGTTTCGCTCGATACAGCACACTCGCTTAACCTTCGACTATTGCGGTATTGTAGCGGAATTGGCGATTGAACTCTATGCTGGCGCAGCGTCGGTTCCCTTAGTGCGCACAGCAAAATTTACAATCCAACAGTTTGTCAATAAAATGCTTATTGTCTCAGGCAGCCAAGCGCTGCCTGTTTTTGTTTATGGGCGCTCTTCAAGAGGCTGAATGGTGATGGTGATAATGAATACCTATGGCGATAGAACGACGACTCTGGTCAAGGGTGACGGAGCCTATCTGTGGGACAAGGATGGCAACCGCTATCTTGACGCCCTGGCCGGCATCGCCGTGTGCGGATTGGGCTACAACTACCCCGCCGTCACTGACGCCATCACCCACCAAGCGCAGACACTGCTGCATGCATCCAACCTGTATCTGGTTGAGCCGCAGGTGCAACTGGGCGAGACACTGGTAAAGATCGCCGGCATGGACAATGTGTTCTTCTCCAACTCCGGCGCGGAAGCCAATGAAGCGGCCATCAAGATTGCCCGCAAATTTGGCCAGGACCGCGGCATTACCCAGCCCCACGTCATTACCGCGCAACGCAGTTTTCACGGCCGCACCATGGCCACCCTGTCGGCCACTGGCAACGACAAGATCAAACAGGGTTTCGCACCCCTGGTCGAAGGTTTCAGCCATGTGCCCTACAATGACGTCGCGGCAATCGAAGCCGCTGGAACCGCCAACACCGTTGCAGTCATGGTGGAGCCGGTCCAGGGAGAAGGCGGCGTGAACGTCCCCGATGCCGACTATTTGCCCAAACTCCGCAAGTTGTGTGATGCCAAGGGCTGGTTGCTGATTCTGGATGAAATTCAGACCGGTAACGGCCGCACAGGCCGCTATTTCGCCTACCAACTCGCCGATATACTGCCGGATGTTGTCACTACCGCCAAAGGGTTGGGCAACGGCGTGCCGATCGGTGCCTGTCTGGCGCGAGGCGCCGCTGCCAACGTATTGCAAAAGGGCAACCACGGCTCCACCTTCGGCGGCAACCCGATGGCGTGCGCGGCAGCCCTGGCCGTGGTGGAAACCTTACGCGACAGCAACCTGATCAGCCGCGCAGAGGAACTGGGTGAAAGAATCCGCAATGGCCTCAGCGAAGAGCTCCGTGGTTGTGAAACTGTCACCGACATTCGCGGCTTGGGCCTGCTGATCGGCATTGAGCTCAATCAGGACTGCGGGCAACTGGTGGAACTGGCCAAGCAGCATGGGCTGCTGCTCAACGTCACTGCAGGCAACACCATTCGCTTACTGCCACCGCTGATTCTGAGTAATGAACAAGCTGACGACATTGTTCGCATTGTCGCTTTGCTCGTGCGCAACCTCTAAAGGAGGACAACAATGGTACGTCACTTTCTGACGCTGCAGGACCTCACGCCGGACGAGCTGAAACATGTCATCGCCGAAGCCATTCGCCTGAAGCAGTCTCACTACAACGGCGAGATCAACGAGTCATTCAAAAACAAGGTGCTCGGCATGATTTTCGAAAAATCATCCACGCGCACCCGTGTTTCCTTTGAAGCGGGCATGACCCAGCTCGGCGGTGCCGGCCTGTTTCTGTCACCCAAGGATACCCAGCTCGGCCGCGGAGAACCGATTGAGGATTCTGCTCGAGTGCTGTCGCGCATGGTCGACATGATCATGATTCGCACCTTTGCTCATGAAAAGCTCGAGCGCTTCGCGGCCTATTCCCGGGTGCCGGTTATCAACGCGCTGACTGACAGCTATCATCCGTGCCAACTGCTGGCGGACATCCAAACCTATTGGGAACTGCGTGGCAATCCGGAAGGCAAAACCGTTGCCTGGGTTGGCGATGGCAACAACATGTGTCACTCCTACATCAACGCCGCGGCACTGTGCGGCTTTCAGCTAAAGGTTGCCTGCCCGGCAGGCTTCGAGCCCGATGCAGACATAGTTGCCGCCTATAGCGATTTTGTTGAAATCGTGCGAGAGCCCATCGATGCCGTGCGCGACGCCGATTGGGTAGCGACCGATGTGTGGGCCAGTATGGGCCAGGAGAAGGAACAGAAAGTGCGGGAAGCCCGCTTCGCCAGCTACCAGGTGAACCACGAGCTGATGGGCTACGCCCACAGTGATGCGGTGTTCATGCACTGTCTGCCGGCCCACCGGGGAGAAGAAGTGAGCAGCGAACTGCTGGAGGATAACCAAATCTCGGTTGTCTGGGATGAAGCGGAAAACCGCCTGCATGCACAAAAGGCACTCATGGTATTTTTGGCGGAGCAGTCCCGCCAGTGAATCCCCTGCTGCGAATCCATGAACTCGCCTGTCGCTACGAGCAAACCGAGGTCGTCAAAGATCTAAGCCTGAACCTTTACCCCGGCGAGATCGGTTGCCTGCTGGGCTCAAGTGGCTGCGGCAAAACCACGGTTCTGCGCAGCCTGGCCGGCTTTCATCCAGTGGCCGCGGGCGAGATAGAATTGGCTGGGACCTGCCTCTCCCGACCCAACTACGCGGTGGTGCCGGAAAAACGCCAAATCGGCATGGTATTCCAGGATTACGCGCTTTTTCCTCATTTGAATGTTCGCGACAACATAACCTTCGGCCTGCATAAATTGCCGGCCGCGAAGCGCAAAGCCATTTGCGACGAAATGCTCGCTCTGGTCAAACTGGAAAACCTTGATCAGCGCTTTCCTCATGAATTATCCGGTGGGCAACAACAACGGGTCGCCCTTGCGCGGGCGCTGGCACCGGAGCCCAAGGTACTCCTGCTGGACGAACCTTTCTCCAGCCTGGACACAGACTTACGCCGCAGCCTGGCGCTCGAGGTGCGGGAAATACTGAAAACCCGCAACATCGCAGCCATTATGGTGACCCATGACCAGGAAGAAGCCTTTGCCTTTGCAGATAAAATTGGTGTGCTGCACAAGGGCTCCATGGAACAATGGGATGTGCCTTACAACCTGTATCACGAACCTGCGACCCGCTATGTGGCGGACTTTGTTGGCCAGGGCGTATTTCTCACCGGCTTTCTCTCCCGCGAAAACGCGATTACCACTGAGCTGGGCACCTTGCAGGGCAACCGGTGTTACCCATGGGTTGAACAAACAGCGGTGGAAGTGCTTTTGCGCCCCGACGACATTGTCGTCGACCCCCTGAGCGAACATCAGGTGAAGGTTGTGCATAAAATCTTCGCCGGCACCTCAACGCTTTACAGCCTCAAGCTCCCCACCGGCAGTCAGGTAGACGCGGCGCTTCCGAGTCACCGGGACTATGAGATCGGCGACGTCATTGGTATTCGCGTTGATGCCGACCATTTGATTGCGTTCCCCTCCCCGGCCTCGACACGGGTGACTGGCTCAGCCGGTGAATAGCCGACACTTTTGTACAACCCGGTATTGGCTCGATTCTGACGCTATTACGTGAGCGCTGATCAGAAGAAAATGTTCTAGTCGTCAATCTGTCCCCAGACGGAAATTCGCTACGGCTGAAGACTACAAGCATTACCGGATTAGCGGCTACTGACCTGTCTGGGTTACTCACAATTTATCCACAGAAATTACCGTCCCTACCGGCTTGCTTTTCCCGTTCAACCGCATTATCTTGTATCCCACGCTGAGCACACCCCAATATATAGTGTTCAACCGCACTGACTGCGTTTGCGGCAATGGGGAATACAATGTGAACGAACCCGGGCACAAGCCCTGCCATGCGGGCCGTCCCAGCGTTGATCACGACCTGAAGAATTTTTGTTCGTTTCAAGAATAGCAACTGCGACCACTATGGACATCACAACAGTTACAACAACAGGGAAATATGGCGGCAGAACTACGAACCGGGTTCCTCTGACGAATCAGACGAGCGTCGCCAGGTAAGACTCCCACACCAAATATTTTTGATTTTGATCTCCGGAACCCGCCGAGGCTCCGGACGCAATGATTTTGCCAAAATACCGGACATTACGATTTCCACAAACCCAACACATCAGCATTAAAGGTGGACTTGCATGCACACTGACATTAACAACACCGGCGAAGCGCCGGTCGTTTCCAGCGCGTCGAGCGATTCGAGCCCTGCCTCAACGGTTGCGGTAACGGCGCCCGGCCAACTGCGCGTTATCAAGCGCAACGGCACCGTTGTTCCTTACACGGATGACAAAATCTCAGTCGCCATGACCAAGGCATTCCTGGCGGTGGAAGGTGGCACAGCCGCCGCTTCCAGCCGAATTCACGAGATGGTGGAAAACCTGACCCAGCAGATCAGCGCGACCTTCAAGCGTCGCATGCCCTCCGGCGGCACCATCCACATTGAGGAAATTCAGGATCAGGTTGAATTGGCGCTGATGCGTACCGGTGAACACAAAGTCGCCCGTGACTATGTGATCTACCGCGCCGAACGCGCCAAGCTTCGCGCTGAAAAGGCGCCCGCAGCTCTTGCCCATGCTGATATTGATTACCCGGCTATTTCCGTTGTCATGCCCGACGGCACGTCCCGCCCCCTGGACACCGCACGCCTCAACACGATTGTTGCCGAAGCCTGCGAGGGCCTGAAAGACGTCGACGCCAAAGTCATTCTGAAAGAATCCCTGCGCAACCTGTATGACGGCGTGAGCCATGAAGACGTCAATACGTCTTTGGTGATTTCCGCCCGCACACTGGTCGAAAAAGAGCCAAACTACACCTTTGCCACCTCGCGATTACTGCTCGACAAGTTGCGTACCGAATCCCTGATGTTCCTGGGTGTAGCCGAAGCGGCAACCCAGGCGCAGATGCGCGATTACTATCCCCAGGCTCTGCCCGCTTATCTTAAAAAAGGTGTTGAACTCGAGTTACTCGACCCCGAGTTGCTGACATTCGACGTGCAGATGCTGGGTGAAGCACTGCTGCCCGAGCGGGACCTGCAGTTCACCTACCTCGGCCTGCAAACCCTGTATGACCGCTATTTCATTCATAGTGAAGGCACGCGTATCGAACTGCCGCAAATATTCTTTATGCGTGTGGCCATGGGTCTTGCTGCGCAGGAAGAGAAGAAGAATGAGCGCGCCATTGAATTCTATCGCTTGCTGTCGTCCTTCGATTACATGAGCTCAACCCCCACCTTGTTCAATGCCGGCACCCTGCGGCCGCAACTGTCATCCTGCTACCTGACCACGGTGCCCGATGATCTGCACGGCATTTATGGCGCCATTCAGGACAATGCCATGTTGTCCAAGTGGGCTGGCGGTTTGGGCAATGACTGGACCCCCGTGCGTGCGCTGGGCTCCTACATCAAAGGCACCAACGGCAAATCCCAGGGCGTCGTGCCCTTCCTGAAAGTCGCCAATGACACGGCCGTGGCCGTGAACCAGGGTGGCAAGCGCAAAGGTGCGGTTTGTGCCTACCTGGAAACCTGGCACCTGGACATCGAGGAGTTTCTCGAGCTGCGCAAGAACACCGGTGATGACCGCCGCCGTACCCATGACATGAATACCGCCAACTGGGTGCCCGACCTGTTCATGAAGCGCGTGTTCGAAGACAAGGAATGGACGCTGTTCTCTCCGGCCAACACACCGGACCTGCACGACCTGGTCGGCAGAGCCTTTGAAATACGCTACGAGTATTACGAGCAGTTGGCTGCCGAAGGCAAAATCAAACCCAGCAAAACTGTCCGCGCTGTGGATTTGTGGCGCAAGATGCTGGCGATGCTGTTCGAGACAGGCCATCCGTGGATCACCTTCAAAGACAGCTGCAACCTGCGCAGCCCACAGCAGCACGCGGGTGTGGTGCATTCGTCGAACCTGTGCACAGAAATCACTCTGAACACCAAGGCGAACGAAGAAATTGCCGTGTGCAACCTGGGTTCCATCAACCTGGCGCGGCACATCGTCAACGGTCAGCTGGATCAAGCCAAGCTTGAGAAGACGGTCAACACCGCCGTGCGCATGCTGGACAACGTTATCGACATCAACTACTACTCGGTCCCTGCCGCGCGCCAGTCAAACATGCGCCACCGCCCCGTCGGCCTCGGCATCATGGGCTTCCAGGACGCACTCTACGAGCAGCGCATTCCCTACAGCAGTGACGCTGCTGTGGAGTTTGCCGACCGCTCCATGGAAGCCATCAGCTACTACGCCATTGCCGCATCCAGCCAACTGGCCAAAGAACGCGGCAGTTACTCCTCCTTCGAGGGGTCCCTGTGGAGCAAGGGCGTTCTGCCGATCGATTCCATTGAGTTGCTGGCCGAGAATCGTGGCCACGAGTTCATTGAGGTCGACCGCAGCCAGACGCTGGATTGGAACAGCTTGCGGGAGACAGTGAAGTCTCAGGGCATGCGCAACTCCAACGTGATGGCCATTGCACCGACCGCAACCATTGCCAATATTACCGGCGTATCCCAGTCGATTGAGCCGACTTACCAAAACCTCTACGTGAAATCGAACCTGTCGGGCGAATTTACAGTGGTTAACCCGTATCTGGTCCACGACCTGAAGGACAACGGCCTGTGGGACAGCGTGATGGTCAACGACCTGAAATACTACGAAGGCTCTCTGCAAAAAATCGATCGTATTCCGGCCGAGCTGAAGACCCTTTATGCCACAGCCTTTGAAGTGGAACCACGCTGGATTGTCGACGCCGCCAGCCGCCGCCAAAAGTGGATAGACCAGGCGCAAAGCCTGAACCTGTACATTGCCGGCGCCAACGGCAAGAAGTTGGACCTCACATATCGCATGGCGTGGTTCCGCGGCCTGAAGACCACCTACTATCTGCGTGCGCTGTCGGCAACAACCACGGAAAAATCCACGGTGGAGTCCGGCACATTGAACGCCGTCTCGTCGGGTAAAGCTGCGGCGATGACAGCAGCCCCAGAACCTGTGGCGCCCGCTGCCGTGCCGGCCGCCTGCTCTCTGGATGACCCGGATTGCGAAGCTTGTCAGTAGGCAGTGATGGGTAATAGTGAAGCGTAGAGCCGGACGGGTTAGCGCTCACCAATTGAATATCAAGTAATAGGACCAAGGCCACTGCGTCTTGGTCTGCAAACAGATTAAGGTTTTAAACATGTTAAGTTGGGACGATTACCAGGGCGATACACCGCTCACCGCACAACAGCCCGCGGCTCCGGCGCAGCAACCGGCTGCCCCGCAACCCGCTACGCAACCGGCGCCTGTAAGCACCACAACAGCCAGTACTGCCGCACCCTCCGGCAAAGCACAGGTTGATCAAAGTGCTATTGAACAGGCCCGTAAAGCGGTTGCGGATCTCGACCCCGCACCGGGTCTGGAAGAGCTTGAAATGGGTGCCCAGCGCGTGCAGGTTGACGACAAGCGCATGATCAACTGCCGCGCGGACCTGAACCAGCTGGTGCCATTCAAATACGAATGGGCCTGGCAGAAATACCTGGATGGCTGCGCCAACCACTGGATGCCCCAGGAAGTGAACATGACGGCGGACGTTGCCCTGTGGAAGAGCGAAGGTGGATTAACACCGGATGAACGCACCATTGTTCAACGCTCACTGGGCTACTTCTCGACTGCCGACTCCCTGGTCGCAAACAATCTGGTACTGGCCATCTATCGCCACATTACCTGCCCGGAAGCCCGTCAGTACCTGCTGCGCCAGGCATTTGAAGAAGCCATTCATACTCATGCCTATCAGTACTGCATCGAAAGCCTCGGCATGGATGAAGGCGCGGTCTTCAACATGTATCGTGAAGTGCCTTCGGTGGCGAAGAAAGCTGCCTGGAGCATCAAGCATACCCAAAGCATGGGTGACCCCACCTTCCGCACCGGCACTCCGGAGACGGATCAGGAGCTGTTGCGTAATCTGGTGGGTTTTTACGTGGTCACTGAAGGCATTTTCTTCTATTGCGGTTTTACGCAGATCCTGTCCATGGGTCGTCGCAATAAAATGACCGGTGTTGCCGAGCAGTTCCAGTACATTCTGCGTGATGAGTCCATGCACCTGAACTTTGGTATTGATGTAATTAACCAGATCAAACTGGAAAACCCACACCTGTGGACGGACGAATTCCAGGCCGAAGTCAAACAGATGGTACTGGAAGGCACCGAGCTCGAAATCGCCTATGCACGTGACACAATGCCCCGTGGCGTACTGGGCATGAATGCCGCGATGATGGAGGACTACCTGCACTTTATCGCCAACCGTCGCCTTGCCCAGCTGGGCCTGGGCGAAGCCTTCCCCGGCGCGCAGAACCCCTTCCCGTGGATGAGTGAAATCATGGACTTGCGCAAGGAGAAGAACTTCTTCGAAACACGCGTCATTGAATACCAGACAGGCGGTGCCCTGAGCTGGGAGTGATACACGGCTGGGGCTCACGCCCCGGCTGGTGGTGGCCAGTGTGGCCTTTTTTCAATTAACAGCACAATTGGTACAGACATGGGAAGCTCAAAACACGACAAGGCGCTCTCCTCCACCGAGGTCGATCAATTGATGAACGCCGTACAGAACCTGGACAAGAGCATCGCCTACCTGAGCAAGCTTTTGCAAAATTCCATTGCAGCCCAGGCCAAGGTGGATAAAAGCCGTGAGAATGAAGTAGTCCTGCCTCGCAAAACGATTCATTAATCTAAAAATCCTCTCTGGTGGGGCCCTGCCCACTTTCCTTCGTTATCCTCGCCTTTTGCCTTTCACTTGAAGCTTGCGGCTTGTAGCTTGCGGCTTGCTGTCACCGTCATTATCTGCCGCCCCTATGGTCGATTTCCTACAAACGTTTCAGCCAATGGCCACTATCCGACCAATACCCAAATCGCCAAAATAGCACCCAACAAGGACGTTACACATGGAGGTCTTCGCGGCCAGGTAAGGTCAAAGGAAGCGCCGGTTTCCGGGTTCATTTCACAGGATGTCGTTGGACCGGAAACATGGCGGATGCCAAAAGGACCTGACATAAAAATAAGTGGATGCCTGACACGGATGCTATGGCTTGGGAAGTTATCGAGTCACGGATGCAAAGCACAAGATGCCGCCAGAGTGGAAGGATCCACGCCTCAACTCAAGGACAAGTTGTTGCATAGGGACTTGCAGTACAGGATGTTTATTGCAGGGATGTTTACGTGCAGATGGATCTGACAAGGATCGCATTACAGTTTCGTGCGGCTCAGCCGTCGAACGGCCTAAGGGAATGGGCTGGCACAGGTACTCATGGGCAACAAACCCATGGGTACCTGCCTACTACCTAATGTCAATTCGATTACCGGTTCCGAGCTTGGGCTACTATCAAGGCAGCCACAAGCAGATGCATTTCCCGCCACTTGTTTCTCATAACGCTTTGAACAAAGTCGCGATTCCCTGATCAAATTCCCAGCCCAGCAGACCATCATCCGCAGAAAAAGTGCCGCTTGAGTTTCGCCTAGAAATTAAGGGCACCTCTTTTAATTGATTGCGGCCTCAGAAAGAGACCCGGTTAATACTTTGCGCGGAAGAAAAATTTCTACCTTTCAACGGTCTGAGAAGACTCAGTATTATGTTAAGCGTTAAAGGCGCTTCTACAATTGAGCGAAGTTCTGGCTTTCAGACGGTATCAATTAAAGAGGTGTCCTGATCGTAACAACTGACATGGGATGAATTATGCAACCCACCCACAAACGAGATGACAACTGGAGCCGCCTGCTTTTACAAGTTGGTAAAAAACGCGACAGCCGTGCGTTCGAAGCGCTTTTCAATCATTTTGCACCGTTGATCAAGGGCTTCTGTCTCAACCGCTCCAATAATTCTCCCTCCGCAGAAGCCGTGGACGAGTTTGTGCAGGAAGTTATGGTTGCGGTATGGAACAAGGCCCCCTTTTTTGAAGGGCACAAAGCGTCCGCCAGCACATGGATATTCACCATATTGCGCAACTGCCGAATCGAGGCTGCACAGCGTGACGCGCATGCTGAAGACATACGCATCACCGTCAATGATGTCTGGGATGATGTGACTGAAAAGCAGCCCTTCATCTTTTTACATTCTTCCCGCAACGAAGGCAATTTGGCACAAGGTCTGCAACGGTTACCGGTTGAACAGTTTCACGTTATGAAAAAATTGTACACCGAAGGGAAATCTCATTCCGGTATCTCAGAAGAAATGGGACTGCCTGCCGGTGCTGTCCAATCTCGCGTACAGCTGGCTTTGAAAAAACTCCAGTTAAATGTAGACCATCCGCGCAACGCTATCCGGTAGATGTGATGATTAACCACCATCCAGACAACAGTATGCTGCTCGAATACACGACCGGAGCATTGGACTGGGCGTTAGGTTTAGCCGTGGCAGCGCATTTACAAATGTGTGTTCAATGCCGGCAACAAACTTATTTACTCAATGATATCGGCGGTGCATTGCTGGAATCTGCACGTACGGCAGCGCCTACGCCCGAAGCTTTCCGCCGATTGTGGAGCAAGATTGAGCAGATGCCCGATGAGTTCGGCGATCAAACGTCGTCTCGGTCTGCGGTCAAACGTCAAGCCAACAGTCTGTGGAAACGCTCGCAAACTGAAACTGTCATCAATTATCAGGAAAAACATCGTCGCGGATTGGATATTTTCAAGTTACGCAAAATAGAACCACTGTCAATAGAACTACCTAACATTTTGAAAACGCTGTTGTCGAAACATAAGTCTTTGCAATGGAAGCGCGTATCATCCATGTCACGCGTTGCTCACTTGCCGATTGAAGCGACCGACAAGAGTATCGCGTTCTACTATATCGCACCGGGTGGTGCGGTACGCTACACAAGCACTGAGGTAACGTTATTACTCTCGGGTTGTTACTCAGACAGTGATGGCCTGTACTCACCGGGAGATTTTTTATCCAGGGAACCAGAAGAAGTTCACAACCCGACGGCGACGCAAGATCAAGCCTGCGTTTACCTGGCAATATGCGCAGCTACGGTGGCTCATCATGGACTCAGGAACTGGTTAAGCGGTGGAGCTATAGCCAACCGCCTAACAGGCCGTTGAAAAGCGTTAGCGAGGCAGCCAGCGCAAGGCAAAAATTGGCGAAAAAACGGAGTTTACAGGTAGTAAATGAGTACTTTGAGCCAATTTTTAACGCCGCGATGGCAACGCAGGTAGCTTTTCAACAGCCTGCTAAGGTTATAGATACAGCGTGGCTCCGGCTGCGTGGAAATCTCAAATCTCCATCAAGATTCATAACGCTTATGGACTTGATTCGGCGCATGCTCGTTTCCAGTCAGTTTTGTTAGTGTGAATGTGCCAAGCCGACTTCCGCTGGCTTCGACGATTCGAGGCAGCGCCGCTAAAGTTCGCGACAATCGTGATAAGATCCTGATGCAAAAGTAATGAGCTATAGTCAAAAAAGCAGTTGCTGAAGAAACGCGTTATGGTACGGTCTACCCAGTCTATCGCGGAATACCGCTCCGGCAAAACCAGAGCGGATCGACACAGACAGAGGCCCCCTATGCAAACATCTATCGAATTTTTACAGGCCTTGTTTCAAAAAGCGGTTGAAGCCGCACATCCGCAATACATGTTGGAACAACACCTGCCGAAAGAACGCACAGGCAAGGTCGTTGTAGTGGGTGCAGGCAAGGCTGCCGCTTCTATGGCGGCAGCGTTTGAGGCGGCATGGGAAGGTCCGGTCAGTGGCCTTGTTGTCACACGCTATGGCCATGGCGTGCCGTGCCAACATATAGAGGTCGTTGAAGCGGCCCACCCTGTGCCCGATGAAGCAAGTCAGCAAAGCGCCAGTCGCATCCTCGACATGGTCAGCAACCTCGGTGAGCAGGACACCGTAGTTTGCCTGCTTTCGGGCGGTGGCTCATCGTTGCTGACACTCCCCGCCCCAGGAGTTTCGTTAGAGAGCAAGCAGACAATCAACAAAGCCCTACTGAAATCCGGCGCGACAATCGCTGAGATAAATTGTGTCCGAAAGCATCTATCAGCAATAAAAGGTGGACGACTCGCAATGGCGTGCCGTCCAGCCACATTGCTCACATTTGCTATTTCTGATGTCGCTGGTGATGACCCCACAGTAATCGCCTCGGGCCCTTCAGTCGCCGATCCCAGCACTCGAGAAGATGCTCTCGCCGTGCTGAATCGCTACAAAATACCCATGCCTCCGGATATCGAAGCCTGGTTAAATTCACCCGAATCGGAAACACCCAAAGCCACAGAACTGCCTCCGTCAATCACGCCCTATACGTTCATAGCAACGCCCCATGACGCGCTTGACGCCGCAGCCGCTTATGCACAGTCCCGCGGTATAACACCATTGGTACTGGGAGACACAATCGAAGGCGAAGCACGGGAAGTGGCCAAGGTTCACGCAGGTATCGCGCAATCCATCACCAAAACCGGTGAGCCAATCAAACCCTCTTGCGTGATTTTATCCGGCGGCGAAACCTCCGTAACCGTAACCGGTAATGGCCGTGGCGGACGCAACACTGAGTTCCTGCTGAGTATCGCCCGCAGCCTGAAAGGCCAAGCCGGCATCTACGCCATGGCTGCAGATACCGACGGCATCGACGGCTCCGAAGACAACGCCGGCGCCCTGCTCTCCCCGGAAGATTACGCAAAAGCCAAAGAACTCGGACTGGACATCGACGCCATGCTCGCCAACAACGACGGCTACAGCTACTTTCAAGCCCTAGACCGGTTATTGATCACCGGGCCGACACGCACCAATGTGAATGATTTACGAGCCGTGTTGATTCTTTGAGAATGAGAAAAGGGAAAAGGGAAAAGGGAAAAGTTTAAGCCGCAAGCTAGAAGAACGTGCCGAACCTTGTAGGGCGAAAAAGCCTAAGCGCCTTCCGCCAAAACGGGCAGAAAGCACACAATCACATATCGAACAAAAACCATACGAGCCACTGATGTGGCTTTTTTTAGTCATCTCTTCTCTTTTCTATCTTCAGCTTATAGCCTGCAGCTTATGGCTTGCAGCTCTCACTTCCCACATCATCGATCAAACTTCTCCAACTCAATACTGATGGCATTGGTCGACACCTGCACCTCATATAAAGAAAACAACAGAGATATCACCAACAGTATCAAACTGCAGCCAAACAGTATTTTTCCAAACCAGAGCCAGTGCAGAAACAAGGCAAACATGGACAGAGTGCAAAGCACAAACGACAAGACGCCAAATACCTGCATTAATCGAATCACATACAAACGCTGGCGCAAGCTTTGCACCTGACGCCGAGCCGTTACCAGATCCGGATCACGGAACTGACGGATGACATTTGTGAGCACCACGAAGCGATTGGTGTAAGCCAAGAGCAGAAGAGAAATTGCCGGGAACAGTAAACCGGGTGTGGTGATGGTCATTTCCATGAATAAGGGCCTTTTGGTGGCTGAACGGTAGGCGCGCGTTATGAACCGTAGGTCGAAAAAGCCGTAGGCGCCTTCCGACATTTTACCCACCGATTCTCATAAACGCTCATTGTCACCCGGCAGTTATCACAAGACAATAGTCCGTAGCCTGGATGGTGCAAGCGCCATGACACACGACAGAGCGGCCTTTTTTCCTACACAGTGCGCAAGCACTGCCCGGAAGCACGTAGTGCTGGAGGCAAGGAACCGACTAAATTCACCTAACGCGGGCATGGTGTGAGCGTGCGCCAAGCTTGCACTGTCTCCTGCAAGCTTAGTGACGCGCGAATAAATCAAAAACTCTCCAACTTACCCATGCAACGCACAAACGGCGCGCTCGGGGTCGGCGTCCAAGATTCGGAGTAAAGCTTTGGCGGGGCCCGTGGGGTGTCGGCGACCTTGCTCCCAGTTTTCCAGCGTTCGCTTGCTGACGCCAATCAGCATGGCGAAGCGATTCTGGCTCAAGCCCACTTTTTCCCGGATGAGTTTTACCTCCGGTTCGGGGAACTCAATCACTCTGGCTGCCGCTTTTCTACCCTGGACGATCTCGTCCATTTCCTGCACGCTGGCCAGCAACTCATCGAACATCTCATTTTTCATCTGACCACCTCTCGACTATCAGTTTCAGTGCTTTCTTCTGTTCCGGTGTTAGCTCTTCCTGTTCTTTTTTCGGGTAGACATACAGTGTGTAAATTTGTTCATCTTCCGTCATCCAGTAGTAAATCGCTCTAACACCACCACTTTTACCCTTGCCTTCAAGCTTCCAGCGAACTTTCTAAGGCCACCAGTGCCCTGAATGATGACGCCCATATCAGGCCGATTCACCACGGTTTCCTGCAACCCTTTGTACTCGTCATCGCTCATCAGCTCTTTTATGCGAAGGGCTCGGGCATGGATGGTCTGAGTGAAAAGTAATCGCATCAAGCACTCAGGACCGCAGGTCAAAAAAGCCATAGGCGCCTTCCGACATTTTACCCCGGTTCTCATAAACACCTATTTTCGCCAAAAAACACCGCCAACGCGGAGACAGCAGTTCGTAGCCCGGATGGAGTGTAACGGAGCCCGGGAGCGGCCTCGGTGACCCAAAATATTCCGGCATTCCGTTACACTCCTCCCAGGCTACGTTTTAGATCCTGCCAAAGCAGACTGATGCTAAGAAACACTCTGCGATACTGTCAGCAGATGGCCGCAGCTCGTTAACGTCGAATGTCTCGTTTACCGACAAATTGCTGCACCGACTCACCCAAGACCGACCGGACGGGTCTTTTTACGCCGTCTTTATACCAATCTATGGTTTTTAAATACCAATATGGTATATATGAGTGTTGCTTTGACTATAGTATGGAGGGTCTACTAAATGTTTGTGCTTAGAGGCATCTTGCGGGCAGAGAGTCAGGAAAAGGTGCTAATTTACCTGTTACTGCAAGGTCCGGGTTACGGCAGACGTATTGCTGAATTTTTTGGTGTACCCACCAATCCCGTGCAGAAGCAACTAGCCCGGCTCGAGGAGGATGGTGTTATCGTCAGTCGTTTGATCGGTAAGGTCAGGCAGTACGAGCTAAACCCTCGCTACCCGTTTCTTGAGCCCCTAAAATTGCTGATCAAGTCGGCGGTGGCCGTATATCCACCAGAGGTGAGCAATCAACTTTTGGTGCAACGCACGCGCCCACGGCAGGCGGGCAAGCCACTACTCAGCGCACGTAAACCAAACGAACAGTAAAACAGAGCGCTCAGCATGGACTTCAGTAACACCTCAATCTCCGATCTCGCGGCCACGGTAGCCGAGTATCTTCAGCAACATGGAATTGAAGTTGTATTGGTGGGAGGTCTGGCGGTAGAGATTTACACCGAGAACCTTTATCTCACCAAAGACATCGACATGGTCAACACCAACTACCCATGGTACCACCCCTCATGTAAGTGGTCTCCATTAGTGAGGCAGGAACGAAAAGCTGTCGCTCTGCTTGACCTTATGAGTTTTTTTCATTCTCTTTACTGTGCCAAATTCTTAAGATGAAGATAAACTCTGCAGTGATAAGATAACGCACCGTATAATTACCCACATATAAATCTCGAACTTTGTCGGGATCAGACGCTTTTAAAACAGGCAACCCAATTTCGGGGAATTGCTTTAGCCTATCCACTCCTTCTTGAAGCTCAATAGCAACTTTTCGGGCAGCGTAAGAACTATTATTTTCTAAAAATTCAACGACTCGCTCAAGATCCTCGATCGCCTCTGGTGAATACTCTACCCTCATAATTTAGGCGGTGCAGTTCGTGCACCTGTACCCCAGCTGTTAAGCCAAGCATTCACATCTGCCTCATCGATAGATTTACCTGCTTTTATTGATTCGAGGGCCTCTAATGTATCCTGCCATCGAGAATCTTCGAGCGACTGCTTCGCCAAGAACTCTTTAATGGCTTGATTTATAAGATAATTTTTGCTTCTATCGAGTTTCTTGGCCAAAGAATCTAGCGGCTTTTCCACGTCGTCAGTGAGCCGGATGCTTGTAATACTCATAAATTCACCCTGAGTGTAGTGATTTGTATTACATAGTAGTACAGAGAAGGGAGAAGGGCTAGAAGAATTTATAACGTCCAGCGGCTTGTCCGCTGGATCAAGGGAAAAGGGACAAAACGGCCGGGTCGCCGTTTTGCACAGCCGCCGGCTGCCCGAAGGGCTCAGGCCACGGATGGTCTGAGTGAAAAGTAAGTGCATCAAGCACTCAGGACCGCAGGTCGAAAAATCCGTAGACGCCTTCCGAGGGTATCTCCGATTCAACGCCTATTGTCGCCCCGAAAATACGGCCGACACGAGACAGCAGTTCGTAGCCCGGATGGAGTGCAACGGAATCGGGGAGCGGTCTCGGCGATCCGAATATCCCCGGATTCCGTTACACTCCATCCAGGCTACGTTTTAGACCCTGCTTCTATTGCAGGACTTCGACGTTTTTATCCTGACGCCCACGGCTATGAAGCCATAAGCTTCTACTCATTACAGGAGACAGTTCAAGAATTAAGACCTGCCCATTCTGCGATAATTTCCCATTCACATGATGTGCTGAATAACCCGTCGAAATTCTCTTGCTTCTCTCGTCTATCCGTTAATTCGCAACGCACATGGGTTATGTTACCACCCAAACCTCCGTATTCATCCGTACCCAGCGCTGCCTTCGACCAGATGACATATTCGCCTTCATCATAGATCACTGTGATTTGCTGCGTAACAACGAACTCAGCGAGGAGAGGAACACGAACCCTTCGCTTCTTAGCTGGAATGTTAAAGCTCTCAGCATCATCCGCGTAGAAGATTTCTTCTTCGCCGACGTCATCTTTCCAAAAAACGTGCACCTTAACTTTGGCATCTGCGGCGGGCGTACCTTTGTACGTTAAGGCGCCTTCCATCGCGGGGAAAAGAATAATTTTAGTACCAAATAATGCCATGGTCACTCCTTTTGCCGAGCAAAGTAAGAGCAGCGCGGAACAAGCAATCAATGGGGAAGAAACGGCCCCCGAGACGGTGTGTCGATTATGCTGTTTCGTTTTATTCGACGGTATCCCACACACAAGATGTACCAAACAACCCGTCTTCGACGTCTATATAATCCACATCATCCGTCAGCTCACATCGAAAATTAACGGGGCGGCCACCGAGTTCATCATAAAGCTTGGTTCCGCGTTTAGTTCGCCCCCATATTTGAAATCTTTGCCCTTCGTATTCTACAAAAAGACTTTGAGAAATCACGAATTCAGCTAGCGGGTACAACCTAGCCTTTGTTCTTTTTAATGGAAGCTCAAAAACTCCATTGGCGTCGGTATGAAAGGTTTCAGCTTGGCCAATATTGTTTTTCCATTTAATAACCCGCCGAATGACGGCATTCGCCGCAGGCTCTCCTTTGTAAGTGACTCTTCCCTCTATTGGGGAGAACAATATGACTTCAGTACCGAACAGTAATGATGACCATTCCCGGATTGTATGAAACGTTGGTGCCTTATTCATACTTAGCGTCGCCGAAGCTACTCCAACACTTCCCGCCAGTAGATAATGCGATCATGGCCGCGGTAACTACCGAACTTGATTAAAGCACGCAACACGTTATCGCTTGTGTAGTCGCTATCAACAAGCCATTCGTGCGCATTTAAATCTACTTGTATTGGGAACTCCATTTCCGCCCCAGGCGCGGTGAAATATTGGCCAGCCTTGCCGGTTGCAAAACCAACCATGCCTTCGGACGCGTCCAGATAGGGATAATCGCCAGTGGTAGTCGCACCGCCGATGGTAACTGTCCTACTGGGAATTGTTACACCAATGGCGTTGCCGTTAAACTCAATCGCAGCTACTGGAATTTTTGTGCAGTTATCATCGAAGGCCGGGACAAATCTTGTTCCGTCCCAATATTCGGTAGCGAGCTTCACAGGCAAATTGGCACTTTCAGGTCCAAAAGAGCTATCCAGCACCAACCGGCCGTAACGCAGTTCCGGCTGTCCCGTTAGCCGTTTCGATGTGCAACTATCATCAGCAGTACAATCACCAGAACTCACCGCGTCCATATCGAGCCCCACCAAGCGTCGACTACCAAGCCCGCCCGTTATGTCGACTCCCCAACTAACCTGAGTCAAAGGCGCCTCGCGACCTAATCCACGTTCGATAACTCCCAACGTCTCTACCTCGGACCCGCCATCCTGCCACGTATAGCTAGGCGGATCGACGTCCACGCGATCCTCCACTTCTAAAAAGGTGGTGTCGCCTTCTTCAGCATAAAAATCGGAGTTCGCAACCAGCTCTCCTGCGGAAAGTAAATCACTGTCAAAGTTTCTAGTAATCACACCACCCTCATTACGAGCCTCGGCGGTGTAGGTGATTGCAACGGCGCGATGCCCCAAATATATTTGATCAGTGAAATTACATGCGTGGCTTACACTACTCTCGGTGATCGCAAAATGATGGGGGTAAAATCGTCCGATAGCACCACTAGTCACCTGTGCTACTGGACCTTCACCCAGATAATCACTCAATGCGGACGTAAGGGTTATCTCTCCAACCTCATCCCAACTAAAACCAACGGCTTCAAAGATTCCGCCACCCACTGACTGAAATCCGCCGCCAGAGGTAAAGTCACTCTCGTCACCCTCACCGCCCGCAGGATAAGTAACACCACCAAATTCAACAACAATATTATCTTTGGGTGCAGAACCGCCGATTGGCAGAGTCTCATTGCCAAAATTGGGCGTGAGGGCGCCCGCCGCATTTTCTGATCTCAGGCGGACAGCAAAATCTTCTCCTGCGGCGACAAAACCACCGTCTGCAGAGTAACCTGGATCAGTACTCGTAATTTTGATGGCGTAGGGTTTAACGACAAAGTCGTTGCTGACGCCAGGCACGCTAACCAAAGGTCCGTCTTCGTCTTCCGGAAGTGTTACCCGCGCATGGAGTCGCACCCGACCCACATCATTATATTGAATAGGTATGGCGGCAATGCCAGCGCCATTAAAATTCACCGGAACAGGCGTTAGGGTAGAAGAGCTGCCCGCGTTGTTCCGGCCAATCGCGCTACCATTCAAAAGGAAGCTAGGTCCACCCGTAACACAGCTAGTGGGATTGGTACACTCGAAACCAAAATTCACATTGAGCGCGCCCTGCACACGGGCCACGCAGGCTCCAGTTTCGTCGTCCGTTCTCACCGCTCGGATAATTACGCTGGAATCCTCCACACCCGCCACTTGTGTGGGAATGGGGTTTAAATCGGTGTCGCCATGAAAAAGAAATGCTGCATCGACGAATTCAATCGAACTGGCACCCACAACGTTGCCATCGCTAGCGCTCAGAGTCATTGCTCCCGCTTGTGGCTGTTGCAAGTACCTTATAAAAGAATAATCATCTTCGTCGCCTGTGAAAACATGGGCTGCCCCGGCACCGCCTAACCATGCGGCCGTTGGTGAGCTTGCGGCCAAGTCCACATGCGTGCCTGCAGGCGGAGCAATGGGGCCATCCTCACCCATTGCTGTGACGGTCACCATCGCGGTTTCACAGGTGATACCCACATTGGCATGGGAGAAACTGTAGCCAATCACGCTTGGGCTAGAACAATGGTAGAGTCCTGCTCCAAGCTCGGGCAATGGCCCTGCAGGAATGGTCGTTACGCCTTGAGTTCCCGGAGGATCCCATCGTAGGTGTGCAACCGCATCGACAGCTTGTTCCCAATACTCCATGCGGATCGGGTACAACTCACCAGCTACAAGCGGTAACGTTACTCTACTGCGGTAACTCGTCGGGCTGTGTGGCTCCCAAAGCACCTGTGCTGATACATCCTGCCATTCACACACTTCCCACCACCACTGCTGCTCGCAGACTTCTTGCTCAAACTGCACACGCTGCTCATCGAGCCAAAGTGCCACACCATCATCAGAGTGCACCCAAAACCTATAATCACCACTCTGTTCCACCCGTAAAAAGCCGTCCCATTGAGCAGCAAAGTGATCCGTACCAACACCACCGATGTTGGGCCCACCTGTTCCCCAATCAAAATCTACCGTTGAGTCGACCCGTTGTGCGGACGGAGTGCCAACCAACGGTGACGGTGGGACTGAGGAACTACCAAGTTCAAAATATGCCCCTCGGAGTCCACTGATTAATTTTCCACCGTCGGGACAGATAGGAGGAGGCGGATCGGCGCAATAATAGAGACCGTTCCCTAATGCTGGTGTATTACCAATTGGGATCAAGGTGAAATCCGTGTCCCCCTGCCGCTGCCAATTCAGACGAATAACCGCGTCACCTCCATTTTCGTAATATTCCAGGCGCACAGCATAAGTGTTCCCAGCTTCCAAGCTATAGTAACCACTTACGTGCGAGGTCGCTGACTGTTCGTCCCAAAACTCAATAACCTCCTGTCCACCAATTGTCAGCCGAACACCGTCATCTGATACCGTCTGAAAGCGATACACACCACTTTCGGCAACTCTCAGCAGTCCTTCCCATTGGATGACAAACCGATCTGGACCCACATTTGGCACACCGGTATCCTGTGGACCACCCGTTCCCCAATCAAAATTGATTGGACCATCAACACTGACACCGGTTGGAGTTCCCACGGGTATGGGAGGACTGGGGAATGCGCCGGGCGACCCGCTAAGGTCAAAATAGTGACCGACAAGACCTGATGCCAGAGGGTGATTGGCCGCACACGCCGACGTAGGTAAAGATGGTGGGGGTTCAGGCGGAGCGCAGAGGCCTCCAAAATCTAATTGATCGATAGTGTCTGGAGCAAATACAACGGTTGATGCGCTCCCAAGTGTTATACGTCCTTCACTGGTTATTGCGCCTGTTACAATCGCGCCATTGCTTAGAGCAACGTTTCCTCGGCTATAAATCACTGAGGATACTGTCGCTGGAGATCCCAACTCAACGCTGCCCCTTGCATACAAAAATACAAAGCGGTCAGACGTCGAATTATTAATTTCGGCACGACTCTCAACAGTTACGTTCTGATTGACAAAAATCCGGACAGTGCCGGGCGCGGATACATTTATACGGGCATTCCAATCAAGTGTAAAAGAGCCACTGAATGTATATGTACCGGGCTGCAAATTGGCAACTGCCGACGAACGAACACGAAACGAACCGTAATTCCCAGGGGAAATGGTCGCATTCGAGGCTACGTTTATGTTTCCTCCTCCGGGAAACGCGTTGTAATTTATCGAAGGTACAGTAGAACCAGACGCAGTGCATTGCACTCCATTGCAACTACCTGGAGTATTAGCCAGGTTACGTACATCAATTACGCTATCCGGACTATCGATCAAACGCGAACCCCAGCCAAATGTAACACCTGCTTGCGAACCTGGATTACTGTTTTGGAGTCCGTCCGAAAAGATTGCGCTGCAAGAAGTCGCTTGGCCATACGCAACATCAGAGATACCTGTAGCGACAAGTAGAAAAACGCACACTACTGGCCACACGTTGTGCGTGGCTCCTATGATGGCATTTCTGATAAGAATACGAATGATCATTGCATAAACGCCGATATTTCAATGGTACGTTGAGCGCTCAAGTTGCCAGATCCACAACTGGCGGCGCTAGTGACAGTATAGAAACTCGTGCCCGCGGTAATAGTTGCGTTGCAGCTCACGTCGGTTTGGCAGGATTGGAGCCCGGATGCGGCTGTGCCGGAAAAATCCAAGGTTGTCGCTAAACCTGCACAACGAGTGTCGGCGTCCGCCTGATCCGCTGCATTGAAGAACAGCTGGTGCATGCCGTATTGCCCACCGGATTCGGCGGCGTAAAATGCGTGGGTGGACATCAACTCCAGAGTCGCGCTGGCACTGCTCTGTCCGGTTAGACGGCTCGCAGTCAGCGCCAATGCCAGCAACCCGACGAGGATGAACAGGGCCAGGGGAATCAGAAAGCCCTGTTGACGGCGCACGCTTGGCATTCGATTAGGGGACATTGCGCACCAATACCTGATGGTTAAGTTCGACGGAAGTATTGCCTTGCTGAAAAATTAGATTAATCAATACTGCGGTATTTCGGTCTTCACTACCGCCAGAAAGATCAAACGCCTGAGAACCGTCGGGAACAGCAACATCACTCACTATTCGCACACTGGTTCCGCCGGGGTTTGCATCCGTGGGGGCCGCGGGGTCCAAACCGTAGCCGCTGTACTCGTATAGGTCGCCACCAGTTACACAAAACCGCATGGGGTCGTCCACAAGAAAGAGGCGCCGATTGATGGAGTTTCGGATAAAGACATGGTTTCCATCCAGATTCACTACAGGAGGCGGACCGCCAATACTGCCAAAATCCGCTCGCGCCGCGCCGGCATAGATGTCCGCTGAAGACAACCCACCGATCACAACGTAAGCCGGCGTTGTCGCTGTCGCATTGACTGTTGATGTTTTTATGCTCGTCGTGCCCGGCATGCCATTGCCTGAATCAGGAACCGAGGTTAGATAATTGGCGCCGCCAACGATGGGCATGAATTCGATGCAGTTGCCGCTGGCGCTATGACGAACGGAGTGCGGTAGCGCCATGCGCAACTGCCGGGTCATTTGCTCGATAGCAAGGCGACCTTTGTGGACCAGTTTCGCCCGCTGCTGAGTATCACGATAACTGTCAACCGCCGTTACCACAAAGCCACTGCCAATCGCGGCCACTATGGAGAGCACCACGATCACGGTGATTAATTCCACTAGAGTGAAACCCCGCACGGCACGCATTAAAAGTTGGCCTTATAGGCGTTGAGGGTTAGGGTTTCACCATTGGAGGCAGTAACCGTTACTGTGATAAGGCGTCCATTATTTCCGAGCCCCAAATCCGCACCTGCGGGAGCTACTTGAATTGAAACGGGATAGTTAGAGTCCGTATTATCCGTGATTCCGTTATAGTCTCCGACATCATCAAAATCGCCATCAGACGTTATACCTGCGCATATCCCGTCTGGATCATCTACAGAGCCACATGCAGGCACGCCGCCCGTGGGGGTATCTTCCGCGAATTTACGGGAAAGAATTTCATCAAGAACAGCTTGACCGCGTTCCAAAGCTTTAACGCGGGCAACCGGGTCCACGCTGTTAGTGACTTGAAAGGCGAAGACGTTGAGAAGCACCACCAGTGCAACACTGATAATGACGATAAAAACGATGAGTTCTACGAGGGTAACACCGCGAACAGACGATTGATGTTTTGGAAAGGAAACTGAAGGTGCGGTACGCATTGGCGTTACCTTACTGGCTGAAACCGCTGGAGGATACTTCGATTGTAACCGACGCAGCAGCGCCTTGGTTTAAAGTTATATCGGTTGCTGTTGTTCGGCCCAGACGGTCAAACTCCAAAGTGTGATTGCTAACTGTTTGGCCTGGTCGCAGATCAATCGGATATTGCACTCCTGCGAAGGCAACACTGGTATCACTCAGAAGGATATCTACTCGATTACCACCCAAGACAACTTCTACTTCTCGAGTTTGACTCATCGCTAACTGCTGAGCTGTAAACATAGCCGCGACAATTAAGTCGCGGCTTGTGCTTAGCTCTTGGCTCCTCGAGTGGCCGAACATATTTCGCGCTGTCACTGCAAGAACACTTACAATAACAATTACGGTAATCAGTTCAACCAATGTGAAACCTTTCTGGCGGGTGAGGATCTCAGCGTTTTGCTGCCGAGATTTACCTTGTCCGCGATCATTCATCGATATAACTTATAATGTATCAGTTTGTATCACATTAACTGTCTCACTATCGATCGTACAGCCGGCAGCTATCGTCTCTGAGGCGCCAGGCTGATATTTGGTAGTTAAATTTTGTTGGAGAATACCAGTAGCACCTGAAGCAAGTACGTCGGCACATAAGTCAGTTCCAGCTACCGTTACGCACTGCCCGGTAGTTCCCATCGCAGACTCAGCGGCGCAAGCCGCATAATTAAGTGCGCTAGCAGAGACTATTCCACCAATAACTGCATCATGTGCCGCCTTTTCTGCCTCATCACTTAAATCGATAAACTTCGGCACAGCCACAGCTGCCAAAATCCCCAAAATTACGATCACCGCGATCAATTCGATCAAGGTAAAACCTGATTGTTGCTTGTTCATGTGTGTTCTCCAGTGTGGTAGGTAATTCTACTGTTTATTGTAGACAATTTTCGTTAGCACAACTATTTATTTTATAGTGTGACCTATTTAACATATCACCTAATTGCGTGATATTGCTCTATCCTGAGCTTTGGTACTGAAATGCGTACCTCGCCTGTTACCAGACTGTAGTCAAAGTACCAGGGTTCATCCTTATTCTGTGTCAGTTGGTAACGGCAGGCGTTACCGTCTATGACAAAAACATCGTATTGCTTCGCTTTCTTCTGGCTGCTTCCGTGCTGGCCTTCTTGCAGTATTTCCTCCTGTTTTTGCTGCATTCCGACTGTCGGCACCGGTATAACCGGTTGCTTGAACATGGCATCCAACAAACTTTGGCAATCATCGGCAGTCTGCTGGCCGATTTCCGGCGATCTTGCAGCATCGGTAGTTGCCGGCCAGCGGTTTTCGTTCAGGTAGATGACCGTTCCGTCCAGTTTCACCCAATGTATGCCGCGGGCATCAACACCGTGGCTTTCCGGGCTGATACCTGCTGGAATGCTGCTCCACGCATGCAGTACAGACGTCGACTGCGCAAAGCGCCAGGCGAGCATTTCCAAGCCGGTTGCGCGGGCTTTATCCAGCGCATCTATATAGTATTTAATTCCCATTGCCGCCAGAATGCCGATGACTACCACCACGCAGGTCAGTTCAAGCAGGCTGAAGCCATGTTGTTGCCTGGCGCGTGCAAAGGGGCGCATTACCGCTGAATCTCCATCATGCTCCACATGGGCAACATGATACCGAGGGCGAGTATGCCGACGAACACAGCCATGATGACGATCAGCACCGGTTCGATTCGGTCGCCGAGTTTCTTCAGGTCGTAATCCACTTCTCGCTCATAAAATTCCGCCACGTCGGTGAGCAACTCTTCCACCCGCCCGCTCTCTTCGCCCACGGCAATCATTTGCAGCACTAGGGGCGTGAACATTTCGGCCTGGGTGTGGGTGCGCAGAAGGCCTTCGCCGCGCTCGACGCCTCGACGGATGTTGTCTATTTTTTCCGACAAATACGGGTTGTCGATTGCCCGGGCGCATAAATTCAGCACCTGGTTGATGGGCACACCCGCCCGCAGCATCAAGCTGAAACTGCGCGCGTAACGCGCCATGGAGGCGCGGTCAATAATTGGGCCGAAGATCGGCAGCCTCAGTTTTACTCGCCCCCAATACCGAGCGCCATTGACTGTTCGCAGGTAATAAGCCACACCGGCCACGGTGGCCAAGGTCAGCGCAAATATCAACCAGCCATGGTTGATAAACAGGTTGGACGTGCCCACCAGCACTCTTGTTAAAAAAGGTAACTCTGCGCCGAACTTGCTGAACAGCTGAGCAAACTGCGGAATAACAAAAACATTCACCACAGCCACCGCAATGGCCAATGCCAGCAAGACGAAACTCGGGTAACGCAGCGCGGACTTGATGCGCTTGCGGGTTTCTTCATCCCGCTCCAGGTAAAAACCCAACTGTTGGAACACTTCGTCCAGTTTGCCGCTGCTTTCGCCCACGGCAATCATGCTGATAAACAGGTTGTTAAAAATCTTCGGGTGGTGACGCATCGCCTGGGACAGGTTTACGCCGCTTTCCAGCCGGTCCGATACATCGTTCAGCACCTCGCGAAAAGCCTGATGGCGCAAGCTGGCGGCCAAGCCCCGTATACCGCGCACCAGCGGGATGCCGGATTTGGTAATGGTAAACATTTGCCGACAGAACATTATCAGGTCGACACTTTTTACCCGCTCAGCACCCAGCAACTTGTTGATGTGACGCATCACATCCTGGCCGGGCGTAACTTCCTGAATTTTGATGGGCGTAATGCCGCGCCCCAACAAATGCCCCGCCAACGCATCCGCCGACGCCGCTTCGCGCACGCCGTCCACCGCCTGCCCCTGTTGCGAGCGCCCCTGAAATTTAAACTGGGGCATGGGGGGGCCTCCGGCCAGCTGCAAGCTGCAAGCCGCAAGCGTCAAGCAGAACTGCATAAAAAGCCGCAAGTCCTGTCATTCCTGCACGGATCGCAGATCCCGTCATTCCCGCGCAGGCGGGAATCCATCTGGTGTGTCGTTCGTTTATGGGTTCCCGCCTTCGCGGGAAAGACGATGGGGGCGGTAGCGGGAATGACGGCAGCTGGAGTGACTGTATTACGCGCAGGAGCGACGACATTACGGGTCGGCTTGAAGCTTGTGGCTTGCAGCTTGCAGCTTGCAGCATCACCCCTCCCCCACTTCCGAGAGGCTTTCGTCTTCCACCTGGGCGGAAACCCGCAGCACTTCTTCCAAGGTGGTTTTGCCTTCCAGTGCGAAATCCAGAGCAGCGGCGCTTAGCGGCCGATAGTGCGGATGGCTGTGAGCAGCATCATTGAAGGCGCGCACGCTGTTATCACGCAGGGCGTTTGCCATATCCGCATTAATTTCCAGCAATTCGAATACGCCAATACGCCCACGGTAGCCGGTATTGAAACAGTGCGGGCAGCCCGCACCTTTGCGCAGGTGGGAGGGATCCCATGAGCTGCTGCCGAGGGCATTGGTCAATATTGTGCGCTCGATTTCAGTCGGCAGATAAGGCTCGGAACAGCTGCCGCAGATTCGCCGTATCAGCCGTTGCGCAACAACGGCTTTTAAACTTGATGCCACCAAGTAAGGGTCTGCGCCCATGTCAACCAAACGCAAGGCGGAGGTCACCGCATCGTTGGTGTGCAAGGTAGAGAGCACCAGGTGTCCCGTCATGGCGGCACGCAGAGCAATTTCGGCGGAATCCTTGTCGCGGATTTCCCCGACCAGCAGAATATCCGGGTCTTGACGCAGAGCGGCGCGCAGTACCGAACCAAAATCCAGACCAATGCGGTCGTGAACCTGAACCTGGCTAATACGAGGCAGGCGATATTCCACCGGGTCTTCCACGGTTATGATCTTTCGCTCCGGCGTATTGAGTTCCGATAACGCACCATACAGTGTGGTTGTTTTACCACTACCGGTTGGGCCGGTGACCAACACCAAGCCGTGGGGGCGATTAATGAGATTGCGGAAGCGTTTGATTTGATTGGGCGCCATACCGGCGTCATCCAGCGCCTGAACGCCGCCCGTGTGATCCAGCAAACGCATGACCACAGACTCACCAAACTGTACCGGCATGGTGGACAGGCGCACATCAATATTGTGACCACTGACTTTCAAATTGAAACGGCCGTCCTGAGGCATGCGGCGTTCAGAGATGTCCAGGTTGGACATCAGCTTCAAACGCACCACCAGCGCACCGGCAATGCGTTTTTCGTTCATCACCTGCTCCACCAGCACGCCGTCGATGCGCTGACGTATACGCAGCACGGTTTCATCCGGCTCTATGTGAATATCCGACGCGCGGGTGCCAATGGCTTCTTCAAATATTTTTTGCAGCAGTTTAACAACCGGTGCGTCGCTGTCCGTTGCATCGGTGATGATCTCGGCGAGGTCCACTGCGTCCCCGGCCAGTTCCTCGTGCAACTGTTCCGCGAGGGACGCGATTTCATGAGCCTTGCTGTAGGCCATGTCGAGAATATCCAGCAATTCGGATTCCCGAACCGCTGCAGGCTTCAGGGGTTGCTTGATGACTTTTTTCAGTTCATCAAGGCAAAACAAGTCGGTTGGGTCCGACATGCCGAGCAAAATGCCATCGGCATCCTCTCGCAGAATCATGACCCGGTAGCGACGCGCCAGAGTCTCCGGAAGCGTTTGCACCAGGTTTTTATCAAAACGAAAATGTTTCAACTCCACGAAAGGAATATTCAGCTGCTTGGATAGCAATTGCAGAAGAGTGTTTTCTTCCACATAGCCCATATCGACCAGTTGATTACCCAGTTTTCGGCCAGTCTTTCTTTGGGCCGCAAGCGCCTGACTCAGCTGCTCCTGAGTAATAACCTGCTGGGCGACCAACAGGTCGCCGATGCGTATGCGCTGCTGTGCGGGTGTATCAGTCATTCTCTCCGCCTATGCCAACTTTCATTGTGTGGCAAATGTTCATTGTGAAAGCACCTGAATGCGCTGCTTGACGTATTGGGCAACCGCCGCGTTTTCCGGCGCCAGTTGATCCGCTGCGGCAAATGCCTGCAGCGCCTCTGCCTTGATACCCAACGCCTCGCTTGCCACACCGAGGCCCAACCAATATTTCGGCTCGCGCTTATCCATTCGAACCAGTTCCCGATACGTTTCAGCCGCCTGAGCAAATTGCCCGCTGTTTTGATACAAGGCCGCTTGCAGTGCGAGATATGGCTGTCGCACTGCGCCGGTGGGATTACGCTGCTCCAACTGTTGCAATGCGTTCAGATTCTGCCCCTCTTGGGCGAATAATCGCGCCCGAAAATAATGATCTATCTCCGGAACCTGTGCCCGCGCTTGCAGTGCTTTGGCCTCAGTCAGTCGACCGTACTCAATGTGCAGGTCGAACAGCATCAATTGCGCCGCCTGCGCTTGCGGATTAGCGGTTACGAACAGGTCCAGTATTTCAATTGCCTCATGAGGATTACCATCATTGAGCAAGCGGCGCGCTCTGGCCATCACGGCGTTTTCTCGGGTGCGCAAGGACGGCTCGATGGTGCCCGTTGCGTCGCTGTTGCTGGTTACTAAGTGCGCCGGTTCTTCCTGAGCAGTTTTTTCCTCAAAAAAGTTTTGTTGGGCAGCAACAGACGCCATTTGCGGCTCGCTTTCAGTAACCGCCCGCGCTGACAGGTCTCGTTCAGCCCGCTCAATCGTCCCGCACAACGTTTCCAGATTGCTGCCTGGCATACCGACGTCTTGAGCACGAGCGAGATAACTCTTTGCCATGTCCAACTCACCGTTTTCGACGGCAGCCGTAATCAGCTGCTGGTAACGCTGCTGAATTTTTTTGATGCCCGCTTTAGCCGCCGCATTGCCTTCCTGCAACAAAAGCACGTGACTGAACAGCGCGTGCGCATTGTTTACCGACGGTCTTGTCAGACGATTTTCAGCCAGCGCCAGTTCCGCCGCTTGCAACAGTTTGTCAACCGCACTTGAAGACTCCACCAGTACGATGCCATTTTCCTGAGCAGTGAAGTCCACCGTATTATTGCTCTCCACTGCAACCGGTTCATGGTAGGCACCGGGTTCTACTACAGACGAAATTTCTGCCACGGGTTCAACGCTTACTTGCTCTTCCTCGCCCGCGGCATCGACACTTTCACTCGGAGCAACGGGCATCGATACGGCGCTGGGCGAAAACCAACGCCCGTAAAAAAACACCAATGCAGCAATCACCAGCACACCCACGCACATAAAACCGACGGATGACCAGCTGCGCACTTTCTCACTGACTGCTGGCTGTAAAGCTTCTTCCGCCGCGCTGGATCTCTGCACATTACGCGCTTCCAGATCCACCAGCATGTCGTTAACCAGGCTCATCAGAATGAGCCTCCGAGCATGCGGCTTGCGTAATCCAGGCCGAGCCCCAAGCCCACGCCTATGGCAATCATCGTCAGCGCCGCTGCAGGCACAATAAATCGCCTGCGGGTAAGCCGTCCCAACCATCGGCTTTCCGAGGTGTCGGCGATTGCACGGGACACGTGGCGCACCAAAACCCGGCTATCACCTCGCCCATACGCCACCATCAGCGCCTTGTGGGCAAGAATATTGATCAGCCGGGGAATACCACCTGAACCCCGCGCCAAAAGCCATACCGCTGGCGTACTGAACAAATGCGGATTGCCATTGCCCGCCGCCTGCAATCGGTGCAAAAGATAATCCCGCACCCCCGCGTAGTTAAATGGTTTGAGGTACTCAGCAAAAACGATGCGTTGTTTCAGTTGTCGCAAGTCCGGCCGGTTCAACAATACATCCAACTCCGGCTGACCGAAGATGACAACCTGCAGCAATTTGCGTTTTTCCGTTTCCAGGTTTGTCAGCAATCGCAGGGCCTCTATAGTTTCCCGCGGCATCGCCTGCGCCTCATCCACCACCAACACTACCTGTTTGTGTTGTCGCGCCAGTTGCAGCAGGCGACGATAAATCGACGACATCAACTGGTGAGCCTGCATGTTCGCGTCGTAGTCCGCCCCAATTTCCTGTGCCACGAAAGCCTTCAACTCCTCAGGCGTCAGGTAGGGATTGGGAATGTACGCCGTCACATAGATGCTGTTTTCCCCCAGATGGCTCAACAAAATTCGGCACAGCAGGGTTTTACCTGTGCCCACTTCGCCAACAATTTTGATGAAGCCTTCACAATGCTTCAGCGCCACCAGCAAGGTATTCAAAGCGCCCCGGTGACTGCGCTGATTCATAAAGAACTGCGTGTCCGGCGTTAAGGAAAACGGCTTTTCGTGAAACTGAAAATAATTCAGATACATGAACGAGTCACCATTCGCAACGGACCTGTCCGCCCGGATGCAAACCTGTTAATACCGCCCCCGATACTCGTCACCGAGTGCTTCGGTGCGAGCGCGGCTTTCGCTGATATCCTGTTCCCATGTGTCCTGATCCACCACAATCGGGCGCATCAGAATAACCAGTTCGGTTTTGCTGCTCAGCCGTGACTTTGTCTGAAACAGTCGCTTGAGTAGCGGCACCTCACCGAGGATTGGCTGCTGCCCTTCCTGATTACGTGATGACTCCTGCATCAGCCCGCCCAACACAACCACCTCGCCACTGCGGGCACGCACGATGCTGTCAGATTCGCGGATGTCCCGCAGCGCCAACGGTAGCGAGAAGTCCTCATCACCCACCGTGAAGCTTTTCAGCTGGTCCTGCACTTCGCTGACTATCGGATGGATATGCAGAATCACATCGCCTTCGGCGGAAATCTGCGGTGTCACGTCAAGGGAGATGCCGCTGAAAAACGAGCTCAACTCAATGTTGGGTGTGCTGGTAGTTGAGGTGATATTGGATGTATTGGAGGATGAAATTCCGGTAACGAAGAATTCATCGGAGCCCACGCGAATAACCGCCTTTTGATTGTTGACCGTCGACACCCGCGGACTGGAAAGTACCTGCACGGAACCCTGAGTCTCCAATAGAGACAGCAGGTCCGAAATATCCGCGACCTTGAAAATAGACGAGAAAATTTCGCCAGCGGCATTGGATGCGCTCACAATATTGGCCGGGGATTCGAATGCGGATACATTGTCCGTAAAGAGTAGCTGCCCTTGAATCGTGGACCAGTTGATTCCGGTTTCGTAGCCTTCGCTCAGCCGCACTTCCAGTATTTTCGTTTCCAGAATAACCTGTCGCTTGACGCTGATTTCCGAGCGCTGCAGGAATTTTCGCACTGAGCCCAATTCTCGCGGCAAGGCTTTCACCACCACCATACCGGCCTGTGGATTGATCATAACCATTCGACCTTCACCACTGCCCACTATGGCGGTCAATGTGGTTTCGAGCGTACTCCAGAAGTCGGTTCTATTCAGAGTCTGCACCCGAGAGCCCGGTGAAATGCCTTCACCACTGCCGCCCTGGTTGCTTTCCCCTCCCAGCATGCCAAGTAAATTGGCAGTTTCATCCTGGGTATTGCTGGAGCTGCGATTGCCGCCTCGATTACTATTGTTGTTTTCCGACCCTATTTTACCCACCAGTACGCTGGTATCAGAAACGCCGACCCGCTGAATATCGATGTAGTCGATCGCAAAAATCTCGGTGCGCAGCTTGCGCGGGTAAATGGTGTAGATCGAGTTTTGGTACTTGTATTCGTAGCCGTAAACTTCCCGGGTAACATTGAGCACTTCATCAATGGTTACATTTTTCAAGTCAAGACTAATGGTGCCGTCCAGTTCCGGGTGAGCGACAACGTTAACACCCGAATCCGCAATCAAGCTCAGGAAAAACGTACGTGCCGGCACATTGTTAACAGAGATATCAAACCGTGCTTCGGCTGCCTGTTGCTCTTGGCGGTGGCTGTCGCCCTGTAAAAGGGCTTGGGCGATCGCATCCGGCACGGGCGGCGGAACAGAAGATTGCTGGTCCTCCTGGATTGCCTGCATCTCTCTTTCAGCCAGTGTTGCACCGGTGGGCTGGAACTTCTGACAGCTCGCCAACAGACAAACAGACATTATCAGGCCGAGCGAGACCTTCAGCGGCAGTGTGTGCATTTTATTTAATACCATCGAAGACAACCTTTGTTCGCATGTGCGGTTATGGGCTTTGCCGTGTAATTATTTGCGGGCGCAGGCGAACGGTATGGCTCTGGCCGCGATAGCTATAAACAATACTGTGATCGGTAATGCGGCTGATTCTGGCTCCATTCACCGTACCACCGGCCTTAACTCGCTGCCCGTTAACGATAGCCTCCGGCCCTGAGTCGCGCTGCAAAATTGCCTGCAACACAAATTCCGGGGTATCCGTCTGAGCCACTGTGTAAGCCAGCGGGCGTGTGGGATCGCGTAAATTTTCGTCGACGGCAAAAGCGCTATTGCACACCGTAGCCAAAATCAATGTCGCGATACTTGATATTTTAATCACCGAGCAATCCCTCCCCTGCGGACAAGGTATAAACCTCCAGCGTGGCAATGGCTTGAGGGTAGTCGCCTACCTGATAATCCAGCCGGTCCCAGTAGAACCGCCAGGGCAGCGCTTCCAGCTCTTTCAAATATTCAGCAATGGAAAAGTAGTTGCCGCTCACCTGCACTTCCACCCCATGGCGGTAAACATCAACCTGTTGGTTGGCAGCAACGGCAGTTTGCTCGCCGGCGGCATCCGCCCCGGTAATGGTCAACTTCTCCACGGGCAATGTCTGCATACCCTGCAACTCCAATTTGCCGGTATTGGATAGCACATCGTGCAGAACCTGCGGCAACATTTCGGCCGGCACCAGGCCCACGGCCAGTGCTTGCAGATCTTCGTCCAGGGCTTCCAACCGCTTTTGCAGATGGTCAATCTGTCGCTTTTTCGAGGCATTCGGATCCGTGCCGGCTGTCTGACTAAATACTTGCTCTTGAGCCTGCAAATCCAGGACGCGACTGTCGAGGGTTTGCTTCTGCGCACGCAGGCGCTCAATGTCTTCGCTCACCGGAGCGAGGAAAACCAGTGTCCATAACAAATAGATGAGCGCCAAGACGGCAAGCAGGGTCATCGCTCTTTCGCGCTGGGCCATGGCGCTGAACTTTTCCGAGAACTTTTGCCAGTAGGTATTCATCATTTGGATTTACCACCCGGCGCCTGCTGATAGACGTTGTCATAGCCCAGGGAGAATTCGAGCAAGTCTGCTGCTGTCGATTCCGAAGAAACGCTCAGCAACCCGAAGCGTGCGCTGCTGAACGCGGGCTCCGGCTTCAAACGTTGCAGGAATAACGGCACAGCCTCTGCGTTGCGCGCGCTGCCGTGCATTTGCACGTAGTTACCGCCGCGGGAAAAGGTGAAATGATCCAGGGCAATATCGGTGTGGGATTGGCGAGCCAATGTCAGCATGCTGCCGCGGAACCCACGGGAATTGCCCATATTCTGACCACTGATAATTCGCCTGACTTTTTGTCGGTTGGCAATTGCGAGTTCGAGTTGTGTAACAACATTATCAAGAGACTGGTTGACCACCACTGCTTTGGGCATCAGTTGATTGACGCGCACCTGCATTTCATCCACAACCTGTTGGCGTTCCACAATCTGTTCATTGAGGTTGTGGGCTCGCAGGTGCCAGATGACCTGCACGATTACCACAAATACCAGAAAAGCGAGCGTTGCCCAGGCCGCATTGCGGCTGCTCAACCAATCCCGCTGCGGACGCAGCTCCGGGAGATACAGGTTAATTTGCTGCATGGTCAGCTCCACTCCTCGCGCCGCAAGGCGCCGCCAATTGCGCCAACGCAAGCTTGCAGGATGGAGGCTTCCTGAACCTGTGACAGCTGTGGCAGCGCCTGCATTGGCAACAGCAGAGTTGGAGCGGCGAGGCCATTTCTGATGGCATTGGTGATTTTGTCTTCGCTGATGTTGTCACCGCAGATGTAGATGGCGGATGGCGGCGCCTGGCCCATCTGCCGCTCGGAATAATCCACCGACCTTTGAATTTCCAGAATCAGCGCATCCTCCGGCAAATCGTCCAGCAGCCCGCCGCCATAATCCAACTCAAACTGGCGGGACAGGTAGAGGTTGCCGTCACGATAGAGGCCCAGGTTGCCGCCACCGGGCTGCAGGCGAACAAGGACGACATTGCGTCCTTCCGTCTCTTCTGCCGGCAGTGACAGGGCCACATTGCGCAGGGCCATCTCGCTGATGTCGATAACGCTGAGTTTCAGCCCCGCACCGCCAATCAGCGCCATACGCTTCTGAACTTTGTGTTGTTCCGCCACAACCACAAACATCATGCGCTTGCCGCTTCGCATAGCGTCGGAAGGCAGTGTGCATACATCGACGATGGCTGATTCCAGAGGTATGTTGATCAGGTCCTTCAGCCGCCAACGTACGGCGGCCCGCAATTCCTCATCGGGAACCTGGGGGGCTTCAACCAGCAACAGTTGATAATCACCGGGAGACAGGACGACACTGCACGGGGCGTTATGTAAGCCCTGGGTGCTGACAAAATCAGCCAATGTGGACTCACGCTGTTCAGCGGTACAGGGTAATATGGCAGCGGCGGAAATCACGGCTTCCGCAATAGCGCCGGTACTACACGCGACAGCAAGGCCGTCCGGTACAATTTCGACGCTGACACGGGTCATCGCCAAATGACGTTGATTCCACCAAGCCAAGTGCAGTTCTCCAGTTATAGCTTTTATATAGCTGCGCTTTTGGGAACACTTATTCCACTAACCATACAAAGTGCAGTATAAAATAAAACCCTGTTATAAAAAACGACTACTTCTTCATCAATTATAGTCAAAAACTCGAACGTCAACCCTATTTTTGTGAACTATGTTGCATATTGTACTTTTTGAGCCGGAAATTCCACCAAACACCGGAAACATCATCCGTTTGTGCGCCAATACTGGCTGTCAATTGCACCTCATCGAGCCCCTCGGCTTCGTGCTTGATGACAAAAGGCTTCGCCGAGCCGGGCTGGATTATGGTGAATGGCGTGATATTGCTACCTATTCCAATTGGGAAGACTTTCTGGAGCGTGCTCGTCCACAAAAGCTGTGGGCGGTCAGCACCAAAGGAACCACCTGCCATTCCGATGCCCGCTTCAGCATAGACGATTATTTATTGTTCGGCCCGGAAACTCGCGGCCTGCCAGCGGACATCCGCGAATCACTGCCCGCCAACCAGGTATTGAGAATCCCGATGCAGGCAGACAGCCGGAGCATGAATCTATCCAATGCGGCATCGGTGCTGGTTTATGAAGCCTGGCGGCAGTTGGGATATCCGGGGGCGGTTTAGGTAAAAAGATAGGGAAAAGAGGAAAGGGAAAAGTGGCGAAGCTGCAAGCGATAATCTATAAGCGACAAGATTAGGGCCTGTTCACACTAATTCGGTTATCGCTGTTGTGTCTAAAAAGCCACCAATCTAGTGATGCGGCATTCCGACGCGAGAAGCGTGGTTTGGTCATTCCAAATGAGCGACGAGCAACAACGAGTGGTGGCTTTTTAGCCACAACCCGAAGGGCTGGGGCCATTTTCCCGCCCAGCGGCGTTATCAGTCGTTTATGTAGAATCACTACATAGCACTCCATCTGCCTTGCTGGACGAAAAAATGACCTCCAGCAGCGATAACCGAATTAGTGTGAACAGGCCCTATGAATAAACCGATAGTGCACTCCCACCAATACCAGCTTGCGGCTTGGCGCTCTTACTTTTCCCTTTTCCCTTTTTCCTTTCCCCTTTGTCCCCACCATCTTGCAGCCTGCTGCTGCAAACCTCTACCATAGCGCCTCGTGACGGCTGTGGGACCAACGACTATGAAGCGAGCACCGATCGGACTGTTTTACGGAAGCTCCACCTGCTACACCGAAATGGCCGGTGAAAAAATTCGCGAACGAATCGGCGTTGAGCTGGTGGATATGCATAACGTCGACGAAACACCGCTGGTTCACGCGCAGTTTTACGATTATCTGATTTTCGGCATGCCCACCTGGGATTACGGTGAATTGCAGGAAGATTGGGAAGAAGTCTGGCCGGACCTCAATGACCTCGAGCTGACTGGTAAAAAGGTCGCCCTTTATGGGCTTGGCGATCAAGTCGGTTATCCGGAATGGTTTCTGGATGCCATGGGCTACCTGCACAACCGGCTGATCGAGCAAGGCGCAACGCCCGCCGGCTATTGGCCCGCCGCTGGTTATGAATTCGAAGCATCGAAAGCCCTTACCGAAGATGGGGCTCACTTTGTGGGCCTGGCCCTGGACGATGAAAACGAATTCGATAAAAGCGCTGACCGTATCGACCGCTGGTGTACGCAAGTGTTGCAGGAATTCGGCCTGCAGCCATGACCCATGATGATGGCGCTGATGCCATATCAACTGACAGTACCGGCGCCGACCTTCTTTGGGATACGGACGGTCAGCCATTTTCCGTCCGTTTCAATGATGTTTATTTCTCTCTGCATGGCGGTATAGACGAGACTCGCCACGTCTTTATCGACAATAACCACCTGCCGCACCGCTTGCCGGCATTGGCTGAAGACGCGCGTTTCGTGATCGGCGAAACAGGTTTCGGTACCGGGCTCAATTTCCTCGTGGCCTGGCAAACCTGGCGCGAGCTGGCGCCGCCCGGCGCGCGCCTGCATTTTGTGTCCGTGGAAAAATACCCCCTTTCCCGGGAACAGCTGAAGCAAGCCCTGAGACTCTGGCCACAGCTTCAAGCCCTTGCGGAACCGATGATCGACCTTTATCCACCGCTGCCCGCCGAGGGTTTTCACCGCCTGCTGCTGGATTCCGGCCGGGTCATCTTGACGCTGATCTTTGACGATGCCGCTCAGGGCCTGGAGCAGTTGCTGCCCATTGCCAACCCCGGACCCGAACTCGCTGCATCATCGGCGGCCTGGACGCCGGCGGGCAACATGATAGTCGACGCCTGGTTTCTGGACGGATTTGCGCCCGCGAAAAACCCGGCCATGTGGAGCCCATTGCTCTTCCGCACCATCGCCCGTTTGAGCGGCCCCGGGACAACCTTTGCCACCTTTTCCGCCGCGGGCATTCTCAAGAAACAATTGCCGGAAGCCGGCTTCGACATCGAGAAAGTCCGCGGCTTCGGCCGCAAGCGCGACATGCTGCGCGGGACTTTCAAAGGCGACAATGCCGACAGACTGCTGAACCGCGCTGGCGAGGCAGCCTTGGCATCCCGTGCCAAAAAATTCGATCTCGGCTGGCACCTAATGGCCAATTCTCACCAGCCCACTTCTGATCGTCACATCATTGTCATCGGTGGCGGGCTCGCCGGTTGTCATTCGGCCCGCGCACTGGCTGAAAAAGGCTATCAAGTGACCTTGCTGGAAAAAGGTACGATCGCCAGCGGCGCTTCCGGCAATGCACAGGGCGTGGTCTATGCCAAGCTGTCGACCAGCCAGGAGGCCCTCACGCGCTTCAACCTGACCGCCCTTCTATACGCCTACCGCTTCTATCGAACACAGATTGGGTTTGAAACCTGCGGAAATGCCAGCGGCGTTGTTTACCTGCCGCAATCGCCAAAGCAGGCCGACGAATATCGGCGCTTGGCGGCGCGCTTCCACAAGGCGCCTGGGTTTCTGCGCTGGATCGACCAACAGGACACCGAAAGCCAATGCGGTCTCGCCCTTACCAGTGGCGGATTGCTAGTGGCACAGGCCGGCTGGCTGGACCCTCGCCGACTCTGCCGGGCATTGATTGATCATCCGAATATTGCGGTGCGGGAGTTTCAGCAGGTCGAGCAACTGCACTACCTTCGCGGGGCTCATCAGGGGCAATGGCAAGCACTGGACGAACAGGGCAATTTATTGGCACAGGCTCCCCAGCTGATAATTGCCAGTGCTGGGGATGCCTTGCGATTGCAGCAGACGCGACATCTTCCCGTAAAATTGATTCGCGGGCAGACCACCGAGATTGCGGCGACCGCTGACAGTCGGAAGTTGTCCCGGGTGATCTGTGGCAAGGGATATATAGCGCCGGCTCATGAGGACGCACACTGCCTGGGCGCAAGTTTCAATTTGCACTCGATGTCCACACAACCTGACCCTGCGGACGATGCCGCCAATCTCACCAATGTGGCCGAATTTGCAGACGCATTGAGCGGAATAAGCGCGGAGACAGGCGCGCGAGTCGGCTTCCGTTGCACCAGCCCGGATTACCTGCCAGTGGTTGGACCGGCTCCCATAGCGGAAAAGTTTGCGGTACAGTTCGCCGACCTCCGGCGTAGCGCGAACGCCCGCATCGACAAAACCGGCGCCTACTATCCCGGTCTTTTCATCAATGTTGCGCAGGGTTCGCGAGGGCTGGCCTATACACCTTTATGCGCGGATCTGTTGGCGTCGATGATCAGCGCCGAACCCTTGCCGCTGCCCCGGGACATGGTCATGGGACTTCACCCGGCGCGCTTTCTGGTGCGAGACTTGAAACGGAACCGGATTTAAAACGATGAAACTTCCCGCCTCCCCTCCAATGCTCTACCGCCGGCGTCTGTTGGCTGCCAGCCTGGTGCTGCCAATGCTGCTTACCACCATGATTGTCGCGCTCCTCAGCCCCCAGGCTCTCGCTCAAGCCCCGGTAAACCTGAGCTATGAGGTCCTTGAAGTGCAGGCCCACAACAGCAAAATGTTCACCCAGGGATTGTTGACTCAAAAGAAGTTAACACAGACCCATGATGCGCTGCCCCAAAGCGCTATTCTGGTGGAGACCGCCGGCGGCTATGGCCACTCCAGGATTCAGCGCTATCGCGCAGATACGGGCACGCTGATCAATGAAGCGCGGTTTCCCAACAACGTCTTTGCTGAAGGCGTTGCCCAGGTCGGAAGCCGGCTGCATGTGCTGACCTGGCGCGAAGGCATCAGCTATGTACTGGACGCAACGACGCTGAAGTTGCAGGAGCGCCACAGCTTTGAAGGCGAAGGCTGGGGCCTGACGTTTGACGGGCAGCACCTGATCATGAGTGATGGCAGCGACACATTGACCTGGCGCAAGCCGCAGGACTTTTCCGTCATCAGCCGCTTGCGGGTAAGCAGCGACGGCCAGCCGTGGGCCAACCTCAATGAACTCGAATACGCGAGGGGTATGGTCTGGGCGAACGTTTGGCAAGACAACCGCGTTCTTGCCATCGACCCAGAGACCGGGCGCGTGCGCGGCGTTCTCGACCTTGCCGAACTGGTCAAAGAAAACAGCACGCGGCCCGGTCACAGCGTTCTCAACGGCATTGCATATGACGAAACGCGGGACGCCTTTTGGGTGACGGGAAAGCTCTGGCCCCGACGTTACTTGTTGAAAATTGATTTGCCCCCCAACGATGCAACTGGGCTGGATGAACCCGTGAAGCCGTAATTTCCAACTCCGTAAACACTTCCAATCACCCCAAATAATGCCAGAAAAATTTCCGTTAAATGCCGGCGACCACTATAATTCCGGCACTGAAAATGTGGAACGACCCCCGTTTCGATAATCAACCAGCCTGCGAGACCTAATGCCGGACAATTCACGACTGAACCGATTGCTGCAAGCAATCGATCAGGCTAACGCCCAGGATCCCAATCTGGAACAGGTTAGCGGACAGACTCTCGCCCGGGAGCTGATTTATGGCCAGCGCATGTCCGCCCGGTTGGCAGCATTCACTCCCGATGCCTCAGAACATTTGCGTATAGCCGCACGGGCGCAGCATATTGAACGCTGGATGAAACCGCGGGCGGATTATCCCGAAGGCCGTATCGGTTACCGGAAGTGGCGCACAGATCTCGGCGTTTTCCACGCGCAACGCGCTGGCGCACTTATGACTGCCCATGGCTACGGGAACGACGATGTGGAACGGGTTCAATCCCTGCTTCAGAAACGCCACCTGCATCAGGATACCGAGGCGCAACGCCTTGAGGATATCGCCTGTCTCGTTTTTATAGAGTATTACCTTGCGGATTTCGCGAAAAAACATCCCCGAGACAAGATCATCAGCATCATTCAGAAGACCTGGAAAAAAATGTCCCCGGAAGGCCATCAGGCCGCCCTCGTTTTACCCCTGGCTGCCGATTTGACGACCCTGGTCACAGAAGCCGTCAGGCTGCAGCCATGAAAAAGGGAAGCTTGTAATGGGGGCTGTGGCTGTACTCATCAAACACATCCATGTCTGGCTGGTAATTCTTTCAGTGACTGGATTTCTGCTGCGTTTCGTCTGGTCGCTAAAGAATTCTGCGGTTCTGCAACGTAAAGCCGTCAAAATTGTGCCCCATATCGTGGACACGCTCTTGTTGCTGACGGGCGTCAGCCTGGCGCTGATATTTCGTTATTCGCCGTTTCATATCGACTGGCTGGGCACAAAGCTGGTTCTTATCGTCGTCTATATTCTACTCGGCGGAGTTGCCATGCGCCCTGCCCTGCCTCGTCGCATTCGGCAGATGGTTGGTTGCCTGGCGCTACTGACCGTTCTGCTGATCATGCACCTGGCGATTTACAAACCGATTCTTTTTTAGCTCTCTGTTTTTGGCATTTGGCCATTTCCTTTATCTCTTAATCCCCTTTTTTAGCCTCGCTGGCACCCATATCAACCAGAAAGTGCTAACAATTCCAGAAACGCAAGTTTTAAGGTATAAAAAATCCTGCAATAGCCAACTAATTCACGTTTTAATTGACATTTCGTGAACTACGTGCAATTAATGAATCAGGCACAGTCCCTTTAGGCATAGCCCCTTTTTCAATAACAACCGATAAAAGGAAGGCCAAATGAAAGCTATAGCTGCAACAATCGCGATAGCATGCGCCGCATTTATTTCAACAGCGACTTATGCATGCGACGAACAGTGCCGCAAGGAAGCAGCAGAAAAAGAACACAACGTCGATTTTCCCGACTACCTTACGTCCAGTTATTGCGATGACATCCGCATGGACTTCATGACATCCGCTATACGCAGTCTGGAAAACTATCAGAACAATCACCTGGACGTCCGCTACAAGGGCGGTATGCGCAATATCATCAATTACCTGGAACAGCGCCAGGACTGGTTAGCGGAATGCGACCAGTACCTGAGCTACACAGACCAGGGGCGTATCTTCGAAGACGAGGAAACAACCAAAAAAGTGTTTGCCGCGATGAACCGGGTAGAGAAGGAACTGACGGATTTAGCCAATGGCGTTGTTTATACCGCCTCCATAGACCAAGACCCGAGCGCAGTTATCAACTCGCGTTTTGATGAATTTTTTCAGGTTGTAGAAGACCACAAAACCCTGATGCACCTGAAAGGCAAGTACGTATTCCGTTAGGAATGACCAGCACCGCCGATCCTCAGCTCATCGGGTCGGCGGCGCTCATCTTCAGCACTTAACGCTTCAAACTCAAAACCGGGCGATCAGGCTTGTTCTTGAATTTCGGCTTAGCTACCGCGACCGTTGGTGGAGCCCGGCGCACCGGGTTGGATCTGGCAGCCCGCGTCAATGCCTGCATACCGCTGCGCAACAACCTCGCCTGATCGGCCGCAGACAGCTCGGCGGGGAAACCGCTGGGCGATATTCCACTCGGATCATCGAGATCACCTTCGACGACAATCTTGAAGCCACTCGGGTGCCTTACAGTGGCCTCTTCTATATCAACATGCCAGGAATCGAAATCCATTGTTATCGCCTTACCTCATCTGTTAAACGGCAGATTTATATTGCATAGCCACTGTGACGTTTTCATTGCATAGCTGACGATGGGCAAAGTTCGCAGCGCCACGTGTGCTTTTTGCGTCAGGTTATATAACTGTGGTGTTGCTTTTCTTCGGTATGCGCATGTTATCACCACTTGGATTTAACAGTTAATTACTTGTCCATCAAAGTGGTGCAGATCTCGCCTCATCCTATACAACGAGAAAGCGCGAAAAAATGGGCCGGTATCCCACCGGCGCAATAGATCTGAGCCCGACAACCATCTAAACGTCCCGCGCGATCAGTTCGTCCAGCGGGGTGGGCGAGATCAGGTAAGGGGCGACTTCCAGCACTGTGAAGGCACCACTCTGGCCGGCAGCTTTCATGCGGTGAGCCGCACGGCCGTATGCCACCTGGACGGCGGCGGTGAAGTCCGGGTTGCGGTCCAGTTTCAGGATGTACTCGACGGTGTGGCTAAAACCGCCGGTGTCACCGGTGGTGACCACGTGCCCGCCGTGGGGCATGCCGGTGTGTTCACGGTCGAAGGTCTCTTGGTCAATGAAGTGGACCTCGGTCTCGTAGCCAACAAAATAGTCCGGCATGGTACGGATGTCCTTCTCGATACGCGCCTGATCGGCTTCGTCCGCAACTATCCAGCACTGGCGCACATGCGCCTGCTTGCCATTCAGATCTCCGGCTTCACCCTTGCGGGCCAGCTCCAGGGCGGCCTCCGAGGGCAGAGTGTACTGCACACCCTTCTTCACGCCCGCGACGCGACGCACCGCATCGGAGTGCCCCTGGGACAAACCGGGACCCCAAAAGCTGTGCTGCTGCGCATTGGGCAGGATGGCTTCAGCCAGCGTGCGGTTCAGGGAGAACATGCCGGGATCCCACCCAGTGGATACCAGCGCCACATTACCGCCCTCTTTGGCGGCCTCGTCCATCGCCTGGCGGTGACGCGGAACGTCGCGGTGGTTATCGTAGGTATCCACGGTGTTGGCGAACTTCGCGTACTGCGGCGCGAGCTCGGGAATATCAGTGGCGCTGCCCAGGCAGAGGTAGAGCACGTCCACCTGATCGGCGTGATCAGCGATTTCGTCGACCAGGAAGACCGGAGTCTCGGTGTCCAACTCGGTGCGGCGGGAGAAGATGCCCACCAACTCCATGTCCGGCTGCATGCCGATGATCTTTTCCACGGACTGGCCCAGGTTGCCGTAGCCGACGATGGCGGCGCGGATAGTGCTCATGAGTGATTCTCCTACAAGGTTCTTTCGATGATATTTTCCGCGTGCGAGGTTACCGGCAGGAGGCCCTTCAGCAGACGAAAAATGAGAAAGCCCGCGATGACGCGGGCTTTTCAACGTGCGATAAATTGCTTATGAATTCGACCCCTCGCGCACCAAACGCCAACTTACTCCCATTCAATGGTTGCTGGTGGCTTGCTGGAAACATCATAAGTTACCCGGGATACGCCGGAGATTTCATTGATAATGCGATTGGATACCGTTTCCAGCAGTTCGTAGGGCAAATGTGCCCAGCGGGCTGTCATAAAATCAATGGTTTCTACGGCGCGCAAGGCAATCACCCATTCATAGCGGCGCGCGTCGCCCACTACTCCCACAGATTTAACCGGCAGAAACACGGCAAACGCCTGGCTGGTTTTGTGGTACCAATCAGCCGCGCGCAGCTCTTCAATGAAAATGGCATCGGCTTCACGCAGAATATCCGCATATTCCTTGTGTACTTCTCCCAGAATGCGCACGCCCAGGCCGGGGCCGGGAAACGGATGCCGGTAAACCATGTCGTAGGGCAAACCGAGCTCCAGGCCAATCTTTCTCACTTCATCTTTGAATAGTTCACGCAGCGGCTCCACCAGTTGCATTTGCATGGTTTCCGGCAAACCACCGACATTGTGGTGGGATTTAATGACGTGGGCCTTGCCGGTTTTGGACGCGGCGGATTCAATCACGTCCGGATAAATGGTGCCCTGAGCCAGCCAATTGACATCTTTCAGGCGCGTGGCTTCCTGATCGAAAACGTCAATAAACGTGTTGCCGATCACTTTGCGCTTGGCCTCGGGGTCGGACACACCCTGGAGTCGGCTGAGAAATAATTCCTCCGCATCCGCGCGAATAACTTTCACACCCATGTTCTTGGCGAACATATCCATGACCTGATCGCCTTCGTCCTTGCGCAACAAGCCGTTGTCGACAAAGACGCAGGTCAGTTGATCGCCAATCGCCTTGTGTAACAAGGCTGCAACAACGGACGAATCGACGCCGCCGGATAACCCCAACAGCACTTTATCCGAACCCACTTGTTCGCGTATTCGTTCAATCGCATCATCGACGATTTTTGCCGGCGTCCACAATTTTTCGCAGCGACACAGTTCATATACAAAATGTTCAAATATGCGCTGCCCTTGCAGCGTATGGGTCACCTCGGGGTGAAACTGCACACCGTAGAATTGTTTTTCGGTGCAGTACATGCCAGCAACCGGGCATGAGGCGGTGGACGCCATCAGCTCGAAACCTTCGGGCATGGTGACAACTTTGTCGCCATGGCTCATCCAGACATCGAGGTAGCTGTTGCCATCGTGATCAATATGATCATTGATATCATGAAACAGCGGGTTTTTGCCCGCGGTCTTGACCCGCGCATAACCGAATTCCTGAATTGTGGATCCGGCCACCTTGCCGCCCAATTGCTCTGCCATGGTCTGCATGCCGTAGCAAATTCCCAGCACGGGAATGCCCAACTCAAATACGATCTGTGGTGCGCGCGGTGTTTCACCAAAGGTTACGGACTCCGGTCCGCCGGACAGAATGATGCCCATGGGGCCAAACGCATTGAGTTCATCATCCGTGATATCAAACGCGCGAATTTCGCAATAAACGCCAATTTCCCGCACGCGACGGGCAATGAGCTGAGTGTATTGAGAACCAAAATCAAGAATGAGAATGCGTTGGGCGTGAATGTCTTGGGTCATATCATTGGTCATATGTTAGGCCGTCATGTATGGCATGAAGGCGTGTGGGGAATTGAAAGAAAATCGCCTATGGTGGTTATAGCGCGAAAACCCGTCTATCCACTCGAAGAACTCGTCGACAGTCGGCTAATTCAGGTACGAAAAAGCCCGCAGACAAACCTCTGCGGGCCATCAAAATATTCTACGTGAGCTTTAGAGGCCGCTGATCGGGTAGTTCGGCGCTTCCTTGGTAATACTCACATCGTGCACGTGGCTTTCACCCATGCCGGCGGATGTCACTCGCACAAACTCGGGCTTGGTGCGCATGGTTTCCATATCAATAGAGCCGGTATAGCCCATGGCCGCCCGCAATCCACCCATCAGCTGATGCACAATGGCGTGCAGCGGACCTTTGTAGGCCACACGGCCTTCAATGCCTTCCGGTACCAGCTTTTCCGCACCCATATTGGAGTCCTGGAAATAACGGTCTGACGACCCCTGGGTTTGCGACATGGCGCCCAGTGATCCCATGCCCCGGTAGGATTTATAGGTTCGGCCTTGATAAAGCTCCACTTCGCCTGGCGCTTCTTCGGTACCGGCAAACATGGAACCCATCATCACCACATGAGCACCGGCGACTATGGCTTTGGAGATATCGCCAGAGAAGCGGATGCCGCCGTCGGCAATAATCGGCACGTCCGAGCCTTTAAGCGCACTGGCAACTTCGGCAATGGCGGTGATTTGCGGAACACCAACGCCAGTAACAATTCGTGTGGTACAGATCGAACCGGGACCAATTCCGACCTTGACCGCATCGGCGCCAGCCTCGACCAAGGCTTTGGCTGCTGCACCACTGGCAATGTTGCCGCCGATAACCTGCACCTGAGGATATTTTTCCTTGATCAGTCGCACGCGTCGCAATACGTTCTCAGAGTGACCGTGAGCGGTATCAACCACCAGAACATCCACCCCCGCTTCGACCAGGGCCTGCACGCGGTCATCAGTGTCCGGGCTGGTGCCCACAGAGGCGCCAACGCGCAGGCTGCCATCGGCATCCTTGCAGGCATTGGGGAAGGTTTCGGCCTTATTGATGTCTTTTACAGTAATCAGCCCGCGCAACTTGAAGTCATCGTTAACAACCAGAACTTTCTCGATACGGTGTTTGTGCAACAGTGCGCGAATCTCGTCCGCCCCGGCGCCTTCTTTCACGGTTACCAGCTTTTCTTTCGGCGTCATGATGCTGGCCACGGTGGCGTCCATATTGGACTCAAAGCGCACATCGCGACCGGTAACAATACCGACCAGATCGTCTTTATCCAGCACCGGCACACCGGAAATCTTGTGCTGTCGGGTTAACGCCAGCAGCGCACTGATAGGCGCATCCGCATCAATGGTGATGGGATCTTTCACCATGCCGGCTTCGAACTTCTTGACCGCGCGCACTTCGCGGGCCTGCTGTTCGATGCTCATGCTTTTATGAATAATGCCGATGCCGCCTTCCTGGGCCAGCGCAATGGCCAGCCGGGCTTCGGTGACGGTATCCATGGCGGCGGACACAAGGGGAATGTTGAGCGCAATAGTGCGAGTCAGTTGTGTTCTCAGGGAGACGTCTTTGGCTGTTATCGACGAATAGCCGGGGATTAATAAAACATCATCAAATGTGAGCGCTTCCTGAGCAATCCGTAACATAGGGGGTACCACCTCGGAGGGGAGATAAACCGGGAATTATAGGGATTTTGCGCAACATCGTAAAGGATTCTCGCGCTGCCCGGGCCCACGGGGCCTATCAGCCGACTGGCTCAAACCTTGCCCGCACACTGTATGATGTGAGCCTTGAATAGGCTCAGTTTGAACCTGACACCGCAAAGGCATTTTTACACCATGGCACCTACCACCACATCCACACCCGATGTTCTGCAACGGGACATACTCTCGGTAACCCAGCTCAACCGCAAGGCGCGGCAGTTACTGGAGACCCATTTGCCATTGCTGTGGGTGGAAGGCGAAATATCCAATCTCGCCAAACCGAGTTCCGGGCACTGGTACTTTACACTCAAGGATGATACCGCGCAGGTACGCTGCGCCATGTTCCGCAGCCGCGCCAGCCTGCTGCGGTTTGCCCCCAAGGCCGGGGATAAAGTGCTTGTACGGGCGCGTGTGGGCCTTTATGAAGGCCGCGGCGATTATCAGCTCATTGTGGAACACATGGAAGACGCCGGCTTCGGCGCACTGCAGCGGGCATTTGAGGAGCTCAAACACAAACTGCAGCAGGAAGGGGTGTTCGACGATGCCCACAAACAGGAGCTCCCGTGGCTGCCTCGCTCCATCGGTGTGGTGACCTCCCCCACCGGCGCGGCCATCCGGGACATTCTCTCGGTTCTGAAACGGCGCTTTCCCGCTATCCCCGTGACTATTTTGCCGGTGGCGGTGCAGGGTAAGGAAGCCGCCGGGCAAATCGCCGGCGCTATTGCGCTCGCCAATCAGCAGGCACTGTGCGACGTGCTGCTGGTCAGCCGCGGCGGCGGTTCTCTGGAAGATTTGTGGGCGTTCAACGAGGAAGTGGTGGCCCGGGCGATTTTTGACAGTCGCATCCCGGTGGTGAGCGCGGTTGGCCACGAAATAGATTTCACCATTGCGGATTTCGTCGCGGATTTGCGCGCACCTACTCCATCGGCGGCGGCCGAGTTGCTGAGCCCGAGCCAAGAGGCAATAAGCGCACGCTTGAATGAGTGCGGCAGCTGCCTGACACAACACCTGATGGCGCGCGTGCAGAACCTGCAGGACAAGGTGGGCCACTTACGAGCACGCCTGCAACACCCCGGCGAGAAGCTGCGCAACCGCAGTCAGCAACTGGATCACCTGGAATTGCGTCTGCAACAACAGTCGGTCCGGGTGTTTGCCGCATTGTCGCAACGGGTTGCCAACCTGCACCAGCGCCTGTCCTCCAGCGACCCGCGCCGTCAACTCAAGGCTCACGAACAACGGGTGATGCAGTTATCGGATCGCCTGCAGCGGCAAATGATGCAGACACAGGAACGCAAGCGCCTGCGCCTGGGCAAGGCGTCTGAGCTGCTGGACAGCGTCAGCCCCCTGGCAACCCTGCGGCGCGGCTACGCGATTGTCGAAACCGATGGACACATCATCCGTTCCTGCAACGAAATCACCGTCGGCCAAACCGTCCGCACCCGCTTGAAAGATGGCACGCTCGATTGCACGGTAAATGCAGTTGCAGCCAATAGTCCGGCTGACTAAACTGTTGTTTTCTTGTCGGGGTGCTAACCGTTCAGGTTGGCTGAGACCGGAGTTCCGGAACCCGTTTCACCTGATCGGGATAATGCCCGCGTAGGAAACAAGCGAGTCAATGATGTCTGAGTTCTCTTCTTCACCCGTTTCTTCACCAGCCCGCACCCATATCGCCATCGTTGGCGCAGGCCTGACTGGTCGTTTGCTGGCATGGCGCCTGCTGGCCAGCGGCCGCGCGGTCACCCTGTTCGAAGCGAGCCGCTTTGACAAGCCTGTCAGCGCCGCCCACACAGCGGCGGCGATGATCTCGCCAATGAGTGAAGTGGTGGTTTCCGAGCGGGCCATCTACGACATGGGCATGCGCTCCCTCACACTGTGGCCACAATGGCTGGATGAACTCAACCTCAACGCCAGCGAGTCCGTCAATTACAGCGCCAAAGGCAGCGTGGTGGTTGCTCACGCCAGCGACCTGAGCGAACTGGAACAATTTTACACGGACCTGAACTACCATCTGGGCACTGACAACCATGCCCGTTGGTTAAGTGGTGCGGATTTACGCGCGCTGGAGCCGGACCTGTCCGCGCAATTCGACACTGGCCTTTATCTGCCGAACGAGGCGGACCTCGACAACCGCCACCTGCTGGTGCGCTTGCTCGAAGTGATTCAACAGCTCGGCGGGCACTGCGTAGACGAACACCCGCTGGCACTCTCGCAGGCGGAACTGGAACAGGGGCTTTTCGATGGGTTCGACCTCTGCATTGACTGCCGCGGTCTGGGAGCAAAGAGCGAGCACCAGCCGCTGCGCGGTGTTCGCGGCGAGGTACTGTGGGTGTCAACCGACGAAGTGCGATTTGAGCACCCGATCCGATTGATGCACCCCCGCTACAAGCTTTACATTGTGCCCAAGCCCGGCGGTCGCTTTATTGTTGGTGCCACGGAAATTGAAAGCGAAGATCGGTCGCCGGTGAGCGTACAATCCATGCTGGAACTGTGCAGCGCGCTCTACACGTTGAACCCGGCGTTTGCGGAAGCACGTATCATCGAGCTGGACAGCAACCTGCGACCGGCGTTTTTGGATAACATGCCGCGGGTTGAACTGACGGAGCTGCGCTCAACGGACGGTCACGCGCTCCCGCGCATTAACATCAATGGGCTGTATCGGCACGGGTATTTACTGGCGCCGAAGCTGGCGGAAGATGCTTTGGCCTGCGTGCAATCTTCTATGCAGACAACTCATCGGTCGCCAGGGACGAATCAAACTTCGCCAACTTCGATTGGTGGGTAACGCTCTTATCGAAGACGCTGGCTTAATCGAGTGCATTAAAAGAGTTCGTCATCAGGGATATGTCTTTTGAAACCCTCGCGGCAGGGACGCCGCGGGGGAGCCACAGGGAAGTGTTTATGCGTTTTCAAAAGACATATCCCTGATGACGAACGGATCGAAGCAACGCTTTGTACTCGGACACGAAAGAACGCACGGCGGCTACTCAAGCAAACACAAACTTATGGCTGACACGAATATGATTACTTTCAGCGTAAACAACGAACCCACGAACCTCAACACGGCGGCAACACTGGGTGCCTATCTCGCGCAGAACCCACCTACAGGCTCTTTCGCGGTGGCGCTCAACGGGGAGTTTGTGCCCCGCTCCCGCTATGGTGAAACCCTTCTGGCGGACGGCGATGAGCTGGACATAGTCGCGCCCGTTGGTGGAGGTTAATGGTGGTAATTTCCGCAAACACGGCGGCGCCCGATCCGCTGCAGCTCTATGGCAAAACCTTTAACAGCCGCTTCCTACTGGGCACCGCCCTTTACGCATCGCCACAATTGATGGTCGATGCGATAGAAGCCGCTGCCTGTGACATTGTCACCCTGGGACTGCGACGGCAAAATCCCAAAGACAAGGACGGCGCGGCCATTTGGGATGCAATAAAACACACCGGTTGCACCCTGCTGCCCAATACCGCGGGCTGCAAAAGTGCCAAAGAGGCGGTCAACCTGGCAGAAATGTCCCGCGAAATTTTTGAGACAGACTGGATCAAGTTGGAAGTTATTGGTGACGATTACAACCTGCAGCCGGATCCATTCGGCTTGGTGGAAGCCGCCACAGAGCTCATCAAGCGGGGATTCAAGGTGCTGCCCTACTGCACCGACGATCTGGTGCTGTGCCAGCGCTTGCACGATACCGGCTGTGAGGTGCTGATGCCCTGGGGTTCGCCCATCGGCACCGGCCAGGGCCTGCTCAACCGCTACAACCTGCGCACTCTGCGTGAGCGCCTGCCTAACGTGCCATTGATTGTTGATGCCGGGTTGGGTGCGCCATCCCAGGCCGCCGAGGCCATGGAGATGGGCTTTGATGCCGTGTTGCTCAACACCGCGGTGGCCAAAGCTCAGCAACCGGCGCTGATGGCGCAGGCTTTTGCCGAAGCCATTCGCTCCGGCCGCAACGCTCACCGAGCCGGTTTGATGATCAAGCGCCAGACCGCCAGCCCCAGTACGCCGACGGTTGGACAACCGTTCTGGCATCAAGTGAAGAAGTGACTCCAGTGAATTCAAACACCCCCGATACCTGTCCTTATCTGGACATCCGCAACGCCCAGGTGTGCCGAGGCCTGGAAACGGTTTTCGCGAAATTGAACCTCCAACTTCACAAGGGAGAGCATGTCGCAATTCTCGGCCCCAATGGCGCGGGCAAAACGACTCTGGTCAAGCTTTTGACCCGGGAGCTCTACCCGGTGGTTCGGCCGGATAGCTATGTCAAACTCTTCGGCGACGAGCGGGTTTTGTTGTGGGAGCTGCGCAAGAAGATCGGCCTGGTGTCCCAGGATTTTCAGAACGACTACAGTGCGCACATCCGCGGTCGGGACGTGGTGATTTCCGGATTCTTTGGCGCAGTGGGCGTACACGAGCACCACGCGGTGACCGCGGAACACGTGAAGCACGCAGAGCAATTGATGGAGCAACTGGGCGTCAGCCAACTGGCGGACAGTTACTACGCCCATTTATCCACCGGGCAGCAACGCCGTCTCCTGCTGGCGCGGGCGCTGGTACACGATCCCGACGTTCTGGTGTTTGATGAGCCCACCAACGGGCTCGATTTGAAAGCCGCAATGCAGCTCACCCAAACACTTCGCCAACTGGCCGCCGCCGGCAAAACGCTGCTGCTGGTTACCCACCACCTGCAGGAAATCATCCCCGAAATTAACCGCGTCATCCTGCTCGCGAACGGCAATGTAGTCGCCGACGGGAGCAAAGAAGCGCTGTTGACGGACCCGGTATTGAGCGAATTATTCGATTTCCCGATCAAAGTGATCGAGAACGACGGGTATTATCAAGTGTTGCCGGCTAATTAATCCAATATGCGATACAGGTAGTGCTGGAGCTTCGATCCGTTTGTCATCAGGGATAAATCTTTTGAAAACGCATAAACACGTCCCTGTGGCTCCCTCGCGGCGTCCCTGCCGCGAGGGTTTCAAAAGATCTATCCCTGACAACAAACTCTTTCGATACACTCGATTAGACAGCGTCTTCGATGATTGCCGAGGCATAGGCAAAACGTCGGACCAAGATTCGCGTCTACCCCGCCCATGCGGAATAAAGAATACGTACGCTGCCAACCACCAGCACACTGGCGAACAATTTGCGCAACAAAACCGGATTCAGGCGTTTACCGAGGGCAGCTCCACGGGGAGCCATGAGTACCGTGAGGGGGAACAGTGCCAACAGACCTGGCAGGTAAACCAGCTTCCAGGTACCGGGGGGCGCTTCGACAGGAGTGGATGTGGTCACCAGTATGCTCAGCGCGCCCATTGAGGAAATAAGAAAGCCAAACGCGGCACAGCAGCCAATCGCTCGGTGTACGGGAACACTGGCAGCGGTGAGTAACGGCACACCTGTAGCTCCACCGCCGACACCGGCAACCGCGGATACGCCGCCAACAAGCGCCGCAGCAACCGCTTGTATCCAGGGTGCGGGTAACTGGGACCAGTATGCGGTGCGGCTGCCTCGCCACAGGATGTTGATAGCGATCAACAGCAAAAATACGCCGAAGAAAACAACGAATGCGGTTGTGCGCAGGTGCGCAATCAGCTGGCTGCCAATAATCACACCAACGATGAGGGCCGGCGCCAAGCGCTTGACCAAAACCCAGTCCACATTGCCGAGCCGGTGATGCGCCCGAACCGACGACATGGCCGTGGGCACAATGGTCGCCAGGGATGTGCTGACCGCCATAGGCATCGCCAGGGCCGGATCCACCCCCATTCCCTGTAAGATGAAATAAACAACCGGTACAACAACCACGCCGCCGCCCACCCCAAACAAACCGGCGATAAAACCAGCGGTACAACCCGCCATGACCAAAATGGCGAATACAACGAGATTATTCAGAAGAAATTCCATCAACAAAAACTCACATCGTTTAGTCGGTATCCCTCCGGAAAAAATACTTCCACTTACCTGCCTGAATAGCGCTTAAGTGGTTTCGTTCGCCGGGCCACTTCGGGGTGGGGCTTTCCAAGACTCGCCGTGAACCCATCCCTGGGGGCTCGGCGCCCGATTCCCGCGGGCGACGGTCTTTGAAAGCCCCACCCCAAATCGGCCCTAAGTTGATCTGAGCACTTAAATAAGTGCCATTTTCTAGCGATGTGTCTTGTGTTTTAGCTTGCGGCTTGAAGCTTGCAGCTTCAATCACCTCTTCTTTTTGCTGTCTTCCCGCTGCTTCTTCAACCGGTTGAAGCGCGCAGATTGACGCTCCGTCGGTTTCGGTGCGCGATCAGCGAAGGGGTTATCGCCGGATTTGTATTCGATCCGAATCGGCGTCCCGTGCAGTTTCAGCGCCTTGCGGAAATTCTTTTCCAGATAGCGCGTGTAATGGGCGGGGACTTGGCTGGTCTGGTTGCCGTGAATCACCACGATGGGCGGGTTTTGGCCGCCGGCGTGGGCATAGCGCAGCTTGATGCGCCGCCCGTGCACCAGAGGTGGCTGGTGTGCGGTGATGGAATCCTGCAGTACGCGGGTAAGAAAACTGGCAGAGAGTTTTTCCGTGGCTGACTGGTAGGCGCGCTCGATCGACTTGTACAAATGGCCCACACCGGTGCCGTGCAACGCGGAGATAAAGTGCATGTCAGCAAAATCCGCAAACTGCAATCGCCGTTGCAACTCGGTTTTGAGATAGGTTTTGTGATCGGAATCCAGGCCATCCCACTTATTCAGCGCGACCACCAGCGCGCGGCCCGCCTCAATAACGTGGCCCATCAAATGCAGATCCTGATCCACAACCCCTTCGCTGGCATCCAGCAACAACACCACAACATTGGCGTCGTCTATGGCTTGGAGGGTTTTGACAATAGAGAATTTCTCCACCGCCAGGGTAATATTTTTGCGCCGGCGGATGCCCGCCGTATCGATAAGCGTATAGGGTTTGCCGTCGCGCTCGTAATTGATATAGACGGAATCCCGCGTGGTGCCGGGAAGGTCGTAAACCACAACTCGGTCTTCGCCGAGCAGGCGGTTGACCAGTGTCGACTTGCCGACGTTGGGACGCCCCACCACGGCGATTTTGATGCCTTGAGCGGCATCAACGACGGTTTCATCTTCTGACTCTTCCGGTACATCGGAGAGAACCGTTTGCATCAGGCTCGCGACACCGCGGCCGTGAGCCGCCGCAATGGGGAATACCTCGCCGAGACCCAATTCAAAAAACGGCGCGATGGCCACATCGTAATTCAGTCCATCAACTTTGTTGGCAACCAGAAAGGTGTGCTTGTTTTGTACGCGCAAATAATCCGCAATCTGCTGGTCCGCCAACGACAGCCCGTCCCGGCTGTCAAGCATGAACAACACTATGTCGGCTTCCTGAATAGCCTGCAGAGACTGGTCTGCCATCACGCTGTCTATGCCCTCTTCGTCACCGCTGATGCCCCCGGTGTCGATGACCATGAAGCGTTTGCCCTCGACGGTGGCTTCGCCGTATTTGCGATCCCGGGTCAGGCCGGAGTAATTGGCAACCAGGGCGTCACGGCTTCGTGTCAGCCGGTTGAAAAGAGTGGATTTGCCCACGTTCGGGCGGCCAACCAAGGCGATTACAGGAATCATTGCGGGTTTTCCGTGGCTCCGTTTCAGAGCACAAGTAAGGCTACAAACAAAAAAGCTATTCCCGAGTGAGAATAGCTTTAAATGGAAAAAAGATAAAAAACTTTGTCGCTACTCGACGCGGTACGCCGTCAGCTTGCCGTTGTCACTCAGTACATACAAGGTATTGTCGATGCTGGTCAGCGGCGAACGAAAACCGCTGCCCGGTGGTTTGAGTCGCTGCGCGAAACTGCCGTCCTCCTGGTTCAGGACGTGAAGGTAGCCCTCGTCATCCACGGCAGCCACATAACCCTCGATGGCTGCAGGGCCGTTCACGCCCCGACGGATCAACTGGTCGTTCTCCCAGAGTATCGCACCCGAGGTGCCGCGGTAAGCGACCACGCGTGAATCGTCCATCACGGCGTAAACCTTTTCATTGCCGTAAGCCAGGTCATGATAGGTGGATGCGTCCTGTTTCCAAACCAACCGGCCCGTACCCCGGCTGACCGCAACAATAGAGCCCTGATACGAAGCGCTGTAGACAAGCGCATCGACCAATAGTGGCGAACTGTCGATATCAACAATGCGGTCCAGATCACTGCTGCCCTGGGGCTGGCCAACCCGGACGTCCCAGTGGGAGACGCCGGTATCCGGGTCAAAATTCAGTAGCTGGCCATTGTCAAAGCCGATAAACAGCTGATTGTTGGTGATCAAGGGGCGAGAGGTCGAGCGCAGTGTCAAAGTTGGCAAGGCGTGATCGTAGGACCAGCGGCGTTCGCCGGTCTCGGCATTGTATGCGAAGACGCGGCCATCAATGGTTTGCACAACCACAGTATCGCCATTGGTCTGCGGAGCCGCCAGCAATTCACTGCTGGCCTGAGCACGCCAGAGTTCCCGTCCATCTTCCTGGCTCAGGGCAATCACTTCGGCATCATAGGTGCCAATCAGCACCAGATCGCCACCAGCGCCGACGGCACCCGATATCGGCGACTCGGTGTCAGTGGTCCAGAGTTTGTCGCCGGTCAGTCGATTGAGTGCGAAAACCCTGCCTTTATAGTCTGCGATGAATACACGATCTTCATCAAATGCCGGTACAAAGCGGGTATAGCGATCATCCTGACCTGAACCCACACCGGTGCTCCAGATTTTGTCCAGTTTCACCGTCGGTTCAAAATCCACCAATTCCGCCGGTTTCAGGACGTCCTCGTCCTGAAACCAGGCGCAACCCGTGAGCGCAGACGTTAGAAGAACGATCACTAATCCTGCGCGAGTTGCATAACCCATCAAGCATCACCTTCTGTTTGTGCGTCCACCGGTGCCGGCGAATCAGACGCGGACGTCTCGGCTCCGGCGATACGGGTATTATCCAGCTTCAGTTGTACCAGTCCACTGCGTCCGTCTTGCGGCGCAAGGCTGGCCAGGGCCTGCTCATACGCGGTACGCGCGAGATCCAGCTGATTCTGCGCAACATGGATGTCTCCGCGTGCTTCGGCGTAGGCTGCGCGAAAACCATCTTCACGGTCGGCAAGCAGGGCCAGTGCCGCGTTGTGATCACCCGCCGCGGAAAGCACGCGTGCAAGACGCAGATTCGCCAACTTCGCCATGCTCGGATTGGCGGCCTCGCCAACCACCTGACGAAGATGCGCTTCGGCTTCGTCCAGGTTTCCGTCTTCCATTGCCAATTTACCCAGCAGCAATGCGGCAAAATTGGCGTACAGACTGCCACTTTGTTTCTCAATAATCTCTTCCGCCAGTAACTTGGCGGTTGCCTGCTGCTCGTCTGTAAGAGAAGCGCCAGGTGCGGATGTTGCGACAGCGACCAGCTCGGCGTATTGGCTCGATGCCTGCTCCGCCAGCTCTTGCTGCCTGTCCTGCCAGCTGTTCCAGCCAAACCAGCCGATGATCGCAGCGAGGATCACCGCGACGGTCATTTTGCCGTTTTCTTTCCACCAACGTTTGACCGCTTCGATTTGTTCTTCTTCTGTTAAATGCGCTGCCACCGTTAACTCCTCACGTATTTCATGTTGATTCAGATTTATTGCGCCTTCGCGCACTTGTTTATATTGCTGTTTTAGCGTGTTTTTCGTTATTCCGAAGATGGGCCGCTCGTGGCCAGCGTCTCCGGCTGAAATAAAGTGCTCAATCCGCCTTGAGCAATTCCGCCAGCGCCGATTGTGCAACAGTCACCTGCTCTTCGCCACTGCGAAGATATTTCACCGTCACTTCCCCTCGCGCCACTTCATCTTCGCCCAATATCAGGGCCACCGCCGCACCGCTTTTATCCGCCTTTTTCATCTGGCTCTTGAAGCTGCCGCCACCACAGTGGGTGACCAGCCGCAGGAACGGCAGTTCGCCGCGAAGCGTTTCCGCCAGTGCCATGGCCTGGGGTAGAACATCCCCCATCACCGTGAGATAGACATCCGTTGACTGATCCAGCCCGCCGGGAATCAGGTCAAGCTCCTGCAGCAAAAGCACCAGGCGCTCCACGCCCATACCGAAACCAATCGCCGGGGTTGGTTTGCCGCCGAGCTGCTCGACCAGTCCGTCGTAACGGCCTCCGGCACACACAGTACCCTGGGCTCCCAGCTTGTCCGTTACCCATTCGAACACGGTGTTGCTGTAATAGTCCAAGCCCCGCACCAGGCGCGGGTTGATGTCAAAGCCGACGTTTGCCGCCGACAACAGGGCCTGCAGCTGCGCAAAGTGCGCGTTGGACTCTTCATCCAGATAATCCGCCAGCACTGGCGCACCGTTGAGCAAAGTCTGCATGTCCGGATTCTTGCTGTCGAGTATGCGCAAGGGGTTGGTGTGCAAACGCCGCTGGCTGTCTTCATCCAGGAGGTCCTGGTGCTGGCTCAAATATTCCACGAGAGCGGCGCGATAGCTAGCGCGTGCAGCCGGCGTTCCCAGCGTGTTGAGCTGCAGAGTGACCGCCTGATCCACGCCCAACTCACGCCACAGGCGTGCCGTCATGAGCAGCAGCTCGGCGTCGATATCCGGGCCGGCCATACCGAAGGTTTCCACGCCTATTTGATGAAACTGGCGCAGCCGGCCTTTCTGCGGTCGTTCATAGCGAAACATGGGGCCGCAGTACCACAGGCGCTGTGTTTGGTTGTACAGCAGGCCATGTTGTTCACAGGCGCGCACACAGCTGGCGGTGCCTTCCGGGCGCAGGGTAATACTCTCGTCATTGCGATCACGAAAAGTGTACATTTCCTTCTCGACGATATCGGTGACTTCGCCGATGGAGCGTTTGAACAGCTCGGTTTGCTCTACCAGAGGGAAGCGTATTTCTTGATAGCCGTAGCGCGTCAGCACATCGGCGACGGTACTTTCCACGTACTGCCAGACGGCGGAGTCCCCAGGTAAAAGGTCGTTCATCCCGCGCAGGGCTTGAATCTTCTTCAATGTTCTTCTCACAAATGGCGCAGCTGCGCTTTGAATGTCAGGCTTTGGCGATCAGGTCTTTTTCCTGCTCCGCCAGTTGTTCGCTTTTCGCTTGCGCCTTGGCGCGAATCAGGCGTTCCAAGTCATCCACCAGGTTGTCCTGATCCAGTTTTTGGCTCGGGGTTCCGTCCACGTACACCAGGTTGCGGGGTGTGGCACCGGCCAGGCCGATATCTGCCTCGCGTGCTTCGCCGGGACCATTAACGACGCAGCCAATTACGGCCACGTCCATGGGTACAGTCACGTCTTCGAGACGCATCTCCAGTTCGTTCATGGTTTTCACCACATCGAAGTTCTGCCGTGAGCAGCTGGGGCAGGCAATAAAGTTGATGCCCTTGGAGCGCAGTTTCAGGCTTTTGAGAATATCCCAGCCAACTTTCACCTCTTCCACCGGGTCCGCCGCCAACGAGACGCGCAGGGTATCGCCAATGCCGTCCATCAGCAACATGCCGAGGCCCACCGATGACTTTACGGTGCCGGAACGCAAACCGCCCGCTTCAGTGATACCCAGGTGCAAAGGCTGGTCGATACGCGAGGCCAGTTTGCGATAGGCGGCAACCGCCATGAACACGTCCGACGCCTTGACGCTGACTTTGAAATCGTAAAAATTGAGCTTGTCGAGAATATCCACATGGCGCATGGCGGATTCAACCAGGGCATCCGGTGTGGGCTCGCCGTATTTCTTTTGCAGATCCTTTTCCAGGGAACCGGCGTTGACACCAATGCGGATGGGGATGTTGAGGTCTCGCGCCTTGTCCACCACCGCCTGAATACGCTTCTCCCGACCGATATTGCCCGGGTTGATACGCAGGCAGTCCACTCCCAGATCCGCTACACGCAAAGCGATGCGGTAGTCAAAGTGGATGTCCGCCACCAACGGGAGATTCACCTGCCGGCGAATTTCGCCAAAGGCATCCGCCGCTTCCATGGACGGCACAGAGACGCGCACAATGTCCGCACCCGCTCGCTCCAGGCGCTGAATTTGCGCCACGGTGGCTGCCACATCAGTGGTTTCCGTGTTGGTCATACTCTGTACGCTGATGGGCGCGTCGCCGCCCACCGGGACATTACCCACCATGATTTGGCGGGATTTGCGTCGCTTTATCGGCGATTCAAAATGCATAATTCATTTAACCTTGGATGGATCACCCACAAAAACGGAAAACCGCGGCTTTACGCTATACCCGAAGTGGCGCTGCCCACGGTCAGATACCGACGATTCGGTCGAAGTCTTCGGCCGCGATGCCGCCGATTGTACGCTATGGACCGACGTTCAGGCGCAGCGTGTCGCGATTGGGGCCAGGATCGGTACTTTGCAATTGACCGTTGACCAACAGCGTGACTGCTCGGGCATTGCCAAGCATGATTTTGAATGGTGCCTGCCCCGAAAGGTGCAGATTATCGCCTGCCTGCTGCAACTGAGCAAACAGTTCATTGCCGGTCGCATCACTCACTTCAACCCAGCAGTCGTCGGAAAATGTCATGGTCATGGTATCCACGGCCACCGGCTCTGTTACGGGCTCTTCAATTTCGTCCGGTGGCGTCTCAGGCTGTACCTGTGCGCTGGCATTGGACGGCCTGTTCGCGGGCTGTGGAGATATAGCTTCGGTCGGTTGGCCAGTCTCCAAAGGCTCCGGCAACGCGCTTTCCTGTACATCATCGGTGGAACCGGAATCGTCCGCCGGTTCCGGCGTCGCCTCCTCGGTTTCATTCAGTGTTTCGTTCAGCGTTCCGTCCGAGAGCTCACTGGCCGGCTGTTGGCTTTCCGTTTCACCGAGTTTCTGTTGCTGCACGGCATCAACCGGTTTTGCTTGTTCGTCGGATTTGGAGCCGCTGAACCAGAGAGCGGCGAGTACCCAGACCACCAGCAAGCCCACCACAATCCACAACAGTGGCAGGCGTTTCGCCGGTGACGGGCGAGCGTCCCGGGACTCCTCCTCGCGGGGTGCGCCGGAAGGATCGGCTCCATTAACGGTTTGCTGACCAGTATCGGTATAAACCGTCTGCCCCACCCGTGCTTCAAAGGCGCGCACCAAATCATCGGCATCACTTCCGAGCCACTTGGCGTATTTGCGAATGTAACCTACGACGAAGGTGTGAGCGCCAACACGGTCATATTCATCCGCTTCCAATGCCATCAGGCGGGAACGGGTAATGCGCGTATCCGTCGAAACCTGTTCAATGCTGTGTCCCCCGGCTTCGCGCTGGGCTTTCAAGGTCGCGCCAGGCCCAGCTACCGCAGGATCGGGTTCATTTTCGATTTCTGATTCCACAGACATAGCGGCATTTCTCACTGACCGATTAAACGTTTATATTCCAGATACTCTTTCGAATACGGGTGCATGTTGCGCAGCGCAACGGCGTAACTTGCCTCCTTGTCTTCATTGCCAAAAATTCTCTCGATTCGTATGCCGAGCCACAGGCTGCGTGGTGTGTGACGGGCCAGCCGCGCAAAACCATCCAAGTAGGCTTTGGCCTGAGGGTAGTTGCGTTCCGCAAAATAGATTTCCGCCAGCTCCAGCATGGCCTCGGCCTGGCGCTTGTCAAGATTGACCGCGTGCTCGAACGCGGCTTTGGCGCGTTCAGGCTTGTCTAGTTTCACGGCCGTGCGCCCGACATATAACAAAGCAGTGGAGCGGCTGGGGTAGTTATTATCGCGGGCGGCGGTCTCGAACTGCTCGAACGCCTCCTCGTAACGCTCCCGCTCGAAAAGAAAACGGCCGTAGGCCAGGTTGGTACTGCTTTCGGAAATCGTGGAATTGCCACGGAGAGCCTTGCGAAACGCGGATTCGGCCGCTTCCAGCTCGCCGTTGAGCTGATGCAAAATGGCCATCCCCTGCCAGGCCTCGGCGGAGTCATCGTCGAGCTCCAGTGCGCGGTTGAAGTGCCTGCGCGCGGCATCGCGATTGTCCTGCTGTAAGTAGCTCATACCGGTGCGGAGGTGGATACCCAGCGCTTTGTCTTCATTAACCTCGCGATTGGGGCCAGTTGTGGTGGTCACGCAGGCACTTAAACCGAGTACCAGTAGCAACAACGCCAACACTCGAGCCATGGCACCTGTCGCGGCCAGTTTCACAAATAGCTTGTTCATCAGCTCTCCAGGTCGATTATTCTAAACGGCTGTTTTATGGAGCAATCAGGCGGACAACATCCACGTCGGCAGTAGCAGCCTGCGCGCGATAGCGCTCACTGCGTCGGGTGCGGTCGTTAACCTGACCAGCCAGCTGACCGCAGGCGGCGGCAATGTCATCACCGCGGGTTGTGCGCACCGTGGTTGTATACCCCGCATCGATCAAAATTTGCTGAAACCGGCGCAGCGCAGTATTGCTAACGCGCTTATAATTGACCAATGCAAATGGATTGAAGGGGATGAGGTTAATCTTTACCGGCACATCCTTCAAGAGCGCTGCCAGCTCATGAGCGTGGTGCGGGCGGTCGTTTACCTGGTCGATCAAGGTGTATTCGATGGTCAGTTTGCGCCGCACGTCAGGTAGGCCTTCAATGTAACGCTTGGCTGAATCCAGCAGCATAGCGATCGGGTACTTCTTGTTGATTGGCACCAGCTCGTTACGCAACTCGTCGTTCGGGGCGTGCAGGGAAATCGCCAGACAGGCATCCGTATGCGCGCCAAGCTTGTCCAGAGCCGGCACCACACCGGATGTGCTCAGGGTGACGCGGCGCTTGGATATACCATAGCAGTTGTCGTGCATCATGATATCCATAGCAGCCACGACGTTGTCGAAATTGAGCAGTGGTTCACCCATACCCATAAAAACGACATTGGTGACCTTCCGGGGCCCACCCTCAACCAGCTGACCAAAGGACTTGGCCGCCAGCCATACTTGGCCAATGATTTCAGCCGTGGTCAGGTCCCGATTGAAACCCTGCTTGCCGGTTGCGCAAAAGCTGCAGTCCAGCGAGCACCCAACCTGAGAGGAGACGCACAGGGTACCGCGTTCGCCATCGGGGATGAACACGGTCTCGATGGCGTTGCCACCACCGGCTTCCATGAGGAACTTGCGGGTGCCATCCGCCGAATCCCACTGCTGGGTGACCACGGGTGGCCGTACTTCAGCCACCCGGGACAGTTTATCCCGCAGCGCCTTGCTGATATTGCTCATTTGCTGAAAGTCGGTTTCGCCACGCTGGTGAATCCACTTCAGCACCTGAGTGGCGCGAAAGCGCTTCTCACCGATGGAGTCAAAGAACTGCTCAAGCCCCGCCTGGGTGAGCCCCAGCAGGTTGATACGCTGATTGGCTGATTCCGAAGAACCCTCCTGCGCGCCTGCCTGGCCCACCAGCTCGTGATTAAGTGGCTCCGGTGCTTGTGTCATAAGTACCTCAATCGGATATTTGTCACGCATTCCTGGGGAACGGTCGACTTAACGTGAGCAGATCTCGTTGTCGTCGAAGAAGAACGCGATCTCCCGAGCCGCTGATGCTGCGGAGTCTGACCCATGAACGGCATTGGCGTCGATGGCATCGGCGAAATCAGCGCGAATAGTGCCCGCAGCCGCTTCTTTGGGGTTGGTAGCGCCCATCAGGTCGCGGTTCTGACCAATGGCATTTTCACCTTCCAGGACCTGTACAACCACAGGGCCAGACGTCATAAAAGTCACCAGATCATTGAAAAATGGACGACCTTCATGTTCAGCATAAAACCCCTGCGCCTGCTCGGTGCTCAACTGTTGCAGCTTGGCCGCCACAATTTTCAGGCCTGCCTTTTCGAATCGGCTCATGATTTCGCCGATAACATTCTTGGCAACTGCGTCGGGCTTGATGATGGACAGAGTACGTTCTACCGCCATTGGTGGTCTCCAGATGATGAATATAGGGTTTGTGAATCGGGGGTTATGGAACGGCTGTGGACAAACCAGGCGCCCCAGGCAAGCCCCCTACCGTAAAACCGGACGATTATACGTGGGATTGGGGCGGGTGTGTAGTTTTTGGCCAGAGTTGTTGCGGCATGTGCAGGGTGGCTGCCCACCACATAGTGCAGTTGAGCGCAGCTATTTACTTACTGGCAATCGCCTGGATTCTTTTCACCATCGCGCGCAAACCATTGCCTCGCGTGGGGCTCAGGTGTTTGAGCAGACCGAGCTGGTCGAAATAGGCCTCAATATCGAACTCCAGCACCTGTTGGGGTGATTTGCCGTTGTAGGCGGCGAGTACCACACCGAGCAGCCCCTTGACGATGAACGCATCGCTGTCGGCTTCGAACCAGAGTTGTCCGTTTTCGAAGGCGCTGTCGATCCAGACCTGGCTCTGGCAACCGCGGACGATGTGTTCGTCATTTTTCTTAGCCTCATCCATGGGCGGCAGTTCTTTACCGAGATCGATGATGTACTTGTAGCGGTCCTCCCAGCTGTCGAAAAAACCGAGGGTATCAACAATATCTTCTACGGTGATCTCGGTGCCGAAGGGACTGCGGGCGGCCGGCGTGGTTGCGGTCTTGGGTGTCATGAAAAAAGGGGTCCCGATGGATTGAAGGTCAACAGGAGGCTGTCGTGATGTCACTCAAGGTGACCGGTGAACAAGTATGATAGCAGACCGGACATCATCCGGTTCTGCTGTGTGTCGTGGCTCTGTGTGATAGCCGTCACCTAACAGGCTAAGGTAGCGATCGGCTAAAAAAACATTCCCGTTTCCAGCTGAGCTTCCTCGGACATCATTTCCCGGTGCCATGGCGGGTCAAAAACCAGCTCAACCTTGACCTCCTCCACATTGGGCACTTGAGCTACGCGATACTCCACGTCACCCACCAAAACGGGGCCCATGCCACAACCGGGCGCGGTCAATGTCATATCGATAGTCACCAATTTGTTCGCCTGGTCAATATCGAGTTTATAGATGAGTCCGAGACTTTTCAGGTTGACCGGAATTTCGGGGTCATAAACGGTTTCCAGTGCCTGCCACACCTGGTCTTCATGGATGGCGCCATCACCGTAATCTTCGAATTCCAGCACTTGCTTTTCCAACCCCAGCGCATCGGCGTCTGTGCCGTCTACCCGCACCATATTGCCGTTGTAGACCAGGGTGTAATTTCCACCGAGCGACTGGGTGATGGTGACAAACGTGTGGGCAGGAATGGTAACAGGGTCGCCAACGGGCACCAGACGCGCCGGGCAATCCCGCACTGTGCTGACCATTCGTTGTTCGGACATAATCGTTGCTCTTCTAACGCTGCTATTTAAATGCTGAAGCTTTCACCACAACCACAGGCATCTTTCACGTTGGGGTTGTTGATTTTAAGCGTCTGGTTCAGGCCTTCCTTGGTGTAATCGATAACCGTGCCTCGTAATGCCGGCACATCCGCGGGGTTGATGAAAATATTCACGCCGTTTTCCAGGGTCATGTGAACATCGTCAGCCTGAGGCGCCTCCACTTCATCAATCACGTATTTGAATCCGGTACAGCCACTTTTCTTGAGGCTGATACGCACCGCCGCGCCGCCTTTTTTCTCCAGTTGTTTACTGAAATGTAAAGCAGCCGCCGGCGTAATCGAAATGGTATCGCTAAAACTGAATGTCTCTACGCTCATGTTTACTACCTGCTTTGATAACTCAATTTTCCGAGTTGGGTTACAGCTTATTATGTGCTGAAGTTGAGCACTTCGTAAGCAAGGTGTGGTGCTGCAGCGTGAGAGTTTCTAAAAACGCCGTGAATACATCCCTGTAGGCTCCGGCACAAGGTCCCTCTTGTGACGGTTTTAGAAACTCTCCCCCTGCATCACCACTGTGGCGTATCCACCTGTTGCCTTCTTTACCTGTTTGGTTATAAAAAAGGCTTCCACGAACCCCGAAACTTGAGTAATAACATTGTATCTCTCCGCGACTATGCACTTAACCCAACATCGCCTTCACTTTCTCCAGCGCCTCGAATAGTCGATCGACATCCGCCAGCGTGTTGTAAATGGAAAAAGACGCCCGCACGGTGCCGGGTATGCCATAGAGTTCCATCAACGGCTGCGCGCAGTGGTGCCCAGTTCGCACGGCGACGCCCTGCTGATCCAGCAGCATGCCTACGTCAGCAGGATGACTGCCTTCGAGCAGAAAACTGAACACGCCAGCAACCGCGTTCGCCTGCCCTATGCGTTTCAAACCGCTGAACTGATTACCCTTCTCCACCGCATAATTCAATACGGCTTCTTCATGAGCAGCAGCGGCTGCCCGGTCAAGCCCGTTCAGGTAATCGATGGCTGCCGCCAAACCGATAGCACCGGCAATGTCCGGTGTACCCGCTTCAAACTTGTACGGCAAGACATTGAATGTGGTGCCGGCGAAACTGACGGTTTCGATCATCTCACCGCCGCCCTGATAAGGCGGCATGGCATTCAGCAATTCTTCCCGCCCCCAGAGCACACCGATGCCTGTGGGCCCGAATAATTTATGACCGGAAAACGCATAAAAATCACATCCGAGTGACTGCACATCGACCGGCCAGTGGGCAACTGCCTGAGCGCCATCGACCAATATTTTGGCACCCACTTTGTGCGCACGTTCCACAATCTTCGCCACTGGATTAACCGTACCCAGGGCATTGGACACATGACCCACAACAATCATCTTGACCTGTTCGTCCAACAGTGCATTCAGCAGATCAAGGTCGATATCTCCCTGACTGGTGACGGGCACCGGCACAACCTCTGCGCCTTTTTCCTGAGCCACCAGTTGCCAGGGAACAATGTTGGAATGATGCTCCAATGCCGAGACCAGAATTCTGTCGCCGCGCTGGATATTGGTGCGACCCCAGGTAGCGGCAACCAGATTGATGCTTTCCGTGGTGCCACGGGTCCAGATCAACTGCTCCGGCGTGGGGCTATTGATGAATGCAGCCACTGTGCGGCGCGCATTTTCAAATGCCTGCGTTGCTTTATCACTCAGCGCGTGTGCACCACGGTGTACGTTGGAGTTGTAACCGCGATAGTAATCACTGATAGCATCAATGACCGCATTGGGTTTTTGCGTGGTCGCTGCATTGTCCAAATATACCAACGGATGCCCGTTCACCTGTTGATCGAGTATGGGGAAGTCCTTGCGTACTGCATCGACATCGAAATTCAGTTCGCCAACTGGAGCTCGGGTGTGAGAGTCGGACCGCGTCATGCGATGTGCCTCACCAGCCTTGGATCCTGGGCGAACAAATGCGCCAGTACAGGACGCAAATAAGCGCTCACCGCCTCATGCCGGAGCTTATCCACCAATTCGTTGATGAAACCAAAACTCAAGATGACTTCCGCTTCGCTTTTTGAGATACCGCGGCTGCACAGGTAGTACAGGGCGTTGTCATCCAACTGGGCCACCGTGGCACCGTGAGCGCATTGCACGTCATCCGCATAAATTTCCAATTCGGGCTTGGTATCAATTTCGGCCTTGTCGCTGGTCAGTAGATTTTTGTTGCTCAACTGTGCCAAAGTTTTTTGTGCATCAGGATGAATATGAATACGACCATTGAATACCGCGCGGGCACTGTCACCAATAATGCCGCGAAAATTTTCGCTGGTGGTACAACGGGGCACCGCATGTTCAACGCAGGTGTGGTAATCCACATGCTGTGAATGACGCGGAAGATACACTCCATTCAATTCGCAATGTGCTCCTTCGCCCCGGTAATTCACGACGATATCAATGCGTTTCAGCGTACTGCCAAGAGCCAGGTGGAAGCTGTTAAGCACCGCATCCCGATCCAGCGCCGCATGTACACCACCGATATGCAAGGCGTGCTCTTCTTCCAGATGCAAACGGTAGTGTTGCAGCTGCGCGTTGGCTTGCAGTACGAGCTCGGTCACACCATTGGTGAAACTGTTTTGCTCCACCGCATCGCTGGTGAAATGCTCCAACACCGTCGCACTGCTACCCGGCTCCATCACCACCAGAAGCCGCTGCGATACGCTGAATGCCTCGTCCTGAGAACGGCTGAGCCAGACGATGTGTATTGGCTGTTCCACCTGCACGTTTTTGCCAATCCGCACAAATACGCCGTCCGTGAGCCAGGAATCATTCAGTGCCGTAAAAATATGCTGTTCACGTTTGGCCACAGTGCCAAGATAGTTTTTGATCTGCTCAACCTGACTGCCGTCCGCCTCGGAAAAGCGCACTAACTCAACGCCCTCTGGCAGCACATTGCTGGCACTGGACAAGTGCTCGCTGTACTGACCGTTCACAAACACCAGCGTACAGGCGTTCAGGTCGGCAATTGCAAACCGCTCCCGTAGATTCTCTTCACCACCCCGTGTGGATAACGGCTCGGGCAGGCCCAAGTAGGCGCCCTGCTCCAGAGCGCGCAGACTGGTATATTTCCACTGCTCGGTCTTGCGTGTCGGGAAGGACATTGCCTGCCAGCTTTCACGCCCCTGTTTGTGCCAGGGTGCCAGCCACTGAGGTGCCTGTTCCGGTCCGCGCTCTAATGCGTCTTGTATAAAATCCGCCATCAGGCTACCTCGCCGTCCAGCCAGCCGTAACCTTTGTCTTCCAGCTCCAGCGCCAGGGACTTATCGCCGGATTTAACAATGCGGCCTCCGGCCAATACATGAACAAAATCCGGCTCGATATAATTCAGCAGGCGCTGGTAATGCGTCACCACAATAAATGACCGTTCCGGGCTGCGCAGGGCATTCACACCTTCCGCGACCACCTGCAGTGCGTCGATATCCAGGCCGGAGTCGGTTTCATCCAGAATCGCCAGACGCGGTTGCAGCAACATCATTTGCATCAGTTCATTGCGCTTTTTTTCACCGCCGGAAAAACCTTCGTTAACGCCGCGCTTGAGAAAGCTCTGATCCAGATTGACGGCTTTGCACACTTCGCGCGCTTTTTTCATGAATGAAACCGCGTCGATTGGGTCTTCACCGCGATGCTCACGCACAGCATCCACTGATGCTTTCAGAAATTCCATATTGCTGACGCCGGCAATTTCCACGGGATATTGAAATGCCAGAAACACGCCTTCACGAGCGCGCTCTTCTGCCGCCAGTTCAAGCAAATCTTTGCCGAGAAATTCCACTTTTCCGTCAGTTACCTCGTAGCCGTCCCGGCCGGCCAATACGTGTCCCAGGGTGCTCTTGCCGGACCCGTTCGGCCCCATAATGGCGTGCACTTCGCCGGGCTTGATCTCGAGAACGAGCCCTTTGAGAATGTCTTTGTCTTCCACGCGCGCGTGCAGGTTTTGAATGGACAGCATCAATTCTTTCTCCAGTTTTTACAGCCTGCGTCAAGCGTATACCAGGCGCAATTCAATTCAGGGACCGGTTTTAACCAACCGAACCTTCCAAACTCACTTCCAGCAATTTGCCGGCTTCCACCGCAAATTCCATAGGCAATTCTTTGAACACTTCCTTACAGAAACCGTTGACGATCATGGATACGGCTTTTTCTGCATCAATGCCCCGTTGCTGACATAAATACATTTGATCATCGCTCACCTTGGAGGTGGTGGCCTCATGCTCAACCACTGCTGACGGATTTTTGCTGACAATGTAGGGGAAGGTGTGCGCGGCGCATTTGTCACCGATCAGCAAGGAATCACATTGGGTGTAATTGCGCGCTCCGGTAGCACCCGGGTTCATGTGAACCAAGCCGCGATAGGCATTGGAGCTACGCCCGGCAGAAATCCCCTTGGAAATAATGGTCGAGCGCGTATTTTTGCCCAGATGAATCATCTTGGTGCCGGTATCCGCCTGCTGAAAGTTGTTAGTCAAGGCGACGGAGTAAAACTCACCGATACTGTTGTCACCTTTCAAAATACAGCTGGGATATTTCCAGGTGATTGCGGAACCCGTCTCAACCTGTGTCCATGAAATACGTGCATTGGTGTGGGCGACACCGCGCTTGGTGACAAAGTTGTAGATTCCCCCTTTGCCTTCGGCGTCACCGGGGTACCAGTTTTGTACGGTGGAATATTTAATTTGTGCACCATCAAGGGCGACTAACTCCACCACAGCCGCATGGAGCTGATTCTCGTCCCGCATGGGTGCCGTGCAGCCTTCCAGATAACTCACGTGACTGCCTTCGTCGGCAATGATCAAGGTGCGCTCAAACTGGCCGGTGTTGGATTCGTTGATACGGAAGTAAGTGGACAGCTCCATCGGGCAACGCACGCCCTTGGGAATATAAACAAAGGAACCGTCGCTAAAAACGGCACTATTGAGCGCCGCGTAAAAGTTATCTTTCTGCGGCACAACGCTACCGAGATATTTCTGCACCAGCTCCGGGTATTCTCGTACCGCTTCGGAAATCGGACAGAAAATCACCCCCGCTTCTTTCAGCTTTTTGCGGAAGGTGGTCGCCACGGAGACGGAGTCGAACACCGCATCCACAGCCACACCGGCCAACATTTCCTGCTCATGCAGCGGAATGCCCAGCTTCTTGTAGGTTTCCAGAAGTTCGGGGTCCACTTCATCCAGACTTTTGGGCTTGTCTGCCATGCTTTTTGGCGCGGAATAATAGGACACCGCGTCAAAATCGATTTGCGGATAATGCACGTGCGCCCATTCCGGCTCTTTCATCTCGCGCCAGGCGCGGTAGGCTTTCAACCGCCATTGGAGCATCCACTCCGGCTCATTCTTTTTCGCGGAAATAAACGCAATAACCTCTTCATCAAGCCCAGGCGCCAGCGTGTCGGATTCGATATTGCTCACGAAACCGGCGGCGTACTCTTTGGTGATGAGATGATCAATTTGCTCTTGGGACATAAGCCTGTACAACCCTTAATGCGGAACTTGAATTGGGACAATTCAGATGTGTCAATATGTCAAATCCGACTAATTTAGTCAAGTATTTACCCAGCTGCTCCAGCCCGGCTTTGCTGGCTTGTGCGGATGTCAAATTGACCGCACCGCGGGCATTTATCCCGCCAAACCGGTGGCGGAATCCTGCTGATACTTCTTCCAGGCTGGCGAGGATTCACGCAGCCCACTGACCGCCGACACAACCTTGTCCGCCGCGAAGTCCACATCCGACTCTGTGGTGAAACGTCCAAAGCTGAAACGCAACGAGCTATGCGCCAGATCCGCGGGCACACCCAGAGCACTGAGTACGTAGGAGGGCTCGAGACTTGCCGATGTGCAGGCTGACCCCGATGAAACCGCCAGCTCCCGGAGGGACATGAGCAGGGTTTCACCATCGACATAACCAAAGCTGATATTGAGAATGCCGGGAATACGCGCGTCGGCATGCCCATTCAGCCAAACCTCACCCAGCGACTGAATGCGTTGCCAGAAACGGTTGCGCAGCGCCAGAATGCGGGCGCCCTCTTCCTTCATGGCATTCACCGCAATGCGCGCCGCCTCACCCAGCCCCGCTATTTGGTGAGTTGGCAGGGTACCGGAACGCATGCCACGCTCGTGACCGCCGCCGTGAATCTGTGCCGCCAGTTCAACGCGCGGGGTGCGCCCCACATAGAGCGCGCCGATACCTTTGGGGCCATAGATTTTGTGTGCCGACAAGGACAGAAGGTCGATGCTCATCGCCTTCACATCCAGCGCGATTTTCCCCACGCTCTGGGCGCCGTCGACATGAAAAAGGACGCGCTGCTTACGGCAGATTTCACCGATTGCAGCAACATCTGTTATCACGCCAAGCTCATTATTGACGTGCATGAGTGATACGAGAATGGTGTCTGCCCGCACGGCAACGGCAACCTGCTCGGGTGTAATAACACCGTCCGACTGAGGCTCAAGATAAGTGACCTCAAAGCCTTCGCTTTCCAGTTGCGCGCAGACGTCGAGCACGGCTTTGTGCTCGATCTGTGAAGTTATGATATGCCGCCCTTTGGCGCTGTGCCGGTGGGCAACACCTTTGATGGCGAGATTGTCCGACTCAGTGGCACCACTGGTCCAGACGATTTCGCGCGGGTCTGCGTGGATGAGGTCCGCCAGCTGGCGGCGAGCGTCTTCAACCACCTCTTCAGCTTTCCAGCCATACAGGTGCGAGCGGGAGGCGGGATTGCCAAACACCCCGTCCATGGTCAGACAACGGGCCATGGCGTCTGCCACGCGCGGGTCCACGGGTGTGGTGGCGGCATAATCCAAATACACAGGCGATTGCATTAAAACTCCGAATGAATACAGCGTTGCGCACCATCAACTAACTGATGGTGGACGCGGGAATAACCTTGTCACTATCCATTTGCTCAAAGTCCAGCTGTTCCCGGTGATTCTGACGTTTGGAAACCGCCTGAACATCCCGGCGATCCACCAGGCTGGCCAGGCTAATACCATTAAGAAAGCTATGAATCTGCCCACTGAGATCTGCCCATAAATAGTGGGTCAGGCAGACTTCACCTTGCTGGCAGTCACCCGCACCACCACACAGAGTGGCGTCCAGGGATTCATCCACCGCATCAATGATGTCGGCTACGGAAACCTGCGGCAAAGGCCGGTTGAGCTTATAGCCGCCGCCGGGACCGCGAATACTGCATACCAGTTCGTGCTTGCGCAACTTGGCGAACAACTGTTCGAGATAAGACAGGGAAATTTCCTGACGTCGTGAAATATCCGCCAGGCTTACGGGGCCTTTATCGCTGTGCAGCGCAAGGTCCAGCATGGCGGTTACGGCGTAGCGGCCTTTGGTGGTTAAACGCATAAGCTCTCACTCCATAGATCGGACGGATTATCGAATAACCGACTAAAAGAGTCAAGTATTGGAGCTGTAAGCGACAAGCTGCAAGCGCCAAGCTAAAGAAACAGGACGAAACCCGCTCACTGCTCCTGCTTACGCCTTGCGGCTTATGGTTTTTCCTTGCCGCTTGCAGCTTGAAGCTTGCGGCTCGTCCGATACATATAGTTCTGGATCGATGTGAGCATGCCACGCAGGATGTTCAACTCCATCTGGTCCAGACGGACACGGCCAAACAGACGGCGCAAACGGGTAACCGTTTGACGGGGATTGTCTTCCTCAAGGAAGCCCATCTTCTCCAGGGTTTCCTGTAGATGCGCATAGAAATGCTCCAGCGCCTCCTGATTGGCGGGGGGCATGTCCCAATCGTCGAAATGCAGTTTTTTGCCCGCGGCAACCTCCAGATGGCTGACGCGAATCTCGTAACAGATCACCTGCACCGCGGCAGCCAAGTTGAGCGAGCTGTATTCTGCGTTAGCGGGGATGTGCACGTGAAAATGACACTTGTGCAGTTCTTCGTTAGTGAGCCCGCGGTCTTCGCGACCAAATACCAGGGCGACCTGGTGCTTTTCCGCTTCCGCGCGAACCTGATCACCACATTCGCGCGGCGTCAGCAGCGGCCACGGGATTCTGCGTTCCCGGGCGCTGGTACCAATCACCAGGGTGCAGTCCGCCAGCGCTTCATCCAGTGTTTCCACCACCACCGCGCTCTTCAGCACATCCGTCGCGCCGGCGGCACGCCAAACCGCTTTATCCGCGGGAAAATCCTTGGGAGCTACCAATACCAGCCGCGACAGCCCCATGTTTTTCAACGCCCGCGCCGCCGCGCCAATATTGCCAGGATGGCTGGTGTTCACCAGTACGATTCGAACATTTTTCAGGGCGCTGTCGCTCATTGAGGCTACTCGTTTACAGATAAAAAAGGGGCGCAGTTTAACAAGGGAAGGGAGAAGGAAAAAGGGAAAAGATTCTTGGTGCCCATTACGCTGTGCATCGAAGACACGTTGATTTGGCGATCTTGGGCCGAATTGGGGCATGATCCGTCGGCATACCGAAACCTAGAAGCTCGTCTGCCGCTTGCCTCTGTCCAACCTATTCACCGCAAGTCCTCTTTTCCCTTTTCCCTTTTCCCTTAGCTCCTCGTGGCTGTTATAATCACCGCCCCGCTGAGGCTGTGGCAATTGCCTGCACATCTCGTATATCGATAGCGCCCTACAATCCACACAACAGAGTTACCGCCAATGGAACCCATGCTGAACATGGCTTTGCGCGCTGCCCGCAAAGCAAGTGAACTGATCGAACAAGCACTGGAGCGCGTCGATCTGGTGCGTATCGAGGAGAAAGGCCGCAACGATTTTGTCAGTGAGGTGGACCGTAAAGCCGAGCAGGAGATCGTCAGTCAGCTCAGCCGTGCGTTCCCCGACCACCGCTTTCTCGGTGAGGAAGGTGGCGGTAAAGGCCCGGAAGACGCCGAGTACCAGTGGATTATCGACCCGCTCGATGGCACCACCAATTTTCTGCACGGCATTCCGCATTTTGCGGTGTCCATCGCCTGCAAATATCGCGGCAGCCTGCAACACGCCGTGATCATCGACCCTATCAAGCGTGAAGAATTTACTGCCTCCCGCGGCAAGGGCGCCATGCTCAATGGGCGCCGCATGCGCGTATCCACCCGCAAGAGCCTGGACGGCGCCTTGATTGGCACGGGCATTCCATTCAACGGCTATGCCTTGCAGCATATGGAAGCCTATGGCGAATGCTTGAAGGAAATCGCCGGTCAAACCGCTGGCATCCGCCGACCGGGCGCTGCCGCACTGGATCTTGCCTATGTAGCGGCCGGTCGTTTCGATGGCTTTTGGGAAATGAATCTGAAGGAGTGGGATATAGCGGCAGGCGCTCTTCTGGTGAAGGAATCTGGCGGTATGATCAGCGACTTTTCCGGTGGCAACGGCTATCTCGACAGCGGCAACATCGTCTGCGCCTCACCCAAGGTTTTCAAACCCCTGCTGCAGATCGTCGGCAAGCATATGAGTGGGGTGTAGAAGCTGCAAGCTGCAAGCTGCAAGCTGCAAGCTGCAAGCATAGGGTGGGCACTGCCCACCGAATGCGCAAGCAGGATTTTATTAGAACGGATAGATTGGTGGGCGGTGCCCACCCCTACCTGGCCTTTTTCTATCTTTAGCTTATAGCTTGCGGCTTACGGCTTGTAGCTATTACTTCTTCAGCCTCCCCCAAACATTGGTTGAGCACACTGATCAACTCGTTAAGGTCGACCGGCTTGGTCAGGTAGAAGGCGAAGCCGGCATTTTTGCCGTGTTCAATATCATGGGCCATGGCATTGGCCGAGAGTGCAACAACGGGAATCTGCTTGGTGATAGCGTCCACCTTCAGGACCTCCAGCGCCTCATAACCATCCATGCCGGGCAGGTTGATATCCAGAATAATGAGATCCGGCTTGACTGTCCGTGCGAGGAACAGACCGCGCATGGCGTCGTCGGCAGTCAGTACATCCAACTGTGGGAAGCGTGCCAGCAACTGCTCCATCAAGCGCTGATTGGACGGGTTATCTTCCACGTACAGAATGGTTTTTGGGTCTGTAACCAGTAGCTCCGGCACCCGTTCGATCAGGGCCTCATCCCGCTCACTCTTTTTCTCTGCAGCTGCGGATGAAGGTTTCACCGCGACCATGTCGATCCAGAAACAACTGCCCTCACCTGGTGTGCTGGAGAACCCTATACTGCCGCCCATCTGCTGCACCAGCTGCCGGGTAATAACGAGGCCGACACCGCTGCCCTCGATGTCACTGGTTTCCGCTCCCAGGCGATTGAATGGCTGAAACATTTCCTTGTGAAGATGCTCGGCGATACCGCGCCCGGTGTCACGTACCGCAATGCGCAAAAACTCGTCATTGAGCTGATTGCAGCTGACTTTTACCTGGCCATTGTCGCGGTTGTATTTAATGGCGTTGCCTATGAGGTTGAGCAGAATCTGCTTCAAGCGAATGCGGTCAGCTCTTACCGCCTGTCCGGAAAGCCCATTGGTGTTGAGGGATAACCGTATGAAACGCTTCTCCGCATGGGACTGCAGAAGTGCAAAGCAGTCTTCGATCAACCGCACCGGTGTTACCGGTTCAAGGGACAGATCAAGCCGGCCGGCCTCGATCTTCGCCAGGTCCAACACATCGCCAATCAACTGCAGCAAATGCTGACCGGCCTTGCGGATTTCCATCATGTTCTTGCGCTGATCGTCATCGAGCTGCTGATCCAGCTCGAAAAGCTGTGCAAACCCGAGAATGGCGTTCAGTGGCGTGCGCAGCTCGTGACTCATACTCGACAGGAATTCGGACTTGGCCTGATTGGCCTGCTCGGCGCTTTCCTTGGCGCGCATGACCCGTTCCTCAGCGCGTTTCAGCTCGGTAATGTCCATATTGGTCCCCGACATGAGAAGGGGTTCGCCACGGGAGTTGTAGGTCATTTGCCCGCGGGCGCGAATCCAGCACCAATCACCATTCTTACCACGGATACGATATTCCACATCAAACGGCCCTCGGCGCTTGACGTGTGCGGCCAGGGCATAATCAAAGCGCTTGATATCGTCGGGGTGAATGCGCCGGCGCCAGGATTGAACCCGGTCCATACCCTGGTTGACGATGTCGTCGTGTTCGCTATAACCCAGATGTTCCCAACAGCGATTGGAAAATGAAAAGCTGCCATGCTCCGCCGACCACTCCCATATGCCATCGTTGGAGGATTGGATAATCCGCGCATGCCGCGCCTCGGAGACCAGCAGCGCCTGTTCCGTTTGCTTGAGCTTGGTGACATCGAAGGCAATGCCGGAGATGTAGCGTACCCAGCCGGAGGAGTCGCGCACCGTATCGATGCGCACTTCCGTCCATACATAGCCGCCCATTTTCTTGCGCACGCGGTAACAGATTTCCGCCACGCCTTTGGCTTTCAAGCGTTCGCGAATGTAGCGAGCCACCGGTTCACGGTCGTCTGGATGAATGAAGTCGGGGTAGTTATAGGGGTTGGATAAATGCTCGGAATCTTCGTCGCTGTATCCGAGGTACTTCCAGAAGCCACCGCTCCAGTTCATGCGCTGGGCGGTCAGGTCCCAGTCGAGGAATCCATAACCGTGACTGGCGCGAAATATACGATGGTGGCGCTCAACCGACTCCCGCAGCCCGGCATAGCTGGCACCGCCGGTTGTCAGTTTGAACAGCTTTTTCAAGCGCGTGATCAGAGAAAAGGACATGGGGTTTCGCTTTTTTTATTGTGTCGATTAAGTATTAACTCAAGTTTCTGCGTTCACCAAACTCTATAACGCTGCATTTAGGTGGTCTTCCCACCGGCCCGCTTCGCGGTAGGGCTTTCTGGAAACGCCGAAGCAAATCGGCAGGATTGCCGATTTACACAGCCGCAGGCTGCCCGAAGGGCGAGCCACACGGATGTGGCGAGTGCAACCCATCCATGGGGGCTCCCCCACGAGGTCCCTCTCGTGAGGGTTCCAGAAAGCCCTACCCCAAATCGAACCTCACTATGTGCCAGGCCTTAAAGCATGCAATCTTGAACTCCGAAACTTGAGTATTAAGCTTATCAAGGATTCGGGTGAACGCAACCTGGGAATTTCCGCCCTGAAGCCAGAACGCAAAAACGGGCCGCAGCCCGTTTTCAGTGACCTCGCGCCCGGCGATCTATGGCATGGAATCCAGTTCACCGGCTTCCTTCTCCGCCGGCATCAGATCTTCCTTGGTGACATCCATAACCAATAGAATGGTTGAGGAGATATACACTGATGAGAAAGTACCCACGATAATACCGAGCAACAGCGCAGTGGCGAAGCCGTGAATCAGCGCCCCTCCGAAATAGTACAGAGCCACCAGCACCAACGTGGTAGTCAGCGAGGTGACCAAGGTACGACTCATGGTCTGGGTAATGGAGGTGTTGATGACATCAATTGGAGAAGTCTTGCGCATAATGCGAAAGTTGTCGCGGATGCGGTCGAAAATAACGATGGTGTCGTTAATCGAATAACCGATCACCGCCAGAATTGCTGCCAATACCGTCAGGTCGAAGTCCCACTGAAAGATCGAGAACAATCCAACAACGATGATCACGTCGTGAACCAAAGCAGCCACAGCACCCACGGAAAACTTGAACTGAAAACGTAAGGCGACATACAACATGACCAGTCCAAGTGCCACCAGCAACCCCAGACCGCCTTGGTCGCGTAAATCTCCGCCAACCTGCGGCCCGACAAAACTGACGCTGGCGACGTCTACCTTGTGCAGCCCATCGGCGCGCAGGATTTCCACCAGTTTGTTGCTCAGCTCGGCACCTTCAGCATCCTGCAGGCTGACCAGCACATCGGACTCGGAACCGAAGTATTTGATCACTCCGCCCTCATAACCGGCATCCGCCAAAAGGCTGCGGATCTCATTCAGGTCCGCCGGCTGTTCATATTTCAACTCAACGGTTGTGCCGCCAGTGAAGTCCTGGCCCAGATTCAAACCCTGTAGTGCCAGTGATACTACAGACGCTACCAATAGGAAAATCGATAAACCGGCGGCCCAATAACGCTGGCCCATGAAATTGATTACGCGTTCATTGTTCATAACTTGGTTATCCTGTGATTGCCCGCTTAAATCCAGATTTTGGAAACGTTGCGACCGCCATAAATTAGATTGACGATGGCTCGCGAGCCCATAATGGCCGTAAACATAGACGTGATAATACCGATGGAGAGGGTTACTGCGAATCCCTTGATCGGCCCGGTGCCGATGGCAAACAGGATCACCCCGATGATCAGGGTGGTAATGTTGGCATCCACAATGGTGATAAAGGAATTGTCATAACCGCGACTGATGGCTGATTGGGGCGGCATACCGGCTTTTATCTCCTCCCTGATGCGCGCAAAAATCAGCACGTTGGCGTCCACCGCCATACCCACAGTCAAAACGATCCCCGCGATACCTGGCAAAGTCAGTGTAGCGCCCAGGAACGACATTACCGCCACCAATATAATCACGTTGGCAATCAGCGCCAGATTGGCAACCAAACCAAAGATGCGGTAATAAACCAGCATGAATATCAGCACCAGACCCATACCGATTTTCACCGAATTCACACCCATTTTTATGTTTTCGGCGCCCAGCGACGGCCCAATGGTGCGTTCCTGAACGAACACCATCGGTGCGGCCAATGCGCCGGAACGCAGCAGCAACGCGAGTTCGGCCGCTTCCTGCTGTTCCAGCCCAGTCACACGGAAAGACCGGCCCAGCGCACTTTGAACTGTTGCCAGACTGATAATTTTTTTGTCCGGCACCTGTACGGTCTCTTCAATCCGTTCGCCTTGTTCGTTGACGCCGGGCACGGTGCGGGTTTTGTATTCGATGAACAGGACGCCCAAACTGCGCCCAACATTCTCCCGTGTAGCACGATGCATGGCAGCGCCGCCGTCGCCGTCGAGGGTAATGTTAACCTGGGGCATACCGGTTTCCTGATCGTAACCAACCTTGGCGTCGGTCACTTTATCCCCGGTCACTATGACACGGTTCTCCAGAAACGCGCTGCCGAAGATACGCTGCTTGTCCTCATCCAGATGCTCAAACTCCTCCTTCTGGGACATCAGCTCACTCGGCTTCGCTTCCAGCCTGAACTCGAGGTTGGCGGTCTTGCCGATAATGCGTTTGGCGGCAGCGGTATCCTGTACGCCTGGCAGTTCCACCACGATGCGATTGGCGCCCTGGCGCTGCACGATGGGCTCGGAAACACCGAGCTCGTTCACACGGTTGCGCAACGTTGACAGGTTCTGGCTGATGGCATAGCTTTCGATATCACTGATCGCTTGCTCGGTCATCTGTGCGCGCAACCAGTAAGTGCCATCATCGGACTGCCCGGTATCGCGCTGCAGTTCCGGCAATTCATCGCGCAGCAGGTCCTCGACCTGATCGCGCAGCTCTTCGCTTGGCGCAGTCACTTCGATGACTCGCTCGTCCTGCACGCTCAGGGTTACGTCGCGAATACGCTCTTCACGAATACTGCGTTTGAGCACATCGGCCATACCGGCAATACGCTTGGCGATGGCATCATCAGTGTCAACCTGTAGCAGGAAATGCACACCGCCGGCAAGGTCCAACCCCAACCGCAACGGACCAGCTCCAATGCTCTCCAGCCATTCCGGCGTGGTGGCTGCCATGTTCAAGGCAACAACGAAATCTTCCTGCAAAGCACCCTTGATCGCCTCCCGGGCCGGCAGCTGATCCTCAACCTCATGCAAGCGGATCAATGCTGCTGCACCATCGGCTTCGGCGCCCAGATAATCTATACCGGCTTCATCCAGAGCCTTGGTTACGCGCTGCAGTACCTGCTCATCAACGACGGTTGAACTGGATGTACCGGAGATTTGCACGGCTGGATCAGCCGGATACAGGTTGGGCAGTGCGTAGACACAACCAAGCGCCAGCACGAACAGGACGAGTAGGTATTTCCAGAGTGGATAACGATTCATGAGGTTTCCCAAGCATACCCGGCTTCAAGAGCCAGATCCTAGTTAGTTTTGAATGTAGCCGTTCTTGATGTTGCGCCGCTTGGCAACTATTGCGTTTGCTGAATGTTGCGCTTCGGATTTACGCAATGGCTTTTTGTCGCGATTATCTTATAAGACCAGCCAAGCCTGATTCGCTCGCGATTATACCCGCAATAGCCTGTTAATGCGGACAATCTGCCGTGATTCAAGTCTGAACCGTATCAAACACGGGAACGGATTTGTCCTGACGATGATAGAACTCTTCCACATAGGCTTGCAGCCGTTGACCGGCAATGGCGTCGCGCAGCTCCACCATAATGGTTTGATAGTGGTGCACGTTGTGGATGGTATTGAGCTGCGCACCCAGAATCTCGCCGCACTTGTCCAAGTGATGAAGGTAACTGCGGCTGAAGTTCTGACAGGTATAACAGCTGCAACTGCTGTCCAGTGGACCCGTATCCTGCTTATGGACCGCGTTGCGGATTTTGATGACGCCGGTGCGGGTAAACAAATGCCCATTGCGCGCGTTGCGGGTCGGCATCACGCAGTCGAACATGTCGATGCCCCGCCGCACAGCTTCCACGATATCCTCTGGCTTGCCCACCCCCATCAGGTAGCGGGGTTTGTCCGTCGGCATTTGCGGCTGCAGGTGGTCCAGAACACGAATCATGTCCTCCTTGGGTTCGCCCACGCTCAACCCGCCGATGGCGTAACCGTCGAAGCCGATGCTCGCCAGCCCGGCCAATGACTCACTGCGCAGATTTTCATGCATGCCGCCTTGAATGATCCCAAACAGCGCGGCGGGGCTATCACCATGCGCCTGCTTGCTGCGGGCCGCCCAACGCAGAGACAGCTCCATGGACTCCCGCGCCTGCTGTTCAGTCGCCGGGTAAGGCGTACATTCATCAAAGATCATCACAATGTCCGACCCCAAATCCCGCTGAACCTGCATCGAACGCTCGGGATCCAGAAATACCGGGCTGCCATCAATGGGCGACCGGAAAGACACCCCCGCCTCGGAGATTTTGCGCAGGGCACCCAGGCTGAAAACCTGGAAGCCACCCGAGTCGGTCAAGATCGGCCCCGGCCACTGCATGAAGTCGTGCAGGTTGCCGTGGGCCTTGATGATCTCAGTGCCCGGTCGCAACATCAGGTGAAACGTGTTGCCCAGAATAATCTGAGCGCCGGTTGGCGCCACATCCCGCGGCAACATGCCTTTGACGGTACCGTAGGTGCCAACGGGCATGAACGCGGGCGTCTCAACGGTGCCGCGCGGAAACTTCAGGCGACCCCGGCGGGCAGCGCCGTCGTTGCCGTCCAATTCGAAAGACATGAAAGAATTGCTCACTGGAGGGCCTCGTCGTCTGCTCGCCTTTCATTGGGGAGAGGATTGGGGGAAACAGGATTAGGGGAGGCATCATTCGCGGAGACAGCATTCGCAAGACCAGGAATGTCCTGGGCGCTGCCCGCTTCCGGGTTGCGCGTGATAAACATGGCGTCACCGTAACTGAAAAACCGGTAGCGCTCCGCCACGGCGGCGCCATACGCCATCATGGTATGCCGATAGCCCGCAAAAGCGGATACCAGCATCAACAGCGTGGATTCCGGCAAATGGAAATTGGTGATCAGCGCATCGACCACGCGATAGTGATAACCGGGATAAATAAAGATATCGGTTTCGCCTTGATAAGGCAGAATGTCGCCACTCTGACTGGCAGTTTCCAGGCAGCGCACGCTGGTAGTGCCGACGGCGATCACGCGTTTACCGGCGGCGCGAGTCTCCCGCACAAGCTGACAAACGTCTTCACTGACTTCCATCACCTCGCTGTGCATATGGTGTTCGCGAATGTCGTCTGCCCTCACCGGCTGAAAGGTGCCCGCGCCAACATGCAGAGTGACAAATGCCAACTGCACGCCTTTGGCCCGCAATTGCTCAAGCAACTCTTCATCAAAATGCAGCCCGGCAGTGGGCGCGGCGACAGCCCCTTGCCGGCGGCCATAGACCGTCTGGTAGCGCTCGCGATCAGTCGCCACATCCGGCCGCCCGATATAGGGCGGCAGCGGCATGTGGCCGATTTTCTCCAGCACAGCTACGGCAGTGGTGTTATCAGGAAATCGCAGCTCGAATAGTGCGTCCCGTCGGCCCATCACCTGCAGCTGTGTGCCGTCCTCCAGCAAGATAACCGAACCGGCTTTCGGGGATTTGCTCGATCTCACCTGAGCCAGCACCAACTGGTTGTCAAGCACGCGCTCCAACAGGATCTCGACTCGCCCACCGGTAGACTTGTGGCCGAACACTCGAGCGGGAATAACACGGGTATCGTTGAGAACCATCAGGTCCCCCGGTTGCACCAGGGACAAGAGGTCCGGAAACTGATGGTGAGCTATGGCACCGCTCGGTCCGTCCAAATGCAGTAGTCGGCTTTTGCGGCGCTCCGGCGCGGGTTGATGTGCGATAAGCTCCCGGGGGAGTGAATAATGAAAATCCTGTCGGCGCATGAAATTGTCTTGGTTGTCAGCAGGGCCGCTAGGGTAATGGAATTCGTCTTTTCCCGCCACATTTGCGGGCAATCCGACGCTCGAATGGCGACTGATGGCCGCTGCCCAATCCCCAGCTAACCTCAACCGACAGCGCGATTCCTGTTGACGGCAGCCAAACCGCTGCTATAATCTCGCGCTCTTTCCAAGCACACTTGCCAGAGTGGTGAAATTGGTAGACACGTCGGATTCAAAATCCGATGCCTTCGCGGGCGTGCCGGTTCAAGTCCGGCCTCTGGTACCATTCTTCGATTCATGCTCGTTTTTCTCTCCTTTCCGTTGAGCCCGCGCTTACCATCGGGCTGCCACTGTCTCTGTTGATAGCGGGCTCGGCTGTTTTGTTGCAATAACATATCCGAGCATTTCAATTGATCCGATAGCGGTTTCGGCGGAATTGGTTTCGCAACTGTCTGTCCTAGCAAATGAAATCATCACCAAGGAGTTATGACGCGATGACATCAGTTAAATCATGCGAACACACGAGCGCAAGGCACGAATGTCCGAAATTCGTCTGATTATTGCTGATAGCTTCCCCGTCGTCCGTGAGGGGCTGCGTGCAGTGCTTGCAGCACAGACTGACGTAAATATTGTCGCGGAAGCCGCCGATGGCGAGGAAGCCTTGACCAAAGTCGTCGAATTGGGTCCGGATATACTGTTAACAGAAATGGACCTGCCGGGCTGTTCGGGTTTGGAGCTTATAAAGCGAGTAGGTCGTCGAGCATCCGATACGGCGGTGCTTGTGGTGAGTAGCTATCGCGAAGAACACTATGCGGCCGCTGCGCTGCGTGCTGGCGCCCTGGGGTTTGTCACTAAAACACGGTCACCCAAGGAACTCGTCGATGCGGTGTCCAGCGTCGGACAAGGACATATTTTCGTCAGCCCGCAGTACGCACAGCGGGTGATCAAGGACGCTTTTGGTGGACATACGGCCAAAGCGCTTCACGAACAGCTAACCCCACGAGAGCAGGAAATTTTCTTAAAGCTGGCGCGGGGACGTCGCATCAGTGATATCGCAGAGCGCCTTCATTTGAGCCCCAAAACCGTCAGCACCCATAAAACACGCATTTGCCGAAAACTGGGGCTGGACAGCGTGGCGGCTCTGGTTCGCTATGCGGTCGACCATGAATTAGTGTAATCCGAAGTAACCAGATAGGAGTAATCGATAGGCGACAGTCGAGCTCAAGGCGAAACGGCGCGGATCACAACGCAACACCTATTCACTCATCGCTCCAGCGATGGCCGATAAAGGCATAACTCGACCAGCGGCCCCCAGTTCAATAGCCACCTTGGACATACCAAACACCACACAACTTTCCTGATCCTGCGCAATGGTCTGCGCGCCGCACTGGCGCATCGCCAGCAACCCTCTTGCGCCGTCGTCGCCCATACCAGTCATGATGATCCCCATGGCATTGGCGCCTGCCACTTTGGCGATCGAAAGAAATAGGACATCCACGGAGGGCTTGTGGCGGTTGACGCGTGGGCCGTCGCGAACGCTGACGGTATATTGGGCGCCACTGCGCTTCAACTGCATGTGCAGGCCACCGGGGGCAATCAGGACCCTACCCGTACGGACGCGATCGCCATTTACCGCTTCTTTCACTTCGCAGCGGCACAAACGATTGAGCCGGTCCGCAAAAGCGGCGGTAAATTTTTCCGGCATGTGCTGCACTACCACCACACCGGGGCAGTCCTCCGGCAAGCTGGTCAGTACGACTTCCAGAGCCTGGGTACCGCCGGTGGAAGTACCGAGCGCCACCACCATGTCGGTGGTCTTTTTCATGGCGCGACTGTTCACCCGGTTATGTTCCTCGGCGTTATCAACAACCGGCGTGGGCGCGCCCGCAGCCGCGCCCCGTACCCTGGCCCGCCCTGCATTCTTCACAGCACGAATCAGAGCAACGGAAGACTCGCTCAAGAAATCTTTAAGCCCCACCTTGGGCTTGGTGATAATTTCCACCGCTCCGGCGGCAAGCGCTTCAATGCTGGTTGAGGCGCCCGCCTCAGTCAAAGTCGAACAAATCACTACTGGCGTCGGGCGCTCGCTCATGACCTTTTTCAAGAAGCTGATGCCGTCCATGCGCGGCATTTCGATATCGAGCAGGATAACATCGGGCCAGTTGTTGGCCATTTTCTGCTGCGCAAATACAGGGTCCGAAGCGGACCCGATAACATCAATGGTTGAATCCGCGCTCAATAAAGCCGTCACCACCTGACGCACTACAGCGGAGTCGTCAATAATAAAGACTTTAATCCGTGCGCTCATTGCTCTCTCACCGCTGGGCTCTCTCCGCCGGGATGCTTGGATCGCTGCCGCAGACGCGTCGCACCCAAACGTCACCACTGGAAATGTGGAAAATAATATTGCGATAACCCGCGCCACCCAGACTTTCAGATTTGATGCTCAACCCGCGCGCGGTAATCAAACTGCGAACCGCGTCGATATTGCGTGCAGCGACACTCGGCCCGCGATTGCCGTACGTGGGAAACATGTTGCCGCCGCCAAATAACTTCACCTCATACTGCTCTGGCCCGGTATTCAGCTTGCGCGCTTCGGCGAGCAAAAGTTCCAGAGCCTCGTCGGCGTATTTGCCGCTCAGTGCCTGGCCAGGCTTGCGTTGACGGCCGGGCAACATGTAGTGACACATACCACCCAGTTTCTTCTGTGGGTGCCAGAGCACGATGGAGACACATGAACCGAGCGTTGTGCGAATCACAAAATTCGCATCGGCGAATTCGTACTCCCCCGGATGAATAAACAGATCAATGGCGGAACCTAAATTGCGGATCATTTGGGCTTCCGATAAACAGACGGACGTACCGACTCCAGAGTATTGCTGATGCCGTTCAGACTTTCGGAATGGCCAATCATCAAATAGCCGCCCGGCCGAAGCAATTCCGACACACGACGCACCACCTGAGCTTTGGTCGGCTGGGAAAAATAGATCATCACATTGCGCAGAAAAATGACATCGAACGGCTCGAGCTTCGGCAGGTGGACGTTGAGATTGATCTGCCGAAACTCGGTGTGTTCGCGCAACCCGCGTCCCACCAGAAAAGTACCGGCTTGAGTGCCTTTGCCTTTGAGACAATACTTCTGCAGGGACGCTCGTGGTATTCCTTCCGTGCGGGCCAGGTTGTAGTGTGCCGCACGGGCTTTGCCCAGAACCTGGGTATTGAGGTCTGACCCCAACACCGACCAGTTTTGGCTGCTTAACCGATCGCCGAAATGCTCGGCAAGCATCATCGCGATGCTGTAAACCTCCTCACCACTGGAGCAGGCGGCACTCCATGCACGATACGGCCGCTCTTTCGGATGAGCCGGCAAGGCAGTATCCCGCAAGAAGTCAAAATGCCGCGGTTCACGAAAAAAGTAGGTCTCATTGGTTGTCAGCAGATCTACCGCTAACTGACGCTCCCCGGAATTTCGACAAACAAGCTCATAGTAGGTCTTGAAGCTCTGACAATCCTGCGCCTTGAGGCGTTTGGCCAAACGCCCGCTGACCAGCGCTTTTTTGGAGGCAGCCAGGGTTACACCGGCCTCATCGAACATGAGGCGTTGAAAAAGCTGGAACTCCCTCTCACTGATAACAATCGCCCTGTTGGATGCGACTATCTCATTCACTCTCGACGTCTCTGTCGGCAAGCTCGGTGAGCATTGCCATTTCCTCAACCGCAAGGACTCTGTCCACGTTCAGCAGAATAACGAATCGTCCATTCACCTTGCCCATTCCGCTGATAAAATCAGCACGAATATTAGCGCCAAAAGCGGGTGGCGGTTCGATTTCCGCCTGCGAAATCTCGAGTACCTCTGAGACAGCATCCACCACCACTCCCAACTCCTGCTCCACGCCCTCATGTTCAACTTCAACAATGACGATACAGGTACGCCGGTGAATTTCACTCACTTCCCGCCCAAAGCGCGCCGACAGATCAATGACCGGAACCACACTACCGCGCAAATTGATAACACCCTTCACAAAACGAGGCATCATGGGTACGGTGGTCACATTGTCGTATTCAATAATTTCCCGCACCCGGCGAATTCCAACAGCAAACATTTCCTTGGATAAGGAGAAGGTCAAGTACTGCTGATGATCCACAACGGTGGCATCCCGTTGTCGTTGTATCTTTGCAATCTCACCCATACCGCCCCCTTAAAAACGCTCAAATTCGGCTTCGTCAGGCACAGACTCGGCATAGTTTTTCTGCTGAATCTTTGCACTGCGAGATCGCTGGGCCGCCTGGGAGGTTTCCCCGCGACTCGTCTTGCCGCTTGCGACTGCAGTTTGTGCATTGAGTTTGAAGAAGCTCATCAATTCCTGCAATTGCTCGGCTTGGGCGCTCATCTCTTCTGCTGTCGCGGATAGCTCTTCTGAGGAGGACGCGTTCTGTTGTGTCAGCTGGTTGAGTTGCTCCATGGCGTCGTTTATTTGGCCCACGCCGGAGGATTGCTCTTCCGACCCGGCACTGATTTCCTGCACCAGATCTGCAGCCTTTGTGATGGACGGTACAATCGCTGACAGCAACGCGCCGGCCTTCTCAGCAAGTTCTACCGAGGACCCGGCAACCTCGCCAATTTCCTGCGCAGCCACCTGGCTGCGCTCTGCCAGCTTTCTAACTTCGGCCGCAACCACAGCAAAACCTTTACCATGTTCACCGGCGCGAGCGGCTTCGATAGCCGCGTTCAAGGCGAGCAGATTGGTTTGATAGGCAATGTCATCAATGATGGAAATTTTTGCAGCGATATTTTTCATCGCCGCGACAGTTTGCTCTACAGCCTCTCCACCCTCTGCAGCTTCTTTCGCCGCTTTGGTCGCCATACCATCAGTCACCTTGGCATTTTCAGTATTCTGGTTGATAGACGCTGTCATCTGCTCAACCGATGATGAGGTTTCTTCCACACTCGCAGCTTGTTCGCTGGACGCCTGGGAAAGGCCCTGACTGGTGGCACTCACCTCTTCCGATGCAGACGCGAGGCTATCCGCTGCGGAGCGCACTTCGCTGATGGTTTGGCCAAGCCGTTCCAGCATACCCTTCACCGCAAACAACATGCTCGAATCATCGCCTTTGCGTAATGCCACCCGCTCGGAAAAATCACCTCGGGCGACTCGCTGCATGAGCTGCTGCACGTCAGCGGGTTCACCGCCCAGCTGACGCATAAAAGAACGCGTAGTGAAATAAGCCATAAGGATCCCGAAGGCAGCGGCGATCACGCCCAAAGCAATTAGTAGCGTGACCGCTTGCGCATTCGATGCCTGCAACACAGGGCCCAGTGCGCTTTGCTCTTGATCATAATACTGACGCACGTCGCGTAACGAATTCTCGACGTCAACGCTGACCTTGTCGATAACGCTGGACACCAGGCTGTCACGAGCATTGATTGATTCAACAAGATGGTGGAAAGCGGGTTCATATGCGGCTTTGCTATTGAGTACGACTTCGAGTTGTTGACGCCGATCGCCTTGGTCGAGCCACTGATCGAGGCTCGCGAGCTGGCCGTCCATGGAGCTTAATTCATTGATGACACGATCCGCATCCGCCGGATCACTGGTATCGCGAAACCGGCCTTCATAAATCTGTGCCAACAATGAATGACGAAGGGCGATGGCCGCGTAGTAGACAGCAACGGTATCATTATCACTATTGGCGGTTTCCAGCACTTTGCTCAGTGCCCTATCGATGGCAATAGCATTCTTAAAGAGCACCTCCTCCGTCAACTGGTCCTGCTGCGTGCGTAGCGTGACGATTTGCTCGAAGCCATGCTTAAAGGTTTCCAGGGCTTTACCAATCTCTGCCAGCGCCTTGTTACGTTCAGCATTTTCCACAGAACTCAAAGCTTCCTGCATCGTCTCTTGTACTACGCTCCACCCTTGGTCAAAAGCGGACTTGGCCGTAGTGAGTTCCTGCGGCGTCGCAGCAGAGATATATTGTTCTACAGAAATACGTACGTTTTTCATATTTCTCTGGATGTCATTGGCCATGACATTACGGAGCGCCAGCCTTCGGTACTCGGTGAATCCATCTTCCGCCGTGCGCAGTGCATTGAAAGAAACCAGAGCCAGTGCAGCGAGCAGAGCGACAACAAGACCGAATCCCGTCCCCAGCTTTTTAGCCACTGAAAGATTATTGAAAAAACTGAACATTTAATTTACTCCACATTTTACTGTTGGCCTGCTGCAGATTCCGGTAACGCTCCCGCAGACGTTCTTGTTGGATCACGATGCTGTTGAAATGCTGGTTACACCGCCTTCTTGTTCCACCGCCCGCTGCACCAGAGAGGGTACGTCCAGAATAAGCGCCACCTCACCACTGCCAAGAATGGTTGATCCACTGATACCGGCAAGGCTGGTGAATAGCCGTCCCAGAGGTTTGATCACTGTCTGGTATTCGCCGAACAGTTCATCCACTATCAAGCCGGCCTTGTAAGCCCCGTAACCAACCACCACGATGTTTTCCCGGCGACCAGGGTCACCGCTGACAGCAAAATAGTCACGCAGACGAATAAAAGGCAGTACTTCGCCGCGCAGGTTGACGAAGTTTCGGTGAGTCGCATCCTGGCGCTGCTCCGCAGTGAGCTCGACGCATTCGACAACGCTTTCAAGAGGCACGACATAACTTGCCTCACCAACGCCAGTGAGAAACCCGTCGATAATGGCCAATGTGAGGGGTAACCGAATGCGAAAGGTTGTTCCGGCTCCCGCTGTGGATGTCACGTCCACCACCCCACGCAAGGCTTCAATGTTGCGCTTGACTACGTCCATGCCAACGCCGCGACCGGACAAATTGGTCACCGCATCGGCGGTGGAAAACCCCGGTTCGAAAATGAGATTGAAGATCTCATTTTCCGTTAGCTCCTGATCCGGCTTAACCAGTTCGCGCTGTATCGCCTTCTGCAGTATTTTGTTGCAATCGAGTCCACCGCCATCGTCGCTAACCTCTATAACAATGCTGCCCACCTCATGGTAGGCATTAAGAGCAATAATGCCTTGTTGCGATTTGCCCGCATTGGCGCGGACACCTGCGGACTCAATACCATGATCCACGGCGTTTCTGATGAGATGTGTCAAAGGGTCGGCAATTTTTTCTACGACGGTTTTGTCGAGCTCTGTGTCTGCACCGGAAATTTCCAGTGAAATATCTTTGTCCAGTTCGTGAGATACATCTCGGACGACACGCTGGAAACGCTGAAAGGTTTCGCCGATGGGCACCATGCGCAGCTCAAGGGAGCCATCGCGGATTTCTTCCACCAGACCTGAAACTGTGACCAGCGCTTCCTGGGTAGCGGTATCACCACTGCGTTGCGCCGAAAGATCCGCAGCAGCACTGGCAATGACCAATTCACCAACCAGGTTGATCAGTGAGTCCAGCCGATCTGCCTGCACTCGAATATATTGGTTGGTTCTGGCTCGAGCATCTCGTCCCTGACGCTGTTTGCCCAAGGCAGCGTTGACGACTTCGGATTGCACCGTGCGCTCATCGACCAGTACCTGACCGATAGGTTTTGATGCATCTTGATCAATACCCGCGCTACGTTGCTTCTCCAGACCAGAGGCCAATTCGCTCTGGGTCAGGGCGCCACTGGCTACCAATATTTCACCCAGCCTTGCGTCCTCCTCTGGCAACTCCTGAATCAGTGTCAGGTACCGCCCAAGCTCACTGCGCGGAGGAAGAATATGCAGCGTGCAATCATCGCGCACAAACTCGAACACCTCTTCGATGGCTGTTTTAGTCGTTTCCGCATCTAAATCAATTTCAAAGCCGAGATAGCAGCTCTCCGGGTCGTACGCTTCGGCTTCTGGTAGCGCATCGGAAATTGTAGTGATATGACAGATTTCGCCCAGGGTTCCGAGGAAACGAATGAAGCCACTGGGGTCCATTCCCTGGCGCAGAACATCTTCGCCAAATCTCACGGAGATATGCCAGGTGTCGTTGGCAACTGTCTCGCTGCGCTCTACTGGCTGGGATTCCTGAGAACTCGGCGCTGGGAATGTCTGTTCCTTACCAGCTTGATAAGCCGCGAGTGCCAACAGCAGAACCTCACCCTCCGCAGCCAACTCTTCGGGAACGTGTATCGATACCTCATTACTCAATTCGACATCGTCAACCACATCAATAAGAGCTCCAATATGATCACGACAATCAAGCAGCAAAGCGGCCAAATCGGAATCGAGCTGTATGTCTGCTTCGCGCAATCGATCCATCACGCTTTCGACAACGTGGGTAAAGTTGACCACATGATCCAACGCAAACAAGCCCGCCGATCCTTTGATGGTATGAACGCAGCGAAAAAGCGCGTCGAGCAGGTCAGGATCGTCAGCACCGGTTTCCAGCTCAAGTAGATAACGCTCCATCTCCACAAGCATTTCGCGGCTTTCCGCGAGAAATGTTTGAAATACGTCATCAAGATTCATAGTGATCCTCGCGGTTGTGCGCGGTCAGCAGTAGCGGGTCACTGAAGTCTCGAGAAAGATTCAGAAGCTCAATAATCTCCAGCACTGCTTCACTGTGATTAACAAGAACCAGCTCACGCTCCACGCTGGCTGCCACTCGCTTTGCCATTAGCAACAACTGAACTCCCGCAGTGTCTATCTCACTCACTTGGCTGAGATCAATTTCCTGCGCAGCGCCAGCTTGAATAAGTTCGAACAGTTGAGGTTTCACTTCTGCGGCGTTGAACACGCAGAATTCTCCGACCAGTGCAAGTTGGCTTTCACCGGATGATTCATCGGACGTGTTAACGATTTCGTAACTCATGGCAGTCAGGGAGCGATCAGTTTGGATACGGCGGCAAGCATTTGCTGCGGTTGGAAAGGCTTTACCACCCAGGCCTTGGCACCGGCCGCCTGCCCTTCCGCTTTTTTGCTTTCAGCGGATTCGGTGGTCAACATGATGATGGGGGTAAATTTATACTCGGAGCGAGTTTTGACCTCTTTCAAAAAGCTGATGCCGTCCATATTTGGCATATTCACATCGGATATCATCAAATGTACCCGCTGGCCATTCAGTTTACGCAACGCGTCCTGCCCATCACAGGCTTCAATAACGTCAAAACCTGCGCCTTTGAGTGTAATTGAAACAACTTGGCGGATAGAGGCGGAGTCATCGACAATTAAAATGGTTTTAGCCATATGGTTCTCACTGTGTTCTGGTTTATGACATCCAACGTTGAAGTTAGAAAAAGGTGATATCGCCGCCGGAGTCGGGCGGCGCAGAAGAGCGATGGTGGTGACGGTTGTGTTCTTCCACCATTGCATAGGATTGTTCAAGGCTCACCAGGTGAGCGTTAACATCGATCACACCACTAGTCGCTTGTTTCAAGTCAGTGGCGACAACGTCAATATTATCTTGAACGTGTGTGAGCATTTGACTGATGCGATCCTGAAACTGTAGCTGCACCAATGCGGCGTCGACCTCGGTTTGAATTCCATCATTAGTATCGCGCAGTGTTCGGGCAACCTGGAGAAGTCCTTCCGCGTGCTCATGAAAATTGTTCAGGACTCGCTGCAGTGTTTGCCGAGAACTGTCCACAATTTCATTGTCCCGACCGGAAGAATGCCGCGCAGCGGCAACGGCGGATTGAATGGCTTGACCGATATAAGTCACTTTGTTGCCCATGCGCTCGCCGGTTTCTGCCGAGATCTGGGACAGCTTGCGCACTTCTCCGGCGACCACCGCAAAGCCGCGCCCCTGATCGCCTGCGCGGGCGGCCTCGATCGCTGCGTTCAGAGCGAGCAAATTGGTTTGGCCTGCGATGGCCGCAACATCCTGGGCCATCTGATTCAATTCATCGACAAAACCACCGAGCTGATCCACCTGACGGAGCAAATCGTCCCGTTCCGACAACGCAACTTCCAACGCATTAACCACGGATTCGAGATCTCGATTAGCCGCTCCAACAAGCGAGTCAGCACCACCCTCAGCACTGCCGGATAACATCTCAGATGCATCCGATGCGCAATGAAGTTCACGCGCCAGCCCCGCGAAACGAACTGTCAGCTCAGTGATGGCTTCTTCGGTTTGAGTGCGCACCGTCTCCAGATGAGCACCCCAGATAGGCATGAGTTGATCGCCCAATTCGGTCATCGATGTGCTGACTGATGTGATAGAATTTTGGCGCTCTTCATCGATGCGGAGGTTGGCCTGCCGCAAGTCGTCATGGAGTTGACGGATTTGCCGCGACCAGCCCCAACCAGAAAGCATGACTGACAGAGCGGCAACCATGACGACACATGCTAAAGCCGTCCAGGAAGGTACGGATAGCGCGACAACCCCAATGGCGACCAATCCAGGTGTACTTGCGATTGCTAAAAATGGCCACTGATGTCGCGAGAACTGATGGCGGCGGGCGTGGCCGGCAAACTTGTACATCTGCGAGTTTCCAGATAGTTAGGGAGAAGCAGCGAGGAATATGTGAGGCACGTCACGAAGTGTAGACGCGGCGATAGGGTTCGCCATCAGCAAAGTCTTAATTGGAGGCAGGAAAACTGATCAACTGTGGTTAGGACTATTCCTACAAATACGTTAGCCGTTACCGACCAAAGTACATAGGGATATACCTTTTGCGAGATAGCCAAGTCGTCTAATAAACTTCACAATGGACGTGGTATTTGGTGCCGAACTCAATACACCACCCAGCTAGGGAACATCATGGTCAAAGCTGCTTCAAATCCAGATTCACGGGAATCGGCCGAGCATCATGATGCAATCTTCAACGAACAGGTAAGACTACTTTACCGCCACACCAAACCTCTTCTGTTCGTCAACTTCCTGATTGGCAGCGCCCTCCTCTATGGCTTTTGGTCCGTAGCCTCATTGGGCGCGCTCCTGGGTTGGGGCGGATTGATCTTTGGCATCAGTATTCTGCGCTTTGCGCTATTTCTGGTCTATCGCCGGCAGACGACGAATGACAACATCTTCTTCGCGCGACTATTTGTTGCCACCTGTGTTTTGTCCGGAATTGTCTGGGGCTCCGCGAGTATCATTTTTTTCGAGCCGGGCGCTTTGCAATATCAGATGCTGATATTTTTCATTCTGGCTGGCATGGGTGCCGGCTCTGTTGCCTCTCTTTGCGCCTATCGCCCAGCCTTTTACGCCTATTTTCTGCCGTCCATGGCGCCCATTCTGATTCGGCTCGTGCTGGAAGAAGGGGAGCTGCACGGCATCCTGGCTTTTCTGTGTCTGATCTTCATTGTCGGTATGTGCTTTTTCGCGTTGCAAATCAACCGCTCGTTCATGCTATCCCTGAAGTTTCGCTTCGAGAACGCGACACTGGTGTCCAAGTTACGCGAGCAAAAAGATGAAGCGGACAAAGCCAACCAGGCGAAATCCAAATTCCTCGCAGCGGCCAGCCATGACTTGCGCCAACCTCTCCACGCCTTGACGTTGTTTACATCATTGTTGACGGACAACCTGGAGAGCCCTCAGAACCGAAAACTGGCGAGCCAAATCAACCGCTCCCTGGATGCCTTGCAAAGCCTGTTCAACGCCCTGCTCGACATTTCGCGGCTGGAAGCCGGCACCCTGGTTCCTGAAGTCCGGAACTTCAATGTCCGCCCCATGCTCGACCGCATTGTTAACGATTTCAGTGGTGATGCAGCCAAGAAGGGAATCGCGCTGGTAGTCGAAGCTGATAATCTGGCAGTGCAGAGTGACTCATCGCTGCTGGAACAGATTCTGCGCAACTATGTGTCCAATGCGCTGCGCTATACCAGCCAGGGCAGCATCTGCATTTCCTGCCTGAACATCAATCAGGATGTGCTGTTCACGGTGAAAGACACCGGGATCGGAATTCCCTCGGATCAACTCGATGAGATATATGATGAATTTCACCAACTAAGGAATCCGGAGCGGGATCGAAGTAAGGGACTGGGCCTTGGCCTGGCCATTGTCAAGCGTATATCTCAGTTGCTTGGTCACCCCATCGAGGTTCAATCTGCGGTGGGTGAAGGCTCGTGCTTTTCCATTCGCGTTCCGATCGGTACGGCAGAACCCGAAACGAGAGCGCGCAAAACCAACAATGAGTGGAACGATGTTATTCCAACCCGAGCGGTGAACATTGTTGTTATCGATGATGATATCGATGTGCGAGAAAGCACCGAAGCCCTATTCCTGAACTGGAACTGCAACGTTTATGTTGCCGCTACGCCCCAATCTATCCTTGAAAAACTGCGCCAGGACAACGTTGTGCCCGACGCCATCATCGCCGACTATCGGCTGCGCGATGGCCGCACTGGTATTGGCGCCATTGATCTTTTAAAAGCCCAGTACGGCGATCACGTTCCCGCCCTGATTATTACCGGGGATACCGCGTCCGAACCGCTGCAGGCCATACAGAACAGCGGCATTCCGCTGATCAACAAACCCGTATCGCCCGCAAAGCTACGCGCGTTTCTCAACCAGGTTCATTCTATGGAGAAGGATATCGACAGCGTGTCGAATGGTCACGGATAGGACTTGGCAGGCAGGAGGCGTGCCCGAAGGATGCTGACTTGGACATGGCGCAAGCCTGTCAGCACGTTGCCAATACCCAGGGTCGGGTTAGGCGCAGGCCGGGATGGCCACGGCAGGAAGGGAAACCTGCTTGCAAGGACGCGGAATCATGGTCCAGGACCATTGATTCATCAAATGCAATACCAGGCTTACTCGGTATTTTATCCTGTGGTACCGCTTATGTTTGTGTTGTGTCGCCAGGAGGCCCCGCTCAGGAACAAAAGGAATTTGCGGGTAGAAACCGCTTAGGGACGCGGTAACATCGGTCAGGGAAGGTTTTTAGAAGCACCGGATCGGCTTCGACTGCGGTGGGAAAAATACCGGATGTATTTTTCCCACCGTTTTTTTCGCTTTCTATTTGCTCGCTTCTAACTCAAGTTTCGGAATTCACCAAGCTCTATAACGCCGCCTTTAAGTGGTTTTAACGCCGGCGCGCTTCGGGGTAGGACTTTCTGGAAACGCCGTAAACCCGTCCATGGGGGCTCCCCCACGAGGTCCCTCTCGTGAGGGTTCCAGAAAGTCCTACCCCAAATCGAACCTCACCTTGTGCCAGACCTGGAAGCATGCAACTTGAACTCCGAAACATGAGTTATAAGTTTCAGGTCTCTGGTTTTAAACTTGTAGCTTGCGGCTTGCAGCTTAAAGCTATCTAATACCTATCCACCCAGCCCAATCGTTCCGCTTTGACAACAGCTTGCGTACGATTGGATACTTCCAGCACCCGCATGATATGCGTCACATGCATTTTTACCGTCGTTTCCGCCAGCACCAGATCCCGGGCAATTTCCTTATTCGACTTCCCTTCTGCAATTAGACGCATCACTTCTTTCTGTCGGCCTGTCAGGTTGCAGGCGGTACCGAAGGAATATTTCGCACTGGAATTATCTTCACTCAGCAGCACAGGAGGGACATAAATGTTGCCGCCCTGCACCAGGCGAATTGCGCTGATGACAACGGCACTGGAAGAATCTTTGGGTACAAAACCCATCGCGCCACTGTCCAATGAACGTCGAATCTCGCTGTACTGGGTAGAGGCGGACAGTATCATAACCGGGAGCGTGGGAAATTTCTGGACGAACATCTGCAGGGCAGACAGGCCCTGGGAGTCTGGCAGATTGAGGTCAAGCAATACCAGATCCAACTCAGGATGAGCCGCAGCCAGTGCTATTGCCGCCTCACAGTCGCAGGCTTCGTGGATTGTCAGTACTTCATCTTTAAGACCAGCGGTCAGTAGATAGACCATGCCTTCACGAAACAATTTATGGTCATCGACCAAGAGTATGTTCACCGATACCTCCGGAACAAGCTACTGGGCACACTCATGAATCGCCACTTTCTCGATTGGATCATCAGCTCAATACACCTGCAAACAGCATGAAGGCAGCCGCAAAAAAATGACTGCCCCGTGAGTGAAGCGCGTATTTCGCCGCACATACCCAGCAGATAACATCTTGGGGATCTTGAACGCGCGACTCAAACGAATTCTCGCAATCGTACGGCAAGCCATGGGGTGCCTCCGTTGTATTGGACGTGTGTCGGACTTAAGCTTGAGCGCGGGAGACATGGCGCCAGTGCCCTGGTTTTCTGTGCGCGGAAGCGCCATATAAAAACCAATTGATTTACACCACTTCCCAACTTTTTCGCTGAAGTCACTTAAGCCCTGCAACGCCTGACGCTCTTGTCAGCGCGCGGGAGACGACATTATTGGACTTGTTCCCGGGCCCGCTATGCGATTTTTGCCATTGTTCGTTTGGCGATATCTGTAATCTGTTGCCAGTCGCCAGCCTGTACCGCAGCTTTCGGTAACAACCATGACCCGCCGACACAAACAACATTCGGCAAAGCCAGGTATTGATCAAAATCGTCAATCGTCAGGCCACCCGTTGGACAAAAGCTCACTTGTGGTAACGGCCCAGCTATGGATTTCAGCAATGGCAGTCCGCCAACTGCAACTGCCGGAAAAAGCTTGAACACGCTCAAGCCGTACTCCATACCAAGCAGCACTTCAGACGGTGACGCAGTTCCCGGCAGCAGGTTCAACTTCAATTCTTCAGCCTTGCGCAGGAGGTTCGCAGTCAAACCGGGGGAAACCGCAAAATCAACACCGGCGTCAACGACCTGCTCAACGTTCTCTTCGTTGATGACAGTACCAGCTCCGACGATCAGGTGCGGACATTGCTGTTTGATCACCTTGATGGCCTCCAGGGCACAAGGTGTTCGCAGAGTTATCTCAACAGCTTTAACGCCACCTTTATACAAGGCTTCACAAGCAGGTACGGCATCATCCACTGAGTCGATGGTGATCACCGGCATAACGCCGATGGGTTCCAGAAATTCTTTTTGTAACGCCACAGCAATGTCCTTAATTAATCATAGTCAATAAAATAAAAGTTTGTGCACAATCTGCGATTATGCCTGTCCTTCTTCGTCATAACCTCTGAAAACCGTTGCACCCAACTTGGCATCGTCCACGAGCGAGCGCAGGCCGGCAAAGATATGGCGGCCGAGATTCTGGGTAAATTTGGGCTCCTCCGCAGGTTGGCGAGACGCCAATTCCGCATCATCGACCAGCGCCGTCACAACGCCTTTAGTCGCGTCCAAACGAACCACATCGCCAGTACGCAGCTTGGCCAACACCCCGCCATTCTTCGCTTCGGGAGATATGTGAATCGCTGCGGGAACCTTGCCCGATGCGCCTGACATGCGTCCGTCCGTTACAAGCGCCACTTTATATCCCCGGTCCTGCAATACGCCGAGCGGTGGGGTCATTTTGTGCAGTTCGGGCATACCGTTGGCGCTGGGACCCTGAAAGCGTACGACCGCGACAAAATCTTTCTCCAGCTCGCCGCGCTTGAATGCGTCAATCAAATCGTTTTGGGAGTCAAACACAACACAAGGCGCCTCGACCACACGATATTCCTGAGCCACAGCCGAGATCTTGATGACGCCCTCACCCATATTGCCACGCAATACGCGCAAGCCGCCTTCTTTGTCGAAGGGGTTGTCGAGTGGTCGCAATACATCGAGATCTCTGGATTCCGATACGACTTCTTCCCAGACGGCTTCGCCTTTGTCGTTCAAGGTGGGAGCTCGCTGGTAATGATCCAGACCCTCGCCCAGGAGGTGAACCACATCTTCGTGCAGCAACCCGCCACGGCGCAGTTCGTGAACCAGGAATGCCGTACCACCGGCCGCCTGAAAATGGTTAACGTCCGCTTCGCCATTGGGATACACCCGCGCGAGCAGCGGTGTTACACGGGAGATTTCATCCATATCGTCCCAGGTAATGGTGATACCAGCGGCCTTGGCCATGGCCACTATATGCATGGTGTGGTTGGTAGACCCGCCCGTGGCGAGTAAACCGACAATGGAGTTCACAATGGACTTTTCCGTAACAACTTCGTACATAGGTCGGTAGCGACCACCGGAATCGGTGTTTCGAACCAAATGCTTCACTGCGGCTCGGGTCAGTGCCTCGCGCAGATCTGTGTCCGGATTAACAAAGGACGCGCCGGGAAGCTGCACCCCCATAAATTCAACCAGTAACTGGTTGCTGTTGGCAGTGCCATAAAACGTACAGGTGCCGGGGCTGTGATAGGAGGCGGATTCTGCTTCGAGCAATTTGTCCTGCCCAACTTCACCGGCCGCATATTGCTGCCGCACTGCCGCTTTTTGCTTGTTTGGCAAACCGGAAGGCATGGGACCACCGGGAACGAACACGGCAGGGATATGGCCGAACGAGAGTGCAGCGATCACCATACCCGGAACGATCTTGTCACAGATACCCAGAAACATGTTGCCGTCGAACATGTTGTGAGAAAGCCCTACCGCCGTGGCCAGCGCGATAGCGTCGCGGCTGAACAGACTCAGCTCCATTCCCGGCTGCCCCTGGGTTACACCATCACACATGGCGGGCACACCGCTGGCAACCTGTGCGGTGCAACCCAGCTTATGAGCCTCGTCGCGAATAATTGGCGGGTAGGTCTCGTACGGCTTGTGAGCGGAGAGCATATCGTTGTATGAATTGGTGATGCTCAAATTGGCACTGGCCATCAAGCGAATAGTGTTCTTATCCTCTTCACCACACCCGGCATAGGCATGGGCGAGATTGCCGCAAGACAAACGTTTTTTGGGAGGATTCTGTTCAAAGGTTTCCTTCATCGCTGCGAGGTAATTCTCACGCCCCTTGCGGCTGCGCTCGATAATACGTTGTGTTACAGCTTCAATAACGCTATTCATAATATCCTGCCAATGTGGTCTTTGAACAATGGTGTCTGGGGCGATCAATGCTGTCTAAATCCCAGCTGCCTGGACACTGTCGGTTCTAAAAAATCGGTTCTGGTTTTAAATCATACCGGCTACAAGCAACTCGGTTTAAACCAATGCGATAGAGCTCCGGCTCCATCGCACCAATGGTTCGCTTCTCAGTTACCGTGCCAGCGACGGCCATCGCGCGCCATAAATTCTATGGCTTCGACCGGGCCTACAGTACCGGCCTCATAGCCAGCTGGTTTGATGCGCTTCTGCCGCCAGCCATCAAAGATCTGATCCACCCATTCCCACGCCGCTTCCACTTCCGCAGCACTGACGAACAAGGTCTGATCATTGCGAAAAACATCGTGCAACACGCGTGTATAGGCGTCGTGCTTCTTGGCTTTTGCGTTGTCCGAGAACGCCAAATCGAGATAACGGTCTTCAAGCGGCATGGATTCGTCCAGGCCCGCCATCTTGTTCATCACCCGCAAACGGATACCTTCATCGGGCTGCAGGTGAATAATCAACTGATTGGGCACCTGCAGCGTATTGCGTTCACCAAAGATCTGGTGGTTGTTCTGCTTGAACTGAATAACAATTTCCGAATGCCGACGATTCAGGCGCTTGCCTGTGCGCAAATAAATCGGTGTGCCGGACCAGCGCCAGTTCATGATCTCGGCTTTCAGCGCAACGTAGGTTTCGGTATCGCTTTCCCGCTGCTCATCGCCTTCGTTCAGGTAGCCGGGAACCTTTTCACCGTTGACGATACCCGCCTCATATTGACCTCTGACAGTCAGGCTATCGACATCTTCCACTCCGATAGGTTTAAGGCAGCGTACAATTTTGAGCTTTTCGCCGCGAACAAAATCCGCTTCCAGTGTAGAGGGCGGCTCCATGGCCACAAGGCACAATACCTGCAGCAGGTGATTCTGAATCATGTCGCGGGTCGCACCGGTTTCGTCGTAGAACTCCCAGCGGTTGCCGGTGCCGACGGTTTCGGTCACGGTGATCTGAATGTGGTCAATAAATTTGGAATTCCACAGGGGTTCGAAAATGTCATTGGCAAAGCGCAGGGCCAACAAATTCTGAACCGATTCCTTACCAAGATAATGGTCAATGCGGAACAACTGCTTTTCGGTAAACACACGGCTGAGCTCGGCATTGATAGCCATGAATGATTCCTTGGAATCGCCCAGGGGCTTTTCAACTACCAGCCGAGTAGTCGGCTTTGCCAAGCCACAGGCCTCTAACGACGTGCAGATCGCACCAAAAATTTTGGGGGGCACCGCTAGATAGACCACCAGCTGATGATCGGGATTGAGGCACTTTTCGTGGATGCGCTTCAGATCTTCCGGATTGGTCGCATCGCCACGCTCGAAATGCAGGCGCTTGGAAAACTTTTGCCACACCGTTTCATCGTAATTCTTTTCCGAAACGTTTTCTTTGAGCCAGGTGTGCACTGTGGCCAGAAACTCTTCCGGATCGTGAGCAGTACGAGCAGTACCGACCACATTAGTATTTTCGGGCATGCAGCCGTTGAGCTCGAGATAATAGAGCGCGGGGTAAAGCTTACGCAGTGCCAGATCTCCGTCACCGCCAATAATCAGCATGTCTGTATTCATAATGTGCAAGCACCTGTGTGTCTTCGTTATGCAATGCCCGGAGGAAACCGGGACCGGGTCATTATTTTCTTTTGAAATGGAGCGCCAGAGCGATCTGAAGCAAACCCCGAGACGACCAGCGGTCTCTAACGAGGCTGCATGACGCTGTTCATACTGGTCAACCATGTTCGAAAACTGAACGAGCGCGTTGCACCCCTGGGAACACAACACAGTCGTGCGGGTCTAATTCCCACTCACGTCACGAACGCGTTCATTGCACCCATTGTATGCGATCCCGTCGCAACTAACGAATGCTATCAAACGCTTGCCAACGTTCTATTGAACGTTTTTCAACTATTTCCAACTTAGGGGAACTTAACGGACCCAACGGAAGCACAATTCTGGCCAGTCGCCTCGTCGATATTTGCGTTACCAACCATCTTGGCAACCAAACTGAAAGTCATGCGGACGATGAAAACATCAGACGGCTGCCGTTACTGGGCTATCGCGGTAAATGCCCGTGGTTACTGGCCTGACGCTCGCACAAATAGGTGGTTATTGTAGAATGCAACCGTTTGCATTTTCAACTCCAATTACGGATAATCGCCGCACTTAACTTTTGAGAAACTACCAGGAATTTGAAATGCCTCGTATCGCAATAAACGGTTTTGGACGCATTGGCCGCAATGTTTTGCGCGCACTCTATGAGCGCAATTTGCAGGACGAACTACAAGTTGTTGCCATCAACGATCTCGGTTCTTCCTCCATCAACGCCCACCTGCTGAAGTATGACACAGTACATGGCACCTTTGGCTTTGATGTTGAAGCTGGAGAGAGTGCAATCAGCGTGGACGGACGCGAAATCAAGATTCTTGCAGAACGCAATCCGGCTGATCTGCCATGGAAAGAAATGGGTGTCGACCTAGTACTGGAATGTACAGGCCTGTTCACTCAACGTGACGCGGCAGCCAAGCATCTGCAGGCCGGCGCCAGCCAGGTGTTGATCTCTGCACCGGGCAAGGAAGTCGACCTGACTGTGGTCTACGGCGTCAACCACCAAGACATCACGGCGGAACATAAAGTCCTGTCCAACGCCTCCTGCACCACCAACTGTTTGGCGCCCATGGCGGCCACCTTGCATGATGCGGTCGGTATCGTTTCGGGTCTGATGAACACCGTGCACTCGTTCACCAACGACCAGAACATTACCGATGCGTATCATTCCGATGTGTATCGTGCACGCGCTGCAGGCTACTCGTTGATTCCAACCAAAACCGGCGCTGCCGCCGCTATCGGCCTGGTTATTCCGGAGCTGGCTGGCAAGCTGGACGGCCTCGCAGTACGCGTGCCGACCATCAACGTGTCGCTGCTGGACCTGACGTTCAAGGCGTCGCGTAACACCAGCGTCGAGGAAATCAACGCGGCTGTGGACGCGGCGGTATCGGGCAAATTCAAAGGAGTAATGGACGTCAACACGGCACCTCTGGTGTCTACGGACTTCAACCACAACAGACACTCCTGTATTTTCGACGCGACTCAAACTCGTGTGATCGGTGGCGATCAGGTTAAAGTGCTTGCCTGGTATGACAACGAGTGGGGCTTCTCCAACCGCATGCTGGATACCTCTCTCGCTATTCTCAAAGCCAATTCCTGATAAACACAAGTTGTCACAGGGCGCTCACGCTCTGTGACAACTGTTTTAGTCTTAGCCCCACCTCCGCCCCTCCCTGTGTTTGAATCGCACCGCATCAGGGAACTGAAACGCCGCCCCAGTTTCCAATTCCTTATCTACGCCTTGTATGGCCGCCGGCATGGCTGGCGAATCGATTGATACAAACCTGTAACAACAGGACATATAATAATGCGACCAAGTCTCCCACAACTGCTAAGCATCCTCATCCTCGCTTGCCTTGCCAGCGCAAGCTGGGCTGAAACCCAGGTATATCGCGCGACCTACAAGGGCAAATTTGCCGGGCTGACGATTGAGACGGAGCGTCGTCTGACACGGCTGGATGATGGTACCTACCAGTTGACATCCGATGCATCGAACTTTCTGGGTTCAATCAACGAAACCAGCCACTTTTCCGTCGAGGCAGACCAATGGCGGCCATTGGAGTACACCTACTCGCGGCGAATCTTCGGTGCCAAAGCCAAGGAAACCATTGCCTTCGATTGGGAGACAATGACCGCCGCCTACACCCACAGCGATAAACCCGAGCGCAATGCGCAGCATAAACTGGAGCCAGGCATGCTGGACCCCGCGCTCTACTTGCTGCAGGTGCAGCGCGATTTGATTCGTGGTCAGACTGTGCTGGAATACCGATTTGTCAAACGGGATCGTATTCGCCATTACCGGGTTGAACGGCTCGCAAGCGAAACGCTAAGCATCAACAAGCAGAGCTATGACGCCATCAAGGTTGGCCGAGCCGATCCTGACGACGACAAGCAGACCTTTGTCTGGGCCATACCGAGCCTGAGCTACGTATTTGGTAAAATCAGCCACACCGAGGATGGCGATGAGCACGAGATGGTGCTTACAAGCTACAGCGTGGATAAAGCGCAGTTGGCGGCTGTCATGATGACAACCGCCAACGCGCCTATCACCGCGGAGCCAAATTCCCCGCGCTGATTTCCTATTGTTCGTTTAGCCCGTAAAGAATGGTAAACTCTGCCTCAATCACTGGGCATGGTGCCCGTACGCTGATGTTCTTTGGCCCATACACTGATGTTCTTAGAATAGTCACGAGAACACATTCAAGACAAGATGATTAAGAAGAACAAGAGTTCGTGCGTGATCATTCCGAGGTACCGCTTGAAGGCCAGTTTCTCTTTTAGTCAACAGTTTCTCTTTTAGCCGACTTGGGGCGTAAGGCCATTATGTTTGAGCCCGAACAAGCCGATTTATCACCGGCCGACGATAAAATTGCCATTCTGTTCGCGGACCTCGCCGGCAGCTCCGCTCTTTACCGGCAGCTGGGAGATGCAACCGCAAAGGAGTGTATCGATCAACTGCTCAACACTTTGGTAGCCCTGGCCGAGCGCTACGGTGGACAGCTGATTAAAAGCATCGGCGACGAAGTTATGCTGCGGTTTTCCAACGCCGAGAACGCGGCTATAAGCGCCATCAAAATACAAGAACAAGCCGCCACTTTAGGCTTTGCAATGCGCATAGGCATGAGTTACGGCGTGGCGGTTATCGAACCTCACGACGTCTTCGGGGACACAGTCAACCAAGCCGCCTTTCTCACCAGCATGGCACTGGCACGCCAAATTGTTATTGCAGAAGAAACCGTCAACTGTCTTCCCGCCTACCTAAGAAGCAATTGCCAACAGTTCGACCGCCTTGTCATCAAGGGCAGCGCCAAGCAGACCGATGTATTTCGCCTGAACTGGCAAACAAAAGACGAACTGCTTGACGCCACCCGCGTCAATCAACACACCAGCGACACCCACCGCACACCCAGGCTTATCCTTGAAATTGGCGATACGGTTTGCGAAGTGACAGTCAAGTCGCCCCCATTGCATTTGGGGCGGGATCTTCACCAGGTTGACCTGGCGGTCTACACACGAGAGGCTTCGAGAGATCACTGCCACCTCCTGTTTCACCGCGGCAAGTACGTGTTGGTTGATCACAGCACCAATGGCACCTACATCCAGGCGGAAGGCCAGCCTGAAACCTATATTCGACGGGAATCGACACCGCTTTATGGCGCCGGGAAAATCAGCCTTGGCCAGCCCTGTGGCGACGGCCCAAGTTGCATTCACTATCGCACTACCCTCTAATTTTCGCTGACCAATCGCTTCGAACCCACCGGAACTTCCATGACCACCTCAAACCCTACTCCCCATATCGCGCCTCTTTGGCGCCGATTTGCCGCTCTGGTCTATGACGCCTTGGTGATTGCTGCCATCAGCATGGCCTATGCAGCTGTCGCCATTATCATCTACGTGACTGTGACCGGGGACAAAGGCGAAGCCAACACCCCCATGTTCGATGGCCCTCTGTTTCCGCTCGGGTGGTTGCTGCTCATTGTCGGCTTTTACTGTTTCTTCTGGCACAGAGGCGGCCAAACCCTGGGCATGCGAGCTTGGCGATTGCGCCTGGAGAACGAGGCCGGCGGCACCCCCAACTTCATACGCTGCGTAATTCGGTGTGCCACCGGCGCACTCAGCCTGGGAATTTTTGGCTGCGGTTATTGGTGGGCCTGGATAGATCGCGACGGCCATTGCTGGCACGACCGCATGAGCAGAACGCGAGTGGTGGTAACAGGGAAGGAGGGAAAAGGGAAAAGTTAGAAGGGAAAAGCTGCAAGCGACAATCAAGTGCGTTCATTCTGGGCAGCCTACGGCTGTGCAAAACGGTGATTGGAATATTGGTGGGCAGCGCCCACCTCGGGGTTTCGCAACCGTCCCTTTTCCCTTTTCCCTTTTCCCTTTTCCCTTTTCCCTTTTCCCTTTTCCCTTTTCCCTGTCTTCGTCACCCCGCCCGCCGCAGCAAAACCATCCCGATCAAAAAACATAAGGCGATCGGGAGCAACACGGCGTAGATTGGAGAGAAGCCAAGGATGATGCTGAGAGGACCAAGTAAGTCCTGGCTGGTGCGGAAGACGATTCCGACCACTACCCCACTAAATACCCGAAAACCGGTGGTGACTTGCCGCAACGGGCCGAAGATAAACGAGATCGCAATCAGCACCAGGCTTGCAGTCGCCAGTGGTTGCAGGGCCTTCTGCCAGAAGGATAGATGGTATTCGCCGGAGTCCAGTCCCTGTTTATCCAGGTAAGTGGCGTAGGTATACAAACGCTCCATGGGCAGCTCTTCTGGTTTGAGTGCCAAGACCTTCAACAAATCCGGCGTCACTTCCGTTTCCCATTTCCGGTTGGCAAACGCCGTGGTTTCCGTGGTGTTATTGCCTATGACGGTTGTTACACCATCTTCTTCAAACCAGTGGGTACCCTGGTAAATAGCGGTCTCGACAAATGTGCTGCTCAGCAGTCGGCCATTCTCATCGAACTTCAAGCGGGTGATGCCGTACAACCGGCCATTGGGGAGCACGGCCTTGAAATGCACATACTCATCGCCTTCGCGATTCCATATGCCCGCTTCACCTTCCAGAACCCGGGCATTGCCCAACAACAGCGCCCGTCGGCTTTCCGCATATTGATCCGTGACCGGAGAAATGTGCTCTCCGACTAAGAGCCCGATGGCGATAAACAGCAGCACCGGGCGCATAACCGCCCAGATGATGTTCAGCAGGGACACGCCCGCTGCTCTGATGACCATCAGCTCGCTGGTTGCCGCCAGCATTCCCAATCCCATCAGGCAGCCAACAAGGGACGACATGGGAATATATTCATAGACGCTCGAAGGCAGCGACAGCAATACGTAGGTCAGTACCTCCGACATCGTGTAGTTGCCGCTGACCTTTCCGAGCTCATCAACCAGTTTGGCTATGGCATCCAGCGATGTGATGACCAGCAGAACCACGAAGATGGACGCCAGCACGGAACGACCGATGTAGCTTTTTATCTTTCTCACGCGCGCGCCCTTTGATGGAACAGGGCCGACCACACACGCGGCCCCAGGATCATCAGCAATGCCAGTGCAAAGAAGAGCCCGTGCATCAACCAAAGCATGAAGGGCGGCCCGCCCTGCTCTTCCATCACGCCGCGTGCCGCGTTGACCGCCACCAGGTAGATGATGTACAGCAAGATTGCCGGAATCATCTTCACGTAACGCCCGCGGCGCGGCTGAGTGCGACTTAGGGGCACCGCCAGCAACGCAACGATCAACACCAAAACCGGCAGTGAGAACCGCCAGTGCAGAGTTGCTCGCGCTTCCGCCGTATCGCGCTCTAACAGCTCCAACGTACTCAGGCCGTCGGTTTCCTTACCCGGTCGGATTTCATAGTCCGGGTCCGGCAACAATTGCGCGTAGCTCTCAAACGCCACTGCCTCGTAATCCGCCGTGCCCGGCTGTCCCATATACTGATGCCCGTTGTATAGAACCAGATAACGCTTGCCATTCTCTGAATCTATCCGCGTTTCGCCGGCGTCCGCAGTCATTACGGACACGCCCTGCCGTGCGCCATCCGCCGCAAGCTCTGCCATGAATACGTTGAGCAAACGCTTTTTGTCCGCGCTGATCCCCTCGGCGTAGGTCACGCCGGAGTCCGCTGCAATACTGTGGAAGCGTTCGGGTTTCAGAGTTTCAAATTCAGTGCGGCTGCGCTGCTCCGCCAAAAGATTTTCAGACGCGGCAGCCCCCATCGGCCCCAGATAGAGGCTGAACGCGCCCACAAGGAGGGCGACAAAGCTGGCGCAAACCAGGGTATAAAAGACCAGTCGCCCCTGGCTCATGCCACAGGCGGACAGCACCGTCATTTCGCTGTCGATGTACATGCGGCCATAGGCAAGCAAGATGGCAATAAACAGCCCCAGTGGCAGGATGAGCTCGATGTAGGCGAGTAATCGGTAGCCGATCAAGGTCAGCAAAACCCCGGCATCAAGTTTGCCCGCTGCCGCGTCGCCCAGATACTGGGCAAAGCGGCCGCTGAGAATTATCAGCAGAAGAATCATGCTCACCGCGAGCATACTGACCAGAACTTCGCGGCTCAGATAACGGAAAATAATCACAAATCTATATTCACAGAGCTATATCCGCGGGCTAAGGGTTACTCGGCCGACTTGATCGGACGGGATACCAGAATCAAACGATGCAGGCATCCGTGGAAACAGTTACTTCAAAGTGCGCCAGAATATCAGGTTTTGCCCATTGAAGCGCGTCAAGCCACGCTTCTTGCAAAATTCCTGTCGCGGAATTTTCATTGTCAGACGGGTCAAACAACATGTTCAGCAGTAATACAGGCTGCAGGATGAAACCGCCGAGCAGTTCACGTAAACTGTCCACCTTCAAATTACGCAACTTACGCAACAACAATCCCGCAATTCGCCTTGGTGCCCAACTATGGAATTTTTTGCCAAACCTGCCAGCCTTTCAGAACAACGCACAGCCTGTGCCCTAGTGACCGTAACTGCCGACGGCCAATTATCTGCGAGCGCCAAGCTGCTGGACGAAGCCAGCGAGGGTGCGCTTACCCGCTTGATCAAGGGCGGCGATCTGAAGACCAAAGCGGGCGAATATTGCTGGCTAACCACACCCAAGGCGTCAACGTATGAGCGCGCACTGGTTTTGTGTACGGGCGGCAAGCAAGGTGCCATTGCAGAGAAAGATTTTCGCAAGGCCGTCGAGCAAGCAGCCAAAGCCGTCACCGGCAGCCCTGCCCGGGATGTCACACTTTATATCGACGACCTGGTTGTCCAGGGGCGCGATGCCAAATGGCTGGCTCGAGTATGGTCCGAAAAATTTGTGGTGGCGGCTTATCGTTTCACCCACACCAAAAGCAAGAACAGCAAGACCGACGCCAACGTCAAACTGAGCAAGGTCACCTTCGCCAGCACCGACTCCAAAGTGCAACGGGCGTACAAGCAAGGCGCTGCCACCGGAAGAGCGACGGGTATCGGTATCAACCTGGCGCGCGAACTTGGCAATTTGCCCGCAAATATCTGCACTCCAACATACCTTGCGGAGCAAGCGCAACAACTGGCAGGCCAATCCGACAAGCTGAGTGTCAAGGTGCTGAGCGAGGCCAACATGCGCAAACTGGGCATGGGCTCGTTGCTATCAGTGTCAGCCGGCAGTGATCAGGAGGCCAAGTTGATCGTGCTGGAGTACAAGGGTAAAGGCAGCACCAAAGCCAGCAAACCTCACGTCATCGTGGGCAAGGGAATCACCTTTGACACCGGCGGTATCAGCCTGAAGCCCGGTTCTGGGATGGACGAAATGAAATTCGATATGTGCGGCGCCGCCAGCGTGCTCGGCACCATGAAAACCCTGACCGAAGTCCAGGCTCCGGTCCACGTGGTAGGTATTATCCCCGCGTCCGAGAATATGCCCAGTGGACGCGCGACCAAGCCGGGAGACGTTGTGACATCAATGTCGGGCCAGACGATCGAAGTGCTCAACACTGATGCTGAAGGCCGATTGGTACTCTGCGACGCCTTGACCTACGCCGAGCGCTTCAAACCGAAAAGCGTGGTGGATATCGCGACCCTCACCGGCGCATGCGTTGTCGCATTGGGCAAACAGGCCACCGGCTTGTTCAGCAATGATCAAAACCTGGCCGACGCACTGCTGCAAGCGGGCACAGAGGCCGATGACCGGGCCTGGCAGATGCCGCTATGGGATGAATATCAAAGCCTGCTGGACAGTAACTTTGCTGATATCGCCAACATCGGTGGCCCCACCGCCGGCAGTATTACAGCGGCTTGTTTCCTGTCGCGCTTTACCGGCAAATACAAATGGGCGCACCTGGACATTGCCGGAACCGCCTGGCTCAGCGGCAATGCGAAGAGTGCGACGGGGCGCCCCGTCGGCCTGCTGGTCAGCTACCTGCTGAACCATTGATAATCACAAAAGCAGTAGCCCGTTACCCATGACACGCGTCGACTTTTACATTTTGGATGATGAATCCATAGAGGCTCGTATGCTGTTTGTCTGCCGTCTGGTAGACAAAGCATTTCGCCGCAATAACCGAATATTGCTCAATGTTGCCGACTGGGCAACAGCGGACGCGCTGGATGATCTGTTATGGTCATTCCGCCCTGAATCCTTTATTCCTCATGCATTGGCCAACACTGAAGAAGCGGCCGAAGTACCGGTTGTGATCACCGCAGAGGGTCAGGATTTTGCCGGGCAGAACGATTTGCTGATAAACCTGACCGATGATGTTCCCGCCTTCTTCAGCCGCTTTGAGCGGTTGGCGGAGGTGGTGATTCAGGCTGACGCCGTCCTGCAGGCAACACGGGAGCACTACAGTTACTTCAAGCAGCGCGGCTATCCCGTCGAGACACACAAGTTGGGCGGCCATTGAATACAGCGGGGCACACAAATGACGTCCGATGACAGCCAACACTCCCGAACCCGCTTGCTGAGAGAACTGGAGTTTCTTCGGGCGCAGTTGGCTGACCCAGAGACGCCGGATTATGAGCAGGACGAAATTCCATTGCTGATTGACCAGGTGGAAAAGGCGATCGGCGACACTGACGAGTCAGCGGCGGAAGCATCAACAGACGCGAACACCGAAGAAATTGCCGCACTTCGCGCGGCCTATCAACAAGCCTCAGAGGAAATCGACGGCGATCGCGCCACACCGGTCGAAGAGGCCATGGCTCGGCTAGCACCGGATCAAGCAGCCGGTGACGCAAACGCATCGCCGGCTCAACAAGCTCTATTCGAACCCGATGCGCAACGGTTACACACACCTCCCCACCTGAATGCTCCGTCATCAACACCGACACCAGTGCAACCACCGCGGCCTGTGGCTCGGGGCGACAACCCATTTTTGCCAAAGCACATACGGGATCGCCTGGAAGAGCGACGGCAGGCGCTCGCTGACGATATTGCGCAGGCTTCCACCTTCTTTCCACCGAAAGGCGCGCAGCCGAAAAATACCGCGAGTGAACACTCCACCGCGCGCGCATTAGTCGACGATCTGGTAGCCGAATATCTTCCCCGCATTGAAGCAGACCTGCGGCGCCGTCTACTGGAACAATTGAATAACAACACCGACCCCGGTTAACGCACCTGCACGCACCCCGCAAGCGTTGTATAATCGGCGCTTTTTTCGACAACCTCATTCCGCACAGACAGCCGGTCCGAAATTCTATGCAAAAAACATATCAGCCTTCCGCCCTCGAACAACAGTGGTACCAAACCTGGGAAGACAACAACTACTTTGCCCCCAGCGGTAAAGGCGACCCCTATTGCATCATGATTCCACCGCCGAACGTCACCGGCAGCTTGCACATGGGCCACGGGTTTCAGGAAAGCATCATGGATGCATTGATTCGCTACCGCCGAATGCAGGGCAACAACACGCTGTGGCAGGTAGGCACCGACCATGCGGGCATCGCGACTCAAATGGTGGTCGAGCGTTTGCTCGACGCCGAGGGCGTCAGCCGCCACGACCTGGGCAGGGAAAAGTTTATCGAAAAAGTCTGGGAGTGGAAGGAAGAGTCCGGCGGCAATATCACCCGCCAACTGCGTCGGCTCGGAGCGAGCCCCGATTGGAGCCGGGAACGTTTCACCATGGACGACGGGTTCTATAAAGCGGTACAGGAAGTTTTCGTGCGGCTTTACGATGAAGGGCTCATATACCGCGGTAAGCGACTGGTGAACTGGGACCCGAAGTTGCACACGGCCATTTCTGATCTCGAAGTCCTCAACGAAGAAGAAAAAGGCTACCTGTGGCACTTTCGCTACCCCCTCAGCGACGGCTCCGGTCACCTGACAGTTGCCACCACCCGCCCGGAAACCATGCTCGGGGATACGGCCGTTGCTGTCCACCCGGAAGACGAACGCTATAAACACTTGATTGGCAAAACGATCACGCTGCCCTTGGCTGATCGTGAAATCCCCATCATCGCCGATGATTATGTTGACCGTGAATTCGGTACCGGCTGCGTCAAGATCACTCCCGCCCATGACTTCAACGACTATGAGATGGGACAACGGCACGCGCTGCCGATGATCAACATCCTGGATGACGACGCCAACCTGAACAACAGCGTGCCGGAAAAGTACCGGGGAATGGAGCGATTTGCAGCGCGTAAGCAAATTGTCGAAGACCTGGATGCGCTGGGCTTGATGGAAAAAGTGGACGATCACACACTGAAAGTTCCACGGGGTGACCGCAGCGGCGTCGTGATCGAGCCGTATTTGACCAACCAGTGGTACGTCAAAACCGCGCCTCTGGCGGAGCAGGCGATCAAGGCCGTGGAGGATGGCGACATCCAGTTTGTGCCGAAGCAATACGAAAACATGTACTTCTCCTGGATGCGCGACATTCAGGACTGGTGTATCTCTCGCCAACTCTGGTGGGGCCATCGCATTCCCGCCTGGTACGACGCTGACGGCAACATCTACGTCGGCCGCAGCGAAGAAGAGGTTCGCGCCAAGCATAAACTGGCCGCAGATATGCCGCTCAAGCAGGACGATGATGTTCTCGACACCTGGTTCTCATCAGGTCTCTGGACTTTCGGCACCCTCGGCTGGCCGGAAAACACCCCGGAATTGCAGACGTTTCATCCAACCAATGTGCTGGTGACGGGGTTCGACATCATCTTCTTCTGGGTGGCGCGCATGATCATGCTCACCCTGCACTTCAGAAAAGAAGTTCCTTTCAAAACCGTTTATGTGCATGGCCTGGTCAGAGACAGCCAGGGTCAGAAAATGAGTAAGTCCAAGGGCAACGTGCTCGACCCAATCGACCTGATTGACGGCATCGACCTTGAGACGCTGGTGCAAAAGCGCACAGCGGGAATGATGCTGCCCAAGTTACAGCAAAAGGTCGAAAAGCAAACCCGCAAGGAATTTCCCGAAGGCATTGCCCCTTACGGCACTGATGCGTTGCGCTATACCTATTATTCATTGGCATCGACCGGCCGCGACATTAACTTCGACGTCGGGCGAATCGAAGGCTTTCGCAATTTCTGCAACAAGCTGTGGAACGCCTCCAACTACGTGTTGATGAATACCGAAGGCTTTGACTGCGACCAAAGCAACTCCGGCGGCTTTGAGCTTTCGCTGGCAGACCGTTGGATAGTTAGCCGCCTGCAACAAGCGGAAAAGGCCATCTGCGAAGGCATGGACAGCTTCCGCCTCGATCTCGCCAGCCAAGCGCTCTATGACTTCATCTGGAAAGACTACTGTGACTGGTATATCGAACTATCAAAGCCGGTGCTGTGGGATGACGACGCCAGTGATGCAAAAAAGAAAGGCACTCGCCGCACCTTGATTCGTGTTCTGGAGACTATTCTGCGCCTGGCACACCCACTGATGCCATTTATCACGGAAGAACTCTGGCAAGCAGTTAAACCGCTCGCAGGGCGTGAAGGCGAGACCATTATGCTGGCGCCGTACCCGGTGGCCGACGAGAGCAAAATAGACGCTAATGCCCTACGCGACGTTGATTGGGTAAAGCGCGTGGTACTCGGCATTCGAACAATTCGCGGCGAAATGAACATCGCACCCTCAGCGCAATTGCCGGTTTATTTCAGCAATGGCGACTCTAACGACGAGCGTTGCCTGCATGAAAACGCACAGTTCATGAAAAAGCTTGCCAACCTGAATAGCCTGCAATGGCTTCAGGCCGGTGAAGAACCACCGACTTCAGCTACCACATTGGTCGGTGACCTGGAGATTCATGTTCCAATGGCGGGATTGATCGATAAAGATGCGGAGTTGGCGCGACTGGACAAGGAACTGGAAAAGCTGCAAAAAAACCTGCAGCAAATCGAAGGTAAGCTGAATAATCCGAAATTTGTCGATAAGGCTCCGGCTGATGTTGTTAAAAAGGAGCAGGATCGATTGGCAGAGGTTAAAACTGCCTGTCAGAAGGTAAACGAGCAAAAAGAAAAAATAGCGGCAATTTAAATTCCGATGGGCAGGTGCAGATGCACTGCCAAAAGGGCCCGGAAGACGGTAACGTCTTCCCTGATTCCGCTCCGCTTCATCTGGGCTACAAATTCGCTACTCTGCCGTAGCCTGGATGGAGTGTAACGGAATCCGGGTCAGTCCCCCATAAGGAACTTGAGTTGCGGACGACCGAGTCCCCAACGAGCTTAGACGTCTTTAAGACTAATGGTTAAAGGTAAAGCCACAACCGATACAGGACTCGGCAAGCACCAGGAGTACCTGAGGGCGGGTAATCAAGCCAACCAGTTTACCATCCCGTGTCACCGGAAATACTTTGGGTTTATTGTTACCCATATGCTCCACAAGATCGATCAGCAACATATCAGGTGAAATGGTGAAGGCCTCATGGTTCATGACCTTCTCAACCTCAACAACGCCTTCACAATGGTAGCTGCTGACTTTCAGGCTGTGGATGCAGTCCTGCTCTGATACAAACCCCACAACTTCATGCTGTGCATTCACTACCGGAAGCCCGCCGACGTGGTGCTTGATCAGCTGGGTTACGACCTCATCAAGGGGCTGGTTGCTGCTGATGAAGGGTGGAGCGTTGTCCATAACATCGGCAATAGTCAGGTTTTTCATAGAGACCTCCTTAGTGCACACTGATTTACGTGCCGGCCGACTCATAGAACCATTTACCCAAGTATAGCCGCTATACGAGCTTCAGAGGGCCATCGATGCGACTGTGTAGCGAGGCGGTCGGATGTCCGTGTTGGTCGCACAGCCTCAACCCCTCGTTACTGCTTGGACAAGCCCGGTATTCAAAAGGTCAGCGAGTTTTCATCGGCCATCAAGGGTTACCGTAACTCATGAGCCTTTCGTACCGCTTTTGCAGCAGGACATCGATATCCTGGGCACTCAACTGGTCCACCTGCTCCGTCAAGCGCGCCTTAAGCTTCTCAGCCATGGCTTCAATGTTCCGGTGCGCCCCGCCCAACGGCTCCTCAATGGTCTCGTCGACGATACCCAACTCTTCAAGGTGGGCGGAGGTCACGCCCATGGCTTCCGCCGCCAAAGGTGCTTTTTCCACCGTCTTCCAAATGATATTCGCACAGCCTTCCGGCGAAATAACAAAATAGGTGGAATACTGCAGCATGTTCAGGTGGTCACCCACACCAATCGCCAATGCACCGCCGGAAGATCCTTCCCCGATAACGGTACAGATGATCGGCGTCCGCAGGCGGGACATAACCGCCAGATTCTGTGCAATGGCCTCGCTGATTCCCCGCTCTTCACTGTCGATGCCGGGATAGGCCCCGGGCGTATCAATAAGCGTTAGCACCGGCATTCTGAACCGCTCCGCCATTTCCATCAGACGCAGTGCCTTACGGTAGCCTTCGGGCTTGGGCATACCGAAGTTGCGGTAAACTTTGTCTTTCACGCTCCGGCCTTTTTCTTCGCCGATCACCATCACCGGTTTGCCATTCAGGCGACCAATACCGCCAATGATGGCGTGATCATCACCAAAATGGCGATCTCCGTGCAATTCATCCCAATCTTCAAACAGCCGGGGAATGTAGTCCGCGGTGTATGGCCGCTGGGGATGACGGGCAACCTTGACGATCTGCCAAGGTGTAAGATGAGAGTAGATACTTTCCGTGAGGCGCACACTTTTCTCGCGCAGCCGGTCAATTTCGTCACTGATATTCAGATCGTTGTCACTGCCAACAAGCTGCAACTCTTCTATTTTGCCTTCCAGTTCAGCAATGGGTTGCTCAAAGTCTAGATAATTCAAATTCATGTCTTTATGTGCCTGTTTGCTGTGCCTGTTGATAGGGCGGACTAAGCGTCCTGAAAAAACGGGGCGCGCAACACTTCGTTGGCCTGGTGTATATTTGCAGGAACTGAAGCCGCCTCAGGAAGGCAGCAAGTGTACCACCAGTTACCACCAAGCTTAAATATCGCAGCCCGCAAATTGCGACGAACCTGCCTAAAACTCAGCACGGTGGCGAATCTCTATCAAGGGTGATAGATCAATTCCACCTGCGCAAGACCGTAAATGCCACGCAAGCTTTGGAGCAGGTCATCATTCGGCGTGACCAGCCAATCCGGCCCCAATGCAATTTCGCCGGCAACATCGGTGCGCTGATAGCGTATCGCTACCTGACAACCGCCCTGTCGGTACGGCTCGAGCACCTTGCGCAGTTGCTGGGCATAATCCAGCGGCAGGGTATCGTTGCGCCAATTAATGCGCAGGCCAGCGACCCGCGCCTGCCGCGCTTCCGCCAGGTCGGTCACCGTGTCGGCACGCATTTTCAAGCCGCCGCTGTAATCATCGTTGCTGATCTGGCCTTCTATCACCAACAGCGCGTCTTTCACGAGTTTTTCCCGATAAGCATTGTAGGTGTCAGCAAAAATAGCGACCTCCATGCGGCCGGTTCTGTCGTCCAGGGTTACAAACGCCATGGTATCTCCGCGCTTGGTTTTCATCACGCGGAAGGCCACCACCAGACCGGCAATGGTCTGCTTGTTCTTGTCGGGTTTGACGTGGGAAATGCGCGATGACACCAGATGTGACAATTCCGTATCGAACTCGTCGATCGGGTGGCCCGTCAGGTACAGCCCGAGGGTTTCGCGCTCGCCGTTAAGCCGCTCCTTCATGCTCCAGCGCCGCACCTGACGAAAATCCTGATAGGCATCGCCGCTACTGTCGCTGCTGGGCACCACCGCACCAAAAAGGTCCGTCATTCCGGCACTGACGTTTGCCGCACTTTGCTCAGCCGCCTTGACCGCCTCACCGATGGCGGCAAACATGACCGCACGGTCATAGTCTTCATCAACACCTGGGCCGATCTTGTCCAATGCACCACTGCGTATCAGCGCTTCAATCGCACGTTTGTTCAGCTTGCGTGGGTCAACCCTGGCGCAGAAATCGAACAGGTCTTTGAAGGGACCGTCCGCTCGCGCCTGAATCAGGCTCTCAACCGGTCCCTCTCCCAAGCCTTTGATAGCGCCGAGACCATAGATAATGTTGTTGTCGTCATCGACAGTGAACTGAAAACCGCCGGCATTGACGTCGGGAGGCAGCAACGTGAGCCCAGCGTTGCGGCACTCCTCGATGAAAGTAACCACCTTGTCTGTCTTATCCATGTCCGATGACATGGTCGCCGCCATGAACTGCGCCGGGTAGTGGGCCTTCAACCAGGCCGTCTGGTAGGACACCAGTGCGTAGGCTGCCGAGTGCGATTTGTTGAAGCCGTAGCCGGCAAACTTTTCCACCAAATCGAAAATCTTGATCGCCAGTTCCGGATCGACACCCTGCTTGGCGGCTCCGTTCTGGAACACCTCCCGCTGCTTGTCCATTTCCTCCTGCTTCTTTTTACCCATCGCTCGCCGTAACAGGTCCGCGCCGCCAAGGGTATAGCCGGCCAGCACCTGGGCGATCTGCATGACCTGCTCCTGATACACGATCACACCATAAGTTGGTTCAAGAATCGGCTTCAGCCGTTCATGCTGATATTTCGCATCTGGATAGGCCACCTGGGCGCGACCATGCTTTCGGTTGATAAAGTCGTCCACCATGCCCGACTGCAAGGGCCCTGGACGAAACAGTGCAACCAGAGCGATCATATCTTCCAGACTGTCGGGCTGCAGCCGCTTGATCAGGTCTTTCATACCGCGGGATTCCAGCTGGAAAACCGCTGTTGTTTCAGCGCGCTTGAGCAGGCTAAAGGTTTCCCTATCATCGAGGGGTAGGCTCGCGATATCGAGCGGTTCCTTTCCTTCCTTGAGCAAACGCTCGTCGATCATGCGCTTGGCCCAGTCGATAATGGTCAAGGTACGCAGTCCAAGAAAGTCGAACTTCACCAGCCCGGCATCTTCCACATCGTTCTTGTCGTACTGAGTGACCAGGCTGCCGCCGCTTTCGTCACAGTATAGTGGCGCAAAATCCGTCAACTTGGTTGGCGCAATTACCACACCACCGGCGTGCTTGCCGACGTTACGAGTAATGCCTTCCAGCTGAAGGGCCATATCCCATATTTCCTGGGCGTCGCCGTCGTAGGAAAGAAACTCCCGCAGCACCTCTTCCTGTTCGAACGCCTTGGTCAGGGTCATACCCACGTCGGGCGGAATCATCTTGGAAAGCTTGTCCGCGAGCCCGTAGGATTTGCCCTGCACGCGCGCCACATCCCGCACAACTGCCTTGGCCGCCATGGTACCGAAGGTAATAATTTGGGAAACCGCATCGCGACCGTAATTATCGGCCACATAGCCAATAACCCTATCGCGGTTGTCCATACAGAAATCCACGTCGAAGTCCGGCATGGAAACCCGCTCGGGATTGAGAAAACGTTCGAATAGCAAGTCGTACTGCAATGGATCCAGGTCCGTGATCTCCAAAACGTACGCCACCAGCGAACCCGCACCGGAGCCCCGCCCGGGCCCAACCGGAATGCCCTGCTCTTTAGCCCAGCGAATGAAATCCATCACGATCAGAAAATAACCGGGGAACCCCATTTGCATGATGATATCCAACTCGAAACGCAAACGGTCGTCGTATTCTTTGCGCCTCGCATTGTAGTCCGGCGTGTCTTTAGGAAGAATTTTGGCTAAACGCTTATCAAGACCTTCATAGGAGATGTGTTCGAAAAAGCCATTCTCGGTCATGCCTTCTGGAATGGGATATTCAGGCAGGAAGTATTTGCCGAGCTCAATATCCAGATTGCAGCGCTTGGCTATCTCGACGGTATTATCAATCGCTTCGGGCAAGTCCTTGAACAACTCACACATTTCTTCTGGCGATCGCAGATACTGCTGTTCGCTGTAGCGCCGTTCACGTCGGGGATCATCCAGCGCGCGACCTTCTCCAATACAAACCCGCGCTTCATGAACGTCAAACTGACTGCTGTCCAGGAAGCGGACATCATTGGTGGCCACAATGGGACAGTCATAGGATGCCGCCAGGTCGACAGCCTTATGGAGAAAGGCCTCCTCGTTTTCGCGTCCAGTGCGTTGGAGCTCGAGATAAAAGCGGTCCGGGAAATCGTCCATCCAGGCCGCGAGCAGACTTTCTGCAGCTTCCTGTTTGTTGCCGATCAGCGCGCTACCCACGTCACCCTGTCGTCCGCCAGACAAAACAATGACGCCCTCGCTATGCTCCTTCAACCACTGACGCTGAATGAAGGGTTCGCCTTGTTTCTGCCCGTGCTGATAACCGCGCGATATCAGTTCAATGATGTTCTTGTAACCCTGGTTATTCATAGCCAACAAGGTCACCAGAACCGTCTGCTCCTCATCAAAGTCGCTAATCATGCGGAAATCACTACCGCAAATGGCTTTCACGCCGGCGCCTTGTGCCGCCTTATAGAACTTGATCAAGCCAAAGAAGTTGAGATCAGTGACTGCGCAGGCTGGCATTCCGAGCTCCGCGACCCGGTTTACCAGCGGCTTGATACGAACAATGCTGTCCACAAGTGAATATTCAGTGCGAACGCGCAAGTGAATGAACGGAGGGATGCTCGACATAATGAACCTGATTTGCCTGCTGTCTGGAATGACCGACTATTCTATCATCCAGGGTCCGTCATGGTTTGGCTAAGTGTGGCAAAGCTGCAAGCTGCAAGCTGCAAGCTGCAAGCTGCAAGCTGCAAGCTGCAAGCTGCAAGTATAGGATCAAGAGAAAGGGAAAAGGGAAAAGGGAAAAGGGAAAAGGGAAAATATTAGATTACTGTATCCAGTTGGCGCAACTCAACGTGTAGGTTGGGTCAGATGTGAGTTTCACGAACATCGCCACCCGACGTTGCCCAGCTCTGATCC